>NZ_CP097349.1:0-636250 GCF_023516215.1 Cytobacillus pseudoceanisediminis | reverse complement strand
CAAGAAGCTTTATCAATTCTTCTCCGAATCTTTTTCCCTTGTGTAAGAAATATTAAATTTCTTAAATCTGTCTTGCCAAAATCCAAGGGCACCTTTGGGAATGGCATAGGAGGTGACCCCAACCTGGCCATCCCCTATAACTCCCTGGAAAGCATTTGCCCATGGAAAGAAAGTAATGATTGTCCCCGGCTTTCCTTCTTGATTGCCAAAGTACAGATGATAAGTGCCGGGGTCATCAAAATTTACGGTCTGCTTGACCATTCTCAAACCTAGTACACCTGCATAAAAATCGACATTATCCTGCGGATGGCCGACGATGGCAGTGATATGATGGATCCCGCTAGTTTTTCTGCCCACTGTAAACACCTCTTCCTATTTAATGTATCCTAAATTCAGCCAATAAAACTCATTTCAATTCAAATATTTTTAATTCAAGATATTAATTTAAATCTCTGTCCGCTTTTTAACTTTTTCAAGTAAATTTATTAAATCATCCAGCTCATCTGAATTCAGTTCTTCAAAAAAAGTATTCACCTTTTGCTGGTGTTTCGGCATAATCTCTTCCAATAACTTATTTCCTTTGTCAGTTAAACCAATATGAATCGCCCGGCGGTCATTCGGACATGCGATTCTTTTGGCATATCCCTTTTCCACAAGCTTATCAATTACATAAGTCATCGAGCCGCTCGTAATTAATATCCTCTTTCCAATTTCGTGTATCGTCTGCATATCATTGTGGTATAGAGCTTCCAGCACTGAAAACTCGGTCATGCTAAGGCTATAATTGGTGATACTGTCCTTTATGCATTCATGAATGGATTTGGATGTCTGCATGAGAATCAGGAATGCCGGGTTAGGGCAAGGCCTTTTCATATTATCACCTGCCAATACTTCGAATTAATTTATCTTGATTTCGAGATAATTATAAAATACATTTATGATTGTGTCAATCATCCGGATTGAACTCTTTCATCATTCCGCATTGAAAACGAGAAAGGCAGGGAAGAAAGCTGAATTAATTTAGCCAAGTGTTTTAACTCATTTTTAATCACTGATTATTTTACATCATTCAGCATATTGACTTCTTCTTTAACATAAAGGTATATATGATTTATAATATTAGAATTTTCCGATAAGTTTAGGGGTGAGGGAATGTATAAAACATACTGCCGAATGGTTCAAAAAACCTTCAAGCTGGCATCGCCTTTTCTGCCATGGCGGAAACCGGAATTATTAGAAGGTCCCAATAGCCTGGACAAGCTTCCTGATGTTATTAAGAAGAATGAGATCAGCAGAATTCTGATTGTAACTGACAGCGGCATCAGTGGTCTTGGCCTAATGGATGGTTTGCTTTCAAATTTACAGAAAAAGAACATTGAGTTTTATATATATGATAAAACCATTCCAAATCCTACAAATACGAATATAGAAGAAGCACTTGAGGTATATAAAAAGAATGACTGCCAGGGGATTATTGCTTTTGGCGGGGGTTCTCCGATGGATTGTGCCAAAGGAGTTGGTGCAAGAGTTATGAGGCCAGAGAAAAGCATTTCACAAATGAAAGGCCAATTTAAGGTTAGAAAAGAGCTCCCTCCCATTTTTGCAGTCCCGACCACGGCAGGTACTGGAAGTGAAGCCACCGTTGCAGCGGTCATTACTGACAGCAGCTCACACGAGAAATATGCGATTATTGATTTGAACTTAATCCCGCATTATGCAGTTCTTGACCCGTTGATTACATTAAAAATGCCTCCTCATATAACAGCTGCAACCGGTATGGATGCACTAACCCATGCCATCGAAGCCTACATTGGCAGAAGCAATACAGCAGAGACTAGAAAATTCAGCATAAATGCAGTCCGCCTAATTTATGATAATCTTTATGAAACATACCAGAATGGCGAAAACCTGACGGCAAGAGCCAATATGCAGAAAGCTGCGTATCTTGCAGGATTGGCTTTCACCAGGGCCTATGTTGGCAATGTTCATGCTATTGCCCATACACTCGGAGGTTTTTATTCGGTCCCTCACGGTTTGGCAAATGCCGTCATCCTTCCATATGTCCTGGAGCATTATGGAGAGGCAGTATGGGACCCTTTGGCCGAGCTGGCAGTGGCCGCAGGTATCGGCAATGCGTCAGATTCGGCTGAAGAAAATGCTAAAAATTTTATTCTTAGCATAAAATCCCTAAACAGCAGAATGGGGATCCCGCCAAAAGTAAGCGGAATTCAAGACAGGGACATTCCAATCATGGCTGAACGTGCCTTAAAGGAAGCCAATCCCCTGTATCCTGTTCCGAAAATCTTCAGCAGAGATGATATGTTTAGACTGTACCAGCTGATAAAAGATTAAAAAGGGAAATTCCTGTGCCTTTCTTTATTTAAAAATCAATTTGTTAAAAGTTTATTTAAGAAATACCAGTTTCAATATACCTTCTTATAAACTGCCACTCACCAGGAGCACCTTCGCTCTGAAAAAATACATTGGCTGTTAACAGGCTTATCCCTGTGATAATAATGCTTTCGTATATGTATGCAAGCATTTCTCTCTCCCTTAGCTTGGCTATACGATTCAAGGTTCAACAATAAAGAACGAATGGCTCTCTTATGATTAGATATTGCCTTTCAAGCAAAATCAGCTTGTGTGAATGGCGCTAATCTATTCCCAATAGCGCCCTTTCAGGCTGAATTAACAGCAGTCAATGACGCTTATGAATGAGAATAATGCCTTTTGGACTGAATCATCATCAGCCAATGGCGCTTATCACTAGGAATAGTGCTTTTCAGATAGAATACTCATGAACGAGTGGCGCTTATTGATGTGAATTAATCCAATTGCTCACACAAAAAAAGGCGGTTTGCACATGACTGCATTCCGCCTTTCTAGAAACGTTTCTTAATAAAATTCATGAACACAAGCATGGAAGTTGAAATAAGTAATATAATTGAAACCCACATCCAAGCCAGTTCCATATCCCCTGAATCCATAGCAACGTAGATCGCGGTGGGAAGTGTTTGTGTCTTTCCGGGAATATTGCCTGCAAACATTAATGTGGCGCCGAATTCCCCTATTGCCCTGGCAAAGCTTAATATTGCTCCTGTCATGATGGCTTTAGAAGCCAGCGGCATCGTTACATACAGAAAAACCTTTAAATCTGATGCACCATCGACTCTTGAGGCGTCTTCAATCTCATTGTCAATGGATTCAAAACCAGCCCTGGCAGATTGATACATCAGTGGAAATGCTACAACGGCCGCGGCAATGACAGCAGCCCACCACGTAAAAATGACTGGCCCGTTAAACAGCGATTCAATCCCTCGTCCGACGAAAGATTGCTTTCCAAAAACCACAATAAGCAGAAATCCTACAACGGAAGGTGGAAGGACCAATGGCAAAAGCAGCAAAGTATCTATAATTGCCTGGCCTTTAAACGTCCGATTTGCCATCAGTTTTGCAGCTAAAACCCCTATCACTAAAACAGCGAGAAGCGATATAGAGGCAATTTCCAGTGAGAGTTTAACCGGTGACCAAAAGTATTCGGATTGAATCATTTCAGCAGGTAAGAAAAACCGTATTGCTCCATTTAGACATACCTTGTTCAGATTGCATAAATACGTAGAAAAGCTGTTCCGTATCCCGGTTTTTACTCTCTTTTAATACTCCCAGCTGATTGAAAATAATCATATAAACTCCTTTGTAAATAGAAATACATCTGTAAATATAATATACCTTATCATTATAAATGAAAAATTTAGTGAAGCATTCTATTAACTTGAAGTTTTTGTGTCATAAGTCACGTTTAGATTTTTATAATAAATCACTGTCGCCTCCAGATTGCCTTGTTCAGACTGTGCGAAGCCTGGTATGATGCCTGCTTTAAGATATCCTGCTGATTGATAAAGGATATTGGAAACATCACCTTCTCTTGTATCAAGTACAAGCAGGCTTCGGCCCTCCTGTTTCGCTTTATCTTCTGCCGCTTTTAATAGCAATCGTCCCAAACCCTTTCTGCGGATGGAGGGGTCAGTCATTAATTTTGCAATCTCCGCACGATGGCTTCCATTTTCTTTCTGGCATAAATGGAGCTGGATTGTTCCGGCAGCTTTTCCATCCATTACAGCTAAAAACAAAACCACATCATTGTTTTTTAATAAATCCTCCCAATATTCCTCTGCCTTAGCTTGATCAAGCGGAGGCAGAAACCCTATTGACGCTCCCTCATTTACCACCTCAATTAATAGTTTGGACAGCTCTTTTTTATATCCTTCAATGGATTTAACCTCGAAAATATCCATACCCGTTCACCCGTTTCTTAATTTTTCTATCCAATCCGCCTCTGGCGAATCTATTACATTAACATTCCATATAAGTAAAAAGTTCTCCTCCCTTCCTCAAAACAAAACCAATAAAAAAGCTCTGCCAAAAATTTCAGGCAAAGCTTTCATTATGCTTTTATCGAAACCAGCCCTTCTTCTTAAACCACCAAAACATGCCTAAGGCAATAATAAACATTAAAAACAGCGTTTCAAAGTAACCATATTTCCATGTTAATTCCGGCATGTTTTCAAAATTCATTCCGTAAATGCCCGCTATGAAGGTTAATGGCATGAATATGGTGGTTATCACGGTAAGGACTCTCATCACCCGGTTTGTCTGATGGGAGTTGATCGATAAATAACTGTCACGGATATCGGTCGTCAATTCCCTGTTTTCATCAATCATTTCAGTCAATTTCAACAAATGGTCATGAATATCAGCAAAGTATTCGTATCTTTCCTTTACGCCTTTAAGCCTGTGAGAATTAATGACACGGTATATTAAATCCCGCATCGGAATGACTGTATATCTTATCTGCAATAAATGATGACGGATATCAAATAATTTCTCCAATAATTCTTCCATTGTTTCATCATTTGGATTATCTTCAATGAGACTCAAACGATCTTCCAGGTGATAAACGATGGGAAAGTAATTATCCACTATTTTATCAATGATATGATACATGACCAAATAGGGGTCCCATTTATTGATTTTCTTACTCTGGCTCAGCCTTTCCCAAACATCATTCATTTCTTTGGAGAGCTCATGGTGGTACGATACTATGTAATTTGAACCGATGAAAAAGTTGATTTCCTGCTTATCTTCGTTAATATGATTTAAGCTATGGGTGACAAAAAAGCTGTAGTCTTCATAATAATCCATTTTAGGACGCTGGAGTTTAACAACACAATCCTCTATTGCCAGGGGATGAAAATGAAAAGTCTTGTCGAGTTCAGCTGTTTCCTCCTCGTTTGGCTGATCAAAATCAACCCAAAACCACTTATAACTTTCCCACTCTGCTTTCAGCCTCTCAAATGTAATATCTTTCTGCAGTTCATCTTTCTTATTTACAGCTTGTATTCTAATCATGATTGTCTCCTAGTCTTTCCATTCTGTAAACGTATTTTTTCCACTTTTGATAACGATATCCTAATGAGCACTCTTCCAATTGAATATTTATTATTTACCTCTTCACCTTGCACTGTTAAACAAGAAAATACTTTCTTATTCTAGTCAGTCTACTGTAATAATTCGGTAAATACCTCTATATCCGTCTACTTTAACGCTTTTATCCAAAAAAGTAATTTTAATTAACAAAAAATATTTACTTGTCAACTAATTAATTTCAAATAATAAGTCGCTGACGAGAAGAGTAAGACAGGAATGCTTTTCCAAAGAGAGCCGGCATATGGTGAAAGCCGGTGTCCAGTACCTGATCCGAAGATCATCTCTGAGATGCAAAGCTGAAATACAGTAAGCTTTGACGGGTTTTCCACCGTTACATTGGAACGCGTATGATTGTACGTAGCTGAGTGCTACAGTTTTGAACTGCAGAATTAGAGTGGTATCGCGAGTATAGACTCGTCCCTTTCTGGGATGGATGCAAAAGCTTCTTTATAAAGAAAAACCAGGCTCTTAAACAGCCTGGTTTTCCTATTCCTTCACCTCAATTCCCGCTGCCTAGTTGAGAGTTTTCACAAACCCGGTACTGTTTGCCTGATACCCTAAACTTAAATAAAAATGATGAGCGTCTTCACGCTCAGTCCTGTTTCCGCTATTTAGTACGATTCCGGCAGCCCCCAATTGTTCTGCAAAATCTTCCACAGCCAGCATCAGTTTCTTGCCTGCACCAATCCCTCTGTAATTACTATCAGTAACTAAAGCAATAACACGGATATGAATGCCGTCAGTATTGTATAAAAGACCTGTATGGAATCCAGCCATGCCAATAACCTTATCTTTTAGACATGCCACTAATGTGCAGTAATCAGGATGTGAGCCGATGTTATTAAGTCTTGTTTCCATTTGCTCTTGCGATACAGGATAACCCAAGTCTCCCATTAAACGGGCAAGCTTGGGAATATCCTCAATAGCCGTTTTCCTGATATGTATCTTATGCTTCATTTTGCACCTTCCTGCCTTCAAGCGGTTTTATTCCCTTATCCAAATTGCTTTTGTATATCCAATTTTCAAACCTGCTTTTTCCATATTATTCTGGCTTACCGAACCAAACCTTGCCTGACCAGTCAGCAGCTCGGCATTATTTGTAATCGCTTGGCAGATTCGGGCTTGAATAAGCGCGCTGTGGACTCCCATGTTTCTGAAAGAAGGCAAAACAGCCGCGGCCGCAAGATTTGCCACCCCTTCTTCCATAAAAATGACACCTATTCCAGCTGGTTCGTTGTTTACAAATGCTAGGTAAAAGGCCCAGTTTTCATTGCCATAAAGCACCTCATTATTTTCAGCTATCCCCTGGCTAAGGAAACCAGGCATGCCAAATCCCTTTGTATATACCTCGCCGAAAAGATCAAATTCCTTTCTTTGTATCCTGCGTATATCAATGCCAGCATGAATGGGAAGATCCACAAGATCTGAAGGCTCCGCAAACAAAGTGGTATGGAAATCACATTGATAAAATCCTTTTTGATGAAGCAGCTTCAGTAAATCTGATGATCCGTTTGATGGTGTGATCTCCAATCGAATTGGGATTCCTTTTCCCTGGTAGAAATCAACTATTTGATCCAGAACTTCTGTATCGGCTTCCTTAAATCCTTTAACGAGATTGAATGATGGACCCGGAATATTCCTGGCAAAAAAAGCGGTTGTCTGGCCAATTCTTTTAATCTCAACGCCCATTGGGTTTTCATCCCGATTTTTAATAGCTGTCAATCTGGAGTGCAGCACATCTGTCTCTGCCTGGTCCAGCCTCTCAGCTAAGTCACTTTTCATCACTAGATTCATAATTTTCACCTCATTTATTAAACGTCAAGCCTTCCAAAAGAATGCAATATTTTATATCGCTTAACTGCAAGTATTCCTTTCCAATGATTGCGTGCAATTTGGAATTCATTATCAAATTGTCCCCAGCTCCAGGAAATATCCCATGTTCCTTCATTTGAGATCTGCTCAATATAGAAATCAAGATTATCATCAATTAACGTTCCAAATTTCATAGAAAGAGAATCTTCTGGATGCTCAGCAAAATCCAAGGGAGTGGCTGTATAGCCTAATCCCCAATCTTCTTTTTCTTCCCGGCAGCTTTGTATGCAAGAGCATTCACTTTCTCAGCCGTATGCTTGAGAGTGTAATTAATTCTGGAATCAAATTCAGTTTCCTGCTTAGACATTAACTTTACCAGCTTCTGAAAATTGTTAATTTCATGCCTATCCATCTCATCAGCTTCCATTATGTAATCAGCTGCATCCTTAATTGTTTCCCACCCTATTTCAGCAGAACTGGTACCAGGTGGTGACCAATGCAATAAGAACCCGGCAAGCTCCGCACTTGGGTTATAAGACCAATTTTCCTGGACATTCTCTGTCCAATGCCACCATGGAGCATGTGGGTACTCGTTGTTTGAAGGCATAACTGATGGCCACATTTTCTTCTCATGCATATAGCTGTGTTCTAAATAATTTACTAGTTTTTGTACAACATTTAACTCGGGTTTTGCTTCAATGTCCATCAAAATTTGTCCGGCCGCCCATGAAGCCATCGGTGACGAGTAAGGGGACCAGAAATCAGGTTCAATGCCATGGCCAAATCCTCCATCGTCATTCTGAAAAGCTTCAATACATTTTATTACCCCTTCATCATTAAGATCCTCAAAATGGTATGACCATAAAGCTGATTCAAGCGGCCTTGCATTTCTTTTAATCCATCTGCCTGTATTCTCAAATCTTTCTTTCGTTATCTTCATAAATTATTCCTTTCTTAATTAGGCGCATTTGATTTCTTATTAGTTTTCTAGCTATAATTTCAATTTCCTTTCTTAAGCAATAAAAAAGGAAAAGAGTCAAAGCTCTTTTCCTAATCAATCCACTTTATAATATCATCGAATGGTCTGCGTGTTTTCGGCCTTGGGTCTTTCACTCTGTACCCAAATGCACACATTACCGACAGCCCGAAGCTTCCTTCTTCAAGCAAACCTTCCTCATTCAGCAGCTTATTCATTTTTTCAATATCGAAACCTTCAATTGGGCAGGAGTCTATGCCAATTTGTGCAGCAGCGGTCATCATATTCCCCAGTGCGATGTAGCTTTGCTTACAGGCCCAATCAAAGAGAGGGCGGTCTCCTTCCAGAAGATCAAAATCAGACTTCTGGAATTCCTCTATCCGCTGCAAATATTTTTCCATCATTTCTTCGGGCATCCCCAGAGTATTTCTAAAATGATCCTGCAGATACTGGGAATCATATTTAGTATCTTTTTTCGTTCTTGCCAGGACTAAAACAAAGTGACTTGCTTCAGGCAGTTTACCGAATGCTCCCCAGGAGGCATTCTTAATTTTCTCACGGAGCTCCTGATTCTGAACAACCACAAAACGCCATGGTTCAAAGCCAAATGAACTTGGTGACAGACGGCCTGTCTCCAATATAAATCGAAAATCTTCTTCGGGAATTTCTTTATTTGGATCAAATTCCTTTGTCGCATGCCTGAATTGATAGGCATTCAGAATGTCTTCCTTTAAAGTTTCCTTTTCACGCAAAACCAAACACTCCTTTTCTGACTGTTCTAATTTTAACGTAACACATTACAGCATAACATTCATGAAATCAGCTTTTAGTTTGCCCTTTTCATTGCCCTCCCTAATCATTTTGGGCTCTGTCTTTGTAAATCCATAGACAGCCTGATCATATCCCGGCAAAGAATTCCATTTTCATGGATATCTTCTTTGTAATGCCGCACAAAAAAATCTCTATCGACCCCAGTGATTCTAAAACCGCATTTTTGGTAAAGAGCCAGCTGCCCGATACTGGAATTCCCCGTACCAATTTCAAGGGTTTTATTTCCACCTTGAAAAGCAAGCTCTATTGCATGCTGAAGAAGTTTTTTGCCGATGCCCTCTCCCTGATATTTTTCACTAACGGCAATATTAACAATCTCACAGGTTCCTGGCCTTGTGGCAAGAAGGATATAAACGCCGACTGCTGCTCCGTTAAGTTCAGCAATATATGTTTCCCCTCGATTTAGATAATCCTCAATAAATTCAATTGAAGGATCTGCCAATAATAGCAGGTTCATAGGAGGGGGCTCTGAATGGCCAATACTTCGAATCTTCATTATGTCCTCCTTTTTATGTCAAGGCTTTCAAAATAATCTTTGAAAATACTTTCTGTTTGTTCTTTCGGATCAAAAACGGAATGTCCTGCCCCTGCAATCAATTCTTCTTTTAATGAAGGGTGATATCTTCTAAATTCCTGCACCTCTTCTTCCTTTATCAGAGTGCCTTTTTCCTCTCCGCGCAATAAAAGGACCGGCCCTTCAATTTGATCCAGCCCATAGGTTAAGTCCAAATCCTCTGAATCCATCTGAAGTTTCATGGGGAGATCTTTATGAACCCTTGCGTGAATTCCATCTTCTTTTTTCACATAGAATTCTTCCTTTCTTTCTGCAAATTCTTCCGGGCTGATTTCCTGATTAGGGGAGATAGCCTGATAATGCTCCTCCCATGTCTGATGAACTTTATTTCTGGCGATTATGTTTTCAACCCATTCCTTTTTCATAACAAAGCTTTTTGCAGGAAAGTCCCCTACCACAAAGCCCTTTATTTTGCCCGGATAATCTACTGCAAACTGCACAGTATTCGGGACTCCCCTGGAAAATGAAATAAAGTGTGCTTTCTCAATTCCGGCGTGCTGGAGAACCGCCTCAATATCACTGGCCAGATGCCGGATTGTAAAGCCGGTCTTCGGAAGGCCGCTGTCCCCGCACCCTCTTAAATCAATTGAAATGACCCGTCTTGGTTTTCCCCATTTTCCTTGAGATAGTTTTTCCCCAATCCACCTGAACATTCTTCCATTTGAAAGGTTCCCATGAATGCATATTACAGGAAGGCTGTCATTCTCGAATGCAGGTATCCATTCCAGATAATGAAGGGTAAAGCCTTCCTCTCTTTCTATAAAATGATGCTCCATAGCTGTCATCTCCCCCGTTCATTTTTGATTACCTTTTTTATTTGAGTTTCCCGTTCATGCTTATCGATATATTCAAAATATCCAATTCTATTTCCCCAGGGATCCGAGAATGTTGCCCACTTAACAGGGACTTCTTTCCTCGAATGGATATCAAATGGTGTTATTTTTAATTCTGTGATCAGCCTTTCACGTTCCTGTTCAAGATCAGGCACACCCAGCCTAATTGGACCGCTTCCTATACTGGGAGTTCCCTCAGCTATCTGAAGCCAGCACCCTGTGATGAGTTCCCACTCTGCAAAACCTTCATGCGGAATGAAATCAGGTTGTTTATTAAGTAAAGTTTCGTACCACCACAGTCCCTTTTTCATGTCCAGCACCCTGAATTGAATCGTCATTTCATAGATCATTTTCAGTCCTCCCATCCCATTCCAATTTATGTAATTCGTTAAAATCATCACATTTCCTTTATTTTATTGTTTTTGAACCAAAGTAAAGGGAATTAAGAGTATTGGATAATAGAAAGGGAGTTGATTAACCATGACAATTAATGCTTTAGTATTAAACTGTACGCTAAAAAAGAGCAGTGAACCCTCCAATACCGATGCACTTATAGATGAGGTTATTAAATTTTTTGATGAAACGGAAGTGGAAACAGAGGTCATTACAGCTGCAGACTTTAAGATTGGATATGGCATTACTTCTGAAGCTGTGGATCAGGAGGATGAATGGCCGGATATTTTTAAGAAGGTTGAAGAGGCAGATATCCTTATCCTTGGTTCTCCCATCTGGCTTGGCGAGCAAAGCAGCATCACCACTAAAGTGATCGAAAGATTATATGGAGGGAGCAGTCTGACCAATGAAAAAGGGCAGTATATTTATTACAATAAGGTTGGCGGCGTAGTGGTGACCGGCAATGAAGATGGAGCCAAACATGTTTCGCGTTCTGTGCTATATTCACTCTCCCATATGGGATTCACCATACCGCCAAATGTTGACACCTATTGGGTTGGAGAGGCTGGTCCCGGCCCATCCTTCATTGAAGCAAAGGGCTATGAAAATGACTTCACAAGACAGCATGCCAAAATAATGGCCTATAATTTAATCCATTTTGCTAGAATGTTGAAAGCTCATCCGATACCTGCAGAAGGAAATATCGTTAAAGTCTAGTTGCATTAATAAGCAGTAAAAAACCAGCACTGGCCCTAAATGCTGGTTTTTCCTCATTATCTTTTAGTAGAAATCTCCAATCCCAATTGATCCAGTGCGTGGGTGATACCCTGCTGCAGAATAGAAAAACAAGGAATTTGTGTTTCTTTATTTCCGCTCTCTATTATTTGGAGGCTAAGTTCTGGTGAAATCCCGACAAATATGCAGTTGCTGCCCAATAGGGAAGCGGCTCGGACAAATTTCTTCAGGAAATCCAGAGTATATTGATCTACCCCTTTTAATGCAGTTAAGTCCAGTATTAGATACTCAGCTTTATATCGGGGAAGATTCAGTAATGTTCTGTTCAGCAATTCCTCTGCCCGCAGCTCTTCATATCTTCCAACCAAAGGGATGACTAAAATGGAATCGATCACAGGTATAATAGGAGAAGAAATCTCTTTAATGATTTCAGACAATACTCTGGTCTGCTCAGCAATTTCCTTTTCCAGCTCTTTCTGGGAGCTCTGTGTCCGCTCTTTTATCATTGCGCTAATATTCTGGGAAGGTGTAATTTCGGATTCGAAAAATTCGTATTCGGAATACTGGTCCCCCTGGACCTGGCTTTGCCTCACTTTATACCATATATTTGTTTCAAACAGGCCGCTTAACACCCCTGCCCAATGTCCAGGCAAAAAAGTGCCTTCTGTTTTTTTCTTTTGAGCAATATTAATCTTATATTCCCAGCCGCTGTTAACACGTACAATGGCTTTCTTTTCTTCGAGACAGAAGGAAACAATGTCTGTTTTTCCCCAACCAGCAGTTAGATAAATATTGGGCAGATGATTGATAATGTCTTCTTTTTCTTTATTCGATTCCAAATAAAATTTGCTGACAATTTTCCCTGTACGGTACCCTGCTGTTTCCAGCACAAGCTTGGCCGACTCTTCACCAGAGATTTCTTCAATGGAGTCCAGCAGTGTCTTGAAAGCTGTGTTTATCCAAAATACTACCACATCGTCGTTCTCAAATCTAAACGTTGCATCATCCAAATCCCAATCGAATAAAGATCCATTTACATTTATTTCATATTTGGAAGATTTAGTCTCCATCGAATGCCCCCTCATTTTATACTTTCGTTGCTGTCTAGTCATCTATTTAAAGAACATTATTATTCTACCCTCAAGATTATTTCGGAGTCAAAAATGTATATGCTTCTGTTAAACCCTTATTAAATATGAAAAAAACCTTTGAAATATAGCTGCTGAAATTTGCCGCCTGCGAGTCAAAATCCATTCAACTTTCAGCATCTTATCGTGCAGAGTTTTTTATTCACCTCCAAAAAAAGAGATAGGCAAGCAAGTCTCCCAGCTTATACCTACCCTTCTTCTTCCCACATAATCGTAAATGTACTGCCTTTTGCCGAACTTTCTTTTAGAAATAAATTTGCGTGCAAAGCACCAGCCAGCAGTTTGCTGAATGGAAGCCCCAAGCCAAGCCCTCTTACTTTCAGCTTTTTCTGTTCACCCCTGTAAAAACGCTCAAAAATATAAGGCTGCTCCTCTTCCGCTACTCCTGAACCAGTATCATGAACCTCAATAAATTTCTCACTCAATATAACAGTAATGCTGCCATCTTCATCAATGGCATGATAAGCATTATTCAATAAATTAATCATAATCTGCTGCAGACGGTACGGGTCTGTTGATCTGCAGATGGTTTCAGAGGGCACTTCTACACGATAGTGAAAATGGCCTTTCTGAGCCAGTGCCCATTGCCTTACAATATTCTGCACGAGCTTATTCATATCACAGTTTTCGGGCCTGATTGAAAAAGCACCGGACGAAAGAGAATTAAAATCGAGCAAGTCCTCAATCATTTTCTGCAAACGGCTGACTTCTTTTAAAGAAATATCAAGAAATTCCTCTTTTTCTTCCCCGCTTACAACATCATCACGCACTGCCTGAATTAGACCGCTTATAGATGTGACAGGTGTTTTCAAATCGTGTGTGACCCCAGCCAGCAATTCTGCCCTAAGTTTTTCAAGGTGCATAAGCCGCTCAGTCATTTCTTTAAACGATATGATTAAATTATGAATCTCTTCCTCATTGGCCCTGGCTTTCAGTTCGATTTTATAGTCACCTTCGCTGACCTTCGAGGCAGCTTGAGCCACTTCCTGAATGGGTCTCGAAATTTTCCTGGAAAGAAAATAAATGACACTCCATCCGAGTAAACCAATCCTGTGAGCATGATAAATAACAAGGAATATTCCTGATTTACATTCGTCAAATCATCTGCGCTTTGGACCACCACGACCCATCCAACCTGGTTATTATCGAATGATATCTCCGACTTAACAGCATACACCGCCTGACCATCCTCTGTCTCCAGTTTTTGGACGTTCTTTTGGTTCTCAAGCAAATCTGCAGGCAAAGTTCCGAGATTGGGACCAGCCTGGTTATTTCTCTGCATACGTCCAGATTTTTTATATAATATCTGTCCATTTAAATCGCTTATAAAAACCTGGGGATCAAACTTAAATTCCAGCAGCTTCGCTCTTTCCTCCAGCATTCTATTAAAAAATGGATCAAATTCGATGCCGCCGTCCTGCTGTACGACACGATCTGCTGTTTCAACAGCAACGTACTGCAGCAAATTCAGCCGGTTTTCAAGAGTTGTCTGCCTGATCCACCACATAGATCCCGCTGCCAGTAAGATAAGTCCGATGACAAGTGTAATAAGATAGCGGGTTGTCCAATAGCGGAGCAGTGTTGTTCTTTTGTTATTTTTCATAAACATGGAATTGGTACCCCATTCCTCTGAGCGTCCTTATTTCACCTTCTGTTTCCGGCCAGTCTGTTAATGCCTGCCGTATCCTCTTTACGGCCAAATCGACAGCACGGTCGCTTCCGTCATAATCCATTCCCCAGACATGTTCAATCAACTGATCCCTGGTGAAAGTTCTGTTAGGCCGTTCAGCCAAAAACAGAAGCAATGATAAATCTCGCGGAGTCAAACTTACTTCCTTGCCATTCAGGAAAATGGTATGCGCATTAAAATTTATCGTTAAACTTCCATATTGTTTTATATGTTCATCCGTGTACACATTTGCTGATCGCCTCAATACGGCATTCACACGTGCAATAACCTCATCTCCGATAAAAGGCTTTGAAATATAATCATCTGCACCTGTATTCAAGCCCTTCAGCTTGTAATCAATATCCCCCAGCGCTGTAAGCATGATAACAGGACATGCGCTTTTTTCACGAATTTTTTCAAGCACACTCCAGCCATCCATGCCAGGCATCATAATATCCAGGATCACAAGCTGTGGTGAGTGACTGAAAAATTGCTCAAGAGCACTGGTGCCGTCATATGCTGTTAGAACTTCAAACCCTTCTCGCTGCAAATAGGCGCTTAAAACCCTGGAAATAGCCAATTCATCTTCTGCCACAAGGATCTTTTTCATTTTACTTTCCTCCAATATGTTAACTATACAAGAAAAATCCCCGGATTTGTACACGGGGATTTTTAAAACTTATTACAAAGAGCCTGAGTCTGTATCTGTTTCAGTTAGACTTTCTTTAGATACGCGCTGCTTCATGCTGCCATCTTTCCCATGCCCATGACTGCCTCTCATTTCCTTCATGCCCAACCCTTTAATATCCATAAAATTTTCTCCGAGTACATCCTGTAATTTAGCACTGTCCTTCTCTTCTATTTCCGAGATAAGTTCTGCTGTTGATTTATTATTGGTGGAAATACCCAAGTCCTTAGCGAGATCAGTCACTTTTTTCTCCCTGACCTCTTGAGCAATTTGCTGAATAAATTTCCCATCTATTGATATGCCCAGTTCCTTCGCTTCTATTTTGACCATCACGGAAAATACCTCTTGCCAAGCTTCCCTGATATCTTTGCCTTCTATGGAGATTCCCAGCTTTTCTGCCTCTTTTTTTACGGACGCTGTGTATATTTCTTCTGATAAGGTCTGCAAGTCTTTTCCATCAGTAGAAATCCCAAGCTCTTTTGCCTTCTTATTTAAGGAAGCAGCCTGTATTTCTTTCTTAAGAGTATCCAAATCTTTGTCTTCAGTCGATACTCCCAGTTCTTTGGCCTCCTCTTTCAGTTTTGCTGTACCGATTTCTTCATGAAGAGCTTCTGCATCTTTTCCTTCTGTCTTGATGCCCAATTCTGCAGCTTCCTTTTTCAGCTTAGCAAGCATTACTTCCTTCATAAGGTCTTCAGTATCTTTTCCATCCGTTTTAATCCCAAGCTCCTTCGCTACTTTCAGAATTTCTTCTTCCCTGATTTCACCAATTAAAGTTTCGGCATCTTTTCCTTCTGTTTTAATGCCGAGCTCTTCAGCCCTTTGAAGGACAGATTCAGAGTCATTAGTAAACCCCCTGCCATGATGTCCAAACCACTTGTTTTTAAATTTCCAGCTTAACTCGCCTTTTTCTGCAGAAGTTACTGTATCAGATGCAAAAGATGTTGTCGCATATCCACCTGCCAATAATAAACCTGCAAGGCTAAAACCAATGATTGTCTTTTTCATTCCTATACCTCCTGAATATTTTCAAGGCCAAGCATTCTTAACCTCGACTTTACTATATCCGGGCAATATGTCAGGTAGATGTCAAAAAAAACTTAACAAATAAAAAAACCGTCAATGCCGCAATAAACGGCCAGACGGTTTTTAGCCTGCTTCCCGAATTTCTTCATTGATAAATTTCCTCTTCTGGATAAAGATGAGCCGCATTGAAAGACAAACACCTGCAGCAAGAAGCCCGAAGGTAAGGCCAAGCCAATATCCAGTAGCCCCGAGGCTGGTATGATGTGCAAGAACGTAGCCAGCAGGCAGACAAATCAGCCAATAAGCAATCAATGTGATAACAAACGAAATATTCACATCTTTATATCCTCTTAATGCAGCTTGTGCAGTAGCTTGGATGGCATCAGAAATCTGGAAAAACAGGGCGTAAATCAGAAAATGGGCAGTTAAGGCAATAACGGCACTATCAGTAGAATAAAAACCTGCAACTTCATAGCGGAAAAATACGACCAGCAGCCCAGTAAACAAGGCAATCAATACGGCTAAATAGATGCCAAGCCAGCTGTAGGCTTTTGCATCCTTATACCTGCCTGCACCCACTTCAAATCCGACTAACACTGTCTGCGCCATGGAAATGCTGATCGGGATCATATACAGGAAGGAAACAATGTTTAATGCAGACTGATAAGCGGCAATAGTTGTCACATTGAATTTACTGATTAAGATGGTCACCACTGCAAACATACTCGTTTCAAAAAAGATTGACAATCCCATGGGTACTCCAATCTTTAAGATTTCTTTGCATTTATCCCATGAAAAATCATTAAGACCGCTGAATATCGTATAGTTTGAAAAAGGCTCCTTCGTTTTTATAATAAAAGCAGTCATGACAAGGATGAACCAATAAGTAATAGAAGTTGCATACCCTCCACCTGCTCCTCCCAGTTCAGGAAATCCCCAATAGCCAAATATCAGGACATAATTCAGAAAGAAATTGATTGGAAGCGAACAAAACAAAATCACCATTACAACTCTCGTTTTGCCGAGTGCATAGATGAAAGATCTTAAAACATTAAATATGAATAAAGGAACGATTCCAAAGCTGAGTCCCACAAGATAGCCCCGAGCCGTTGCTTCCACAGCATTAGTCAGATTCATGCTATCTAGCAGCGGGTCAAGCAAAAATGAACCCAACAGAATGACTGCAAAGGCAATAACAAAGCCCAGAAATATTCCATTTTTTACGATAGAAGTTACTTCCTTGTTCTTTTTCTCTCCAAACGCTTGAGCCGCAATTGGAGATACAGCCATTAAAATTCCGCTGAGCCCGGTAAAAACAGGATTCCAAATGGAGGAGCCTATCGCTACGCCAGCAAGGTCGGAAGCATTATATCTTCCCGACATGATCGTATTAAAAAAGACCATTGCAAACATGCCAAGCTGCGTGATTAAAATGGGAATTAACATGATGGTAATTTGCCTGATCTTCTCCTGTAAAGTAAATGTCTGATACATCCTAAGGACTCCTTCTCAAAATATTAATCATAAATATCATTATATTATATCTTTAAGAATAAAGACCTTATTTTTAGACAAAAGAAAAAAGAGCTGCAGAAGCTCTTTTTCAGGACATCACTCATTTTCTTCTTCAAGTATATATTTAAGTTTTTGCAGCTTATTATTCCAGAATTGTTCATAATAGGACAGCCATTGCTTCAATTCTGTCAGCGGCTCAGGCTGGAGATGGTAGATTCTTTCTCTGCCTGCCTTTTTCCCTTTTACTAACTCAGCTTCAGAAAGGATCTGAAGATGTTTTGATATGGCGGTACGGCTTATGGGAAAATGAGCACTTATCTCTGAGATCGGGCGTTCTTTTTCAGCCAGCAGCCTCAATACTTCTCTCCTAGTTGGATCGGCGATTGCCTGAAACACATCATGTTTCCTGGCAGAAGCACCCATTATTCCTCAACAACCTTGCCAAGCTTCGCAAGAATTCCAGTCCATCCATGTGACATTCTTTCACGGATAACTGCACTCTCAGCTTGAGCTTTCTCAACCAGTTCATCTGACTGTTTCCAGCCGCCATGTATAAGAGTAAATTCAGTTTTGCCGCCCAAATCTTTCAATAGGAAAGATACAAACCATCCATCTGTATCCCATTTAAAAGAAAGCCGGTTGGGCTCATCCAGTTCTGTGACCTTACACGGGGACGGACCAAATGGGGACTGAATATGAAATTCATAGCCCAGCTCAGCCTTAAAATCATTTGGCATAAACCACGCTTCGATCCCTTCCGAAGTAGAGACTGTCTTCCAAACTTTTTCAATCGGGGCACTAAGTATAACTGTTTGTTTAATATCCTGAAGTGTTTCCATTTACATACTCTCCTTTAATTATAAAATACAACCTTTTGGTTTCATTTAAATCATATACAACCTTTTGGTTTCATGTCAACTGGAATATTATGATGTTTTCTAAAATAAAGCCTAAATATGCAGGTTAATCCATATAATTTACAGAATTAATCTAATATCTAAAGGAGGGATCATGATGCAGGAAACGATTCAAGCCCAAAAACTTTCTGATCTGGAAACTGCGATTCTTACATATGTGAGACCCGATACTTTTCCGCTGGCTATAAGAGTTTTGAAAAAAGAGGAGGAATTGCCTGTCAGGGTAAAACGTCCGGCAAGAGACTTTGGCAAAACATTCAGCATCTGTCAGGGTGTGACAATGTCTAGAAGATATGGCTGGTCCATTGCCATGGGCAAAGAAGACTTATCATGCCCAATTGCCAAAATCGCTTTTGGATTTGAAGAGGAACTCGACTATTACTCAAAAGGCAGCTTAACAGATGGCATGTATACAAAAACCTGTGACCTTGGCGCCTTAACCGAAGCGGCAGTTCCTAAATTTTCAAAAGAGGAAGCCGGAACTGTATTAATGGCTCCTCTGGGGAGAGCAGCATTTGAACCGGAAGTAATCACTGTTTATGGTAATTCAGCCCAAGTCATGAGAATGGTTGCGGCTGCCCTCTATCATACGGGCGGTGAAATTACATCCACTTTTACGGCTAGAGCTGACTGTGCCGATATCGTTATTAAGACCATAAAAACCGGTAAGCCGCAAGTGATCCTGCCATGCTATGGAGATCGGGTTTTCGGGCAGACACATGATCACGAAATGGCCTTTACCATTCCTTTTTCCATGGCAGATGAGTTTGCTGAGGGATTACAGCAAACCCACAAAGGCGGTGTGCGCTACCCAGTTCCAACCTACCTTCAGTATGAGGCAAAGTATCCGGACACGTATGAGAAGCTTAACGAGATGTTCGACAGCCTCCCTGATTATTTGATGCTGGTGCCCCTAAGAGAGGTACCGGCTTGTTTCATTTTAGGATAAGAGTAAAATAGAAAAAGACAGCTATTATGAAAAGAGTGAATTTTTTGAGCAGCTTATTCCCATCCCTATATGATTTGGCCATGCAGCCTCTAGAAAAAAGAAAATTCCGGAAAATCAGAAGTGAAATTCTTTCCATGGTGGACGGCCGGGTACTCGAAGTTGGTGCCGGCACAGGCATTAACTTCCCTTTATACAAAAAGGCGGATCGGGTCGATGCCATTGAACCAAACCAGGCAATGATTGAAAAATCTATTCCTCGCAAAAATGCGGCCGCAGTACCTATCCATATCCACCGGCAGTCAGCTGAAGTTCTTGAATTTGCGGACAAAACTTTTGATTCAGCAGTTGCCACTCTTGTTTTCTGCACGATACCAAATCCTGACAAAGCGCTAGCGGAGATCAGACGAGTATGTAAGCCAAAGGCAAAAATACTATTCTTTGAGCATGTTAAAATGGAGCAGCCCGCTCTGGCATTTGCCCAGGAAGCCCTGAATCCTCTATGGAAACGAATTTGTGACGGCTGCCACCTAAACCGTGATACACTTCTGTCTATTCAGAAATCCGGCATGAAGGTTACGAATGTGGCTTCCTATTATAAAGGATTGTTTCTGGTAATGGAGTGTGAGAATAGCGATGGCAGCCTTTAATGTTTAATTAGCGGCACCATTTGGGATTGCTACTCTATCTTTGTTGTTGGCAGCTGAGTAGCTACCGTTTTTTCCCTCTTAACATTTTCGGCTTTAATCCGGCTGGTTAACTATCAGTTTCTTCCTCCCCTCTACATTTTCGGCGTTAATCCAGTCGATTAACTACCAGTTTCCTCCTCCCCTCCACATTTTCGGCCTTAATCCAGTCGATTAACTACCCTTTTCCTCCTCCCCTCCACATTTTCGGCCTTAATCCAGTCGATTAACTACCAGTTTCCTCTCCCCTACCACATTTTCGGCCTTAATCCGGCTGATTAACTATCAGTTTCTTCCTCCCCTCTACATTTTCGGCCTTAATCCGGCTGATTAACTACCCTTTTCCTCTCCCCTATCACATTTTCGGCCTTAATCCGGCTGGTTAACTATCAGTTTCTTCCTCCCCTCTACATTTTCGGCGTTAATCCAGTCGATTAACTCCCCTTTTCCTCCTCCCCTCCACATTTTCGGCGTTAATCCAGTCGATTAACTACCAGTTTCCTCTTCACAACCACATTTTCAGCGTTAATCCGGCTGGTTAACTACCATTTTCCTCTCCCCTAGCGCATTTTCGTCATTAATGTGAAAGATTTACTCCCATTCTCTTATTCATGATCCACTTTCGCCTTTATTCATAGTTCAAAATTAGAAATCCTTTTCAGTTCTCTATAAAAAAGAAGGCCGATTCAATCAGCCTCCTTTGACTACACCTTCTTTAATTCGTAATTCCGGTTATCCACCAGCTTCTTATCATCCTTTTTAATTGAGCCTGCCGCTGTTAATTTCAGGATTGGCTTGACCCGGATCACATCCTGAATTTTTGCTGAAAGCTCAGATTCCAAGCCTTCCTCAGACTCTATGAAAATGGCAAGCTGATCCTGCCCGTTCTCATTTGTGACAACAGCCTGGAAAATCGAATACCCTGCTTCATTCAAGATCTTTGCAAGCTGTTTTTCTCTTACAAACATTCCTTTTACCTTTACACCATCACTAACACGCCCCAGCACTCCTGCAATCCTTTTTCCTTCGTACCCTTTAACCCAGCGGGAGAGGTCGCCCGTGCCAAAGCGGATGAGCGGGTAGCTCTTATCAAATAGAGTGACAACCACTTCCCCTTCTCCATCTGAAACCTCCCATCCAGTCTGCGGGTCACAGATTTGCACGATGGCAGAATCAGTTATTCTCAACCCCGGGCCCTGCTTGTCTTCAAAAGCAATACATCCGCAATCCGCAGTCCCATAGCCTTCATATACCGAAATTCCATTGTCTTCACACCTTTTCCGCATTTGTTCAGTCAGCATTTCAGCAGTAAAGAAAGCTTTGTTCAAGACAACATCATTTCCCATCTTCCATCCCTTTTCTTCAAGGGCATCAAGTAAAAGGCTAAAGAAGCTGGGAGTTCCCACATAGCCGGTTACCCTGGTATCCTTCATGATCTGAATCTGCAGTTCCCGATTCCCGGTTCCTGCCGGGATGACAGTTGCTCCTAATTCTCGGAGTGCCGAGTCAAACATAAAGCCTGCCGGTGAAAGATGATAGGAAAATGTATTCTGAACAATATCATTACTGTTAAAACCAGCTGCCCTGAGAGCTTCTGAGAAACGCCAAAAATCCTTCTCGGTGGTTTGCGGATCATAAATTGGTCCTGGTGACATAAAGATTCGTGCCATCTCATTAGGCTTTACAGCTGAAAGGCTTCCGAAGGGCTGATCTGCAGATTGCAGTTCCGGCAATTGGTCTTTTTTAAGCACGGGAATTTTTTGTAAATCCTTTAGAGATAGAATGTCACTTGGAGAAATATGTGCCTCATCAAGCTGACTTTTAAAGCCTCTTGCATTGTCATAGGCATGCTGGATCACTTCCTTCAGCTTTTCCACTACAGCCACCTCTTTCTTCTTTTATAAGATTTAATATCTTTATAGCTTTTCCGTCCCTTATCCCCCATTCCCAGGTAAAATTCACGCACATCCTGATTGGAAAGGAGCCGGTCCACCGTTCCATCCATCACAATCCGGCCGTTTTCCATGATGTATCCATAATCGGCAATCGATAAGGCAACATTGGCATTTTGTTCAACTACCAATATCGTGGTCCCCTCTTCTTCATTGATTTTTTTATGATCCCGAAAATCTCTTTTACTAATAGTGGGGCCAGTCCTAATGAAGGTTCATCAAGAAGCAGCACCTTTGGCTTTGCCATGATCCCCCTGCCAATGGCCAGCATTTGCTGCTCTCCTCCTGACAGATAGCCGGCCTGCCTGTGCTTCAGCATTTCAAGCTTTGGAAAATAATGATAGACTTTTTGAATATCACTTTTAATATTCTTCCGGTCTTTCCTGGTATGTGCACCCGCAATCAGGTTATCTTCCACAGATAGGTGCTTGAATACGCGCCTTCCTTCCATGCACTGAAAAATGCCTTTCTTTACGATGGTTTCAGCATCGCTTACATCAATGCGCTCCCCATACAGCTCGATAAATCCGTCTGTTACTTCACCATTCTCACTTTTCAACAGTCCGGAAATGGCTTTAAGGGTAGTCGTTTTCCCGGCGCCATTACTGCCGAGCAACGCAACTATTTTCCCTTTGGGCACCACCATTGACATCCCCTTTAGTACAAGGATGACCTTATCGTACATCACTTCGACATTGTTTATTGTCAGCATTCATCTGTCCTCCCAGCTTTATAAACTCTTTCTCTATTTATTCGTCCCAAGGTCAAGTTCTGAATCATTTGTTGTTTGCTGGTTTTCTCGGTTTATTTGCAAAATCTGAGATTTGTTTGCGGATTCAAATCGTTTGTTTGCCAAATTTCGAGTTTATTTGCCAAGTTCTCAATCTAGTAATGATCCAAGCCTTTAAAAGTTAACAGGAGGCGGGTATAAAACCTCGCCCCCACCATTTTAGTAGCCGATATAATCAGTGAACACTTCAAACTGGCCGTTTTTGACTTCTGCCAACCGAATTTGGTTTGTACCAGCATGATTGTCAGGTGAAAATGTAACTGGGGCAGCTAGACCGCCAAGATCAAGATTTGAGATTTTCTCAAGGCCAGATCGGATCCCTTCGCCTGAAGTCGGGTCTTCAGCAAGTTTTAGGCCTTCAACCATAATTTTTGCGGAAACCCATCCCTGGATAAATTTCTGGTTTTTGTCTTCCAGCTTTTCTCCCTTGCTTTCTACGAACTTCTTGATTTCTTCCATTCCAGGAAGATCTTCATAAGGGAATGCATGTGTGACAACCCCGATAAATCCTTCAGCCGCATCGCCCGCAATTGGAAGCAAGCCTTCTCCGGTAGCCCAGTTTAAACCGATGAATTTTGTATCAAGGCCAAGCTTTTTAGCATCTTTGAGAATCGTTGCGGTTGCCCCCAAGTTTGGTTGATAATCGCATAATCAGGATTTTTCTTTTCCATGTTCAGTAATTGGGAGGTTGCATCAAGTGTTTTCAGGTCAACTATTTGCTCATCAACAATTTCAATGCCATTTTCCTGTGCATAATTTTTGGCATCTTCAATTGGGGATTTTCCAAAAGCCGTATCGTTGTAAATTAAGGCAACAGTAGGTGTGCCGCCAGTGTGATTGTCTTTTATCCATTTCAGTACAGATCTTGCCTGGTCGGAGTAAGAAGCGGCGGCCAGGAAATTATATGGACTTTCGTCAATATTTTTTAGATTCTCTGAGTATGAAGCCGAGATGAATGGAAGCTTGTCGGCTGCCACCTGCTGGCGAAGAGCTTCTGTGTCACCTGTTCCCCATCCTAAAATAGCCGATACTTTATCCTTTGATTTTAATTTCTGATAAAGTTTTTGAGCTTCAGGAATTTTATAAGCATAGTCATCACCGATTAATTCGAGCTTATAGCCATTGATCTCCTCACCTGCAATGGATTCAAAAAATGCTTTTTCACCTTCTGCATATGGTGTTCCTACATCACCGGTACCGCCCGTTAGGTCAAAGATACCGCCGATTTTGACAGTGCCTTTCTTGTCACCGGATGCTCCCTCGCTGCCTCCTGAACAGCCAGCAAGCATTCCAGCCATTAATGTTGCTGCCAATAAACCTTTCCACACCTTCTTCATAATGTTCCCCCTCATTTTTACCTCTTTTTTATAAAAATTTGAAAGTTTTGCTTTCAAAATTTTCAGAAATTATTACCCGGGAATTAATAAGAAAACGGCCACAGCTTAAAGTAGTCTTTAATATTCTTCCATATTTTTGCGAGCCCCTGCGGTTCATAAATCAGGAATAAGATAATCACGAGGCCAAATACCACCTCTTTCATTCCTATTAAGACTGCAGATAAGTCTGGGAAAACCCCGCTCATCATTTCTACACCTGACCTGAGGACAACCGGAAGCAGTGTAATAAAAACGGCTCCGTAAATCGACCCGAATACACTCCCTAAACCGCCTACCAGTATGATTGCCAAGTATTCAATGGACACTGTGATGCTGTAAAGCTCGGGACTTACAACCATCGTATAGTGACCCAGTAAAGCTCCGGCGATGCCGACGAAAAAGGAACTAACAATAAATGCCAATACCTTATACTTAAACAAATCGATTCCCATAACTTCTGCAGCGACATCACGGTCACGGACTGCTATGAATGCCCTGCCGACCCGCGATCGGAAGAGGTTTAAGGTAAAGGCGGCTGTAATAATCAGCACCGTAAACATCAGATAATAATAGCTCCGCTCACTGTAAAAGACAAAACTGCCAAGTTCAGGCCTGGATAGGACCATTCCGGCTGTTCCGCCAGTCAGCGCATCCCAGCGGGAAATAACAAACAGGATGATTACCTGTGCTGCCAGGGTGGCAATGGCTAGATATAATCCTTTTAGCCTTAAGGAAGGCAATCCGAATAGTCCGCCTACAATCGCCGTCACAATGCCGGCTGTCGGCATAGCAATCCAGAAGCTTAACCCCAGCTTTGCTGTCAGAATGGCCGATGTATAACCGCCTACCCCCAGAAAGGCGCCTACCCCTATGGAAATCTGGCCGGTAAAACCCGTCAGGATGTTCAAACCAATAGCACCAATCGCGGCAATTCCGCAAAGCGTAGCCAGTCCAATAATATAATCGGATGCCAACATCGGGAATACTGCAAATACAGCCAGAAGAATGAAGACACGCATCCTTACTCTGGTTATTTTCCAGATAGCCATATCTTGTTTATAATTCACATGGAATTCTCCACAATCCATTACAAAAGGATTTCTCACTCGGCTACACCCTCTCGATTTCTTTTTTCCGAACAAACCATATGGCTTGAACATAAGGATAAATACGAGGATGACAAACGGCATAACCTCTTTCAGACCGCCACCAACCAATGGATCCAGATATCCCCCGGTCAGGCTCTCAAGAATGCCGATAATCAGTCCGCCGATGATGGCCCCTGGGATACTGTCAAGTCCCCCAAGGATGGCAACCGGAAGTACCTTTAACCCGATCGCTGAAAGGGATGCATTAACACCATTTATGTTCCCGAGAAGGATGCCTCCAACTGCTGAAACAATGGCAGCAATCGCCCAGGCAACTGCGAAAATCATTTTTACGCTGATTCCCATCGACATCGCTGCCTGCTGATCATCTGCGGTTGCCCTCATCGCAATTCCCAGCTTCGAATATTTGAAAAATAGAGTGAAAATGATTAGCATAGCCACAACGATTAAAAGTGACCATAAATAGACGGGCGCAATGACAATTTCACCCAGATTAACAGGCTGCTCTGAGAAGATTTTTGGAAACACACGTGTTTCATGGCCCCAAATAATATGGACAATCCCGGCAAGAACACTCGATAAACCGATCGTCGCCATTATCATGGATATGACCGGCTCTCCGATAAACGGCCTCAGAACAATCCGTTCAATGACAAATCCCAAAACGGCACTGAACATAAGCGCAATTAAAAGGGCTGCTATAAACGGGATGTTGTAGGCTGTAATAAGCGTTAAACATACATACGTTCCAATTAAAAGGAACTCACCCTGTGCAAAGTTGATGGCGTCACTGGATTTATAAATAAGCACAAAGCCCAATGCCACAAGTGCATAAACACTTCCTACCACGATTCCTGTTACAAGCATCTGCAAGAAAAAGTCATTAAGCTGCCCCCTCTCCTTCATCCATAAAAATGACTTGAAGCGTTGTTTGGATGGTTTGTTCCATGCCGTCACGATATTTGATCGTGCCATTTACACGTATTTTTTTGTCCTCTGTATAAAGCCCGTCGATCAATGCCTGATATTTTTTAGCAACAAATTGCCTGCGGACTTTCTTTGTTCTTGTAAGCTCTTCATCATCGGCATCCAGTTCTTTATATAGAAGTACGAATTTCTTAACCCGGGCTTTTTCAGGCAGGGTCTGGTTGATTTCCTGCACCTGTTTTTCGATTAATTCCAGCACTTCAGGTTTGGAAGATAAATCGGTATACGTGGTATAGCTGATTTGATTTTTCTCGGCCCAGCGCCCTACATTTTTCATATCAATATTGATCATGGCAACCACATATGGGCGATCCTTCCCGATTGCTACCGCTTCCTGTATGAACGAGCTGAATTTAAGCTTATTCTCGATAAATTGCGGGGAGAACATCTCACCTGTATCAAGACGGATGACATCTTTAATCCTGTCAATGATATACAAATGCCCTTCCTTATCCAGCCTCCCTGCATCCCCTGTATGCAGCCAGCCTTCCTGTATGGTTTCGATTGTGCTTTTCTCGTTTTTGTAGTACCCTTTGCACACACTCGAGCTCCTGATCAGAATTTCCCCTTCATCAGAAATTTTCACTTCTGTTCCCGGAATAGGAATTCCGACACTATCAAGCTTAATGTCGCCATCCCTGTGCACAATGGATATGCCGGCAACTTCTGTCTGCCCGTAAATGCTTTTTACATTGACTCCAATACTGTGAAAGAATTCAAATACATCCGGGCCCAAAGGAGCACCGCCGGTATAAGCACGCTTGATCTTCAAAAGTCCAAAGTGATCGCGAATTGCACTGAACATCACATAATCAGCAATTTTATAAAGAGCCTTCGTACCTGCGCTGACAGGTTTATTCCCAAAATGGGCTTTAGCTACCTTCTCGCCTATCGGCTTGCACCAGTTATATATCTTTCTTTTCAGCCAGCCGCTATCCTGAATTCTGACCTGAAAGCGCGACACCATATCTTCATAGATTCTTGGCGGCGAAAACATAACCTGTGGCCCAATTTCCCGCAGATCTTCCAAAACGGTTGCAGGCTCTTCAGGGAAATTAATTGTCATTCCATTGTATAAGCCCATCGCAAGGGTCATCATCTGCTCCCCGATCCAGGCAAGCGGAAGGAATGAAACATATTCATCTTTGTCCGTCAGCGGATCAATGTCTGACAAATTTTTAGCCATATCCAGCAGATTCCGGTAGGTAAGCATCGTTCCTTTCGGATTGCCTGTCGTTCCTGAAGTATATGATAAAATCGCCACGTCATCTGCAGTGCCTTTATCAACTTCCTGCGAAAATAAATCAGGCTGCTCCGAGTGACAGCTTTGTCCCATTTGCAGAACCTCTTCAAATTCAAACAGGAAATCCTCCCGATAACTTCTCATGCCCCGTGAATCATAATAAATAATCGTTCTGACTTTAGGAATGGAGTCTTTAATCTCCATCAGCTTATCCACTTGCTCCTGATCTTCCGCAACTATTATAGTTGCGTCACAATTATCAATAATGTAACTAAGTTCTGCAGATAAGGATTCCTGATAGATTCCAACTGAAATGCCGCCCAAGCTTTGCACAGCAAGCTCACTGATTACCCATTCAGGTCTGTTATCGCCGATAATGGCTAGCTTATCCTCCCTTTTTAGTCCTAAAGAGGCCAATCCCAAGCTGAAATTCTTAACTTTCTCCAAGAACGCTTCATACGTTATCTCATTCCAAATTCCAAATTCTTTTTCTCTTAAAGCAACTTGTGACCCATTTATGTATGCCCTTTCAATAAGCAGCTGCGGAAATGTCATGCTCAAAAGAATCTCTCCCCCTACAAAACTATTAATCTACCGTTTAGACGAATCATCTTTTATACGGCATTCTCCTCTCCCAGATAAGCTTCTATGACTCTAGGATTATTCTGAATCTCTTCAGGCGTCCCGTAACCAATCAGCTTACCAAAATCAAGAACTGCAATGTGATCGGATAAATCCATTACAACCCCCATGTCGTGTTCAATTAATATAATAGTTGTATTCATTTCTTCATGAATGTCGATAATGTATCTGGCCATGTCCTCTTTTTCCTCACTATTCATGCCTGCCATCGGCTCATCCAGAAGAAGGATGTCAGGTTCCAGTGCCAGAGCCCTGCCGGTTTCGACTCTTTTCTGCAATCCATACGAAAGGGTACCCACGGGAGTATTGCGGATATCCTCAATTTCAAGAAAATCGATCACCTGCTCAACTTTTTTCCGATGTTCAATTTCCTCTCTTTGCGCCTTTCCCCAATAAAATCCTCCTGCAAGGAGTCCGGTTTTCATTCTCACATGCCTGCCAAGCATCAGATTGTCCAAAACAGATAAATGCGGAAAAAGTTCGATGTTCTGGAATGCCCTGGCAATGCCCATACTGGCTCTTTTGTGAGGTTTATAGCGGGTGATATCTTCCCCCTTGAAATGGATGGAACCAGATGAAGGCTTGTATAGTCCGCTAATGCAATTCAGCATACTTGTCTTCCCTGCGCCATTTGGCCCAATAAGTGAAAAAATCTCTCCTTCCTGCACTTCATATGAGACGTTGTCAAGCGCCACTACGCCTCCAAACCTCAAAGTAGCATCTTTAATCTCTAATATCCCCAACTTGCTAACCCCTTTATTTCGAAACACAAAATATTTTTTATAAAATTATGAATAGTTTTAATATTCTTTACATATTTATTTTCTCCTTTTTATATTTAAAATATTTTTTAGCCCTTAGCTATTTTTCATTTTTATGTGAAATGGAATATTGATATGACAATTTCCTTATGTGTAAGTATTTTTCACTATAAGCTAAGTAATAATTATGAGGGAAACTCTTTATGTAAAAAGAACGAAAAAAAGCTAACACAGATGTGCTCAGCTTAGGAATTCACCCGTTCAATGTTAATTTTTATTAGAATATACCCATTTTGGTTTACTATAATCAGGAAAAAACACGATTAACTTCTTAAAGTGCCGTTAACCAGGCTTAGCTGAAAGTGTGCTGGAAAGCCGCTGTGCATATGAAAGTTTGGTCTCGAGCAACCTTTACCCCTCCATGAAGGCTGCTGAGGCCCCGCTTTTGGATTACTAGTTAAATCACACCTAAATTAATTACCTTGCAGATTTTCTTGAAATGTATCTGCTGCCACGTTTTTGCATCATACTGCCGCATGGCAGTTTGCAAACAAATCCATTCATTTCTTTATTTTTTTATAGGCTGGTGATTAAAAAAGTGCCGCTTACATAACAATGCTAGTAAACCGAAATTAATTAAAAGGAGAATCTGACTTGATCTGTTTGTGTGAAGAGCTTTCCTTATCCTATTGCGGCCTGGACGGAATAATAGCCATTTTAGAAGATAAACATACTGTTTTAAAAAACTTTGGTCTAAACGATGGAAGCTGGCTGAACTTGTGGAATATTGACTGCAGACTCCTGACTATGTTTTATCAATCCCTGTATGCGCATTATGACTGGTTTATTGTCGTCTATGATTATGAAAAGTTCTGTTCAGACAGAGAAATAAAAGAAGCGATAATCTGGCATGAAATTGGACATATTACCTATCCTGCTGGAAAGAATATAATTTGTACAGATACTGAAGTTCAATGTGATCGGGTTGCTATTGATTACGGCCAGAAGGAAGGAATCAAAAGATTTTGGATCTTACCCTTAAAATGGCACGCTCGCTTAATAATGAAGTGCTGCTGAATATGACAAAAGAAAGACAAAAACAATTACACTTCATATAAGGAGCTTCTGCGGCAAGGCAGGATCCAATGATACTTTTTAATGTAGATTACATATGAAATTTATGGTACTCTTTAATCTTAGAATAGGAAGTGATGATATTGATAAAAATTGAAATCCCTCAGCCTGATCTCGTAATTACAAGAAGCAGGCAAACGGGACAGGCAGGAGAAAGTGACCTTAGCAGTGTCTATGGTTTCACAGATTATCATAAAATACCAAGAGACAAGGGCGGCATGATTCTGTTTTTCGATGCGAATGAAGATCTGCTATTTGTAGGGAAGGCACGAAAATTAAGGCAGCGCGTGAAAAAACATTTTGAAGATAATGTTTCTCCAATAAAAAATCATCGCGATGATATCTATAAAATTGCGGTCATTTACGTGGAAGACAGCATGGAGCGCGAAATTTATGAAACTTATATCATTAATACCCTTCATGCAAAATTTAATATAGACAAGGTATTTTACAAATAAAAAAGGCCATCCCGGCCTTTTTTATTTGTAAAAAAGTATAACTTTGAACTCTGATAACTGTTTGCGCAAGCAGCCTGCCTCCTCGAGGTGAGGCCCCAGGGCGTCAGCATAAACATCACACGACCGAAAGCAACAGCTTTTGGGAGGGTGGCGGTCTAAGTCTGCGTTCCTTCGCGGGCAAGGCGCTTCCGCATTTCTAATTAATCGATTTCTTTTTTGTTTTTACCTTTAATGAATCGGTATGTCAAATACGCTATGTAAAGCGGAATCGCAATATAAATTAAATCGGGAAATGGTCCATAGGAGCCCTTATAAATAACGTACAGAACACTTCCAAGAAAAATGGTAACAATCGTCCCGTATTTTGGAAGAGGAACTTCCTTAAAGCTGGGAATCCGAATTCTGCTTACCATCAGAAAGCATAGTGCTGTGAACACAACAGTTGTAATGATATTGGGAATACGGTCACCAAAAAGGGTCAGTATGGCCATTATCCCTCCTGCTGCTGTTATTGGAACTCCTATAAAATAATTTAATGAGGACTTTGGGGGACTGATATTGAATCGGGCAAGCCGATATGCCCCGAATAGAGGAAAAAGACCTGAAACGATTAATCCAAGGATTCCAAATTGAAAAAAGTATGTATAAAAGACCAAAAATGAAGGGGCAACCCCAAATGTAACAATATCTGCCAGTGAATCAAGTTCTTTTCCAAGCGTACTATCCGCTTTCAGCATTCTTGCCAGCCTGCCGTCCATGCTATCAAGCATCATGCCGATTAAAATTAATATTGCTGCATTTTTAAATTCGCCATTGGCAGCCATTCCGATTGAAAGAAAACCGCAATATAAGTTACCCAAAGTGACCATATTGGGAATTGTTTTAATAAAACGCACTAGTGACCATCACACTCCAAAAATAGAAAAAAGTTTATTTTATTATATATTCCCTTTCATTATACCATTTAATCTTCTTTAAAGCCCTCCTCTTTCATAGAAACATTCGCCGCCAAAAAAGAAAGAGCCATAATCCATCATATGGATTTAGGGCTCTTCATGAATTCATAAGTTACAGATCGGCTATCTGAAAGACAAGTTCGCCGACTTTTATTTAGAATATTTATTTTGCTGTCAGAGCTTTAACATTCTCCGCTGACATTCCAGCAATATTGCTTAAAACTTCCTCATTATGTTCTCCCAGTTTTGGAGGGCCAGTCAATGCTGAGTCAATTCCTCCATGCATTTTAACTAAAGGGTAATTCCCGTCTTGTTCATAAATCTCCTTAAAAAGTGGAAAGTCTTTTAATTCACCCGTCTCCAATACCGGAGTCAGGCAGCAATCAACTCTTTGCCCGAATTCAGTCCACTCTTTTAATGTCCTGCTTTTAAATAATTCGGTCATCTCCAAATATACAGGATTATTGCCAGAAGCACGGGAGAAATGGGAATCAATCCAATCCTCCCTGCCGGCACTCTTGCAGAAGTTAATCCAAAACTTCGGCTCTAATGCAGCAAGAGCAGCAAACCTCGCATCCTTTGTTTCATAAATAGAGTAGGCGACGATCTCCCCGCTTAGTACCGATAGCCCATTTGAATAACCCGTTTCGTTTTCAATCAGCAAATGGTTTCCCATGATGGAAGCCATCACTTCAGCAATGGAAATGCAGTGATGCCCGCCATTTCCGGAAATCCTGCTGGAAAGCAGGGCTGCCAGTATCCTTTCACTCGCGGCCATTCCTCCCATAAAGTCCGCTATTGTATTGGACGGGTGAACTGGACGGCCGCTGGGGTCCTTCAGCTGGGAAAGGGCGCCGCTTACTGCCATATAGTTTAAATCATGGCTGCCTAAATATTGATAGTCTTCATTGCCCCCGTAGCCTGTAAGGGAGCAATAAACGATAGCGGGCTTGTGTCTTTTTACAGTCTCATAATCAAGTCCGAGCTTTTTCATGACTCCTGGCCGAAAGCTTTCCAGCACGGCATGACTTTCAGAAATCAGCTTTAGGGCTGCATTTCTTCCATCCTCACTCTTCAGATTGAGTGTAATGCTTTTTTTACCGCGGTTGTTGGCGGCAAACACGGCTCCTGTACCCTCTATTTTAATATCCAGCTGCCTTGCGGGGTCACCAGTCAAGGATTCAACCTTAATCACTTCAGCTCCAAGCTCTGCAAGTCTCTGGGAAGCAAACGGACCGGGGAGATAATTGGAAAAATCAATTACTCTAATGCCTTTTAACATCATGCATCCCTTTCTTCCGGCTAAATTTTTCCGTCAGCGAACAGATCCTCCAGCTGCTTTCTGAGCATAAACTTTTGAATCTTGCCGCTTGCATTCCTTGGCAGAGCTTCACAGAATACGTATTTTCTCGGCCGCTTATAATTAGCAAGTTCATCACTATTCCTGCACAGTTCATCCAGCTCATTTTCAGATAGTGCCGGATCTTTTTTAACTACAAATGCTGTGACCGTCTCACCCCAGCGGTCATCAGGCTGGCCGATCACTGCCACATCCAGTACGCCATTATGCGTATATAAAATATCTTCCACTTCCCTAGGGTAAATGTTTTCACCGCCGCTAATGATCATATCATCGACTCTGTCTTTAACGTACAAGTAGCCTTCGTCATCCAGATATCCTATGTCACCTGAATGGTACCAGCCCCCGTGCATGGCAAGATCGTTTGCCTCATCCCGATTAAAATAACCACTCATCATGCATGGACCTTTTACGATGATTTCACCTGTTTCCCCTGTCGGCACCACATTCTCAGGATCTGATGGACCATTTTCATTCGGCCTTACAATCCTAATCTCATGATTTAAACATGCCTGCCCGGCAGACCCTGCTTTCCGGATTTGATCATTTTCAGATAAAAACGTAATCGCTGGCCCCATCTCGGTCATTCCATATGCCTGTACGAGGGATACGCCTAATTTTTCCCGGCAGGCATAAACAAGTGCCGGAGCCATTGGAGCTGCTCCATACAGTCCCAGCTTCAGGCTTTCCAGGTTATAATGGCTTAAGTTTTCCTGCAGCAGCATATTCCACATGGTAGGTGCTGCAAAAAACTTTGTAATCTTCTCATCTGAGATTAACTGTAATACTTCTTTTGCATCAAAGTGATGGAGGATGGTATTTTTTGCCCCCACATGCACCCTTGGCAAAAAGGCACAGTGAAGCTCTGCACAGTGGAACATTGGTGCAGTCACGAGACCATTGTCACTGCTTTCAAGCTTTGTGGCTCCTATTACGATTAAACTTTGTTCAGCCATATCCCGGTGCCTGTGGACAACTCCTTTTGGCCTTCCCGTGGTACCGCTTGTGTACATGATCGCGTATAAGTCATTTTCGTCCATTTCTATTTCAATTTCATCGTGTGATGCTGCATCCACTTTTTCCCGATAGGATGAAGCATATCCGGGTGCCTTGTCATCAATGTACCAAAAGGCTGTATGCGGAAAACGTTTAGCAATTGGGGTAATGCCGGATTCCAGCATTTGTTCAAATAACACTACTTTTGGCTCTGCATCCTGAAGGATATAAGCAACTTCTTCTGACATCAGCCTAAAGTTGATCGGATTAAAAATGGCGCCGATTTTTGCACATGCAAAAAATGCTGTTGCAAGCTCCTCAGTATTAAAAAGGTAGGTTGAAACCCTGTCACCCTTCCTGACTCCCTCATTCATTAAGGCATTCGCCAATTTATTGATCTCAAGGCTCCATTCCTTATAGGTAAGACGCAGATTTTTTCTGACATCATACAGGGCTTCTTTATTCGGAAATTTTCCGGCAGTTAGATCGAAAATTCTTCCAATAGTAGTAGTCATTTTCATTCCTCCCCATTCTTCAGTCTAAACGTTCAATAATAGTCGCATTGGCCATACCAAGGCCTTCACACATGGTCTGAAGTCCATAGCGCCCCCTGTTCTTTCTAGTTCATGCATCATGGTGACCATCAGCCGTGCACCGCTGCCTCCCAAAGGATGGCCGAGTGCAATGGCTCCGCCGTTTGGGTTAAGCTTTGCAGGGTCGGCTCCAGTTTCTTTCAGCCAGGCAAGCGGAACAGGAGCGAACGCTTCGTTCACTTCAAACACATCGATGTCCTCAATAGCCAGTCCAGCATTCTTTAACACTTTCTCGGTTGCAGGTATCGGTCCAGTCAGCATTAAAGTAGGATCAGAGCCAACTGCTGTGCGGGAAAGTATCCTGAATCTCGGCTTCATTCCAAGCTCCTCTGCTTTATCGCGTGACATAATTAATAGTGCTGCGGCTCCATCACTGATTTGACTTGAATTTCCTGCATGAATGACCCCATTCTCCTTAAAAACAGCCCTTAAACTTCCAAGTGCTTCCAGCGACGTTTCCTTTCTGGGGCCAGAGTCCTCCGAAACCGTCATGAGCTGTCCATCAGGCAATTTCACATTTAATGGTGCAATCTCTCTCTCAAAACGTCCTTCGTCCTGGGCTTTTAAAGCCTTTTGGTGGCTCTCTAATGAATAGCGATCAAGTTCTTCTCTTGTAAAACCATATTTTTCAGCAATGCGTTCAGCTGATAAGCCCTGGTGGATGATTTCATGTTTGTCTGTCAGTTTTTCACTGAATCCTACACCCTGATAACTGGAGCCGATTGGGACACGGGACATGCTTTCGACACCGCCTGCGATAACAATTTCCATATCTCCCGCCAAAATCGCCTGAGCTGCAAAATGGACAGCCTGCTGGCTGGAGCCGCATTGACGATCAATGGTGGTACCTGGCACTTCAATCGGAAACCCTGCGATCAAAGCTGCGACCCTTGCAATATCCCCTGTTTGTTCGCCTATTTGCGAGACACACCCAAGAATGACATCATCAATAATTTGCGGATCTATACCTGCACGTTCGACAAGTGCCATTAGTGCTTCAGCAGCCAGATCATCCGCCCTGATATCTTTTAAAAAGCCGTTTTTTCTTCCTACTGGCGTTCTGACACCTTCGACGATGACAGCTTCACGCATGTTTACTCCTCCTTATAAACCCATGTTCTTCGCAATAATGGTTTTCATGATTTCATTTGTACCTGCATATATGCTGGCAACCGGTATATCCCTGTATCTCCTTGCAATCTCGTATTCTTCCATATAGCCATAGCCGCCATGAAGCTGCATGCATTCTGCGGCAATATTCCGGGCATTTTCTGTAAGCTTCCATTTCGCCATGGAGACTTTTGTAACTACATCTTTGCCTGCCATATGTTCTGTGATCAATTGATCAAGGAACGACCTTCCCATCTCTATATCTGTTGCCATTTCGGCAATCTTAAATTGAGTGTTTTGAAATTGGCTGACCGGTCTTCCGAATGCCTCGCGATTCTTAACATAATTCATTGTTAAATTAAGCATTTCCTCTGCAGCCACCTGGGCAGCGATTGCTACGACAAGTCTTTCCTGCTGCAGCTTTTCCATCAAATAAAGAAAACCTTTCCCTTCTTCTCCAATCAGATTTTCTTTCGGAACCTTACAATCTTCAAAAATTAACTCTGCCGTATCCTGACAGTGAAGTCCGACCTTGTTTAATTTTCTTCCCCTTGTAAACCCCTTGGTTTCCCTCTCGACCGCAAGCAAGCTTACTCCTTTATGCCGGGGAACTGCATTGGGATTGGTTTTACAGGCAATGATGATTAAATCGGAATGAATTCCATTGGTTATAAAGGTCTTTTCGCCATTCACTATGTAATGGTCCCCTTCAAGTCTTGCTGTCGTTCTGATGCCGGCTAAATCAGATCCGGCGCCAGGTTCAGTCATTGCGATAGCAGTAATGATTTCTCCTGCCGCACACTTTGGCAGCCACCTTTCCTTTTGCTCATCTGTTCCATAAGCAGTAATATACGGAACAACGATATCATTGTGAAGCCCAATTCCCACCATGCCTGAGCCAACACGTTCAAGTTCTTCATTGATGACTACTGAGAAGCCCCAATCAACGCTGCTTCCGCCATATTTTTCTTCAATATCAGGGCATAAAAAACCCTGCTCCCCCATCTTGTACCAAAAATCCCGGGGAATGATCCTGTCCTCTTCCCATTTGTCATAATTCGGATAGGCTTCCTTCTCTAAAAACTTACGCAGTGATTGCCGAAAAATTTCATGCTCTTCCTGTATGTATGAAGCAGCCATATTATGATCCTCCGAATCTAAAATTTTTTTGACATAACACAAAGTACTATTCCTCACCTTTGAAAAGGCTTACATTTATATTGTACAATAATTATCGATATTTTTAGAACATTAAAATAATTTTTCAAAAAAAGAACCTATTCTATGCAGAAAGGGCAGGTTCTCTATTTACTTAGGCTGCATACGGATGCCGCCATCCAGACGGATCGTTTCTCCATTCAGCATCGGATTCACTAAAATACTCTCAGCCAGCCTGGCATACTCCTCAGGATATCCCAGTCTTGAAGGAAAGGGCACCATTTTCCCCAATGAATCCCTTGCCTCATCAGGCAGTGAATCAAACATAGGTGTATTAAACAATCCAGGGGCAATCGTCATAACACGAATCCCATAATCCGCCAGCTCTCTGGCAATTGGCAAGGTCATGGCAACCACACCGCCTTTCGATGCACTATATGCAGCCTGGCCAATTTGTCCTTCAAAGGCTGCTACGGAAGCAGTGTTAATAATGACGCCTCTTTCATCTTGATCATTCGGATCATTCTTTGCCATTTGTTCAGCAGCCAGGCGAATGACATTAAAAGTCCCGACCAGATTAATCGTTATGACCTTTTGGAACATATCCAGTGTGTGGACTCCCTTTCTGCCAAGCAGCTTGGCGGCAATTCCGATGCCGGCGCAGTTAACGGCAGTATTAAAGCTGCCAAATTTTTCAGAAGCGAATGCAACTGCTCCCTGCACGTCTTCTTCTTTTGTTACATCCGTTTTAAAAAATAAACATTCCCTCCCAGTTCCTTGATAAGATGGCTTGCCCGATCTTCCGCCAAATCTGCAATAAGAACTTTTCCGCCGCATCCGGCTATTTTTCTCACAGTCGCCTCGCCAAGCCCTGAGGCGCCGCCAGTGATTATGGCCCTGCAATCTTTCAATTCCATAGTGAACCTCCTTTTATTAATCAGGTTTTCTATGAAGACATTTCCATTAAGAATGGAGATTTTCCTGCTGACTGGCCGAATTCCCTGCTGATTATTTATCAATTCCTTGTAATTGCACAAAAAAACAGCTCCTTTTCAGAAGCTGTTTTTCTATGCCAAATACCGATCGCCAAGAATTTCTCTAAGGTGCTGCCTGACCCGATACAATTTAGTTTTGACAGTGTTTGGGTTGAGATGGAGAATGTCCGCTATTTCTTTCTCTTTCAGCCCGTGCTTTGTTTTAAGCAGGAAAACCCTTTTCTGTTCATAGGAGAGGGAATCCACATAAGCGTATATCTGCTCCTCAAGCAAATTAACTTCTGCTTCCTGCCCAGCATCAATAAATTTACTTTCCATGCAGTTTTCAAAATCAAAAGAATCCTGTATTCTCTCATTTGTCCTTCTTTCTTTCCGGACAAAATCAATCGCAGTTCTGGTTGCAATCGAGGATAACCAGGCCCCCAGCTTTTCCTGATCATCAATGCTGTCCATTTTTTTATATGCTTTGAGCAGGGATTCCTGCACAACATCCTGTGCAAGATAATGATCCCGAGTTATATTATAAGCAATATGATAGAGCCGTTTATTGTAGAGCCTGCAGATCTCTCTCATATCCATTGAAGGTTTAATCACTTTAATCCCCCTCTCCTATAGGTTTCTAACCTTTTATTGAAGCCGTTCTTTTATAAAGGCTGGAACTGTTTTTTCCGTGAAGCTTTTAATATCAATTGTCCTTTGCTCATCAAAATAGAACGCAATAATATAGTCTCCATCCACGAATCCTTCTGAATTCTTCAAGCTGCTTTCAATTTGTTCCTTATCCGTTAATTTGACGGCAGATTTGCTATCTCTCATTTCTTCAAAAACTTCTTCATACGAGTACCCTGCTGCAAAGTTGATATCGATATCCTTCGCTTTTGCAGCCAAAGCATAAGAGATATCATTGCTGTTCACTCTTGCTTCATTCAGCAGTGACTTTTCTTCCAGCCATTTCTCAAATCTTGAATAAGAAGGATACCAGGGCATATAAGCTTTATTGCTGTCATTATAAAAAATCTCAATGTGCGCATATGGCTCGTCACTTCCCTGGAGTTCTTCAAAGGAAGCAGAATCAACTTCTTCAGTTAATATCTCAATAGCCTCTTTTAGATCTTTATCGTCTGTAATGACCGCCCGCTTCGTAACTGGGCCAGTTGGAGTAATCGTCAATTTCGTTGCAGCATCTGCTGAAACCTGATAAATTTCATTTGTTGCCTTTTTATATTCATCTGATTCATAAATCAGCTTAAGAAATGGCTTGTATTCCTTTTTATTAATCCTGTAATCACGGATTAGCTTTTCACCATTCTTCAGTTCATACACGATAAAAACTGAATCGCGGCCCGGAATCTCCGCAAGCCTGTTTTCATCCTTTACAATCGTCTCATGAAATCTTCTGACCAAATCAATATTCTCGTATTCTTTCAAATATAAGGGTTCCTCAGTATCGATATCACTATAAAGGTAAAAACTCTCGCTAAAATGAACCCGCTCAATCTCATTGCCCCGTGGTATGCTTTTTTCATATTGAGTAAAGTCAAATTGGAATAAGGCGAATAAAGCCGCCATTAAAGCTGTGTATGCCAGCAATCCTTTCATATTAATGGTCACACGCCATGATTTTTGCAGAACCATTTCGGCAGCCGCATATCCAATCAATGCTCCAAACACGTAGCCAGCTATAAGCCAGCTCATGCCGCCGCGCATCTCACCGAAATATCCTCCCCCTAAAAGCATCGTGCAAAAAGTTACACCATATTTAAAGATGGGTTTTGTAATCGGAAAAACCAGGGCATGGGAGACAGCCTCCATCCTTCTCCTTTTATAGATCTGCAAACCAAGACAATACAGAGACAAAATAAGAAAGAGATAAATAACAGCCTCTGCGCTTGAGGGAGTGCGCATGTTCATCTGAGTTAGTGCAATTAAGGGAGAAAACTTCTCAAATTTGCTTGCCATATAATATTGGTCTGGATAGCCAAATAAATAGAATGGCAAATTAATAGAAACTAAAATGATCAGGCCTACAGGGAGCAAGAGGAAAATATACGTTAAGGCACCTTGAACGGCGGATAATCCCGTCAGCATTCCCACAGAAACTCCTGCCAGGTAAATCACAATATTAAACAAAAGGGTGATGCCCACCCAATTGAATATCTCCCCAATTGAATAGAACTCCTGCAAATTCATGGGCTGGTACAGTATCAGAACTATCAAAGCAATGAGTAAAACCGGCGAAATTAATAGCATGATGCCAGTTAAAGCATACTGATGAAAAATGGATGCCCGCTTGACTGGGAGACTGTGCATTAAATCGCTATATTGTTTTACCTGTGTGTATCTGAATAAGAACACTGACAAGATCACCGGCACTGATATATTAAAAATAAACTGGATTTGGAAGTTGTGTTGAAACAGATTGTCAATGTCCAGAAATTTCCGCTGTTCCTCTGAAGAATTCATTATTATATCAAGTGGAATAGCGAAGAACAGACCGAGAAAATATACAATGGAAACCCAGCCTACACTTCTGAAAATCGTTTTTAAAATTTCCCTTTTAACCAAGGATGTTCTGGACTGCATATCCAATATCCCCCATTTCATAGATGAAGATCTCCTCTAATGTAAGGGGAAGCATATCGAAAATCACAGGCTTAAATTGTTCTACATATGATGATATTTCCTTCGCATCTCCCTTTACAATGCAGATCATAATGCTGCCTCTTTTTTCTTTATGAAGGATTTTCAGCGGATCGAAAATGGCTGGTACAGATCCTTTAAAAGCCACTTGAATCTTATGTGTATCTGTTTTAAGGTCATCCAGGTCTTTTTCCAGGATCATACGCCCTTTATGCATGATGCCAATAAAATCACATAAATCTTCCACTTCACGCAGGTTATGAGAGGAAATAAGGATGGTCATTTCTCTTTCGGCAACCTCATCTATAAGCAGGCTTTTCACTTTTTTCTCATGACCGGGTCCAGCCCATCCATAGGCTCATCCAAAATTAAAACTTCCGGCCTGGCAGACAAAGCCAGGATAAAAGCAGCCTGCCTCTGAATGCCTTTTGAAAATCTATGAATCTTTTTATGTATGTCCATTTCAAAAATAGCAGCAAGTTCTTCAAAGCGGCCGTCATCCCATCTGCTGTAAATATTTTGATAAAATTGTGCCATTTGCTTAACTGTATATTGAGGCAGAAAATAGGGATGGTCCTGAATAAAAAAGATCCTTTCCTTAATTACCGGATTTTCGAAGACCGGCTGGCCGTCAATGGCAACATACCCCTCATCCTCCACATAGATGCCTGCCAAAAGCTTCAAGAGCGTTGTTTTTCCGGCTCCATTGGAACCAAGCAAGCCGTATATGGACCCTTTATTGACTTCGATGGAGACATTTTCAACAGCCTCCATCTCCTCGAATGATTTACGTACATTACGGATTTTGATCATCTTCTATCCCTCCCCCTATAGCTGCTTCTAATTCCTGAATCATATTAAATAATTCATCTTTTGTAATTCCAAGATATATAGCTTCTGATAAAAGCTTTGAAAGTTCACTTTTCACTTTTTCTATTTTTTCTCTGTTCAGATTGGGAGTTGCTGGACTGACAAAACTGCCCTTCCCCTTTATAGAATAAATATAGCCCTGAGATTCTAGTTCCCTGTATGCCTTTTGAATCGTATTGGGATTGATTGTCAGCTGATGGGCCAGTGTTCGAACGGAAGGCAGCTGTTCATCTGCTGTTAAGACCTCGGTGATGATCAGCTCTTTAAGCCGCTCAACCAGCTGTTCATATATAGGCTTTCGGCTCCTTACGTCCAATTCAAACATGTTTACCCTCCCATCTGTACGTAGTGTACTATCATTCATAGTACAGTTAATACAGTTAGATTATATTACAAGTAATTGGAAAAGAGAAGAGGAAATTTAAATTTTTATAAAAGAAAAAACTGGCTCAGCCAAAGGGCTAAACCAGTTATAATTAATTATTTAGCTGATTTCACATTCACCGGAGGCGGAGGCAAAATCATGTTGGAACGTCTATTGTTTGTTGCGATAATATAAACAGCTGCGAATGCGATGCCAACCGCAATGAAGGATCCGAGATTGAAGATCCCTTTTTGCGAATACCATACAATCGAGTAGCCCACTGACCCAGCCAGCAAGGCATAATAGAAGAATGGGAAAAGGGTTTTCCGAATGACAGTGCCTTCTTTTCCGACAAGACCAACAACAGCTGATGCAGCAACTACGTTATGGACACAAATCATGTTTCCAGCTGCTCCGCCGACTGCCTGAAGAGCTACAATCCAGGTTGCATCCACTCCAATCTGTGAACCAACATCATATTGGAATAGAGAAAACATCATATTACTGACAGTATTGCTTCCCGCGATAAAAGCACCCATGCCTCCTATAAACGTTGCAAAGAACGGCCAGAATTCCCCTGCAAGTGCTGCAGCACCGTTTGCAAGTTCGATCGGCATCTGATTATAGCCTGCCTCTCCCCCGCCGGTATTGATGAAAACCTGTACCATCGGAACAGTGAAAATTAATGCGGTTGAAGCAGCAACGGTTGTTTTTCCTGAATCTGCCCAGGCTTTTTTGTATGAACCAGAATTCATTCCATGAATAAAATAGGTGATAACGGATACAAGAATAAAAATGGTCCCCGGCAAATACAGCGGCTGGAAACTTGAGGTGATGCCGGAATCGAAAATGTTTTCAAACTTAACCGTCCACGCCTGGAGCCACTCCAGGAATGGAAGCGATTTCAATCTGGACAATACTAAGAACAGGCCAACTAAAACATAAGGAGTCCAGGCACGCAGCATGCTCATGCTTCCGCTTTTGTGGGCAACTGCTTTGATTTCAAGTTTACCAGTCCACTCCGGATCCCACTTGGATTTCTCTTCAAAATCCCAAACCTGATCCTTAGGAGGCATAAGAAATCCTTTTTTGCCGCAACAACAACAATTGCTAAACCAGTTAATCCTCCAATCATAGACGGGAATTCAGGTCCAAGAACATTGGCAACAATTACATAAGGGATTGTCATGGCAAAAGATGCGAACAGGGCAAACTTCCAAATCTTTATCCCTTCTGTAAACGATTTGTTCTTGCCAAAGAATCTTGTCATTAAAGCTACTACAAATAAAGGAATTAATGTGCCTGCAATCATATGGAGAATAGCTACTTGTCCGGCAATTTGCGTTACAAGGCCAAGCAGATTATCTGTAAGGCTCGCATTGCCAGATAAACCGGACTGCACACCAACGAGCATCGGAGTGCCTACTGCACCGAATGAAACTGGTGTGCTTTGAATAACCATCCCGGCAATTACAGCTGCCATAGCCGGGAAGCCCAGACCCACTAATAGCGGTACAGCTACTGCTGCAGGAGTCCCAAACCCGGATGCGCCTTCAATGAAAGAACCGAATAGCCAGGCAATGATAATCACTTGAATTCTGCGGTCAGGAGAGATATCGGTAAATCCCTGGCGGATGGTCTTTAAGCCGCCGCTTTCCTGCAGAGTATTCAGAAGCAGTATTGCACCAAAAATAATGTATAGGAGTGTTCCGGCGACAACCAGGCCATTAATGGATGCAGCCGCCACTTTTGCACCCGACACCTTCCAGACAAATAGAGCCAGGACAACAGCTACAAGGTACGAGATGGGCATGGCCTTACTTGCCGGCCATCTTAGTCCGACAAGGAATACTGCAACTGCAATAATTGGCAATAATGATAATAAAGCTAACATTCCAGTACTCATTACTTACTTTTCCCCCTTTTGTTTTGTAATAGCGAACAATAATTGCACTTTGTTGCGGACTGCGAAACATGTTATATAACTATAATTGTTTTGTTATACAACAATGAATCAAGCTTATTTTTATTATACAAACATTTTTCATAATTTCAATAATATTTGGAAAATTTAATCTATGCATTTACACAAAAAAATTTGTATGTATATACAAAAAAATTAGCCCAATATATCTTTTTATCAAGATATATTGGGCTAATCCTAACTTATTCGGCTGACATGTCCGAGCCGGGCGGAAATCCCTTGTCCGGTTTTTACCATTATAGACTTTAATGCATCAAGTCGATCACTAGTCATCCGCATTGTCGGGCCTGAGATACTGACTGCAGCAATAACTTTGCCGAGGTGGTCAAAAATAGGAACGGCAACACAAGTAATCCCATATTCATTTTCTTCCAGATCAAGGGCATATCCATTTTGCCTGACCTGCCCCAATTCTTTCATAAATTCATCTTTATCCGTTATGGTTTTATTTGTATGAACCGGCATCCCTTTTCTTTCAAGGATATCAAAAACAACGCTTGAAGGCAGATGAGCCAGAATGGCTTTTCCGACAGAAGTGCAATGCATCGGAGCTCGTTTGCCAACTTTAGAATGCATCCTTAAAGTCTCATTGCCCTCAAGCTTTTCGATGTACACAACCTCTCCCTGGTCGTAGACGACCAAATGAATGACTTCATTTGTTTCATTTTCCAGCTCCTGAAGAAAAGGTCTTGCCTCTGCACGCAAATCGATTGATTCAAGCAGTTTTGAACTGATCTCCAGGAATTTATACCCTAATTTGTACTTGCCGGTTTCGCTATCCTGCTCTATATATCCGTACTGAACAAGAGTAGAGAGGATACGATAAACAGAGCTTTTATTGATATCAATCTGATTGGCAATTTCCGTTACGCCAAGACCGCTTTTTTCAGGCTGATCAATGTAATAATATCCAGTGCCCTGCTGACGGACTTGACCATGTTTTCTCTTTCCACAATACTCACCTCTGGTGCAAAAACCTTAATCCATTACAAATAGATTATACCGTTTTTGCGCTTTCACGTGCCACTGCAAAGGTATTCCGCAGCGTTCCAATCTCTTTGATCTCACATTCGATAACATCGCCTGACCTAACCATTTCAGCCCCAACAGGGCTTCCTGTAAGGATTACGTCACCTGGCATCAGCGTCATGACATTAGTCAGGTAGGAAATCATTTTTCGAATTGGGATAATCATTAATTCTGTGCTGCTGCTCTGCTTCTCTGAGCCGTTTAATTTAGCCTCAACTTTAACCTGAAATGGATCCAGGTCTGTTTCGATAACCGGACCAAGCGGAGTAAATGTGTCAAAGGATTTGCCAATTGTCCAATGTCCATCATTATGGAAGAATTGCGGTGCAGTAACATCATTCCCAACTGTGTAGCCAAAAACATAATCAAGCACATCTGACTCTGCTACATTTTTAGCTTCCCTGCCAATGACCACTGCCAGTTCTGATTCAAATTTCACCTCTTCAATGCCTTCAGGAATGATAATATCCTCATCAGGCCCTATAACAGAAGATACAGGCTTAAAGAAGAATACAGGGATTTCCGGGAGTGTCTCAGGCAAATCTGATTTCACTGACACATAGTTAGCTCCAATACCAATAATCTGATTTGGAACCAGCGGAGCAAGCTGCTTAACTTCATCCTGCGAAAAGCTCTGGCCAGTATACTCCCAATCTCCGAAAATATCACCTTTAATTTCTTTAAATATGCCCCCCTCTGCTACTCCTGTATGTACTGCCCCTTTAACTTCAAATCTAGTAAATTTCATCTTTTTCCCTCTCCCCTCAATTACTTTAAGTCTGCAGATCTTTAGAAAAACAGGGCACATGCATGCCCTGTTCTAAAACTATTACTGTTTAACAGCATACCTGGACTTAGCTTCAAGACGGCGGCGGTGCAAAATAGGTTCTGTATAGCCATTTGGCTGATCATAACCTTCAAAAACGAGGTCACATGCTGCCTGGAATGCAACTGATTGATCAAAGTCAGCAGCCATTGGGCGGTATGCTGGATCTCCACTATTTTGTTCATCCACAACTTTAGCCATTTTCTTAAGTGTCTCAAGCACTTGCTCCTTCGTGCAGATTCCATGGTGCAGCCAATTCGCAACATGCTGGCTTGATATTCTTAATGTCGCACGGTCCTCCATTAAACCAATATTATTGATATCAGGAACTTTGGAACAGCCGATGCCCTGCTCAACCCAGCGGACAACATATCCCAGGATACCCTGTGCGTTGTTATCCAGTTCTTCTTGAACTTCCCCTGGAGTCCATTGCGGATTTTCAGCAACCGGAATCTGCAGGATTTCATCACGAAGGTCCGAAATTTCTTCCAGCAGCTGGTTTTGCACCTTTTGAACTTCCACCTGATGATAGTGTAAAGCATGAAGGGTTGCAGCAGTTGGAGAAGGTACCCAGGCTGTATTGGCTCCAGCGTTCAGATGGCCGATTTTCTGCTCCATCATATCAGCCATCATATCAGGCATAGCCCACATACCTTTTCCAATCTGCGCACGGCCTTGGAAGCCTGTTTCAAGGCCTGTATTGACATTGGATTTTTCATAGCCTTTTAGCCAAGCTGTTGCCTTCATGTCATTCTTGCGGATCATTGGGCCAGCTTCCATGGAAGTATGCATCTCATCCCCAGTCCGGTCCAGGAACCCAGTGTTTATGAAGACGATGCGCTCCTTTACTTCACGAATGCAGGCTGCCAGGTTCAAAGATGTACGGCGCTCTTCATCCATTACACCAATTTTAAGTGTATTCCGCTCAAGTCCGAGCAGATCTTCTGTCCGGTCAAACAACTCGTTTGCAAAAGCAACTTCCTTGGAACCGTGCATCTTTGGCTTAACGATATAAATGGAACCTTCTGATGAGTTTTGGTATGGGCCATTTCCAAGCAATGTATGCTTGCCAATCAGGCTGGTAATTACCGTATCCAGAATACCTTCCTGTACTTCATTTCCATCCGCATCTAAAATCGCATTAATGGACATTAAATGTCCGACATTCCTGACAAACATTAATGAGCGTCCAGATAATGAGAACTTCTCTCCATCTGGAGAAACATACGAACGGTCGGGATTTAATGTACGTGTCATTGATTTAGCACCCTTTGTAAAGGCGGCGGAAAGGTCTCCCTTCATTAAACCAAGCCAGTTGCGGTACACAAGGACCTTGTCTTCAGCATCAACTGCTGTTACTGAGTCTTCACAATCCATAATTGTGGTAATTGCAGCTTCAAGCAAAACATCCTTTACTCCGGCATCATCCGTTTTTCCAATTGGGTGGCTTCTGTCAATTTGAATTTCAAAATAAAGGCCATTATTCTTTAGAAGTACCGCAGAAGGCTGATCCTGCTCTCCCTGGTATCCGGCAAACTTTGCTTCTTCTTTTAGATTTGCAGTTTCGCCATTGTTAAGTACAACAGACAGCTTATCGTCTTCCACTTTATATTGAACAGCGTCTTTGTGAGAACCTCTTGACAAAGGAACGGTTTGATCAAGGAATTCCCTGGCAAACGCAATAACCTTTTCTCCCCTTACAGGATTATATCCGCCATCTCTATTTGCCCCGTTTTCTTCACTGATTGCATCTGTGCCGTAAAGTGCATCATATAAGCTTCCCCACCGGGCATTTGCTGCATTAATCGCATAACGCCCGTTATTAACTGGAACGACCAATTGCGGTCCAGCCTTCACAGCTACTTCATCATCCACGTTTTCCGTAGTAATCTTAAAATCTTCGGTCTTTGGCTCAAGATAGCCGATCTCTTCTAAAAAGACTTATAGCTATTAAAATCAAAATCTTGATTTTCTCTGTGCCAATTGTTCAGCTTATGCTGAATTTCATCCCGCTTCGCCAGCAATGCTTTATTTTTAGGTGTCAGATCATTTATAAGCGCTTCCAAACCTGGCCAAAATTGTTCCTGATCCACTCCGCTTCCCGGCAGAGCCTCGGAATTGATAAATTCATAAAGCTCTCTTGCAACTTGCAGGCTTCCTGTTTTTACATAGTTTCCCATATTCATTTCCTCCTTTGGTTGCTGCTTTTACCATTTCTAATTTTAATGCGGCTGCCGATCCTTGTTTCTTATTACGAAACGGCGTTTCTAACTTTCTCTTAAAAAAATAATAGCATGTTTCCAAATGGATTTTCAATAATTTTCACACAACTTTATTCTTCTAATTGATAAGGCTGAATTTAGTTTTTCAACATTCGGTAACTGCCCAGCCTTCTATTGAAGGCTGGGTATTCTGTTATGAAATTGCCTGGGCCTTCATCTCTTTTTTGATTTCAGCACATCTGCTCGGCGATGGGAACAGTTTTCCAGCATTCAGCAGATTATGAGGATTAAAGACTTCCCGGATATCTGTCTGGGCAGCAATTTCTTCTTCTGTGAAAACAAATCGCATTTCTTCCCGCTTTTCAATGCCGACTCCATGTTCTCCAGTTATGGTCCCTCCAACATCGGCGCAGACTTTTAGGCACTGGCTTCCAGCTTCAAGTGCTTTCTCTGATTCTCCTGGTATCCTTGCGTCAAATAGGACAAGAGGATGCAGGTTTCCATCTCCCGCATGAAAAATATTAGCAATCCTTAATCCCGATTCACTGCTAATCTGATTGATTCTGCTTAAAACTTCAGGCAGTTTGCTTCGAGGAATGACCCCATCCTGAACCAGATAATCGGGAGAAATGGCTCCCATGGCACCAAAGCCTGTCTTACGGTTCGCCCACCATCTTGCTCTTTCCTCTTCACTTCCTGCCGCACGGACTTCACGGACATTCCTCTTTCTGCAAACCTCAAGGATTTGGTCGATCTGTTCCTCAATTCCCGCTGCAATTCCATCCACTTCAATTAAAAGAACTGCTTCTATATCTTTTGGATGGCCTACCGGAAAAGCTGCAGCTTCCACACCTTCAATAGCAGTCTTATCCATCATTTCAAGAGCTGCTGGTACAATACCCGCAGATATTATATCTGATACTGCCTGGCTCCCATCTTCAACCCGATCGAAGTAGGCGAGGACAGTCTGCTTTCCTTCAGGGTTTTTCAGTACCCTCACAGTTATTTTTGTTACAATTCCAAGGGTCCCTTCAGAACCAGTAATCAGACCCAGTAAATCATATCCGGGAGCATCGGGAATACCGTCCTTGCCAATTTCCACTATCTTACCATTAGGCATGACCACTTCAAGTCCAAGAATGTGGTTTGTAGTAACTCCGTACTTCAGACAATGTGCACCGCCGGCATTTTCTGCAACATTTCCGCCAATTGTACAGCAGTATTGGCTGGATGGATCCGGTGCGTAATAATAGCCTTTATCGGATATTGAATTTGTGAGTTTCAGATTTACAAACCCAGGCTCCACAACGGCGCGGCGGTTTTCAAGATCAACGCTAATAAGTTTTTTCATCCTAACCATACTGATTATTATTTCTCCATTAAGAGGTATGGCTCCGCCGCTCAGCCCCGTACCTGCCCCCTGGCCAGGAAGGGAAGATTGTTTTCCGAGCAGTACGTGACAATCTCCGACACTTCTTGTGTATTCTTTGGAAAAACGACTGCTCTTGGCAAGTGCTTATGGATCGTAAAGCCGTCACAGTCATAAGCAACAAGATCTTCTTTCTGGTAAAGAATGGAACGGGAACCTCCCACAATTTCAGCCAAATTTAAGATGTGTTGGTCCTGTGATTTAACCCGATCTTTCGTTCTCACTCTTTTCCCTCCTTCACACGGTCTTCCTTTTGGTAAGCCCAGTCAAGAAGCTGGACAGTATGGACAATTTTCTGATTCCTGCCGTATTTTTGAACTCCCATGGCCATTTGAAGCATACAGCCGGGATTTCCCATTGAGATCATTTCCACATCATCTGGAACATTTTCCATCTTGCTTTCAAGGACCGCATTGGCCATTTCCGGATTGGTAATATTGTATATTCCTGCACTTCCGCAGCAGCGGTCTGAATTAGGCATGTGTACCATGTCAACACCAGGAATATCAAGGAGAATATCACGCGGCTGCTGCCGGATTCCCTGACCATGTGCTAAATGGCAGGCATCATGGTAAGTAATTCTGGTTTTCATTTCTGCCTTTGGTTTTTCATAGCCTGTTTCATGAAGAAATTTTGAAATATCCTCTACCTTTTCAGAGAACTCTTCCGCTTTTGCATGCATTTCAGGGTCTTCCTTAAATAATTCTGCGTATTCCTTCATCATGCACCCGCATCCGGCTGCATTAACAATTACTTTATCAAAGTCTTTGAATGCTTCCATATTCTGCTTCGCCAGCTTCCTGCCCATATCACGGTCTCCCGCGTGAACATGCAGGGCTCCGCAGCATGTTTGGTTTTGGGGAATGACAACATCATTTCCATTTCGGGTCAGTACATTTATGGTGGATTCATTAATATCACTGAACATGACATCCATTACACAGCCGGTCAGCATCGCAACTTCCTGCTTTGTCTCCCCTTTTGCTTTGATTACTTTTACGTCTTTATATTTCTTTTTTACAGGCTCTTTCACTTCAGGCATGATGGATTCCATATCGGCAAGGTGCTGCGGCATAATATTGATTAATTTGGTTTTCCGGACTGCTTTTTGCATGCCGCTTTTTTGGTAGAATTTCAGAAGGCCGCCCAGCGTATTTAAGCGATTCTGGTGAGGGAAAAGGTCATGAAGAAAAAACTTGCTGATGGCTCCTTTCACTCCAGTTAATGGCATTGCCTGCCGAATCTGGCCGCGTGCTTCCTCAATCAAACCGCCAACATCGACATCAGCTGGGCATGCAGTTGTACAGGCACGGCAATCCAGACATTGAAATACCGGGTCCATGAATTGCTCATTTACTTGAAGCTTCCCTTCAGCCACAGATTTGATCAAGTGTACACGCCCCCTTGGAGAATGCTGTTCCTGACCTGTCTGTTCATATGTCGGGCATGATTCCAGACACATGCCGCAATGGACACAGTCAGCCCATTTCTTTTCATCTGGCGGATCGCTCCATAAATAGTTTCCCAATCCCGAGGTACATGGCGGCTCTTGCTTTAAATCGAGTTCACGGACACTCATTTATATCCCTCCTATGAATCTGTTTGGGCTTACTGTTTTATTTGGGTCGACTTTTGTTTTAATCCCCTGAAGCAAAAAGAAATGAGAAGGTTTATTTCCCCAAACATCCACTTTTTTCCGAAGCTCAAATGGCAGGTGCTTTGCAACCGCATATCCCCCTGCTCTTTCAGCGATCTGCCTTACATGTAAAGCGGCATCGGCGACATCTGGCTCTGCTCCTCTAATGGTCACTTGGCTCAATCCATGGCCCAGACCTCCGTGTGATTCGACTTTCACATTGAATTTATCTTGAAGCAGTTCAGTATCCTTTAATATTCTCACCGCGTCGAGATTAACAGTTCCAACCTTAAAGGAGGCTTCTGTTTGAATTAGCAATTCCTTGTCTGCCCCATTCGGAATATGCCTGTAAAAGCGATCCCAAAACAAATCCGCTTTTTCCTTGGAGCTTATACTCAATTTCGCATCTTTCGGCAGCATATTTCCCACAAAAATTTCCTGATAACGTACAGAGCTTTCAACATCTTCAAAACTCATAGCTATCGTGTAAGAGTTTATTCCGCTGAGTCTATCTGAAAGTGCCGGATTCAGCAGTTCAAGCGAAACTGGTTCAATCATAGAATCCAAAACCTTCACTGCAAACGCCTTTATATCCTCCAGATTTCCGGCTGGAAACGAAACGAGAACCAGACTCTCACATTTAGGGATTGGGCGAAGCTTTAAGGTAATTTCAGAAATCACACCAAGTGTGCCCATCGATCCTATAAACAATTTATTCATATCATAGCCGGCAACATTTTTTACGACTCTGCCACCCGAACGTATTACCTTTCCATCCGGATAAACAGTCCTTAATCCAATAACTGCATCACGGGCTGAACCGTAGCCCAACCTTTTGGGTCCGCTTTCATTTGCTGCAATGATTCCGCCTATTGTGGCATTTTCGGGCCAAAAAGGATCGAGAGATATCTTTTGATTATGTTTGGCCAGATAATCCTGAAGGTCTTTAAAGCGAGTTCCGGATCTTACTGTTACTGTCATATCACCAGGTGTGTGTTCCACAATCCCTGTATATTTTTCAAGTGATAAAAGAAAATCCGCTTTTTCATTTAACCCTCCGAATCCACGTTTTGTGCCACCGCCCATAATGTTGATGGTTAGACCATTCAAATCTGCATGCTTAATTGCCGCTGCAATCTCATCTTCTGTTTCCGGTAATATAATCATTTCTCCTGAGTTGCCAAATGGGCTTGAAACTTCATTTTTAATTATCTGGTCTTCTCTAAAATAAGTTTTTAAAGCACTTATCGATTCTGCTGCAATCAACATATCCACCCCGTTTGTTTCGTAATAGCAAACAACGTTTCTGATAAATTTCAAAAAAACATTAACGTTCTTGCAGGATACTCATTTGCAAAAGTTTCTCAACCAGCTCTAAATGTTCAATCATATTCTTATGCGCCTGATCCGGCTGCTTATTTTTAATAGACAAATAGATACCCAGATGCTGCTCTTCAATCTTTTTTGCGATATCATCCCGTGTTTGAAGATAATGATGGAAATCGATCATGGATTTTTTCAGTGTTTCAGATATAAATTGCACAAATTGGATAAGTATATCATTGCCTGCTGCATGGGCAATCGCCATATGAAACTGATAATCCTCCTCCCATCCATGGATGGCTGCATCGGAAATCAGCTTATTCATCTTCGCCAAATCCGCTTCAGACCGATTTGCGGCTGCCATTTCAGCGAGACCTGTCTCAACCATTTTTCTTGCCTGGAATAACTCATGGATATCTTTTATATCCGGGTGCAAATGTGGATTATTAAACAGTTTAGAAGAATCAAAGCGGGTTATGTAAGTGCCTTCTCCTTGCTTTACCTGCACAATCCCCTTGCCCTGCAAAGAGGTTAGCGCGTCTCTGACAGCTGACCGTCCAACACCAAATAGTTCACACAACTCCCTTACAGAAGGAAGCTTATCCCCAGGTTTAAAGGAACCTTTTGCAATCATGTCTTGAATTTGCTCAGCAGCAACCTCAGAAATTTTGCGCGTTGAGATCTTTTTTACATTCATTCTTACGCCTCCTCCCTTTGCAGACATCACATATCTGATAAGTTAATTGTTATTTACTATTTAAGCACGCTTAATTGTAATAATCAATAAAATATTTAGAATTTAATAAAAATTATTTTATCTTGATGGGCGGGATGAGTTTGATTGCTGGAGAACTTCGGATTTTTGAGGAGATGGAGTCTCAAACTTGAGGTATCTTTAAACTCAGTTTGAGGTAGTTTAGTAAACTGGGTCCGGACTTGATGGCACTTTGGACTCTGGTAGAGAGATTCTGTTTTTTGGCTCCGAACCTGAGTCTACTTCAGATTCTGGTTGAGCTCATCCTGAAATGTGAGTCCGAACCTAGTACAACTTCGGACTCTGGTTGAGGATATCACGTATTTTGGGTCCAAACCTGAGCCTACTTCAGACTTTGGTTGAGCTCATCCTGGAATTTGAGTCCGAACCTAGTGCAACTTCGGACTCTGGTTGAGGTTATCCCGTATTTTGGGTCCGAACCAGTCAAGTTATTGCAAGCAGCACGGCCCAAAAAAATATAAATCCCCAACTCTGATTTGGTAATAATCTAAAAGTGAGTTCAACATAAAAAACCTGACTTCCACGTTTTAACATGGAAGTCAGGTTAATTTTACTATTCTATAACGCGTACAACTCGTCCATTAAACTTAGTTTTCCAATAGCCACTGGACATGTTTGCAACCGCAACACCCGTTGAGCTTTGTGAACCGATGAATTTACCGCCGCCGAGGTAAATGCCTACATGGCCATCCCTTTTATAAGTATCAAAGAAAACAAGATCTCCAGCTCTCATTTCGCTTGCTGAAACCTGGCGCCCGCCAAACTTAAGAGAATCTGTGCTGGCTCCAACACTAATTCCAGCCTGGGAGAATGCCCAATGCACAAAACCTGAGCAATCAAATCTTCCATTGGCTATATCATAAGCATTTCTGCCGCCGCCAAAAACATAAACAGAATTACCGATATATTTATTGCCTGCAGTTGTAACAATGCTAATTGCGCTTCCGCCCTTGACGCTTGGCTTAGGAGCAGAGTTGCTGGATCCTTTTGTTTTCTGTGCAGCAGTTTTTTGCTCTTTGACAGATGATGAACCTGTTGGTGCAGAAGTCACTGAAGCCGAACCTGCTGATGATGAAGTCGATGCAGCTGTCTGTACTACTGGCGCTGTTTGCGCCACAATGCTTTGTTCGATTTGAGCAATCATAGAAGCATATTTAACATCTTCGCTTTGCAGCTTTGCCTTCTTATCTGCAATTGAATTTTCTTTATCTTTTAACTGCTGGATTAATGAGCTATTTTGCTGCTTTTGCTCTTCCATGATGGACTGCATGCCTTTTAATTCGGTCATCATGCTGGTTAATCCCGCTAACTCTTCTTCCACTGCAGCCTTCTTTTCTTCAAATGCCTTTTTATCCTGTTCCTGTTCTTCCAGTAATTGTTTGTCTGCCTGAACAAATGTGGTTACTGCTCCGACACGGTCAACAAAGTCACTGAAACTGGACGCACCAAGAAGAACATCTAAATATGCCACTGTTCCGCCGCTTTCCTGAAAAGATTGTGCACGCTGTTTTAGGATCGCGCTTCTCTTTTCGATTCTTTCCTCAATGATAGCCATTTCTGCCTTCAATTGATCTACTTCGGATTTAGTGCTGGCAATTTTAGTTTGAGTTTCAGCTATTAATTTATTATTATCTTCAATCGCCTTTTCAACTTTACTAATTTTATTATTTAATTCAGCGATTTCTTTAAGTACACTTACCAATTCCTTATCCGCTTCAGCCAGTGTGGCCTGCAAGCTGGAACGCTGCTGCTGTATTTGGCTTTTTTGGTTTTCGAGCTTATTGATTGATTCAGCATTTACACCTGGGATTGAAAAAGCACTTCCAAGCCCAAGGATAATAGTTGTATTTAAAACGATGAGCCTTTTTCTCAAAGTCATTACCCTGCTTTCTAATATGTACTTGGTCATTTATTGGCCGTAAGAATATAAAACTATTTATCTATGTATATTTTGTTAAGTGATTACAATAAATATCTCTAGTAAATTTGTCTTTCCATGGAGGATTATACCATCCTTATTTGACAGACTTGTTATAGAAATATTACAAAAATATTTCAAACGTGACATTAAACCCCTTTTTTCGCCATCCTTATATGACATAATTCCCTATTTTACTCAGAGAAGATGTCCAACGACAGTTGTGTGCTGTATTCCGGAAAGAATAAAAAAAGACTGGAATCCGGATTCTATCTTCCAGATTTCAGTCTTTAATGAATACTTTTAATCCATAAACTTGCTTTGGATATCCTGATCGAACACAAATACCGACATTCCAAAATCCCGTTCGATATCTATATCCACAAACAGGTCAATTAGTCTTGCCTGCAAAAATTCTTCCATTTCAGCCGGCCGGTTCTTTTTATACATCTCCTTGACCATTTCTGTTCTGGCAGCCCGAAGCATTTGTTTCCCTTCGTCTGCACTTGCTATGAATTTTTCCACAGGAGATAAATTACCTTCCATTTCACATATAGCCCAATGTTTGCAGAAAGTTGTCCTAACTTTGCTAGGTCCTTTGCCCATATGTTTTTTTCGGAAGGAGCGCACTAAATTACTGAATTCAGCTTCATACTTGTTCATATTCCAACCCTCATTAACCTATTTTCATGTATAATCCCAATTATACATGTCCAATGCAGGTTTCACTTTAATAAGTTAATCAATTAATACAATTATTGTCAAACTAAACAATCTAAATTTCTTGTTTAACTGAATTATATGCTACTATTTTGTTAGTTGAAAGGTTCTAGGAGGAAGAATTATGGATATTCTAAGCAGCAGAAAAATTGTCAGATTTCAGAATGGAGTTCTGCAGGATGCAGAAGATTCAATTGTTTCCGAACACCCTCTCACAATTCATCTAAATGGAGAAGAGTTCGCAACAATGGTCTGCAGCCCAGAGAATATTCGGGAATTAACAATCGGCTTTTTGGCTTCTGAAGGCTTCATCAGGAGTATTGACGAAATCAAGGATATACAAATAGATGAAAGCAAAGGATTTGCATATGTGGAGTTACATACCCAAACTTCAACAGCAAGCCATGAGTTCCACTCCAAACGGTTTATTGGTTCATGCTGCGGGAAAAGCAGGCAATTTTATTTTCACAATGATGCCAGGACAGCCAGAACTTCTACATCAAAGCTGACCTTGTCTCCCAGCCAATGCATCTCATTTATGAAACAGCTGCAGGAAGGCAGTCTGACTTTTCAAGAAACCGGAGGAGTACATAATGCCGCCTTATTTTCTGCAGATGAAGTGATTGTCAGCAGAACAGATATTGGCCGGCATAATGCTCTAGATAAAATCCTTGGGTATTGCATTGAAAACAGGATTCCTGTAAGAGATAAAGTTATTGCATTCAGCGGCAGAATCTCTTCGGAAGTTCTTCTAAAAGCCTCCAAAATCGGAGTAGGCATAATTCTATCAAAATCAGCTCCGACTGATCTGGCCATAAAACTGGCAGAAGATCTTAATATCACAGCCGTTGGCTTTATACGCGGTCAGTCTTTTAATGTTTATTCTCATCCTGAAAGGATCGTTTCAGGGGCGGAAGATTAATAAAAGAGGAACCTAATTATTATTAGCTAGCAAACCAAGGTGTTTGTACACACCTTGGTTTCAATTTTATTTTAATTTTTCAGACAAAAAAACCAATCAAGTTCTGATCGGCTTTTCACACTGAAATCAATTTATAATTTAATTATACAATGGAACGGGAGGATCAATTCCTAATACAGGCTGTCCATCGACTGTTAACCATACATAATAATGGTCAATCTCTGTTTTAAGTATCACTTCAATTTTAGCGATTAACTTTTCTTGCATTTCAAACGATAACCTTGCTGTTTCCTCTCCTAATGGTATATCTTTCAATCCCAGCAAATCAGCAATTTTCCTTGCATCTTCATAGGAAACTTCGACATATTTATCATACTCCGGTAAATATGCAGCCTCCGCGGTTTTAATTCCTAATGCGGCAGTCAAGATTACTGCCATTAAAATAAACCCTATCTTTTTCATTTTTTTCCCCCATAAATTTAAATTTGATCTATAAGCCCCAGGAAAACATCCAGAATTTCAGGATGATACATGGTTCCACGGTAATTCAATAATTCTTTTTTAGCTTCTTCCTTACTCCTGCCCTTTTTGTACACTCTATCCGTGGTAATAGCATCATAAGAATCAATAATCGAAATGATCGAAGCTTCAATAGAAATCTCGCTGCCTTTCAATCCAAGAGGATAACCTTTTCCATCAAATCTCTCATGGTGCTGTTCGACTACTTTTCCTGCATCTATCAAGAGCGGCAATCCTGTTTCCTCAAGTATTTCTCTTCCGAAAACAGAATGTTTCTTCATTATTTCCCATTCCTCTGGAGTGAGTTTACTCGGCTTTTGCAATATTTCCAGGGGTATGCGCAACTTCCCCACATCATGAAGAAAAGAAGCTAAATTCAAGTTTACTAGTTGCTTAGAATCTAACTCTAATGTTTTTCCAACCAGCATAGAAAGCTTATTAATTCTTTGGCAGTGATCTCTGGTATATCCATCTTTTTCTTCAATTGATATTGATAACTCCATCATTTCCTTTGTTACTTTACTATAATGAAAAAAAACTGGCCTTGATGTTACATAAAGAAATTCAGTGGTAGCTGCTGCTTCAAAAACATAATGTTCTTCTACTGGTGCCCTAAAAAAAGAACTCCCTGTTTTTATTTTCTTGGTTTCATTTCCATTTCTAAGAATTAATTCCCCTGAAAGTACACATAAATATTCTAGTGCTTCCCAGCCTTCTTGGGGTTCAATCCCCCACATTATGCCCGGATCAAGCTTATGATAAATAACCTCTGTCCCGTCCCCCGAAGCAATCAGGGAGATTTGCAAGCCTTTCATGTGGACTGTTTCAATGAAACTATCTTCATTTATAATGCCCACTTTATTACCCTCTTTCTTATACTTCGCAAATGATGTATGTTTTGGGTGGCAAATTAATAAACTTTCCTATATTGCCATTCTAGTACATGATTTTCCATTTTTCCACAAAAATTTTGCTATTAAATTGATATTAAAGAGAATATTGACAATATTTAAGGCTATTTGCCTGATTTTATCATTTCCAATAAAAAACCAGTGACCTTAAATGGGGTCACCGGCTTGTTGTCATTCTCTTTTGTTAGGAGGAACATCTCTTTCGTTTTTCTCCATTTTGTGTATTTTCTGGTCTTCTGGAAGCTGTGTGTTCCTTTCCATGGCGCTTGTATCTTCTCCCATCCCTTTTAGGAAAGTAATCAGAAGTGTAACCGCACGATTGACTTCTGGATCTTTTAATGCCTTTACCAGTTCAAAGTAGCTTGTTTTTTCATCCGTTTCTTTATGTTCCGCCACCCTGGCAATACCGGAATTTAATTTTAACAGCAAGGGTTCAAGCTGCTGAACATTAATGGTGCCAAGAGTTCCAACCATGAGAAGCAGGTTTTTGATTGTATTGGTAGCTTCCGGTTTATCCACTGCTTTAACAAGGACATTCAATACTTTATCTCCCTGTCCAAATAAGCCATTTAATAATGAAAGAATTCCCCGATCATGCATATGTCCTACTGCTGTCAGTAGCTCAAGAATGGAATCCTTATTATCTATCAGGGCATTCTCCACTTCTTCCAGGTCCTTTTTGCGTTTATCCTCTGGGCTTAATTCAAAACGCTTGATGTTATTAATCGCTTTAGCCATGCTGCTTTCGCTCCTTTTTCACCATTTCTCCCGGGAAAATATAATCTTTTCTTGCCCATTTCTTTTGCACGTTTACACCTATCTGCGGCTGCGGATTGCCATAGCGGTGATTAATTCTTGGAAGCGGGTTGCTTCCTTCTTCACTCAGGATTTCAAGCTTTACCTTCGTTTCCTTATATGCCGGTGTATCGGTATCCTTGTCGGCATAGCTGCTTGTTAATAAATTTATGGCGGCTTCGCCCCTATCATTCATAGGAAGGTAAACTTCCTTTCCTTTAACCCTATCCGTTATATGGCACTTTACTTTCACATTGCCATATGGCGATGTCAAACGAACAAGTGTACCATCCTTCAACCCTCGTTCTTCGGCTAGTTCAGGTGATACCTCCAGGAAAACTTCCGGTGTTTTCAAGCTGATTCCTTTTGACTTATAGGTCATATTACCTTCATGGAAGTGCTCCAGAAGACGCCCATTATTGACATGAATATCATATTCCATTGGGTATTCAAGAGCAGGAGTCCAATCTACCGGAAAAAGTCTTGCCTTGCCATCCGGAAAAGGAAAGCCTTCCGTATAGAGGAGAGGACTGTCTGTTCCATCTTCAGCCACGGGCCATTGCAGACTATTGTATCCTTCCAATCTATCATAAGTAACTCCTGCGTATAATGGCATAAGTCCAGCTGCCTCGTCCATTACTTCGCTTGGGTGCGTATATGTCCAGCCTGCTCCCAGCCGATTTGCAACTTCAATGATAATCTGCCAATCCGGCTTCGAATCCCCAAGCGGCTCGAACGCCTGGTAAAGACGCTGAATTCTCCTCTCTGTGTTAGTAAATGTTCCTTCCTTTTCCAAACTTGGACTTGCAGGAAGCACCACATCCGCAAACTCAGCTGTACGGGAAAGGAAAATGTCCTGTACCACAAAGAAATCAAGCTTCTCAAAAGCAGCCTGCACATAATTAATATTTGAATCCACAAGTCCCATATCTTCACCCTTCAGATACATCGCTTTCAGCTGGCCTTCATGAATCCCTTCTACCATTTCGTGATTATTCAGTCCGGCCTTTTCCGGAAGCTTTACTCCCCATGCATCTTCAAACTTCTTTCTCACATCAGGGTCTGAAACCTTCTGATACCCAGGCAAATTATCGGGGCTGCTTCCAAAATCACCTGCCCCCTGCACATTGTTGTGGCCCCTTAAAGGATACGCACCTGCACCAGGTTTAGCGTAATTTCCTGTTACAAGAAGCAGATTTGATATGGCTGTACTTGTATCACTGCCTCCAAGATGCTGTGTGACACCCATTGCCCATAAAGCGGAAACACTATTGGCTTCATGAATCATTTTCGCCATTTTGATTAAATTGTCTTTGGAAATCCCGGTCGTTTCTTCTGCAAATTCCAGCGTATATTTCTCCAGGTTTGATACAAATTCTTCAAGTCCATTTACTTTTTCCTGCAGAAACTTCTCATCCGCCCATCCCTGGTCGATAATGTATTTGGTAATGGCAGAAAGCCAGACCATATCCGTACCTGCACGAGGACGCACAAACAGATCAGACCGCTCTGCCATTTCATGTTCCCTTAAGTCAGCCACAATTACTTTTTGGCCGTTAAGCTTCTGGGATCGTTTCACCCTGGTAGAAAGAACCGGATGGGATTCAGACGTATTGGAACCAATAATCAGCACTAATTCAGAGTTTTTAATATCTTCGATTGAACCAGCATCCCCTCCATATCCCACAGTTCGAAATAACCCTACAGTTGCAGGGGTCTGGCAATATCTTGAACAGTTATCGATATTATTTGTCCCTATGACTGCCCTGCCAAGTTTCTGCATTAAATACGATTCCTCATTGGTACATTTAGATGATGTAATAAAGCTCAATGCATCTGGGCCATGCTGTTCTTTAATTTCCGAGAATTTTCGTGTAATCAGTTCCAATGCTTCGTCCCATTCTGCTTCACGGAATGAATCGCCTTCCCTGATTAGCGGCTTCGTTAATCGTTCCTCACTATTCACAAAGTCCCAGCCAAATTTCCCTTTTACACATGTAGAAATTCCATTGGCAGGTGCTTCTGCCTGAGGCTCCACCTTCAGTATTTCACGGCCCTTTGTCCATACATCAAAGCTGCAGCCGACACCGCAATATGTACAGACTGTTTTGGTCTTTTTAATTTTCTCTTCCCGCATAGCTGCTTCCATATCAGATATAGCCAGAATGGACCCATATCCTGTTTCAACATTTTTAGTGATTTCAATCATTGGACGAAGAGTGTCTTTGGCAATTCCAGTCAGAAATCCGGCTTCCCCCTCCATTCCTTTTTCCATCATGGCATTACATGGACAAACCGTAGAACAGTGTCCACAGGATACGCAGGAGGACTCGTTAATGGGCACATCGTTATCCCAGATAACCCTTGGTCTCTCCCGCTCCCAATCAATGGTAAGGGTTTCAGTAACCTGGACGTCCTGACAGGCTTCCACACATCTTCCGCAAAGAATGCACTGATCGGGATCGTATCTGTAAAATGGATGAGATTCATCCTTTTCATAAGGTTTTTGATCAAACGGGATGCTTTGGTGATTGATTTTCATCGCCTTAACCGTATTATGTATTTCACATCCCCCGTTGTTATAATCACAAACCGTACAATACAATTCATGATTAAAGAGAATCTTATCCATGGCAATGGTCTGCGCCTGTTTTACATCAGGATCCACAGTATCAATTACGTCTCCATCTTTAATTTTTGTGGAGCACGAACGTACAAGTTCTCCATTGACAGAAACAATGCAGGTATCACAGGTCTCTATTGCTCCAAGGCTCGGATGGAAGCAAACCTGAGGAATTTCAATCGAACTATCGTTTAATAATTGCAAAACGGTTTGATCCTGCTTTGCCTTCATTTCTATACCATTTATCTTTATATTGAGAGATGCTGGCAACTCAATCATCCTTTCAATGAATCGGTTTCTTAGGTTTTCACTACCCTTGCAAGAAAAAGTTAAACGTTTAGTTAATGATATTGGCAGATAACTCCAGGCATTCTAACAAAAATAGATTTTAATGGACACAAAAAAAACGGCTGTAAATTCAGCCGCCTTTAACACATTTATTTTTCCAGCAATGACAACAAATGATTTCTAAGAATCGCTTTCATTTTTTCTTCATTAAATTGATCTGGTTTCATTACTGCATGGAGGGCGAGGCCATCAATAAGGGCATGCAGACGACCTGCTTCTTCCTCAACTTTCATTTCAGTTCCGGACAGTCCTAATTTAACTAGTCCCTCAATGATGTTTCTGATGCCTGTCTTCATTTCTTCGTATACACGGCTGCTAAGTTCAGAAAGATGCGGGTCTACTAAAGCCTTTATATTAAATGCTATCCAGACTTCCATTTCCAATCGCCGTTCTTCATCTAGAGGAAGTAATTCCCCCAGCACGAGAATCATATTTTCGAAATGATCATCTGTAAAAGCCGCATTCTGAATTCGTGTTTTCACCCTTTCTGATACTAAGTTCATTGAATACGCCAACAGTTCATTTTGATTTGAAAAATAATGGCGCAAAGACCCAGCAGATAGACCTGCTTCCTCCGCAACTTTACGAACAGAAGCACCTTCAATGCCCTCTTTTTTAATCACCCGCCATGCTGCTTTTCCTAAAATATGCTTTTGCTCTTCATGGTTAACTTTTTTGGCATAATTATATTATACCACCTATTGCTTTTTTAACACAGTTGTATTACAATATTTTTATAGTACAACTGTGTTAAAAAGGATGTGGAAAATCTGATTGGCTGGCTAATTATCGCATGTGAAATTGGTTTTTGGATTTTTGTTGCTGCAGGTTTAACAGCAAGATATATAGTAAAGAAAAAATCATTAGGTGGTTTCCTTCTGCTTTGTACCCCGCTAATTGATTTAATTCTAATTGCAGCAACGACCATTGATTTGCACAGTGGAACAGAGGCAACCATTTTCCATGGCTTTGCAGCAATTTATATTGGCGTAACGGTAGCCTATGGAAAACCTATGATTCAATGGGCAGACGAAAGATTTGCCTTTAAGTTCGGAAATGGACCAAAACCTGAAAAGCCAGCAAAATACGGCAAAGAACATGCAAGGAGAGAGAGAAACGGATGGTATAGGCATCTTCTCGCATGGATAATTGGTTTGGTTTTATTAATGGCTATGATCCTTTTTATTGACAATCCCCAGCAAACGGAGAGTCTCAAAGGATTAGCAGGAATATGGACATTGGTTCTTGCAATCGATTTTGCCATCAGCTTCAGCTATACTGTTTGGCCGAGAAAAATGAAAGCTGAAAACTCAAAAATAACTCTGTAGTTTCACAAAACCTGCTTCTTGTCAGGTCAAAAGTTTATCATTATAACCGTCCTTTTTTAGGAGATATCAAAAAACAGGAGCCTTCTTCGGGGACTCCTGTTTTTTAATTATTATTGGCTGCCGTTTTTCTGCAGGACTTTCAATCCAGATCCCATATCGGATGCAAGTACATAATTGCGATCTACGAATACACCCCAAATGTTAGATTTGCTTGGAATATAGACACCAATTTCTTCCGGATTCGACGGGTCTGTAATATCAACTGTCCTTACACCCCCTGCATAATGTGAGAGATACAATGTGTTCCCCTGAACCTTTGGATCATGGACCGTCGCTCCTCCAGGAATCTTCTCAGTGAAGTCGGTTCTAAAAGTGCTTAGAAGCTTTGGATCTGTCTTATCTTTGATATCATAAATCATTGTGTAGCCATAGGCACTCTCAAAGCCCTCTCTGGTTGGACCAAATACCTCCCTTGTCTCTATAAGGACATTTCCTCCTTTAGCTAAATCCATCGAATGGGCGGCTCCCTGAACATCATTGGCGAAATCCGTCCTGCCCAGATAAACTGGATTTTTGGCATCGCTAATATCAAGTATGATTGTTCCTAAATCCCAGTACGAAAGGAAAGCTGTTTTCCCAGTTCCATCTGTTTTGACGCTATGAGCAAACGCTGCCCTTTGAATTCCGTCTTCATCAGTCCAATTATATCCATCATAATTATCATCGTTCACTTCAGATATATAATTGCGCGGATTAAATTCATAAATTGTTTCAGGCGTTGAGGGATTAGTAACGTCTACAATATTAACATCCATTTTATCACCATGAGAATACAGATCTGCATAGCAATTTGCAGTCAGCACATAAACATTATTTCCTTGAACGGTTAGGTAAAGTTCATGTGTTCCCCGTGCCCCCGATGTATCTTCCCAAAATCCCAATTCCTTTGGTTCCCGAGGGTTTGTTACATCGTATAATACAAATCCTCCTTTTGCATTTGGGTTGGTTCGATCTACCTTTTGAACGCTGACTGCAGCCAAATCACCTTTAAAGTGCTTCGTATTAACAGTTTTTACAATTACTTTTTCCTGCCATGTCCCTGGGATATGAGCAAATGACGACACTTCTACTGGATTTGAAGGCTTTTTCATATCAAATACACGCACTCCGCCTTCACCCCCATTTTTGGTATGTGTGCCTACATAGGCAAAGCCTTTATGCGCATAAACATCACCCGATGAATTTTGTACTCCCTCTTTTACTTCTTTTAGTGGAACAGACGCTACTTCTTGAAGATTACCTGTATTTTTGCTGCCATCAAGCAATGGAACAGCTAATTCAACACCTGCCAGACTATCACCTTTTTCAATACCTCCGCTGAATTCATCATGTGCAAATGCTGTTGGGCCACCAGCGGATAGGACAAGAGCTCCGGCTAAAGCAGTTTTAATTAAGATTTTCTTCTTCAAATTTATTCCCCCTAATATAATTTAGCTATGTAGTCGGTACGCTAAGTTTAAGTGTCCCGAAATACTGCATTTTTTATATTAAAGAAAATTCAGAATTTTTAATATCAGAAAATTTTCCTATATTTTCTACAATATATGACTGATTCTCTTCCATCCTATATAACTAGTGAACATAATGGAATATGATATTTACACTAATTTGACCAGTCTTTGCGTATTTCTTTTGCCCCCCCAAAAAAGAAAACACCTTCCAATGGAAGATGCCTGAATAAATTTATCTCCTGCTTTTCAGCTTTCTTTTTACAGCCGGAACAACATATTTTTTCACTAATGAAGCACCGTTTTTTACAATGAATGCTTTTATTAATCTTTTCAATGCCATGAAAGGATCCCTCTTTTCGGTTTGAACATTACTTTATATTCTTTACCTTTTTAGTATGTCCGTTAAACATTGAATGCAAAAAAGCCCTTGAGGCAAGGGCTTTCTGCTGATTATAAAGGAAGCAGGGATATTTTCTCTTTTTCTTTCAGCTGTTCAATCATTCCATACCACTCCTGCGGTTTAGCCGATAGAACAGCGTAATATTCTGAAAGGAAATTAATAACCAAGCCAGAAGGAATCTCTGTGATTTCTTCATCTGCTGGCATGAAGCAAAAATCAAGTCCCTTAACTGCTTCCCCATCATTTTTCCAAGAAGGATGAAGATATGGGAAATCAAGCTTCTTATAGCCCATATGAGACAAAACCTCCCGGCGGACGAATGGGTTCATTGGCTTGGCACCGCCAAATTCATGGTCTTCAATTCCATAAGGATCATAAATTTCTGCAAACATGCCAAATAGCTCTTTACCGTTTTGGCCGGCAAGCTCGTCAAGATCCTTGGATCGATTTCGTGCAAGGAAACGGCCAAGGCTTAGGCCCTGACGGCCAATGATGGTAAAATCAGTCATGGCAATATTCCATTGCGGATAGTAGCGATATTCGGTAGCACCGACCACATCACCTTCATGAACAGCCGCAAACACACGAATTCCAGAATCTTCAAGAGGTTCCTTCCACAATTCAAACTCAAGTACTTCTTCAGGAGGAAAGACTTCTTTCATCAACTCATGCATTTTAACAAAAAGAGGATCATGAATACTCGTAATTCTGATATATTCCAATGTACTATCTCCTTTGCCGCTTATACCTTAAATGGATTGTTCCACTCCATTAAGGCACCGTAATTAAGTGACTCCTCATCTTCTAAATAATTTTCTGCAACAGTAAGCGGAGTTCGGCCGCACCTCAGCAAAAATGTGATAACCGGATCTTTCTTCTTCCCATCGATCAATTGCTGAAGATATTCCTGGGCAGTCAATTCATGGGCGAATTTATGGTAGCCAGGCATCCGCCCCCTCCAAGCAAGCGATCGAGACCTAATCTAATGACAACCTGATACATAGCCTGCATCATTAATTTGCCCAGCCCAAGTTTTCGGAACTTGGGTCGGACACTTATATCAACAATATATAATGTTTTGCCTTGAGGATTATGATTGCGAATATAGCCGCTGTCGGTTATTTCTTCCCATGTATGCTCCGGGTGGGAAGGATCAAAATCAACAATCAGCCCAGTTAAAGACCCTGCTAATATTCCTTCAATCTCGATGCAAAGTGCACCATCCTGAAAGAGCTCCACATGGTTAGTTAATTGCTCCTTATTCCACCATAAATCCGAAGGAAAAGGGGGCGGAAAGCATTCAGCCTGAATGTCAATTAATTGATCAAAATCCGCTTTAGTATAATTCCTGATTACAGCAGGCACCGGCTTATCCCCATCAAACACATAAAATTCGCTTCTATATGCCATTTTTCATCCTTCGATATTTTCTTTTTCCCAGTCGACATACAAATCCGTTCTGCGGTCGCGCCAAGTCGTAACAGAGCCGCGTTCTCGGACTTCATATAAAAGGCTAAGGTCAAGGTCGGCAGTCACAATCATATCGTCATTCAACTCGCCTTCCACCATAATCCCTTTTGGCGGAAATGGAATATCATTCGGTGTAATGACAGCTGCCTGGCCGAAATTGGCACGCATAAAGTCGACAGTAGGCAGGGAACCAATTGTTCCTGTGACCACAACATATACCTGATTCTCAATAGCTCTTGCATGGCTTGTATAGCGGACACGGTGGAAACCATGCCGGTCGTCCGTACAGGAAGGACAGAAAATAACATCTGCTCCTTTTGCTTTTGCCATACGGACGATTTCCGGAAACTCAATATCATAGCATGTCAGGATGGCTATTCTGCCTTTATCTGTATCAAATACACGGAGGCCTTCGCCAGGTGACATATTCCACTCATGGACTTCAGTAGGAGTGATATGCAGTTTAGCCTGCTCTTCAATCCGCCCATCCGGATAAAATAAATGAGCCACATTATAAAGGCGGCCATCTCTGTTAATAACGTGTGTACCGCCAATAATATGCATTTTTGTATCTTTAGCAAAATTGGAAAATAGCATTTTATACTGTTCTGTAAAACCAGGCAATTCATTTATCGTCAGACTTGTTCCCTGCTCGCTTCCAATGGACAAAAGCTGTGTGGTAAAAAATTCAGGAAATAAGACAAACTCCGATCCGAACTCCTGTGCAGTTTTAATGTAATGCTCACATTGCCCGGCAAACTCTTCAAACGAACGAATGGTGTGCAGATGATACTGCACAGCAGATACACGAATTTTCAATGTAATCCCCCTCATCAGAAAATGTATAGATGAGTATCACTCTATCTTTTAAAAATTATCAATGATTTTCCTGCATAGCACAATACTTTTTTAATCGGAATACGAAATTTTTTAATTAACACTATTTTATTTTACAAACCAGACTTTTTGAATTTTATCTTCTTCAATTTCATACATTGCTATTGCATAAATAGACTGACCGTTTGCCCTTCCAGTAACATATTCATAATCAATAACTATATTTCCTTTTGCCATTCTGGAAATCAGCTCAGCATGCTGATTTGGATTGTTTTTAAAAAGCTGGCTGTACCTCTCCCTCATCTTTTCTTTTCCTTTATACATAACCTCGTCCCCAGGGAATGTCATAACTGTTACATCATCACTATATACTGCTAAAAATTCATCAATGTTCTGCCGGTTATAAGCATCAAGCTGCTGCTGAGCAATCCTTCCTGTTTTTTCTTCCAATTGGGACACCATCTTTCCATCGTTTTTCTTTCTATCCTAAGGTTTTATAGCATGCCGGTCTAGTTTTGTGCCATAAAAAAAGCATTACCCGTAAAAGTAATGCCTTAAGTCTCTATTTTAATAATTTGCTTAATCCTGATATAAGCCCAATACCTTTTTTAAAATCATTGTTTGCTGCATTAAGTACTTTTAAATATAGGCTTAAAAGGGAAGCGTTTTGTTTCTTTAATTCAGCTACCTCTTTTCGAGTTGTTTTTAATTCGGATCTTATTGCCTCCATTTCTTTTTGCAAGGAAACAAGTTCTCTATTTTCGATGTCTGGAATCTCTTCGATAGCTGCTCCATCTTTATCTTCAGGCGGCTTTTGAGAGATTTCCCCGACCAGTCCCATTAGGGAATCATCCTTCAATATCTTATTGGCCATTTTAAATAAAGATCCGAAATTGATATTATTTTCATCCTTCAGTAAATTTGCTGCCAGTTTTTCTACAGCCTCGGAATTATACCGATTCTTATTGCTTGCCGTTTTTTCAGATGAATTCTGCTGTTCTGGTTTATTTTCCTCCATTTTTATCCCGTCCTTCTTCGTTTTCACTCACTATTCTATGAAACTGCAGTATATTTGGAATGGACAAACATACAGGATTAAAAGATTTTATTTTTTCATACGAAAAACCCTGGAAATATACCAGGGTTTCTGTAATTTTTCTTTAAGCGTCATTTGCAGAGCATCCCAAAAGGCTGCAAATTGCCTCCACGATGGCACCTTCTGCTGAAGGTACAAGAATGCTTGCCAAAAGTAATACAACGGCTAAAAGAATGACAATTAACACCGTTAATGGTTCTACCATGATGATATCCCCCTTTAAAGTCATTTAGCAAGGGAACCCTTACGTAGACATGTTATGTTTAAAATTTGGACATGCTTAAACTACTATCCTATACTGAGAAAAAAGGGCGCTTGTCCATGGGGGATAACACTTAAATTTGAAAAAATGTCCATCCTATAAATTTAATTTTTTACTGTAAAGCTATTAAAATTATGATTTGCAGAGATCATTAAAACTTAATTACTATATGAGAAAGCATATATTTCATCAGTATCTAAGGGAATTGAGGCACCCTTGTAAAACTATATGTAACAAAAGCTGGCCCCCGTGACAGCGAGCCAGCTTTTCATTTACTTCTTTTTCAATTCATTTGCCAGAAATTCAACATCCGTTCCAACAATAACCTGCAGACTGGTTTTGCTGAGCTTTATTACCCCTTTTGCCCCCAGCTGTTTTAAACGCCCTTCATCAACCATAGCTATATCTTTCACCTTTAAACGAAGGCGGGTTACACAATTATCGATTTCTTCAAGATTTTCTCTGCCGCCCAGAGCCTCCAGATAAGCATCTGCAGCTTCAGCATAGTTGCCTTTTAGAGCGGAATTCCCTTCAAATTCACCTGCAATTTCATCTTCCCTTCCCGGCGTTTTTAAATCCAGTTTCTTAATGAGGAAATAGAAAACCACAAAATACAGAAGGCCATAAAGGAGACCTATTCCCGCAAGCAGCACTGGCTTCTGGGCAATGCCGAAGTTTAGAAAATAATCCAGGGCACCTGCTGAAAACCCGAACCCATGATGAATATCCAACAAATAGGAGATGGACATAGCCAAACCTGTTAAAATAGCATGAATAAAATATAGTACCGGTGATAAGAACATAAATAAGAATTCTATCGGCTCTGTAATACCGGTCAGGAAGGAAGTAAATGCGAGGCCTGCCATCGCCCCTGCCACCGCTTTCCTTCTTTCCTTTTTAGCAGCTGCAACCATGGCAAAAGCAGCGCCCGGCAGACCAAACATCATGATCGGGAAGAATCCAGTCATGAAAATCCCTGCAGATGGATCTTTTGCAATGAATCGCCATAAGTCTCCTTTAATGACATCCCCGGCTGCATTAGTAAACTCACCAAACTCAAACCAGACAAGCGTGTTCAATATATGATGGAGCCCAACCGGAATTAATAATCGGTTGAGGAATCCGAAGACTCCAACACCCGCGGCACCTGCACCAATAATCCAATCGCCCACACTGTTAATGCCTGCCTGGACCGGCGGCCACACATACCCGAACAAAAATGCAATGACAATCATAACAAGTGATGTGATAATGGGCACGAACCGTTTTCCTCCAAAGAAACCAAGCCATTCCGGCAGCCTAATATCATGATATTTATTGTATAATAGCCCTGCAATAATACCGGAAATGATTCCCCCAAAAACACCCATATTGACCGTTTCGTTTATCGCCGCGGCACCTTCAGTCAGCACAAAATAACCCACTGCACCGGCTAGGGCAGCGGCCCCGCTGCCATCCTTAGAAAAACCGATGGCAATCCCGATGGCAAACAATAGAGCCAAATGTCCAAACACAGCATTCCCGGCTGCAGATATAAACGGAATGCCTAAAAGGTCATCCTGTCCCAGCCTAAGCAAAAGTGCAGCAGCAGGCATGACTGCAATCGGCAGCATTAAAGACTTGCCAATCTTTTGTAAAAACCCCAACATTTTTACACACCTCTTTCTGCATGGATTATTACATAATATGAACAGGCTTTATAATTCAGTACCAGACACCATCAGTATTATGCCGACCCGCCATATAATAAAAAAAGAACCTGGGGCATTTTGCCGCCAAGTTCTTTCCTGCGAGTTTAATAGAGTAAATATTCTTCACGTGTCTTATTGAATTGTTTTAATTCTTTCTGCCATTTGGAGGAGATTTCTTCAACTGGCTTCCCTTCCTCAATGTCTTCACGGACCCAGCCATTGCCCATCAGATTGTCAAAGAATGAAATTCCTGCACTGTTTTCGGCACGGAATTCGAAGTCTTCCGGATACATATCATGGATCGCCTTCACGATATGAAGTCCGGTCTCGACAGGCTTGAATGCATCGCGATGTGTAACATGAATTTGAATCCCATGTGAAAGCTTTCCTGCATGCTTAGAGAAGCTTGGTGTAAACGAAGCAGCTCTGAAGGTTACCCCGGAAGATTAAGACTGTTCAAATGTCCAGCCAAATCATCAGCGTTGATAAATGGAGCACCAATTAATTCAAACGGCTTCGTTGTTCCGCGTCCCTCAGAAACATTCGTCCCTTCAATCAATGCAGCTCCCGGATATACTAAAGCAGTTTCTAAAGTGGGCATATTAGGGGACGGCATGACAAACGGAAGGCTGGTGTCATCATAATACATTTCCCGCTTCCAGCCATTCATTTTGACAACAGTTAACTCTGCACCAATTTCGAACTCTTCATTGAATAATTCGGCCAGTTCACCTACTGTCATCCCATGCCGGAGCGGGATCGAATAATTCCCCACAAATGAGGAATACTTCATATCAAGCACAGGTCCTTCAACCTTTGTTCCACCTTGGGGATTTGGCCTGTCCAGCACGATTAAAGGAATATTGTTTTCTTTTGCTGCTTCCATTGCATATGCCATTGTATAAATATACGTGTAGAAACGTGTTCCTACATCCTGGATATCAAACAGGAGCACATCGATATTTTCCAGCATTTCAGGTGTAGGCTTCTTGGTTTTTCCGTATAAGCTGTAAACAGGAAGCCCTGTCTTTTCATCGATATAATACTCAACATATTCTCCCGCCTGTGCACTTCCGCGGACTCCATGTTCCGGGCCATATAAAGCTGTTAACTCCACATCGGGATCATTGTGCAGAATATCGACAATGCTGTTTAAATTCTGGTCTACCCCAGTCGGGTTTGTGATTAAGCCCACTCTTTTCCCCTCTATGAGATCCTTCTTATCATTTAAAAGAACTTCAACTCCAAGCTCGAATTTCTTTTTCTTGCCTTTTCCTTTGCCATTGCCGTTATCTGCAAGCACAACAGTTAAAGAAGAGAGTACGAGAATCATTGTCAAAAACCCCATAAACCATTTCTTCATATATTTTTCCCTCCTTGATCAGAAAAGCGGAAGCTCCTTGCCCATCCCCTACATCTTGGTGGGGAAGGGGTGGAGCTAGAAAGTTTCTAAAATTCCAACGATAAAAATTCTACTAATATTAAGAATGAAGGCACAGGCAAAACCCTAGGCTGCCTGTACCCCTTCCTATTTAAAAATAGCAGTGTGCCTAATAGCTCAATCCATGGCCAAATTCAAATAAAACACTGCCATCTGGACCCGGAATTGTTACAGGCAATTTACCTGAAGGATTAACCTGGCCAAAAACAACACCTGCAGATGCATCAAAGCTTGCCGTCCTGAATCCGTATTGCGCAATGTAGGCATCAACTTCCGGATAAGCCATGATGTCATATGGGTTACGGATGCCAACCGAAATGACTGGAGCTTCTGACTCAGCAATGATGGAATTAACCATTTTCATCTGAGCGCTGTCCGGTGAGCGGCCTGATACATTAAACGTATAGGAGCCCACAATAACAGCACTGGCATTCCTGATTAGCTCCTTCTGCTCTTCCGTTAATGCATAGCTTGAGGTTTGGATGACCGTTGTGTTTGCATGAAACTTGCTGATTGCGTTCTTTAAGTCTGCAATATACGTATTGCCGACAACGACTATATTATCTTCAGGAGATAATTGCAGCGGCAGTGCATCTCTTTCATTTTTAACCAATGTGACTGAACGTTCAGCTGCTTCTTTTTCTATTTGTTTATGTTCTTCTGATCCAACAATCTGAAGTGCGTTTGCAATTTTTTCATCGATCGGCTGTGGTGTCTCTTCTTTAATAATTCCTCGCTTTATTTTCAAAGTTAAAATTCGTTCAACTGATGATTCAATGCGTTTTTCTGATATTTCTCCATTCTCCACAGCATTCACTAGCCCTTCTGCAACTTCTTGAAGCCCAACAGGCATTAGCACAATATCTGTTCCAGCTTTTACTGCTCGAATGGCCGCGTCAACTGGTCCAAAATGTTCGGCAATGGCATTCATATTCATCGCGTCTGTTGTAATAACACCATCATAGCCCATTTCTTCCCTCATAAGTTCTGTCAGCACTTTATGGGAAAGAGTGGCCGGAACTGCAATTTCCTCACCAGTTTTTTTCGAGATTGCTTTTGTATCATCAATCTTAGGGAAGGTAACATGTGCTGTCATGATCGCATCAATCCCTGCTTCCATTCCCTTTTGGAAAGGATACAATTCAACTTCTTTTAGACGTTCTTTGTCATGTGGTACTTCAGGCAATCCAAGATGGGAGTCTACTGCTGTATCTCCATGTCCGGGAAAGTGCTTTGCTGTAGCGGCAACACCTGCTGATTGCAATCCTTCGGTATAAGCAACACCCATGTCAGCGACAAGCTGCGGGTCCTCACCAAATGAACGAACGCCAATTACCGGATTGTCGGGATTATTATTTACATCCATAACAGGTGCAAAGTTCATATTTATGCCAAGTGATGCCAGTTCCTTTCCAATCGCCTTGCCGACCTTTCGGGAAATTTCTTCAGAACGGGCAGCTCCTAACGCCATATTGCCAGGCATGTCTGTTCCTGATTGAAGACGTGTTACAATTCCGCCTTCCTGGTCAATCGTCATTAATAAGCCGAATTTATCTGCAGCTTTCTGATAGTCGGAAACCAGTGTGGCTGTCTGTTCTGTTGTCACCACATTTTCACGGAATAATATGACCCCGCCAAGATGATAATCTTTTACCAGCTTCTCAATTTCCGGCAGCATTTCAGTGACATTTTTCCCCTTCCAGGTGCGGAAATCAGGCATCAGCATCTGGCCGACCTTTTCTTCAATAGACATGTTTTTCACTGCTCGGCTAATGAGATCATACCGTTTCCCATGCTCCTTAATGATTTTCACTTTAAAAGCTGGCTTGCCCTTGCTGTGCTTTTTGCCGTCAGGTTTTATTTGAAGTGCAATACGGTCCTTATATACTCCGTCCGTTACACTGATGAAGGTTTTTCCTGGCTTCCCCATTAAGGTGATATTCCCCGCCTGATCAACTGCTGCAACATTTTTATTTGAAGATTTCCATTTCACACCATCTGAAATTCCCATGAAATGTCCTTCTTTATAGACATGAAGCGCCTTTAATTGAAATGCTTCTCCACTAATTTCCGTACTGACATCAGGCACATTCTGAAGGATGATTAAATCCTTTGCTGCACTTTCTGCAGAGGCTTGTTTCAAGGTTCCTCCGATCCATAACTGCGAAACGGCAAGTGTAATTGCGAGAAGGGAAATGAACATTATTTTACGGGCTTTAACCATTTCTTCCACCGTCCTTACTGCATTTATTTCATATGCTCTTAAGCTTACTTTTCACTAAAAAATCGAATGCTAGTAATTTCTTTTTTCCACCCGTTTCCTGAGAAGGCAGGCGTCACTTTTTTGCCATCTGAAAGTCTGAGTTTTACATTATCAACATACCAGCCTCTGCCATTTACTGTACTGTCTGTCTGGTATCGGAATCGAATGTGGGAGGTTCCTTCAGGAATCGTTAGTTTTTCGTTTTTCCAATCGATGCTGCTGCCTGTTAATGGCTGTGCCGCCTGTGTCCAATTGACGCCATCCTCTGATACCTCTACAAAGGCCATATCCGCATTGGTTTCAGTTCTGTACCAGGTATCAAACGACAGGACCGCCTCTTCATTGAGATCCACTTTAGCCGTTAAATTGTGCTGAATTTTATCTCCATATCCTGAGAACCAGGCATCTCCTTTTCCAGGGATTGCAACAGGAATGGAATCTGCTACCTGTCTTGCAAATGCTCGCCTTGCAATATTCGTTGTAACCGTATTTCTTGATGGATGGACGCGATTTGTTAAGAGAATAGCAATCGTGCCATTATTCCGGTTTATTACAATAGATGTACCAGTGTACCCTGTATGCCCAAGCGAAGTTCCCTCTGATAAGGCATCCATGAACCATCCCTGACCAAGCTCCCAGCCAAGGCCATGATCATTTCCAGGAAATTGAGGAATCTGGTTTTGAATCAGCATTTTCACTGTCTCTTCCTTTAAAATCCGCTTGCCGCCATAACGCCCGTCATTCACATACATATGGGCAAGTTTAGCAAGATCGGATGCAGTGGAAAAGACACCTGCATGTCCGGCAACGCCATTAAGGGACCAGGCATTTTCATCATGAACCTCCCCCAGACAAGGCCCCTGCCGATAGCAGGCTGGTATTCCGTTGCCGCAATCCGGTGTTTCAAAGATTCAGGAGGATTATACATCGTATCCTTCATACCGAGGGGTTTGGTTATGCGTTTTTTCACAAACTCATCCAGGCTTTGTCCTGACAGGCGTTCGATTATTGCGCCGAGGGTAATCATATTCAAATCGCTGTATGTATACGCTTCACCCGGTTCATTGGCCAATGGATGTTTAAAAACGATTTGCATCCGATCGTCTCTGCTGCTCCCTTGTGAATATAAAGGAATCCATGCAGTAAATCCTGAAGTATGTGTCATCAGCTGGCGAATCGTTACATTTTCCTTGCCGTTTTCAGCAAACTCGGGGATATATTTCGCAACCGGATCATCCAGTTGAAAGCGGCCATCATCATACAATATCATCGCAGCAGTAGTTGTGAAAATTTTACTGATTGAAGCCAGATCAAAGATTGTATCTTCCGTCATTTCAATCGGATTCTGCGCTTCAGTAAATTTATCATCCGTATAACGGTAGGAATATCCGTATGCGTCTTGTTTGACAATATGGCCCCGCCTTGCGACAAAAGTGACAGCACCAGGCATGACTCCTTCTGAAATCATACCTTCCATCAGCGGATCGATTTCATTGAGCGGCTGCTGAACCATTCCAGCTCCCGCCGCTGAACCTGGATGAAGAATAGGAGAAATCGGCCCAGGGCGATCCCATGAAAAAATCGGATGACTTTTGTATTTCACCTCTTTATGATCCTTCCTTTCCATTGTTGGCTTAACTCCTTCCGCGCTTTGCGCAGATGCCGGATATGCTGCCGGAATAAAGAGTGATGTGCTAAGTGCTGCTGATAGCGCAATAAGCTTGGTTTTATGTTTCATACTGCCTCCTTTAATTTTATGAACTTTCATCAGCCAATAACCTCCTTTATGTTTGAAAGGGTTTACATACTGTAAGATTAATAGAGTTAGAGTATAGTTGTCTATACCACATAAGTCCTGTTCTAGTTAAAAACTTCCATATATTTAATTAAAACGATAGTTCTTTTTGACTATTCTGAAAATTATGCATTTCATTGATTGACTCCATGATTTGTTTGCAGATTTCCCAAATTTCATTTGTAAAAATGAATGCTTGTTTGCTAGTTTTCTACTATTCTTTAATTTTTTCCAGGTTTGTTTGATGAAACAGTATTTTTGCAGAGGTCTCCATTTAGACAAAAAAGCAGAATCCATTACGGATTCTGCTTTATCTTTGGAATTGCACATTATGGAGGCCTGCGAAGATCCCGCCCTGTTCTATTAACTCATCATGTGTACCTTCTTCGGCTATGCCGTCTTCTGTGACAACCACCACTCTGTCTGCATTTCGAATGGTTGCAAGCCTGTGGGCAATCACAAGTGTAGTGCGGTTTACGGCAAGCTCATTCAACGCAGTTTGAATAATCTGTTCGGTTTCTGTATCCAATGCCGAAGTTGCTTCATCCAAAATCAAAATCGGCGGATTTTTCAGGAACATTCTTGCAATGGCAATTCTTTGTTTTTGTCCGCCAGACAGCTTTAATCCCCGTTCCCCAATTTGAGTTTCATAGCCATCCGGAAGAGATGCAATGAAGTCCTGCAGGTGGGCTTTTTGAGCTGCGTCCGCAATCTGCTCGTCTGTTGCCCCAAGCATTCCGTAAGCTATATTTTCTTTCAGTGTACCGGTAAACAGGAAGACATCCTGCTGAACAATGCCGATTTGCGATCTCAGTGATTTTTTCGTCATGTCCCTGATATCCATGCCATCGATCTTAATGCTTCCGCTATTTACATCATAAAAGCGTGGAATCAAAGAACAAATCGTTGTCTTTCCGGCACCTGAAGGTCCAACAAAAGCAACTGTTTCACCTGCTTTTATTTGAAGGTCAATCCCCTGAAGCACCGATTTATGCTTGTCATAACTAAATGCTACATCTTGAAAGCGGATATCACCCCTTAAGGATTCAACCTCAATGGCATCTTTTGCATCCTCAATCTCTGGCTCAGTATCAATAATTTCCAAAAAGCGTTTGAAACCAGCCATTCCTTTTGGATACAGTTCCATCAGGGCGCTAATTTTATCAATCGGTTTTAAAAGTACATTCACATAAAGCACAAATCCGACCAATTCTCCATATGATAGCTGCCCGTTGAAGCTCAGCCAGGAACCGTACACTAGAACAATCAGCGTAACTAATCTGGTCAGCATATAAACTCCGGAAGCACTAAAGCTCATAATTTTATATGCTGCAAGCTTGGCAAGACGGAATTTGCCATTGTTTTCTCTAAATCTTTTAATTTCATAGCTTTCATTTGTAAAAGACTGAACCACACGCACTCCAGATACACTATCCTCAACCTGGGCGTTCACATCAGCAATTTCACCGTACATCCTTTTCCATGCTTTGTTCATTTTAATATTGCAAAATGTAATCAGCCATACAAGAAAGGGAAGAACAAATATCGTTATAAGAGCGAGCTTCACATTGATCGTCAGCATAATCCAGAAGGCACCCGCAAACGTCATGACCGCAATGAATAAATCCTCGGGGCCATGATGAGCGAGCTCTCCGATATCCATAAGATCATTTGTCACCCGGCTCATGATATGCCCTGTTTTGGTATTATCAAAGAAGCGGAAAGACTGCCTTTGAACGTGCTGAAAAAGCTGCTGCCGCATATCTGTTTCGATATTGATGCCCAGCTTGTGGCCCCAATAGTTAACAACAAACTGCAGAAGTGTGCTGGTCAAATAAAGAGCAAGCAGGCCGGCACTTACAGAAACAATCATGGACCAATTCCCGCTTGGAAGCAGGCTGTCGATAAACCACTGAACCGCAAGCGGAAAGCCCAATTCAAGAATTGCCACGAATACCGCCGAACTAAAATCAAGAATGAATAGGCGCTTATGTGGCCTATAGTAGCTAAAAAACCGTCGGATCATCATAATCTCCTTTTTCTGAAAAAATCAAACATAATAGGATTATAAATTCACCAGGAATATATTACAAGAAAAACCCGTCCCTATTTATTTCCTGAAACGAGTCTGATAGTTAGAGGTTATATTACGGCTTAATTCCTAAGAAAGGCCGATGTAATCGTACTTCGCAGTTATTTTAGATTCTTGATTTAAACTGAACTTTACGGATCATTTGATTGATTACCTCTGAAATGACAAGTCCTACTGCGATTGCCCCTGATATCATGAATGCTTTCGCAGCCAGCTGAATTGCCGTATTATAATCATTTTCAACAAAATTCCGCATTGCATTATAAGCAATCCCCCTGGGACCAATGGAATGATGCCGGCAACACTGAATATAATAATAGGTGTTTTATACATTTTGGCAAAAATCTGGCTGATCACTGCAATGGTAAAAGCAGCGATTAATGATGAAATGACAGCATCATACTGCCAATTGACAAGCCAAATATAAACAAACCAGCCGACCATCCCGACAAACCCGCATTTCAACAGTGATTTTTTCGGAGCGTTGAAAAGCACTCCGAACCCTGCTGAAGCAATAAAGCTTGTAATCATATGTGTCAACATAAACATACGCATATTCCTCCGCTAATGCATTTCATTTAGAAAGTGAATACAAGAGCAATCCCAGCTCCAATGGCAAATGCCGTCAAAAAGGCCTCAGCCCCTTTTGACAGACCAGAAACAAGGTGCCCGGCCATTAAGTCCCTGACTGCATTTGTTATCAGCAGCCCCGGAACGAGCGGCATGACTGAACCGATGATGATCTTATCAAGTTCTGTTCCCGCTCCTGTGTACACAAAGAAATAGGCGATAAGGCCAATTAGTAATGAAGCAATAAATTCAGAGAAAAATTTAATCTGGACCACTCTATGTACGTATATAAAAGAAACAAAACCAAGACCGCCTGCAATCATGGCTGGAATAAAATCTGTCCAGCTTCCAAGGAACATAATTAAAAAGCACCCGCTTGCAATGGAGGCTGCAAGAATCTGCTGATAGACAGGGAAAGTATAGTCGGCACTTTCAATTTCCTTCAGCCTTGCCAAGGCTCCCTTTCCATCCAGTTCACCGCTGCTGATCCTGCGTGAAACTCCGTTCACTAATGTTACTTTATACAAATCCGTTGACCGTTCTGAAATCCGAATCAGCTTTGCCGGTTCAGTTCCATCCGTTGAAAATATGATTCCGGTTGGAGTCACATAGCTATGGGAGTGCGGTATACCCAGGGAGGCTGCAATCCTGGTCATTGTGTCCTCTACCCGATAGGTTTCTGCACCGCCCTGAAGCATGATTTTCCCGGCAAGCAAGCAGATCTCTATTACTTCTATTGTTGGAGGAAATTCTTTCCCCATTCTTTCACCTGCTTTACAGATCAAAATTTAAAACCTTCATATATAGGGTTACATCTTAACGGAAATGGTAAACGAAAGAAAGACCTTTTGTCTAAAATTTATATAAAAATGTTTCGTAAACTCCGGCAGCATATTCTAAAAGGCAGAATTAAAGCTGAATAAAAAAAGCGATTATCCCTTGCAGAATAATCACTTTCCCATTATTTCTTCCGGATTCCAAACTGCGCATTAAGCTGACCCTGAATCATTTTTGAACGTGATGCCTGATCGTCTTTTTTCTTTTTTCTCTTTAATTCCGAGCGGATTTCTTCCGTTCGGACTCCCTCCTCCCTTTTGTTGGCTATGTCGATGAGCGTCTCTACATCGCTAAAAGAATACTTCCTGCTCCCGCGTTCTGATCTTTCAGGGAAAATCAATTTCCTCTCTTCGTAATACCGTATCTGCCGTTCACTAAGTCCTGTCAGTTCGCTGACCGTCCCAATCGAAATGACTTTTCTGGTTTTGTAGGATGATTCACTTTCCAATCATGTCACCTCAATCTAACCATTTTCTTTCATTATACTAATCTTTCAAACATTTTCATCAATCCTGTCAGAAAATCTAACAATACAGCAAAAACAATGTAAGAAAACTTAACATAATACATGAATATGAGCTAAATTTCTTTTAGAATAAAAAAAACATTAAAGGAAAGGGGAGATAATGAATGCAATATTTACGGAAGGCGATTGAGAAAAAACGGCAATATCTAATCGGCCTGCTGGTCAAATCTGGAAGCGAATATCAGCATTCTGAACCGGCTCTGCAAAAGCTGACCTTAACAGAACTTGAGGTAATATTTAAAAAACACAGCAATCGAAACCGTTATTAATCAGGGGGCCCGTATGGAAACTAAAAATACAATAGATTTGGCGAGAAGAATTATTGAACTCGATTTACTGCGTGATCAGCTATGGGAAAGTTTAACGGCAGCAGCCGGTGATTATGCTTATGAAATTTTAAGAAATGAACAAAATAGTTAATACTGGAACGCTTGGAAAAGCGTTCTTTTTTATGTCTATGTTAAAGTTTTGTAAATATATAATTCCCCCTTTTTTGTCCTCATTATTTTGGTATCATCCTATTATCGAATTCCGATATCGGTTTTCGAAATTAATAAGGAGGCATTTGCTTGGAAGATAAAATATTGCGTAAGCTGTTCCTGGGGTTTATTCAAATCCATATACTTCACCATGCAAAGGAACATCCTGTTTTCGGCGCTTGGATGGTGGAAGAGCTGAAAGAGCATGGATATAGCATCAGTTCCGGAACATTGTATCCTATCCTGCATTCGATGGAATCAGACGGGCTGCTTCATCAGGAGAAGAAAAATGTAGATGGCCGAATCCGAAAATATTATACTGCAACAGAAAAAGGAATTTCGGTGCTGGAGGAAGCCAGAAAAAAGCTTATGAGCTTTTTAAAGAGATTAAAGACTAAAGGAGATGCATATGAACAAAAACAGAACTGGCTTAAAATCTTTACTGGAAATATTAATGGTTTCAACAAGGCTTGGACTTACCTCTTTCGGGGGACCTGTGGCTCATCTCGGCTATTTTCACGATGAGTATGTCCGCAGAAGAAAATGGATGGATGAGAAAAGCTACGCAGACTTAGTTGCACTTTGTCAGTTCCTGCCCGGACCGGCAAGCAGCCAGGTTGGCATTGGCGTTGGTGTCATGAGGGCCGGAGTAGCCGGCGGCATTATGGCTTTCCTTGGTTTCACATTGCCATCTGTTATTGCTCTGATTATTTTTGCCATTCTTCTTCAAGGCATTAATCCTGCGGAAGCCGGCTGGATCCATGGACTCAAAATTGTCGCGGTGGCTGTAGTGGCTCATGCGGTTTTGGGAATGGCACAAAAACTTGTACCTGACCTGCCGCGAAAAACGCTGGCACTGTTCGCGATTATCGTCACACTTTTATGGCAGACAGCCATCACTCAGATAGCGGTCATCCTTATTTCTGGATTTATTGGATTTTTACTCTACAAGAAGCATGCAGATAACAGCGAAGCCCGTATGGAATTCCCCATTTCAAAAGGGTTTGCGATTGGCTGTTTAGTGTTGTTTTTCGCCCTTTTAATAATTCTTCCAATTTTAAGGGAGTTAACCGCATTGGATTGGGTTGCTCTTTTTGACAGCTTTTATCGCTCCGGATCTCTGGTTTTCGGGGGCGGCCATGTTGTCCTTCCTTTGCTGGAACGTGAATTTGTCCCAACAGGCTGGCTAAGTGAAGAAGCTTTTCTGGCTGGCTACGGTGCAGCCCAAGCAGTGCCAGGGCCGTTATTTACTTTTGCTGCCTATCTTGGGGCAGTGATGAATGGCTGGCAAGGCGGTTTGCTTGCAACGGCCGCGATCTTCCTGCCTGCCTTTCTGCTGATATTAGGCACCCTCCCATTTTGGGACACACTTCGCCGCAATCCTAACATAAAGGGTGCATTAATGGGTGTAAATGCTGCAGTTGTCGGCATTTTAATCGCTGCCTTTTATCATCCAATTTGGACCAGCAGCATCCTGGAGCCGGCTGATTTTGCCTTTGCAGCAGTACTATTCAGCATGCTTGTTTATTGGAAGCTGCCGCCATGGATTATTGTTGTGACAGGTGCCATCGGCGGAACGATATTAGGATCAATATTTTAGAAACGCATCTAATGAGAAAAGCTGCCTGGATTAGGCAGCTTTTTTCTATAGGGGTATTTCAAGTACAATTCTTGTCCCTTTAGCTTCTGCTGAATAAACATTTATGGAACCGCCTGCAGCTTTTGCTCGTTCTTCCATGCTAAAAAGACCAACTCCTCTGGAGACTTCATTAACATTGAACCCTATGCCTTTATCTTCAATGACTATACGGATTTCTTCTTCCATCTGCCTGATTGTGACTGCTGCCTCATCTGTTTCAGCATATTTCCTTATGTTAGTCAGGGCTTCCTGAATGATCCTGTAGATGGTGATTTCTTTATTAGAACTAAGACGGGTAGCCAAGTAGCAATCAAAATGGACGTTGATATTGTGATGTTCTGAAAATCGGACCAGGTAGGATCGAATCGCTGGTATCAGACCAAGATCATCAAGCACAGAAGGACGCAGTTCCCATGAAAGGTCTCTCAGCTCCTCAATGACTTCAGCAGCCTCATCCTGCATCTGATCAAGCAGCGGGTGGCTTATTTCCGCCTGAAGCCTATTAATGGTAATAAGATGGCTGTACAAATTCTGTCCTATTCCGTCATGAAGCTCACGAGACAATCTTTTCCGTTCATCCTCTTGAACCTCTATGATCCTGGTCATCATTTTTTGCAGCTCTTCTTCTGCATTTTTTCTTTGCGTGACTTCATGGCGAATGGCAAGATGCTGATAAGGTTTCCCTTTTTCATTAAGGAATGGGACGATGGTGGTATCCACCCAATAATGTGTGCCATCCTTGGCTCTGTTCTTGATCTCTCCTTTCCATACCTGTCCGGAAGAAATTGTCTTCCACAAATCTCTGAAATATTCTTTAGAATGGTAACCTGAGTTGATAATTTTATGATCCTGTCCAAGCAATTCTTCCCGTGAATATTTTGAGATGCTGCAGAATTGATCATTTACATAAGTAATGGTGCCTTTCTGATCTGTAATTGCCACAATGGATGAAGCATCCAGGGCAAATTTTAAATCAATCAGCTCGTTTACGGAATTTTTCAGTTCCTCCACAACACGCTTATATTCAGTTATTTCATTCCGGATCGCCAGGTATTTATATGGCTTTCCTTTGTCATCAATGAAGGGAACGATGGTGGTATCCACCCAATAATAAGTTCCGTCTTTAGCTTTGTTTTTAATTTCCCCGCGCCAGACTTCACCGCTCGAAATGGTTTCCCAAAGGTTCTGCATAAAGTCTTTGGAATGGTAGGATGAGTTGATAATTCTATGATCTTTACCAACCAGCTCATACGCAGAATATTTCGACACCTCACAGAACTTTTCATTCACATACGTAATTTTTCCTTTTTTGTCTGTAAAGGCCACAATTGTTGATTCATCCAGGGCAAATTGCAGATCAACCAATTCCTTTAATGAATATGATTGCTGCTTTTTTAATCGGGAACGGTCTTTGACTGAATGAAAGACGATTAAATAATAGGTTTCTTCTCCTTGCATGAAAGAATTAATTCTATAAAAGATTGAAAATACCTGACCATTACGATGCCGGCCATATTGGTGTACCACTTTGCCCTCTTCCGTTTCATGCAGAGTGATCTCAGGGAGCAGTTCCTTCAGGCTCTTCCCCTGCAGTTCATTTACCCTATATCCAAATTGCTCTTGCGCCTGCTCATTCGCATAGGAGATGACCCCAAATCTATTAACAAGAATCGTTGCATCACTGGAATCAGGAGCAATCTCTCTCTTTTTCGGCAACTGATTATTCCTGTCCATTTACGTTCCTCCAGTTGCATTTTTTAACCATTCAGCTAGAGTTCAAGTGTCCTCGCTGCATTCCTTGCAGTGTTTTGCTTGTTTTCATTTATAGGCTGACCTGACCGGTTCCCGATCAAGAAGACCCCTTTAGGGATTCCTTTAAAATGAATGGGAACAGCATATGCATACTTCAGGGCTTCAGCAAGCATAATCGGGTATTCCAATGCCTTTCCAGCAACATATTCCGGGAAGTTTTCTACGTACATCGGCCTGCCGGTTGAAATTACCTTTCCTGCAATGCCTTTGCCGTACCTTACTGTAATCCGCTTATATTTTTCGTTGCTATTTCCTGCTGCATAATGCCATCTTACATCCGGGCCATCTGTATTTTGCAGTGCCAATCCGACAAAATCACAGTCCAGCTCTGTCAGCACCTTTTCACAAGCCTGATCAATAAGTGCACTTCCCCCGGGCTGCAACCCTTATATTCCATAACCAAGCAGCCCTTTCTTTAAAGCATACGCTACTAGTTCCGGCCTGGTTTTCATCTGAAGTTTTTCCATTAAATTACCTTTATGGGTTTCAACTGTCTTTACACTAATCACAAGCTGTTCAGCAATATCCTTATTGGAAAACCCTTTGGCTATTAAAGTAAGAACCTCTTTCTCCCTGTCAGACAACAGGTTGAATGTATCGGTGTTCCCCTGCTTTACACTTCCGATATATTCTTCCATCAGCCTTTTAGTTGCAGACGGATGCAAATAGGCATTCCCGCTTGCAACAGACCGGATTGCTGCGAGCAGTTCATCATGAGGAGCACTTTTTAAAATACATCCGGACGCACCCGCTTGGATCGCTCTGAATAAGTACTCTTCATCATCATGCATGGTCAAAATCAGGATCTGTATTTCCGGTTTTAATTTTTTCAATTCTGACGTTGCCGACATGCCATCTTTTCCATGGGGCATGCTCAAATCCATTACTACCACATCAGGCTTTAATTCAAGAGCCTGCTGAATCCCCTCGTTGCCTTCCGAAGCTTCACCGACCACCTGCATATCTTCATGGTTATTTAAAAGCATTTTCAAACCCATTCTGACTACCGCGTGGTCGTCGCAAAGTAAAATATTGATCAACCTTGCTCCCCCTTTACCATTTGTCCGCACGAGAAAAGCACAAGCGCCTTGCCTGCCCGAGGGGGCAGGCTGCTTGCGCCGGACAGTTCTCGAAGTACAAAGCAACAATTCCAGTGCTAAAAATCTTTTATAGGCAACAAGGGAGCCGCTTTGCGAGGCCCCTTGTTAAGTATAATCTTAGTATAACGGAAGGCTGATATCTATTGTAGTCCCTTCACCGATTTTGGAGCTGATGACGCACTTGCCGCTGATTAAACACATTCTTTCAATCATGGCAGCAAGACCAGACGATTTTTGCATTCCAGCATTAACATCAAAGCCCTTCCCCTTGTCTTCAATGTTTATAGAAAGCTGTCCCGGTTTCCATTGCAGGAAGATGGCTGCACTCATTGTGTCAGCATACCTGGCTATGTTTGCCAGAGCTTCCTGGCAAACTCGGAACAAAGTAATGCTTTCTCTTTCATTGATTTGGACTTCCATCCCCTCATTTTGAAGATCCACTGTTATTCCATATGTGGAAGTGTATAATTTCAGATAACTTTTCAGCGCCGGCAGCAGGCCGAGGGTTCCCAGAGCAGGGGGATGCAATTCCACAGCCAGTAGCCTGATTTCCTGAATCGTTTTTTCCATCATTTGCGCCATATCTCCAATATAGCCTCTCATCTCGGGCTGATCGACCGCAGTTTGAATGAACTGCATGCCTGTATATAAGCTGTAGAGCGTCTGCCCGACCCCTTCATGAAGCTCCAGGGCGATGCGCTTGATCTCATCTTCCTGAGATTGAATAATATAGGAACTGATATTTTTCTTTGCTGGCTGGATCTCCATTTCACCCCTCCTCCTTACGACTTTATTTTTGCTTTTACTTTGCTTTTTTTACCCGATGGCTGGAAATGTCACTAAACATGCCCGCATATTGGACTACATCTCCAGCATCATTTTTAATAGCACTAATGGTAAGCCATTGGAGATATTCTTCTCCGTCTTTGCGGCAATTCCATATTTCCCCTTGCCAGAATCCATTTTTTTCGATTGAAGTCCATAAGTCCTGGTAAAAGCCCTTAGTCTGCTTCCCTGATTTAAGGATATTCGGATTTTTGCCGACTACTTCTTCTTCCTTGTAACCGGTTATTTCTGTGAAAGCAGGGTTTACAGAGATTATTTTACCGCCCTTATCCGTTACCAGAATTCCTTCAATTGTATGATCAATCACCTGGCTCGCAATTTCCATTTTACCTTGGAAGTACATCCAGACAACCAGAATCAGGCTGGCAAGCGCCACTTCTGACAATGCCATAAAGCCAATCGCATAATGGCCGGTGATATTAAATAACAGGGTCAGGATCAGCGGCGGAAAAACCCTCCCAGGCCGCCCATTGCGGAAACAATTCCGTTTACGATACCCGCCTGCTGCTGGAAGTACATAGGCACCAGCTTAAAGATAACACCATTCCCAATTCCCGCTGATAGAGCAATGCTTAAGCATCCAAATGTATACCATGTAATTGACGGAGATAATGATAGAATTACTGCAGAGATGGTATATACTCCAAAGACAAACATTAGAAGAATTAAAGAATGGAAACGGTCTGCAAGCCATCCGCCAATCGGTCTCATGGCAGTTGCAAGGACGATGAATCCGGCTGTCCTTAATCCCGCATCCACTTTATCGAGTTCAAAATGAGCAACTAAGAAATTTGGAAGATAAATGGTAAACGCAACAAATGATCCGAAAGTAATGAAATAGAATAAGCTCAAGAGCCACAGCTTTTCATTTTTATATACGCCTTTAATCTGTTCCAGAAGCGGAGTCTGCACTTTAACTTCTTTTTTATCACCAAGCAAGAAGTTTGCTGCAATGAAGATTCCGAGCAGGACAAGATAGATTTGTACGGTTAGGGACCATCCAAACTTTGTGGCAACAACCGGAGCCGCAAATGCGGTTATGGCTGTTCCAAGATTGCCTGCCCCGTATATTCCATTTACAAACCCATGGCGCTCCTTTGGATAATACTTTGGAAGAGATGTAACACCGACAGAAAACACCGCTCCTCCAAGACCGAGGAATAATCCCCCGATCAGTAAATCAGTAATGGAATCAGCTATACTGATATAATAGACTGGAAATAATAATAGAATAAAGCTCAGCATAAAGATTATTCTTGCGCCAAACTGATTAGCATAATACCCCAGAGGAATGCGCAGCAGCGATCCAAGGATTACCGGAACTGCTGTTACAAGGGCTAGCTTGTCGGCTGGAATACTGATATCTTCCTTAATAAACGGCATAAGGGAGGATATCAGCACCCAAACCATAAACCCGGCTACTAAGTTTAACGTCTGCAAAGGCAGCTGTATTTTTCTGATCATTGTGTTCACACTCTCTTCTTTATTACATATTTTAATCCGGCTTCCTGATCAAAAGCAGCCCACCTGCTATCAGATGCTTCCACAGAGGAAGTCAGCGGGACTGCAAAAAAATTCATGCGGTCAAAATAAATACGCAAATGTGTTCCATCCGGACAGAGCCCGGTTTTTATTATTTCTTTGTGAACAAAAGGGGCTTTGTCATTTCCCTTTTCATCTAAAATTGCCACCTGCACATTTTGCCGGACAAAGCGGTCCAAATCTTCTTTTTTAATGAGTTCCACAGCTGCCGCACCTCTTTTGCAGGGTAAATATACATTTGATAACCCTGCAGATATTTCCAGAATGTTTCACTTGCATGTTCTTCTATGAATTCAATGGTTTCTTCTTCTGATTGCCATTTGCTCATCCCTTTTATCTCTGCTACAACAATGTTCATGCCGTCATGAGATTTCTCATCCAAATACCAGTTCAGGCGGACTCCCTTGAATAGTTCGGAAAGGAGCTGATCCACTTCTGGAGCAAAATCCCCGGATTGTTCTCTTACAAAACAAAAATCAAGATATGTCTCACTGTTCATAAAAATCACGCCCTCTTGTTAATCGTCTTTTTATAAGCGAATACAGCCAAGGGAAAAAGAACAATATTCAGTCCGCCGAAAATCAGTACATTTACATAGTTTTCGTAATAGTATTGGTGGACCATATATTGGGTAAAGACAATATTCATCATTAATATCGCGGCCAAAATGATGACACCCAGGTAGCTACGCTTCATAACGTTTCACCCTCACTGCAAAGATTGCTCCATTCTCCACCTTAACCTGGATTTCCGGAAGCGGCCTTCTTGGCGGTCCCGCAGTTGGCGAACCAGTCTCCACATCGAACTTGCCGTGGTGGCAAGGGCAGATCATTTCACCTTGCTCCTTCACCCAAAATACCGGACAGCGCAAATGTGTGCACGCATTCTGATAGGCGACATATTTGTTCTCTGATAAGCGGATTAAAATGGCGTCATCATGATCCCCAGGAAACTTGAACTCCACTGCATCACCGATTGGCAGCTTGCTTACTTCAGTTATTTTCTTATGAGGATATTCTTTTTCGCCAAGCCCCATTAATTCTTTGGCAGCAACTGCCCCCAGGGAAGGGAGGAAACCGCAAATACACCGGCGGCACCAACCAAAGTTTTCATGAACCCGCGTCTATCCAGTTTTCTTTCGTTATTCCGTTCGATATTATGCGTATAATTATCTTCATTAAAGGGAATCTTGTTATTCTTATCAGACATCCCTAATCCCTCCTAAAACAGCTTTGTAATCCCCTGCAGGATTCCCGGCAGATTTACCTTAACGTTTGTTTCGCCTTCTAGGTATGGCATGCTTGTTACCCATTTGCCGTTATCAAGGTTAAATTGCTTCTTCTTGTTTTCAATTTCTTCATCTGTCAGCCATTGCAGCGTGTTGGATGGACATACACTCGCACACATAGGAGGAATTCCATCTTTAGTACGGTCAATACATAGGTCGCATTTGTACATTAAGTTCTGCTCTTGATCAAATTTTGGTATGCCATATGGGCAGGCAATTGTGCAGTTCTGGCAGCCAATACACTTTTCCACCAGTGCAGATAACACAGCGCCTGTCTCATGAATTTGAATAGCCTGGGCCGGACAGCTTCGGGCACATGCCGGATTTTCACAGTGAAGGCACATGAGAGGCATCGTCTGCCGGTTCACAAGAGGATTTACATCATACACATAATTCCTGTTGCGCTCCTCATGCCCCCCGCATTGTGTACATGCTGCCAGACAAGAACGGCATCCTATACAGTTTTCAAGTTCTAAATACAGCCTCTTCTTCATTTATTGCACCTTCTTTAATTCGACTTTTTCCAGCTGTGCAGCACATGCCTTGAACTCAGGCATTCGGGAAATAGGATCTAATGCTGCAATTGTTAATAGATTAATAGAATCCTCATGTCCAAAATGGTATGGAACAAAGACGGTATCCTTGCGGATGGCTTCCGTAATTTTGACTTTATAGATGGCCTCGCCTCTTCTGGTAAATAAACGGACCCTTTCTTCATGTTCCATATTATATTTTGATGCTGTTTCCGGATGGATCTCCACAAATGGTTCAGGGCACATATCATGAAGGAATGGAATTCTTCTAGTCTGATTACCGGATAGGTAATGGTAAACCACCCGGCCAGTTGTTAAACGGAGCGGATATTTTTCACATGGTTCTTCCGCTGGCGGACGGTATGGAAGTGCGCATATTTTTGCTTTGCCGTCCGGATGATAAAATTTCTTATCAAGGAACATATGTGGTGTCCCTTCATCCTTTTCATTTTTGCATGGCCAGAAAACTCCATCCTGCTTGTCGATTTTATCCCAGGTAGCTCCATAGTAATCAGCATAGCCGCCCTTGGTAGCCAGTCTGAACTCATCTGCAACATCTCGTGCCGTTTTTAGGTGAGAAAAGTATTTTCCTTTTCCTAAACGTTCAGCCAGCTCCACTTGTATTTGCCAGTCCGGCTTCGATTCCCCAACAGGTTCCTGGGCTTTATTGATTTTAATAATGCGGCCTTCAATATTCGTTACTGTTCCTTCATCTTCTGACCATGTGACTGCAGGAAGAACAACATCTGCAAATTCTGCCGATTCAGAAAGGTAGAAATCGGAGCATACCATGAAATCCAGAGCCTTAAATGCTTTCCTGACAAAATGTTGATTTGGTGCAGATACAGCAGGATTGGAACATAGAAGGTATAAACCGCGAATCGTTTTTTGCTCCATCAGCTCAATCATTTCATAAGCAGATACACCAGGCTGCGGCATTTCTTCAGGTGTAATTCCCCAAACACTGCATACTTCTTCAACATGTTTCGGGTTAGTAATTTTTCGGTAGCCTGGAAGCAAATCCGATTTCTGTCCATGCTCTCTTCCGCCCTGTCCATTGCCCTGACCGGTGAATGTGGCTACGCCGGCTTTCGGACGGCCAATCTTTCCAGTAACAAGCGCCATATTGGTGTAGGCGGAAACATTATCAACACCCTTATGCTGCTGTTCAACACCTCGTGCAAACATGACAACTGCATTTGGAGCTTTTCCGTATATTTCTGCAGCACGAATGATTTTTTCCTCCGCCACACCAGTCAGCATACTTGTATATTCAGGTGTGAAATCCTTTACAAGTTCCTTTGTTTCTTCAAATCCGTTGGTATGTTTATTAATAAACTCTTCATCTATATAGCCCATTTCAATCAATTGATTAACAATTCCGTTTGCAAGTGCAAGGTCTGTTCCGGGCTGCAGGTCGAGATGAAGGTCAGCTCTTCTGGCAATTGGCGTTTCCCGTGGATCGACTACAATGATATAACCGCCTCTTTCCTGAACGTTCCAAATGCGGAACATGGAAGTTGGATGGCATTCAGCCGTATTGCTTCCAGCGATAAACAGGCAATCTGTTTCATGAATATCTGTCCAAGGCAATGTTGACCCTCTATCAACTCCGAAAGAACGGAGGAAACCGCCGGCAGCGCTTGACATACAGAAACGTCCGTTATAGTCAATATATCGCGTTGCAAGAGCAACACGGGCAAATTTACCTGTCAAATAACATTTTTCATTTGTCATTGATACCCCGCTGAAGACGGAGAGTGAATCTTTTCCGAATTCTGTTTGAAGCTCTTTAAATTTTTTTGCAATTAAATCGTATGCTTCATCCCAGCTTGCTTCACGGAACCCTTCTGTGGTTCCTTTCAACGAAGCATCATCCCGGATCAGCGGTTTCAGCAGGCGGTCCTTGTGGTTGGTCTGCTGGTAGGCGGTAACCCCTTTAGGGCACATTTTCCCGACCGTAACCGGCCAGTCATACCGGGGCTCGACCCCAATGATATTATTTGTCTGTGTATTAACCCTCAAGTTCATTCCGCATTGCATGCCGCAATAGCTGCAATGTGTTTTGATCAATTTTTCATTCGGATGGTTTAGATTCTCAATTTCTTTAAAAAACTTATCCCTTTGCATTCTGGTTTGCCTCCTTGACCTTCACTTCATGAGTGGGGAATCCGGAAAATTGTGCAATCCGGTATTTCCTTCTGCAAGGGAGGCACATTTCTGCAAGATGATGTCCTTCCTTTGCTTTAAATTCAATATCGTTCACGCCGAGTACATCGACGACATCTTTTGATTGTTCTGATGAAACAAACTGATCTCCGCACACCTTGCATTCCTTCATGCCCTGTTCGGCATAATGTTCTCTGTAGTTTCTTGCCAAAACACTCATTGGGCGGAAAGGAATATGTGCAAGCTTTCCAAATGGCAGGTAAATCAGTGTAATGATGACTGACCACTGATGGATCAATGACATTGCCGGCTGTCCTGCACCGTGTAAAAAGAGATTCATAAAGGTTAAAGCCAACCCTGTGATGCTGACTAGAAGCAGCATATAAAGAGGCATGAAATCATATAGGAATTTCTGCTCTGCTCTTGCCTGCATATTTTTCAGACGGCGATACAGCGCCATGCAAACTCCAGCGATTACCATTACTGCTGTAATATTCAGCGCGTTATAAGAAAGGGTGGCAATGATGCCATCTGCAGGGACAGTCATTACCTTCATGCCCATTGCAATAATGTTGTAATGGCCATTGTCATCCATCGTAAAATACATCCATCCGAAAACTAGAGGGAATGTAACGAAGCAGGATAAAATGCAGCCCCAGCCGATAAGCACGTGCTGAGTCCATCGGTAAATTCCCCTATTCCAGATAAAATTGTAGGTTGCAAGATGCTCAACAGACGTTTTTGGCGTTGACTTTCTAAATAGCAGCTTCAATCCTTTTTTCAGGATAAGCTTTGTTGGCGGCCTTTCGCCCCAGGCAATAAACCTATAGAAAAACCCTCCAATAAACACAATCGTTCCGACCATATATCCGTACAGGTTTAAATCCACATGTGTAAACATTCTAGTGCCAATAAAAGAAAGAATTGCTAATGCTGTAACAGATAAAAACATCGACTTGGCAAAATGAGATGCAAACGCATTGTTTAATGTGTTTCCTGTTTTTTGATTGACTGCAGCTTTTGCCTGCATATTAACTCCTCCTCATTCACAAACAATTACCTTAACCTTATTGTAAAAGCGGGAGGACTTTTTCAATATCGGGGAACTTCCCCATTAGAGGGGGAAATTCCCCTATCTTTAAGAAAGGATATTAAATGAGCATGTTGCTGAAGACAATGCACAAAAAAAAGACCTTTTCAAAGGTCTTGCGAAAATATTGAAACTTTTTCCAAATTCATGCGTATTTCTATATAGGAGGCGGAATAATGAAAAAAATATATTTATAATGTTCATTACACTAGCAGCAGAAACTTTAATTACCCTGCTCGCTTCACGTGCCTTTTCAATCCGATTCATCGAAATCATGTTTTTTTCAGGTGTGGTTTTTACAGCTTTAACTGTATGGTTTTCGAGCAGCGGCGGTATGGTTACGAGGTTTATGGACAGCACCGCAAGTGCCATGACTGGATTCATATCTAAAAGGGAGGAATTCAGCTTCAGACCGAATTATGCTGTTCTCGGTTCGGTTATCTTTTTACTTATTGGTCTTGTTTTCTTTATCTTACTGTTAACAAATATTATTCCTCCAATTTAGGCATTATGGTACAATCTTGAAAAGGAGTTGGTCATATGGCTAAATCAGCTGCGAAAAAGTTAAGGGAAAAAGCAGTACGTGAGGGAAAAAGAAACCCTGAATGCAATCGAAGCCCATTTGCAAATGCGGACATGCGCACAAGAAAAACAAAAACCAAAAAAGAACAATTATACAGGAGCAAATATAAGAACCGTTATTCTGATGAAAACAGAAGAGACGGTTCTTTTTTTATGTATTATCTTTTCAAAAGCAGCCAGTCCGATTAAAGACCAGCTGCATTTTTTAGATTATAATATTCCCATCCCTTCTATATGTCTCCGCGCTTTGTCATCACCCAGATCATAAATCATTTTATATATGCCTTCCATGGATGCATCATATTCATCATTTTTTGATTCTTTGTGGTATTCCAGGAAAGGGACATGTGCACGGGCAAATGTTTTAAGATCTGCATCATAATTCTCATTAATATAATCATTTAACTGAGCTAATTCTTCATCTGTTGCAAAAATTTTAAACTGCCATTCGGCTGCTTCAACTGGTTCTGTGTAAATCTGCGCATTTTCAATATCTATATAATATGTTTTTTTTGTTTGGTCCATGTTTTTCATCTCCTCTATCTTTTATACGATATTTACCACATACTGAGGAAGTTTAACCATTTAATATTCAATGACATTTTAAGACGCTAGTTGGGCATGATATAGCTGTGCATTATAAGGAAGGTGGCACAAAAAATGAATCTTTTCAGGAGGTATACAATGGGTATTTTAAGCGGAAATCCAAAGGACGAGCCTTTGCATTATGGCGAGGTTTATAGCACATGGTCCTACTTGCTGGCAGGAAAGGGAATGACCTCTGCCTACCAAACGATGCTTAGCCACTCTGGGGATGGGGACTTGAAGAAAATGCTTGAAGAAGCCATCCGCCTCTGCAAGCAGGAAGAGGAACAAATTGAGGCGATGTTAAAGGAAAACGGGATCGGTCTTCCCCCGCACCACCTGATAGACCTGATGCTTGTGTAAATGATATCCCTCCAGGTGCCCGATTCATGGATCCTGAAGTAGCTGCAAAGTTAGCAGGAGACCTGGCAGCAGGATTGGTTGGCTGCAGTACAATCATGGGCCAATGTATCCGTGAAGATATCGCAGGCATGTTTGGCCAATTTCATACTCAGAAAGCAGCTTTAGGTGTTAAGGTTCTTCGAATGAATAAAGAAAAAGGCTGGCTTATTCCTCCGCCGCTACATCTTCACAAATCGGATAATTGCTAAGGATTTGCTGGAGAGATGTCCATATGTAAAAAGAGAGCAGAGTCCATTGTCTGCTCTCTTTCCTAAAGGTTATTTCTTAAAACTTGGGCTCAGTTCACTCCATACATCAAACAAGATGCCGTCCGGGTCAGAAGATACAAAATTCCTGCCAGGATGCCCGCGATTTTCGATAGCTCCTGTATTTACTTCCTTCTCAAAAAGTTCCCGATGCAAGTTTTCGAGCTCTGTTATTCCATTGAGTTCAAAGGTTAAACAAAATCGCAATCTTCCGTCAGAACCCTTAAAATTAAGACTTTCCTCTTTGAGGTGTTTCCAAAAGGAAAAAGCTTTGGCTTGCCATATTGATTATGGCCATTTTTCCCTTTTCATCCCTAAAACTTTTTGCTGCTCCAAGATTCTCTGTGTACCAGTTTAAAGAATCCATTACATTTCTGACAGGTATGTGACTATTCCCACTCTTAAGAGCTTTTGACTCATAAATGCCCCTCCTCCAAACAAATTCTCTATTTTTGTAAATTCTATCCAAACGCGTATTAATTCCTTTTTAAAAATAAAAAAACCTTAGTCCGGAATGTGACTAAGGCTCATGTAACTTACTCAGAGTATTTGCTTTCACTGGAATCAGGGGAGACCATACCGCCGGCACCGCTGGAATTGATATCAGGTTCTGCTCCTTCAGGCTGAGATGGCAGCACTTTGTTTTTCTTTTGATTGGGTAGACCTGAGTGCTCCTTTAGATATTGATCATTTTCCATAATCGTTACCACTTTAAATCCTGTTCCTTCGAGCTGGTTCTTCAATTGATCAAATACCTTTGTCTGAGTATTATTCATTTCCTGATCATCATACTGAAGCTCTACATTTATTGTTTTCATGTCAGGACCTCCTTTTTAAGCTATTTTCCCGAATGCCTTTTCATTAAACTACACAGAACCTTTAAAAAAGCAGAAGTTTATTTCAGAAATAATAGGTTATTTAAGAAAATAACCAGGACATTGTTCGGTCCAAAAAATACATGGCTGATTTTCCCATAAATATCATTATCGTTTCAATCCTGAATATAAATAAATTGTATGCCGATCAGACGAAAGGAGCAGAGGCATGTGGTTCTGGATTCTGGTAATCTTCATCCCTATTATTATCCTCGCTATTTTGGAAGAAACGATTCAATTTGCGGTGAATCGTAAGGTCTTCGGAAAAAGCGGCAAACCGGTTTTAATTAAACAAAAACTGCATCACTTAAAAAATAAATTCAAGTATAAAAAAAGCCATTCCCAATAAGGAAAGGCTTTTTTGTCCAGCAAGTATTGGCCGCTAAAACTCATATTTAATTAGATTCTTCTGTTTCAGAATCTTCTTCTGCCGACTGTTCCTGTCCGGACATCCGCTTCTTTTTCAGCTCAAAATAGGCATCTAATACTTTTCTGCCAATTTCATAATTGGCTGTATGTCCGCTTCTTCCCTGGTATGCCCATGGAACAATGACAGACATGGCGATTTCTGGATTATTATGGGGTGCATAGGCAACAAGGCTCAAGTTCATAACATCTATTAATGCATCTCCCTTTTTTTGAGAGGGCCATCATAAAATGCTTCCGCTGTACCTGTTTTTCCTGCTGGAGAATATGGCGCATCTGCGAACCTTCGATATGCAGTCCCTTCAGGATGCTGCATCACCTGTCTTAATCCTTCTTTGACAGTGTTTAGTTCTCTATCACTTACATCTATCGTATTTAAGACAGTTGGCTGGATATCCTTCCAGATCCGGCCAAGCTCCTCCTGCTCTGTGGCGGGCTCACGGATTTCTTTTACAAGGCGCGGCTGGATACGATAGCCGCCATTTGCAATCGTTGATATATATTGCGCCATTTGCATCGGAGTGTAGGTATCATACTGTCCGATTGCAAGGTCTAATAGAAATCCCGGCAAGCGAAGCGGTCCTTCATAGCCTATCGCCTCATTCGGCAAATCGATGCCAGTTCTGACTCCGAGGCCAAATTGGCCGAATGACTCTCTCATGTCTTCAAATGCATTAGGGTTTTTAAATCCCAGAGGCTGATCATATGCATACCGCGCATCCGCAATTTCAATTGCTGTTTTGAACATATATACGTTTGAGGATATACGCAAAGCCCTTGTTTCGTTCATGATTGCCTGAAAGTTAAACCACGATTTTTTCACCTGTGGTGTACCTGCAATTTTCATTGGTGCATCTAAAAATGCAGTCCCGGGTGAAATTGCACCGGTTTTATATCCTGTTAAAACGGTTGCCCCTTTTACAGAGGATCCCACATTATAAGAAGAGGCAATCGTACCCAGCGCATAATCCTGCAGAACCGTTTTGCCATCATCATCTTTGTCTATCATTTTCCCTGCCATCGTCAGAACTTCACCAGTATGCGGATTCATTAGGACGACAAACGCACGATCCATTAAATATGTTCCCCGAGTCCTTTTTGCAGCCCAAATTTCCTCTTCCAATATTTTTTCCACAGCCTTCTGCAGATCCATATCAATCGTCAGAACAAGATCCTTGCCTCTTTGGCCCTGAGAAACCAGTTCACTTCCGAGAATTTCTCCTTTTTTAGTAATAAGCTTTTCCTTTGATTTTTGGCCATGCAGAACATCCTCATATTGCATTTCGAGATAGCTCTTACCTACGCGTTCATTTCTGCTGTAGTCCCTGGCCAGAAAATAATCCAGCCTTTCCTGCGGCAGCCCTTCGTTTGTATCTGTAACCTTCCCCAGGACTGTCTGGAGCGTACTGTCAAAAGCATAAGTTCGATCCCAGTCAGTAGTTGTATTGACCCCTGGAAGATATTGAAGGTTCTCGCTTACCGCAGCATATTCTTTACTTGATACATCCTCATTTTTGACTATTTGCGGCGTCATGGCATAACCGCTCGTAAATTCCCGGAAGATTGCCCGCACTTCCAGATCCTGCTTGCTCAGCTGTTTCAGATCTTCGTCTGTAATTCTCTTAAGCTGCATCTCATAAATTTGCTTATCATCCAATTTGTTCTCTTTAAACAGCTTCCATTCCTTATCAGTTATTTTATCCCGGACAGCATCAGGATTTTTTAGAATCCAATGATCCTTCTTATCTCGTTCCGTCACTTTATCCGTCTTTTTATCAATCAGAATGGCCAGCCGCTCTGCCACCTGAAGCATTTCTTTCTGTTTGGCATTCCGATTTGTATACGTAATCGCACTCTTTGGAATATTATCCACAATAACCTGATGGTTCCTGTCAAGCATCCTTCCCCTTGGAACCGGATTAGCTACGATGACATCTTCCGTCCTGTCCACTTCTTTTTTGTATGTCTCACCATTTACAATCTGGACAACGCCAAGTCTTAAGATTAGTACTGAAAACAAAACAAAAACAGCAAAAAACAATAAATTAACCCTAAAAGGCACATGGCTTTTCTTTTTCTTCTTTTTCCCCATGTACGAATCTCCCCCTTATGAACATTATGTCTGTATAATAGAGATTCTTCCAAATCTTCCCCTGTTAAATAATTCCACGGTTTTTGTAAAATCCCTGCCAGTCCAAAACATATTTTGAAATATAAAGGTATTTAAAGAGGTTAAGTGGAAATGTTAATCTGATAATTTTTTTAGGAGGTCTTTAATATGGAAAGAGCACAAAAATTTCTGAACTATTTTTTATCTCACAGAAAGGTGACTAATGAGTTAATCAAGAAGATTGATGAAAATAACTATGACTACAAACCAACTGAAACAAGCATGGCGGCCGGCAAGCTTGTAACACATATGCTTACTTCTTTTTATATGTTTTCCAAAACAGTAAAAGAAGGCAGCCCTGCAGTGTTTGGCGAGAAATTCGAAGAAATTGCCCCAAACCTTTCTGAAGCCGCTGAAAACTACACAGAAAAAACCATTGAGATCATTTCATCATTAACAAATGATGAGTTAGAAAGAACGATTGATATGTCACGGATATTTGGAATGGAATTTACCGGCATCCAGCTGCTGCAGCTTGCAATGGATCATGAAATTCATCATAAAGGAAATTTGTTTGTCTACGTACGTGAAATGGGCCATACGGAGCTTCCGATGTTTGTGAGCAGATGATAAGAAAAGCGGAAGCGCCTTCGAAACAAGCCAAAGCGCTTGTTACTGCGAAGAACATCCAAGGAAGCTTTCCCTTGGCGCTCACCCCCGACTCCTCGAGAAGGTAGGCGCTGGAGCTAGACAGTACTCAAAGTTAAAAGTTATAATTTCTTATCATTTTGAAAAAACGGACGCGTCGCCGCGTCCGTTTTAAAAACTATTAAGGGGAGAAATTAATTCTGCCAGCTCATTTTTTGGTGAATTCACTTTATTTGATACCGGATACTTATCCATTTTTTCAGCCGGATAAGGTTCAAGCAATGACTTCAGGTATTCAGTGTCATTAAAACGAGGATTAAGCCAGTCCTCAAAATCGCTTTCCTTTAATATCACCGGCATTCGGTCATGAACATCTTCGGTTACTTCATTTGGCCCCGTTGTAATAATTGTACAGCTCGTTAGAGGATTTTCTCCTTTATGCCATGAATCCCAAATGCCTGCAAAGGCAAACGGCTTATCATCTTTCATAATGAACCGGTACGGCTGTTTACCTTCTTCGGTTTTCTTCCATTCATAAAAGCCATCTGCAAGGATTAAGCACCTTTTGCTTTTAAAAGGAGCTTTAAAGCTGGGTTTCGAGTCGATGCCTTCCGCTCTTGCGTTTATCATTTTGTAAGCAATTTTTTCGTCTTTAGCCCTGTAGGGGACCAGTCCCCATTTCATCTGTCTGCCGATCCGCTGTTTACCATCTCCAATGATGGTTAAGATATTCTGGCTTGGCGCGATATTATATCTGGGTAAAACCTCTCCCTCTGCATATTCAAATTCAAACAGCAGCTGAAGTTTTTCGATGGTTTCTGTTAGTGTAAACCGGCCGCACAATATAATCACCTCTTTTAAGTCAATAGCAATATAATGTTCATCTATTCCCGGATATAGCGCATATTAAAACTGTCAGCTATTTTTACAGGGAGGAATGAAATATGACAAAACAAGGCAGACAAAATGCAAATCAAACGAGAGCCCAAATTGAAAAACAGGATAAACGAAACGATGTTGAACTGGGAAGCGAGTTTCAGGCAGGAAATGATAAATCTCAAAGCCAGAAAAAAAGCGGAAAGCAAATTAATAAGAAGTCATAATGACAAATCCCCCATTTTAGGGGGATTTTCATGTCCTGATTGTATACAGCTGTCCTTCCACTGCAAAAGAAATACGGCCTGTTTCCTCTGAAACTACAATAGCAACAGCATCTGATTTTTCCGTAAGTCCCATTGCCGCTCTATGCCTTGTCCCAAATTTTTTCCCCTCAATGGTTTTATTGGCAAGAGGCAGGATGTTGCCTGCAGAAATAATGGTATCTTCTTTTATTAGAATACCCCCGTCATGCAATGGGTTTCCAGGATAAAAAATGGTTTCGAGCAAAGTGCTGCTTACTTTTGCTCCAATAGGAGTCCCATTATGAAGGTAATCGCCTATAGGCAGCCTTCTCTCCACAACAATAAGCCCGCCATGCCTTTTTTCCGATAAATGCTGGGCGGCCAATGATAAGCTCGAATATTCCTTGGTATACGGCGATAAATATGACTGAAGATAATATGTCGAAGCAATTGTGTGAGCCTCCGTTACCGCCCTCTGCAAGTTCTCGAAATCAGATAAAATACAGCAGCTGAAGTCCTCTAGCGTTTTGGAAATAGAATGAATCTGACTGTCGATATTGTCAATATACCGGTTTAAATCTTTTCGGTATTGATCTTCGCCATAAATCACCGGACTTCCTCCAATCTTAATTCATATTAGTACCTTTTCCAGTTAAAAATTATTTATCCATTTTACGGAATAGGTTTAGGACCGCTTTAAAGGGACTAAATATAAGTATTAAGCAACGAGGTGAGGGACATGTTCGATATATTAGCAAAACAATTTCAGAAACCCGCAGGATTACTTGGGAAGCTTGCTGGAAAAATCATGTATTTTGAGAACCGCAAGATTAACAAATGGACAATACAGCAATTAAAGATTAATCGCAGGGACTCTATTTTAGAAGTAGGCTTTGGCCCTGGCTACAGCATCAGGCATATAATGGATCACTTCCGCCATGCAGAAACGGATGGAGTTGATGTATCCGAAGATATGAAGGCTTCAGCAGCCAAACGGAATGATGAGTATATCCGTCAGGGAAAGGTCAGATTGTTCGTAAAAGATATACACGATTACTTCCCTGATAAAACGTATAATAAGATATTTTCAGTAAACAATTATCCTTTATGGACAAAACCAAGAGAGTCTCTTCAGTATCTCTATGGGATGCTTGAGGAAGACGGAATAATTGCCATCACCGTCCAGCCAAGAGAAGAAGGAGCAGATGACACCATTGCCAAAAATCTCGGACAGGTGATCAAAACTGATATGGAAGCGGCAGGTTTCCATTCTATTTCCATTTCTTATAAAGAAGCCCGCCCCGTATTAACCGTTTGTGTAACTGCAATTAAATAATAATAAAAAAGAGCGGGAGATTGCAGCTCCCGCTCTTTTTCAATTTATCACCAGCCTCGGCTGGCTCCTCCTCCGCCGGAAGAACCGCCTCCCCCTCCCCGGGGACCGCCACCGCCACTTCCACCTCTTGAGAGAATGGAAAGGATGGCGTAAGAAAAGGCTCCTCCAAAAAATTTAATGTCCAGAAATAATAATCCAACAACAATTAAAATTATCAGCCAGGACGGTATGCCAATGCCTCTATCCTGTGTTCCGGCATCAGCATAATCGCCGCCTAAATTCACTTCTTCCCCGGCAGCTTCCTGTACAAGCACCTTATAGGTTTCAATTACAGCTCTGTTAGGCTGGCCATCCTGGAGATATGGAAGGGTGACGTCATCCAGAATCCTGCCTGCTTTTCCATCGGGAATTTGGCCTTCAAGCCCATAACCAACCTCAATCCGCACCTTCCGATCCTCCATGGCCACAACCAAGAGGACACCATTATTCTCTGCGGCACTGCCTATGCCATAAGACCGGAAAGCTTCATTAGCATATTCTTCAATCGGTCTGTCTCCAGTAGTTCCAACAGTTAACACTGCAACCTGTGCAGATGTCTGATCTTCCAATTGCCTCCCCAGGTTATTCAATTCAGTTTTTTCCTGGTCATTCAGAACCTCCGCAAAATCCTGGACATAAATATCTCCAGCAGGCTGCGGTATGGATTCATCTGCATGGACTGGGATTGCCCCCATTATTAAATTTGCGAAAAGAAGGGCCAAAGAGACCCAGCGGATGATCATTCCCCATTGCCTCCAAAGTCAACATCAGGTGCTTCGTTCGCCAGCGGATCCGCCCTAAAATACTCTTTTTCATCAAAGCCGGTTATCCCTGCAACAATTGCACCCGGGAACCTTTTTACTTGTTTGTTATATACGGCAACCTGGTCGTTATAATCCTTTCGGGCAACCGAAATCCGATTTTCTGTGCCCGCAAGCTCGTCCATTAATTGGGTAAACTGCTTATCCGCTTTTAAATTTGGATAGTTCTCCACCACTACAAGCAGACGGCTCAAAGCGCTTGACAGCTCGGCGTTTGCAGCTGCTTCCTCTTCAGGGGACCCCGCTCCCGCCAATCTCGCACGAGCATCTGATATAGCCTGAATTGTCTCCTTCTCGTGAGCAGCATATCCCTTTACTGTATTTACCAGATTAGGAATCAAATCCAGCCTTCTCTGCAGCTGGTTCTCAATTTGAGAATAAGCCTGATCCACATTTTCCTCAGCACTTACAAACCTGTTATAACTGGACATCAGCATCATGCCTGCTATGACTACTGCCGCAATAACGGCAATTAAAACTCCCATACCTTTTTTCATTTGCGTCACTCCTGTTTCTAAGTTGTTTTGTCACTTGCATGGTATTTTTCCTTTTTGGGGTGAAAGTTAAACCTGGAGATTGGTTTGCTGATGTTGTTAAGCTCGCGCGGATTTGGATGATTTACGCGCGGGCGGGCTCCTTCTGCGTGGGGCACGTTTTTTTGCGCGAGCTTCCTTCTGTTTTGCGCGGAATTATTACTTTTGTGCGCGGATTTGGATGATTTACGCGCGGCAGGGCTCTTTCTGCGCGGGGGCACGTTTTTTTGCGCGGGCTTCCTTTTGTTTTGCGCGGGATTATTACTTTTGTGCGCGGATTTGAATGATTTACGCGCGGCCGGGCTCCTTCTGCCCGGGGGGCACGTTTTTTTGCGCGGGCTTCCTTTTGTTTGGCGCGGGATTATTACTTTTGTGCGCGGATTTGGATGATTTACGCGCGACCGGGCTCCTTCTGCCCGGGGGGCACGTTTTTTTGCGCGGGCTGGCTTCTGTTTTGCGCGGGATTATTACTTTTGTGCGCGGATTTGGATGATTTACGCGCGGGCGGGCTCCTTTTCTGCGCGGGGGCACGTTTTTTTGCGCGGGCTGGCTTCTGTTTTGCGCGGGATTATTACTTTTGTGCGCGGATTTGGATGATTTACGCGCGGCCAGGCTCTTTCTGCGCGGGGGCACGTTTTAATCGTGGCAGGCTTCAGGTTCGGGCGGATATACTACTTTAAAGCGCGAATTCTTGTAGGTTTCGTGCATATGACTTTTTACAATATCAAGAGTAATCGCGTAATTATCTATCATTATTGCTTCATGTCTGACTTATATTGCGTCTACAGGACAGGTTATTGCACTGATCTTTTAATTTTTTGCGCTATCACAACGTTAATGCGTCTAACTTCCCATAATCGCGTCATCCAGCAGGTTATTCGAGCCTCCGTGTCTCTTTTTCGCGCTGCCTCCTTATCACAGTTGCGCCAAACAATCCTTATAATACAACAAAAACCCGGAACCCATCCGGGCCCCGGTTCAAGTATGATTATTTAATAAAATTGTTCGCAATCAGTTCGCTGAATTCAGGTTTATCTTTCAGGAATTTTAAAGTGTAGGATGAATCTGCAAATTCCTGGATGGTGTCTGCATCAACATCGTAAGTGAACCCGATTCTTTCCCAGGCGCGGTCTACGACTTCTTTTTCCAGTTCCTGGCCAGTCACTTCTTTAATGTCTTTGATAGTAATTGCTTTTGCTTCTTCAGGATTTTCTTCGATAAATTTAACTGCATCTTTATGTGCATCAACGATTTTCTGTACTTTTTCCGGGCTGTTCTTCACAGCATCACCAGTAGCAACCAATACTGATGCCGGAAGTGTTTCACCGAAGGATACTTCATCCCAGCCAATTACGACTTCAGCGTTTGTTTCCTGTTCAATGACTGCTGCCCATGGTTCGGGAGCAACTGCAATATCGACTTTACCTGTTTTCAGCATACTTGCATATTGTGCAGGGTTGCCTGTCAAATGCTTCATGGTACCGCCAATGCGAGCTGAAGTGATGCCGGCATCTTCAAGATATGTCTCATACTGGACATCATGTGTACAGCCCACGCCAGGTGTAATAAACGTTTTTCCCTGGAAGTCTTCAAGTGAGTTAATTTTTACTCCTTCTCTGGCAAGGACAACTGTTCCGCCAGTTGAGGCACCGGCGATAATTTTAACATCAGCTCCGGTTGAGAAGTTGTTCATTGCTGGTCCGGGTCCTACTAGTCCTGCATCAATATCGCCTGTTTTCAGGGCAGTCATGAATGAACCGCCTTCAGCAAACGTCTTATATTCTACCTTAGTACCATCGCCAAGCTGTTTCTCAAAATAGCCGTGATCTTTCGCAACCATTGCTGGCACATGATTGATATTCGGGAAATAGCCGATGACAATCTTGTCTTCTCCTCCGCTGCTCTTCTCAGATGATCCGCATCCGGCAAGCAGCCCGGTGAAAGTAAATAATATAGCAACCCATAAAATAGCCTTTTTCATTTATACCCCTCCAAAATTAAGACTCAAGTCCCCATTTTTTTATGACTGATTTTTCAATGCGCTGGAATATAAATTGGTCAACAATCATTCCGATAGCTCCAATAATAATCATGACACCGATTACGATGTCCATTCTTCCAAAGTCTGAAGCATATCGAAGTGTGTAGCCCAATCCTGGTCCTGTGCTTAAAAGCTCACCCGCCATCAATGCACGCCAGGCAAATGCCCAGGCAAGTCGTGAACCAGTGACAACGTATGGAATGGATGCCGGAAAGATGACTCTTGTGAATAAGTCAATTCCATTCGCTCCCATAGTCTGAGCTGCCTTGATATATAATGGTGAAACATTTTTTATGCCTGTTCGCATGTTCAGAGCCATTACAAATGTACCGCCAAGTATGGTTACAAAAATAACAGCCTTTTCATTTAATCCAAACCACATAATCGCGATCGGCAGCCATACGATACTGGGAACACTTTGCAAGGCAAGGATGACTGCACCCAGTGTTTCATCAGCTGTTTTGGATTTTCCAAGGAGAATGCCAATCAATGTGCCAATGACAAGGCTGATAGCCAGACCGACTGCGAGCCTCTTAAAACTGGCGATTAAATCATAAATGAGAGTTTTATCCCGAAACCCTTCAACAAGAGCACTGAATACACTGGAAAGGGAAGGGAAAATCAGAGGATGCCAAAGTTCAAGCCGTGACCCAATCTCCCAAAATGCAATGATGGCTGCAAAAAATATAATCCTTTTAATGGCTGTTTGCATATTGGAGTTCCTCACTTACAACTTTATCAATTTCCTTCTTCAGGTATTTCATAATGTGGTCTTCAATCTCGAGCATTTCTTTTTTGTGTTCTTCACGGGGTCTGGGTATATCAACCGTTATATCCTGTAAAATGATTCCCGGCTTTGTTCCCATAACAATGATTCGATCTGACAGTTTAATAGATTCTGAGATGCTATGAGTAACAAAAAGAATGGTTTTCTTCGTCTCAGTCCAAATGTTTTCCAGCTGTCCGTGCAGACGCGAACGGGTCTGTTCATCAAGAGCTCCGAATGGTTCATCCATTAAGAGTGTTTCCGGGTTCATCGCAAGTGCTCTCGCGATTGCCACCCTCTGCTGCATGCCTCCAGAAAGTTCATGAGGATAATGGGATATATATTTTCCCAGCTGAACCATTTGCAGATACTTAAGTGCTGTTTCCTCTGCATCTTTCTTCTTCATTTCTTTTTTCAGCGGAAACGTGACATTTTCCATGACTGTCAGCCAAGGGAATAAGGCTGCCTGCTGGAACACCATTCCCCTGTCTTTTCCGGGCTTTGTTATGGCTTTGCCATCGATTTGAATGTGGCCTGAAGTTGTTTTAGTCAGCCCTGCGACGATTGAAAGAAGTGTTGACTTTCCGCATCCTGAAGGGCCTAAAATTGAAACAAACTGGCCTTTCTCAATGGATAAATTAATATCTTTCAAGACGTCAACAGGACGATTTTCTTTATCGCTATATTGTTTATTCACATCGCTTATCTCAATGAACATTTTAAAAATCACCTATTCCTATAAATCTCATTAATTTACTCGGATTACTTGTAATTATAAAGTATTCACCTTGCATGTCAACCATTACAATAAATATTTTTAAAATTGGGCTTAATCAAATAAAAAGCCTCCTCCATCAAGGAGAAAGCTATTGTTTCACAATTTAATTTCTTCTATTTTAGATGAAGCGATCAGCTCTTCAACCTTTGCTAACTCACCGCTTTGAAAAAGCTCTATGATCTTGCTTCCAACGATTACCCCGTCACAATGCTGATTCATTTCTTTTACATGCTCTGGTTCAGAAATTCCGAAGCCGGCCAATACTGGTATCGGACTTACATCTCTAACCTTCTCCAAATGCTTTCCAAGCTCATCTTTAAATTCTTTTCTTGCCCCAGTGATGCCATTAACCGTTACAGCGTATAGGAAGCCTTTCCCTTTAGCTGCAATCGCCTCTATGCGCTCCAATGGACTGGTTAAGGTCACAAGGCGGATAATTTCGATTCCAGATCTTTCTGCAATTGGTGCAATGATCTCCTCTTCCTCTGCAGGAAGATCAGGTAATATTAAGCCGTCTACCCCTGACCTGGAGGCATCAGAAATAAAGTTGCCAATGCCATAGGCCATGATCGGATTCATGTATGTCATAAAGATCAGCGGGATGTGAACAATAGGCCGGATTTCCGCAATTTTAGCTAAGACCCCTCTAAGGGTTGTTCCGGCTTCTAATGCTCGAATGCCAGCCTGCTGGATGACTGGGCCATCTGCAACCGGATCCGAAAACGGAATCCCAATTTCAATGGCTGTTGCTCCCGCTTTTTCAAGGAATGTGATTTTCTCGGCCAGTGTCTCTAAGCCTCCGTCCCCAGCCATTATATATGGCACAAATGCTTTTTCTTTGTTTTGCTTAAGGCTCTGAAAAACTTTTTCAACCCGGTTCATTGTCCTTTCCCTCCTAATCTTGCTCTTACAGTTTCTACATCTTTATCGCCTCTGCCAGATAAACAGATGACAAGGCCTTCGTCTTTTTTCATTTGCGGTGCAAGCTTTAATGCATAGGCTACGGCATGGGAGCTTTCCAGCGCAGGGATAATGCCTTCCAGTTTGCATAAAAGCTTTAATGCATCAAGCGCCTCATCGTCTGTAATGGATTCATACTCGGCTCTTCCGCTGTCTTTCAGATAGCTGTGTTCCGGCCCAACTCCTGGATAATCAAGGCCAGCTGAGATGGAATGAGCCTCCTGAATTTGACCGTGTTCATCCTGCAGCAAATACATTAATGCTCCATGAAGAACTCCAGGAGTTCCTTTTGTTAAAGAAGCAGCGTGCTTATCTGTATCTGTACCCAAACCAGCTGCTTCAACCCCAACCATGCGGACCGTATCATCTTTAATGAAAGGATAAAACATGCCCATTGAATTGCTTCCGCCTCCAATGCAAGCCACAACTGCATCAGGGAGTTTACCTTCTTTTTCAAGGTATTGCTTCTTCGTCTCATTTCCGATAACACTCTGAAAATCCCGTACAATCATAGGAAAAGGATGTGGTCCCATCACAGAACCAAGGATGTAATGTGTATCCTCGACATTTGTCACCCAGTAGCGGAGTGCTTCGTTGACTGCATCTTTTAAGGTGGCACTTCCCGATTGTACCCCTACAACCTTCGCTCCAAGCAGTTCCATTCTGAATACGTTCAGCTGCTGTCTCCTGATGTCCTCTTCACCCATAAAAATAATGCATTCAAGATTTAAAAGCGCACATGCAGTTGCTGTTGCGACTCCATGCTGCCCTGCACCCGTTTCAGCTACTATTTTTCTTTTTCCCATTCGCAGCGCCAATAGAGCCTGGCCCAGTGAGTTGTTTATTTTATGGGCACCTGTATGATTCAAATCTTCTCTCTTAAGATAGACCTTCGCACCGCCGGCATAATTTGTGAGGTTCTCAGCAAAATAAAGAGGAGTTTCCCGTCCGACATAGTCTTTCAGCAAAGCCTTCAGTTCTTTCTGAAAACTTTCATCGGCTTGAGCTTTCTTATACTCCTCTTCCAATTCAAGAATGGCCTGCATAAGTGTCTCCGGCACATACCTTCCTCCAAAATCCCCGAAATGACCTCGTTCATCAGGCAATGTATAAGCTGTGTTCATTTTACTTCCTCCCTCTCCACACATTTAGCGTTTTCTATGAATCTTTTTATTTTCTCCGGATCTTTCTTCCCTTCAGTCTCAACCCCGCTGCTTACATCAACCATATAAGGATTGGCTGCTTTAATTCCTTCCCCCACATTTTCAGGATTGAGCCCCCCAGCAAGGATCATTTTTTTGTCCTGCAATGGTTTATTTAAAATCGACCAATCAAAAGATACCCCGTTGCCCCCCGATATTTTCCTTTCGGACTATCAAGAAGAATGTATTCGCATGAAAATTCGTCTAATTGAGATAAATCATCTGGTGAACCTACACTCAAAGCTTTTATAACCGGAAGAGAAAATGAGCTGCAAAATTCCGGCGTTTCATCTCCGTGCAGCTGAATGACATTGATCCCTGAAACATTTGCTATTTCTTCAATGGTCGCTTTCGTTTCATTTACAAACACTCCGACTTTTAAAACTTCTCCGGGAAGCTCTCTGATTATCTCCCCTGCTGCCTCAGGATTAATTTTTCTTTTGCTTTCTGCAAAAACAAATCCCAGGGCATCAGCCCCGTTTTCAATAGCAAAAAGTGCCGTGCTGATATCCCTGATTCCGCAAATCTTCACCTTCATTGTCTGACAGCCCCCTGCAAAGGAATCTTCATGGCCTTCAAAAGCCCTTCCAGATTATCTGCTTTCATGAATGCTTCTCCGACAAGAATGGCGTTTGCTCCTGCTGCAATTACACGCCGCACATCGTCTTCCGACTTAATCCCGCTTTCACTGATCAGGAATTTTCCCGCATTCTTTATTAGCGGGGCAAGTTTTTCTGTTACACCAAGGTCTACTTCGAAAGTTTTTAAATTTCGGTTGTTGACTCCGATCAGCTGTGCACCGGTTCTTAGAGCTATTTCCAGTTCTTCTTCATTATGAACCTCCATTAATACCTCAAGGCCTTCACTTTCAGCAAAATCGAAAAGCTCTTGAAGCCGTTCAGCTTCCATCGCAGCAGCAATGAGTAAAATTAGGTTTGCCCCTGATGCTTTTGCTTTTAATACTTGCACCTCGTCTATAATGAAGTCTTTGCAAAGGATAGGCAGGTCGACTGTCTCTCTGACAGCTGACAGATCAGCGAAGCTGCCTTTAAAAAACCTATTGTCTGTTAAAACGGAAATGGCATCGGCACCATACTTTTTATAAAATAATGCCTGATCTTTCGGATTTTGTCCGGTATTTATATCACCTTTTGAAGGTGAGGCTCTTTTGAATTCCGCAATCACAGCCAGTTCACTGCCTGATGCAAGCTTGTTAATAAAGGAGCGTTTATACATGGTTTCTCCTATTTGAAAATATTCCTTTTCCTTCTGCAGTACGATGACTTCTTTTCTTTTTTCAGCCAGTATTTGATCTAGAATTGTTCCCATCTTATATCACCTCTTTATGGACGCTTTTACTTGCTTCAATTAACCTATGCAGTTTTTCTAATGCAGCACCTGAATCTATGCTTTCTTTGGCTAAATTTATCCCGCCATGAATTGTTTCTGCCTTGCCTCCTGTAAAGATGCCAATCCCGGCGTTAAGAAGGACCGTGTCTCTTCTTGCTCCCTTCTCCCCCTTTAGGACACTTAGGAGTATTTCAGCATTTTCCCTGGAATCTCCGCCTCTGATCGCATCATTGCTGCTAACCGATAGGCCAACTTCCTCTGGATGAAGAACCTTTTTCGTTACCTTGCCGTTATTAAGAATGGCCAGGTGATTTTCCCCCTGTAAGGATGCTTCATCCATAAACCCTGCACCATTTAAAACAACTGCCCGTTTTCTTCCCAAAGCTTTTAACACCTCTGCAAACATTTCAATATAATCTCTCCGGTAGATCCCGAGAAGCTGATGATCAAGTTCAACCGGATTGGTTAAAGGTCCTATTAAATTGAAAGTTGTAGGTATTCTCAGGTCCCTGCGTACTTTCATGATTCTTTTAATATTCGGATGGACATGAGGTGCGAATAGAAAGGCTATCCCAATTTCCTCCAGAATTTCCTCCGTGCGCTCAGGCGAGTGATCCAAGTTTATTCCCAAATGTTCCAGTACATCGGCACTGCCTGTTTTGCTGGATACACTTCTATTGCCATGCTTGGCAACAGAAATTCCTGCTCCTGCAATCACAAAGGCCGAAGTAGAACTGATATTAAAGCTGCTTGAACCATCTCCTCCTGTACCGCAATTATCCAAAACATTAGGAATTTTCTTGCTAAATGTAAGGGATTTATCCCGCATTGCTTTTACGATGCCTGCAATTTCTTCAACTGTTTCCCCTTTTGTTTTAAGGCTCACCATAAATGCCGCAATCTCACTGTCCGTCACATCATTGGCAAATAAATTGTCCATCGCTTCCTTCATTTCTGCCTCTGTTAATGACTCGCGATCAGATAACCTCTGCAGTATAGTTTTCATCGTTTTTCTCCCTCCCGATAGTTTGTAAAAAGTTTTCCAAAATCTTTTTTCCAAGGCCTGTTCCTACAGACTCCGGATGGAATTGCAAACCGTATAAAGGATAATCTTCATGCTTGATTGCCATTATTTCATTATCATCCATTGATCTTGCCAAAACCTTAAAACTGCCAGGCAAAGTTCCCGACTTAATTATTAAGGAATGATAACGCATGATATGGATCGGCTGCGGCATGTATTGAAAAAGCTGTGATCCGTTATGCTTCAGATTAGACACCTTGCCATGCATAATTCTCTTGGCTTTTTCAATCTTTGCCCCAAAGGCATAGCCGATTGCCTGATGGCCAAGGCAAATGCCCAGGATAGGGAGCTTCCTGTAAAATTGCTGAATAACATCAACAATAACTCCAGCTTGTTCAGGCCGTCCCGGTCCAGGTGATAGAACAATGGCTTCAGGATTTAATTTTTCAATATCTTCGATTGTTATTTGATCATTCCTTACAACTTTAATTTCTTGTCCCAGTTCACCCAGATACTGATAAAGGTTAAATGTAAATGAATCATAATTATCAATCAGCAGAATCATTTTTTGTCCTCCAAAAATGCTTTTAATTTATGAAGTGTTTCGTCGTACTCTTTTTCTGGAATCGAATCATGCACGATGCCTGCCCCAGCTTGTATATAAGCGAATCCATCTTTTATTACCATGGTTCTGATTGCCAGGGCGAAATCCATATTGCCGTTTCCGGAAAAATAGCCGACTGCCCCTGAGTAAATTCCTCTTTTCACTGCTTCCAGTTCATTGATGATTTCCATTGCTCTAATTTTGGGTGCACCTGAAACCGTTCCGGCAGGGAGACACGCTATTAAGGCATCAATCGCTTTGTGAGGACTTTTCAGCTTGCCGCCCACTTCGGATACAAGGTGCATGACATGCTTATATCTCTCAATGACCATGTTTTTTTCTATAGTTACCGATCCAAATTCGCATACACGGCCGAGATCATTTCTGCCTAGATCGAGCAGCATCCTGTGTTCGGCAAGCTCCTTTTCATCTTCTATCAGGTCCCTTTCAAGCTGTAAGTCTTCCTCTTCTGTCTTGCCTCTTGGCCTTGTTCCTGCAATAGGGTTAGTAATTACTTTGTTTCCAGTTGCTTTTATAAGACTTTCAGGCGATGCCCCTGCAACCGCATATTCTTCAAAATCAAGATAGTACATGTATGGGGAGGGATTTTGCACTCTTAACTTCCGGTAAAATGCGAAAGGATCTCCAGTCAATTCTGCTTTTAACCGCTGAGAAAGCACTACCTGAAAAATGTCTCCCTCTTCAATATAGGCCTTGGCCCTTTTTACTTTTTCAACGAAGTCTTCTTTAGATATGGAAGCTTTGAAAGCCGACAGCGATGCTTCTTCCGATTGGGATGCCGCAGCCCCTTTTGGATTTCGGCCTTTCTTTTCTGCAATCTTTCACGTAGCTGAGATTCATCGGTTGCTGCCAATAAAGACATGGCTACCAGAAATACCTTTTGCTCCAGATGATCAAAAACGGCCACTTCCTCAAAAAACATAAGGTGAACATCTGGTACATTCAGCTCATCATGAGGGATCACCCCGATATCTTCGTATTGCCTGATGACATCATAGCCTGCATATCCAACAGCTCCTCCACAAAATGGGAACTGTTCAATGGGGTGAGCCTTTTCCTCGGGCATCAGCCTTCTTAATACATCAAGCGGCTTTTCATTAAAAACTTCTATTTTCCCCTCCGCAGTAACAGCCGTCCGAGATGCTTCCCCTTTTAGTTCCATCACCGGGTCCGCCCCAATAAAGGAATACCTTCCCGACTTTTCATGCTTTAGCGAGCTTTCAAGCAGAAATTTTTTCTCCCGCTCATTCTCTGGTAGATCAAAATAGGTGTTAATGTGTCCCCCTCAAGCTCTTCGATGATATAAGGACCATCCAAAATCGTTTTCAATATATTTCTCCTCCAGTTCTTTCGGATTCAGATAAGCGCAAGCGCCCTGATCACCCCTGACACTTTGAGGGAGCAGGCGATGGAGCCAGACAGGTATCTGACTTCAGAATTTTTACTTAACTATAAATAAAAAAGTCCCCTATACACACAGACAGAATCTGCGGGTATAGAGGACGTGTCTTGTGAACGTGGTGCCACCTCTTTTTAGAGCAGCATGCTGCTCCCTTTTTCGGGTACGGAAACATATCGATACCCTATCCTTTTAACGGTGGAAATCCGTGCTTCCCTACTATCTTTCAGGAAGCCTCTCGCAAGTCCATTCGAATGACTTACCGTACCGGGCTCTCACCTTACCCCGGCTCTCTTGAACGGACTCCATCAATCTACTCCTCTTGCTCAGCGATTTAAAGTAATAAAGTTAAAGAAAAGCGGAAGCGCCTTGCCACCCCCGACAAGCACAAGACGAGCCTCCCGGAAAGGCGTTCTTTGCCTTTTTAGGGGATTGGCTTGTGAACTCGAGGGGGTAGGCTGCTTGCGCTAGACAGTTATTTAAGTTCAAAAATTCTATATTTTTTCTGAACTAAATAAAAAAGGGCCTCCCGTCTAAAAAGGACGAGAGACCCGTGGTGCCACCTTCATTAGCTGATACATCAGCTCACTTAACAGATATCAAAACGAAAAACCGTTTGAATATCTGTCCCTTGTAACGATGAGACCGTTCGCCAAAGCCTACTGCTTAAAAAGGTTCGGTTTGGAGGCTCGAAAGTCCATTCACTGCTGTTTCCACACTGATTTGCACCAACCATCAGCTCTCTTTAGCTTCCACTGCAGCTACTACTCTTTGTCATTGCCGATCGATATATTGCTTATTATACTATTCCGATAAATGAAAAATGTCAAGGATATTTTTCATTTTTTTATAATAGAGCTTTTTCCAGCTTTTCTCTCCAGACAGCTGCAAGTGACTCAATCTGCAGGAGTTCTTCAATTGCTTTACGATTTTTGCGGTCATGGAACATGATAAAATTTCCTTGCAGAACCGATACCTTTTCCTGCTTTCTTTCTTCGAGCTTAAGAACGCTGCCTGCTGTTACAGTTCCTTCCTTCAGCACTCTGAAAAAGTAGCCTGTAAAGCATGTTTCAACAATTCTGCTTAAAAGCCGATCTTCTTCGTTATGCTTTGATATGGTTGAACATGGAATGCGGCCCTGTGTTATTTGGATAACAGATTCACCAAGCGAAAAGGTATCACCTATAAAAACATCCTTTTCCAGCATATTACCCGCACAAATATTTTCACCAAATGCCGGGGGACAGAATGTCTTTTTAAATTCTTTTTCCCACATCCCGTAATGTTCGAACGGGTATAGGCAAACTGCCCGGTCGGGGCCGCCATGAAAATCAGTGTTTGCCACTCCATCCCCCAGGAAACCATCCTTCGTTAAGAACGCACTTTCAATTTTTTCTTTGCCTATTCCCGATATTTCCTCACGGTTTTTCCAGCTGTGCTTTTTCGGTTTCCCTATGCTTAAACTAATAATTTCTTTCACATTTATCCCCTCGCCAGATTCGCTTTTCTATATATTTTAACGCTTTCCTTTTAGTAAATCGAAACATATTTTTCCAGAATTTGAATTTTCCCATAAAAAGACAGAGGTTTTTCTAGTTAGTTTTCCTGCAATTAGCTCATATTAAGACTAGTTTGATTAACGAAAAGGAAGGTCAGAAATATGGAGCATGTTGAAAATTTACAATCTGTAAATTCCAAAGCTAAAAAGAAGTCAGGTGATGATGTTCATAACCAAAAATGGGCCATTCTTTCACTTTCTTCAATTCCTCTCGTTATGACACTTGGGAATTCCATGCTGATTCCTGTACTGCCGGCGATGGAAAATAAACTAAATATTTCTGCATTCCAATCCAGCATGATTATTACCGTTTATAGTATTGTAGCCATTATTTTGATTCCAATCGCAGGCTTTTTATCGGATCATATCGGCCGTAAAAAAGTCATTATACCAAGTCTGTTCATTGCAGGAATTGGCGGGCTGATCTCCGGATGGGCGGCATGGAAAATGGCGGATGCTTATTGGATCATATTAGCTGGGAGGGCATTGCAGGGTGTTGGGGCAGCTGGTGCGGCACCAATTGTTATGCCTTTAGTAGGGGATATGTTTAAAAATGATGATGATGTCAGCAGTTCCCTTGGACTTATTGAAACTTCCAATACTTTTGGAAAAGTTCTATCGCCTATACTTGGAGCATTTCTTGCAGGGTTTATATGGTTTTTACCGTTTTTTTCGTTTCCGGTTTTTTGTACGATTTCAATCCTGCTGGTTTTCTTTCTTGTAAAAACGCCAAATAAAAGAGAAGAGCCGCTTCCTCTAAAGAAATTTTGGAGCAATATCAAGGATACCTTTAAAAACAACGGAAAATGGCTATATGCTATTTTCTTAATAGGTGCCATTCTTATGTTTGTGCTTTTTGGGATACTTTTTTATTTATCTGATGTGCTTGAAAAGACATACGATATTAAAGATGTTAAAAAAGGGCTTCTCCTAGCTGTCCCGCTTGGCGCACTATGCCTTTCCTCCTATCTGACAGGAAAAAAATAAAAGAAAATAAAATACTGATGAAGTGGATCATATTTTTAGGCTCAGTGCTTGTGGCAGCTGCCACTGCAATCTTAAGCTTTTCAAACAACATGTGGTTTATGATCAGCATGTTCCTGTTTGCCGGAATTGGCATAGGCGTTGCATTGCCTTCGTTGGATGCACTGATTACCGAAGGAATTGCAAAAGAAGAACGTGGAACCATTACTTCTTTATACAGTTCAATGAGGTTTATAGGCGTTGCCGGAGGCCGCCGGCCATTGCCATTCTGATGAAGCATTCTGATCAAGGGCTTTTTTATATATTAAGCGGGATAACCATTCTTGCTGCCCTAGCAGCCATTATAGCAATCAAACCTGACGCAAATGAGGGCTAAAAAAATCCGTATCGTGCAATGACGATACGGATTTTTTTATTTAAAATGCTGCTGTACAAAACCAGTTACAACCTGGTTGAAAAGCTGCCACTTTTTGGTTGGCGCCTGGTGGGAAACACCTTTGATTATTGCCGCCTGAAAGCTGACATATCTCCTATAGCTCCTAATATGCTGATTAACAAAATCTCTTGATCCATATATCAGGAGAAGGGGGACACTCAAGTTCCTCAGGCGATCCGTGCATGAGTAGTGGAGCGACCTATCGTAAAATTGAAACCACATAGTATGATTCGCCTTTTTCATGTGTTCCAGAATATCTTTTCTGACTTTTGGATCATTTGTGTGACTTGCTGCTATTACATACCGCAGAAAACCCGGAAAATGTTTCACGAAATACATTCCCATTATATGCTCATATTTGAAAGTTTCTGATAAAACCTCTGGAAATCCGCCAGACAGTATGACTCCAAGTGTCCTTTCAGGAAAAGAAAGAGCAAATTCCTGAGCAATTATGCCTCCAGAGGAATAACCCAGGATAACGGCTTTTTCAATTTCCAAGTGGTCTAATACAGCTTTAACCTCTTCTGCATAGCCCTGAATGGTTACTGTTTTCTCGGGACCGATGGTATCTCCATTCCCGCTTAAATCAGGAAAAACAACCTGAAAATGCTCAGCCAGCAGGCCTTGATAATAAAATACCTTTCTCCCCATGGCAGGCGGATGTATAAAGATTATCGGTACCCCTTTTCCCATCGTTTCATAAAATATCTTTGTATCCTCATAAATACATGCTGGCACAAGAATCGTCCTTTCCATTCACAAAACATAGATGGCTCAAAAGCCTCCTGTTCCATATAAAAATGGGACAGTTTTAGTCTGCCCCATCTCGGTCAATTCTTTATTTCCAACATCAGTTAGGTCTTGTCTTCTTAGCTTTTTTGCTTTGCTGATCAAGCTCTTTTGAGAACTCCATATCGTTTATGCTCTTGTTTGTGCTCTGCAATCCAGATTTAGTCTTAATATTGCGTTTTGTCATGTTAATCCTCCTTTAAAGTACTGCCATTATAGTATGGCACATTAGGATTCGAATCATTATGGATTTTCAGCTGGAATCTGCATATACTATAAGTAATCATGCGATTATGCTTATTTCCGTGACTTTCTGAACCGTATATGATATTCTTGAATTAAGAATATGAATAAAAAAAACGACCGCAGGTGTTGCCGCACCCACGGTCATTCGCAATAGTCGTTCCCTTAGGGGATCGGCCTGTCAAAGACATAGACCTCTCCCTCAATTGTCAGATCAAGGGAGGTCTATTTTTTATGGTTAAAAGTCATGACAGCAATGATCAGACTAGAAAAGGAAATCATCATCATGATCGATTCGAAAACTGTCAAAAGGCATCACCCCTTTCATACGGGGCTAGCCGACCACCCTTGAGAAACTCCCATTGCTTCTTTATTATAACACAACCTTGTCCATTAGGTCGAACATGTGTTCTATTTTAGGAAAATTGATTCTTCTTTCCTATTTTTTCAAGTTTCACTATCTTTATCGCCTGCAGATTTCCTTTGTAGATATCCACGAAGAAAACCCATTTCTTTATTAAGCAAATACTCCATTTCCTCCATCTGCTGCTTAGCAATTAACTGCGGACTGCCTGTCCATTCAGCACTGTGGATAAAATAATAATTCTTTATTCTTTTAAAAATGATGACCGCTTCAGGATAACAGTCAAACAATCCCTTTACCTGATTTCTCCGCATGTAACTCCATCTTACCAGTTTCATGATATCAGCCTTTTTATACTCTTTTTACCCAGAAAACACTGACGCATGTTCTTAATGCAAAAAAACTGCCAAATTGGCAGCATTGAATTTATTCTTTAAGCCTCGGCTTTGCCGGATCACATTTCGGTTTTTCAGACTGAGTGGACTCAGCAAGCTTTGACAGGTAATAGCATTCTTCACGGTACATGTGATCAGCCATTAAAGCTGCAAATGTCCCCAATGCCTCTTTGCTCAATTCAAGCTCCTCAATTTCATTGAGAAAGTTCATAAACAAAGATATTTCAAGTGCAACATCGCTGTTGAACTTTTGAAGTGCCGGGAATGACTCAACATTCGTCCGAAGGAAGCCGGACATTTCAACCGCCTTTAAATAGAATGCTTCAAAATCCCTTGTATAGCCATCACTGATTTTTTTATTTTCTTCTCAACACTTTCCATATTATCTGATATGGCTCCAGCATGGCCAGCTGCATCCAGAAGCCAGATTAAATGGTGGTGAAGCTCATGAAATACAGGCGGGACTTCCCTTTTTTTAAATATTGAAGGACAAGCATATATTCTTCAAGTTCATTGACCATATGGTTTATAAAAACAGGACCAAGATGAATGGAAATTTTCCCTATCAGATGACGTTCAAGTAGGTTCAATTTAAATTCCCTGAGCTTTTTAGCTTCCTGTTCTGCCCTCCGGCTCAATTGCTCCAGGTTATCCACTTTAACCCTTCCTAATAGCTGATCGAAGGTTTGTATAAAGTAATTTGCTCTTTCAATGCTGTCTTTTTCCTTTGGTGATAGTGAATCATGTATGAAGCGTGCATGATCACCCAAAATCTGAAGCCAAAATCCATGTTCAAATTTTGCAGCATTTTCAAATCCAGCAGCCAAAATATCTCCCCTTTCCATCTTACTCATAAAAACATATCAGTAACCATTAGAAATTATGCCTATAAGCACGAATCTCAAAAATTAATTGGTAACTTATTTTTTTGCAGAAAGGGGGAATCTTAACTAGGAATCATGCATCCTATAGTGTTTTTTTCATCATTACCTGGCCAATCTTTTTTCAAATCCCATATTAAGCAAAGCTTTCGATGCGGGATTGGAAACAGAAATATTAACTGCAGTGAAATCAATCGAATCATCCTGATCAAGGAACAGCTGGCCCAGAATACTTTCAGTCATTGCCTCATATGCACTGCCATCCGTAAAATTTAGCTGATAAATAATAATGCGTTCTGTACGTCCTGCTGCTTCCAGCACTCTTTTGTATAAAATATAGCCTTCCTCTTTCCCATCTTCACTCATAAGCACAGCAGCTTCCCCTTGTTTCGCACTTTGCCACTGGCACTGCCAGGCAGCATCGCTGTCATAAAAGCTGATTGACTGAAGCTGTTCAGGATATATCTTTTTTATTGCTAAATGGCTTTCCGTCAATGGGCCTATTTCTTTATGTGTTAGCTTCTTGTTTAGATAAAGCAATTGATCAGTAATTGCATAGCCGGCTTTTTTGTACAGCTTAATCGCTCTCTCATTTTCTTCAATTGCTTCAAGAACAGCAGTGTGTACATTTTCAGCTTTATATATGCTAAGCACCTCTGACATCATGGCTGCAGAAAGACCTTTTCCCCTGTATTGTGGTGCGATCCCGGTGCCTCCGTTCCAGGCAATTTTCCTGCCGTTAATCTCACGGAACCCATTCAATATGATTCCGCAAGGTTCGCCGTGCATAAAAACGACAATGGATTTTTCAGGCGAAAGTCCCTCAGATGCGATTCGATTAACAAAGGCCTGGATATCCATTTTTATTGGAACTATATAACCTTCAAAGCCTTTATTCCAGGCAGTCAGCGCCTCCTCCAGGGTAACTTGAGAAAGTTTTTTTATTTTCATAAACGCTCTCCTTCATGTGTTTTCTGATGTTTTACTTGGTGTGCATCTAATGGCTGGTTATTTATGTTTGTTCCCTCTTCTAATAACAATGATAATGGCCATGGTTTCACACCTCCAATTATACAGACTGGATAGTTTATTTATTCATAAAATAAAATAGACTGATTAGTTTATTTTAATTTAATCATTTATTTTCAGTTTTTTCAATCTTTTCTAAAAGGAATTTTCTAAAAAAAGCCGATACATTAAGTACCGGCTTTAGTTATTCATTATTTATTTAAAGGTTTTTTCAGAAACCCGATAAGGATCGCAGACAAAAGAGCACCTGCTATTATTCCTGCAAGGTAAATTCCCCATGGGCCATCGACGAGAGGGACGACAAAGACTCCGCCGTGCGGTGCCCTTAATCCGACTCCAGCCATCATTGAGATGGCACCTGCCACGGCTGATCCTGCCATGATGGACGGGATGACACGCAATGGATCTGCTGCTGCGAACGGGATTGCGCCTTCTGTGATAAACGAAAATCCCATGATGTAATTTGCTTTTCCTGCATCCTGTTCCTGTTTTGAAAATCTATTTTTGAATAAAGTAGTAGCAAGCGCGATGGCAAGAGGCGGAACCATCCCCGCCGCCATAATGGCTGCCATTGGTTCATATACTCCATTTGCAAGCAGCCCTGTACCAAATACGTAAGCCGATTTATTAACCGGGCCGCCCATATCAAATGCCATCATCAGCCCAAGGACTACTCCAAGCAATACAGCATTTCCAGTACCAAGACCTGAAAGCCACTCGGTGATAGCAGTATTTAATGCGCCAACTGGTTTGTTGACAACATAAAGCATCAGCAATCCCGTGAACGCAATTCCAAAGAGCGGATAGAGCAAAATCGTTTTAATTCCTTCAAGTGATGAAGGCAGACCAGCAAAGACTTTTTCAACCCAACTACTACATAACCTGCAAGGAAGCCGGCTATGATGCCGCCAAGGAATCCAGCGCCTCCAGATGCTGCCATCATTCCGCCGACTGCGCCTGCAGCAAAGCCGGGACGGTCAGCAATACTCATGGCAATGAACGCTGCAAGTATTGGAACAATCAATCCAAATGCATTTCCTCCCCCAATGGTCATCAGTGCTTCTGCGATAGGATGATACGACGGATCATTAGGATCTGCTGCTTTATATCCGAACATAAAGGAAATGGCAATGAGTATTCCGCCGCCAACAACAAATGGAAGCATGTTGGAAACCCCATTCATCAAATGCTTATAAATTCCTGCTTTTTGTTCTTTTTTATTATCTGCTTTTCCGCTGCTGTCCGCGCTTCCGCCCTTGTATACCGGCGCATCCTGCTTTAGCGCTTTTTCGATTAGTTCCTGAGGTTTTCGGATGCCATCAGCAACTGCCGTTTCAAGGACATGCTTCCCGCTGAATCGCTCCATCTCAACCTTTGTATCTGCTGCGACTATAACTGCTGCCGCATTCGCGATTTCTTCTGGTGTCAGAACATTTTTAGCACCGCTGGAGCCATTTGTTTCAACTTTAATATCAACGCCCATTTCAGCTGCCTTGGCTTTTAGGGAATCAGCCGCCATATAAGTATGGGCAATTCCTGTTGGGCAGGCTGTTACAGCAACAACAAATCGTTTACTGTCTGCAATATTTTGGACTTCCTCTTCTTCTGTCTCGTCATAGCTGTCTATAATTCCAATAACTTCGTCTGCAGAAGCAGCATTTTGGAGTTTTTTGCGTGCTTCCTCGTTCATTAGTATTGATGAAAGCCTGGATAGAGCTTCCAGATGTGTATTGTTTGCTCCTTCCGGGGCTGCAATCATAAAGAATAGATGTGCGGGCTGACCGTCAAGTGATTCATAATCCACTCCTGCTTCTGATTTGCCGAATGCAATAGCAGGCTCCTTGACCGCACCAGTTTTTGCATGCGGAATGGCTATTCCGTCACCGATACCTGTTGTGCTTTGTTCTTCCCTTTTTATAATTGCATTCTTAAAGGCAGAACTGTCATGAAGCTTTCCTGCTTGATCAAGCTGGTTTACCAATCCATTTATGGCATCCATTTTGCCTATTCCGCTCAATGAGAGCAGAATCGTATCTCTTGTCAGTAATTCTGTTATTCTCATCCTAAATCTCCCCTTTTAGGCTGACCTTTTCAATCGAAACCTGAGAAAGCAATTCCTCTGCTTTTTCCTTTGTGCAAAGACCAAGTGAAAAAGCCGTAGCGCTTCCGGAAGCAACACTGTATTGAAAAGCCTTTTCTATATTTTTGTTTTTTTCATAAGCTGCAAGAAATCCGGCTACCATGGAATCTCCTGCACCTACAGAACTTTTCACTTCCCCATTTGGAACGCTTGAAATATACGCTGCTTCATCAGAAATCAAGACTGCTCCCTTGCCGGCTAATGAAACAATTACATTCTGTGCGCCCATTTCTACAAGTTTCTGTCCATATGGGATAACTTCTTTTGCGGAAGTAAATTCTGTCTTGAATAAATCACCTAATTCATGGTGATTAGGCTTTATTAAAAACGGTTTGTATGGAAGGACCTTTTTCAGTAATTCTCCCTCTGCATCCACCACAAAAGCCGTCCCGTTTTCTAAACAAATTCTTACCAGCTCTTCATAAGTTGATTCCGGCAATGTAGATGGAATGCTGCCAGCCAGAACAAGCAAATCTTCTTCTGATAGGCTGCGGATCTTATTTTTCAGATCCTCGAAATTCCTTCCTGAAATGGCCGGCCCTTTGGCATTGATTTCTGTTTCCGTCTTTGTCTTGATCTTTACATTGATTCTTGTGTCACCAGCAACTTGGACAAAGTCAGTTTGAATATTCTCCTTGTTTAAGCAATCAACAATATACTCTCCTGTAAATCCGCCTGCAAAGCCAAGGGCCTTGCTTTTAACATCCATTCTGTTCAGCACTCTGGAAACATTTATCCCTTTTCCTCCAGGGAACTTTGTATCATGCTGCATGCGGTTAAGACCGCCGACTATTATCTCATCCAATTCTAAGATGTAGTCCACTGACGGATTTAGCGTCAATGTGTGTATCATGCTGTCACGACCTTTATTGTAGTTTTGCTGATATAAGGCTCTTGCTGATCCTCATTCAGTTCATTAGTAATAATTGCTGCTGTATGCAAATCGGCAATCTTGGCAAATGCGATTTCTGAAAACTTCGTATCATCGGCAAGCACGAATGCCTCCCTTGAAAGCGAAATGGCCATTTGCTTAATCATGGCCTCATCCTGATCCGGTGTGGTGTATCCGAATTGAGGATGGATGCCATTAACCCCCATAAAACATTTATCAAATCGATAATTTTCGAGGCTTTCCAATGCCCCCTGCCAATGATGGCTTTTGTCTGGCTCTTGGCAAAACCGCCAATTAAAAACGTTTTTATATTTCGTTCCAGCAATGCGTTGATATGCATTAATCCGTTCGTTACAACTACAATTTCTTTTGCAGGCAAGAAAGGAATCATTTCAGTAACTGTCGAGCCTGCATCCAGATAGATGGAATCACCTTCTTCAACAAGACTTGCAGCATATTGGGCGATTTGGCGCTTTTGCTGAAGGTTTCTGGCGGATTTTTCAGACATGCTGGGTTCCTGGAGCTTTCCCTGAAGCCTGGCAGCCCCTCCATGTATCCTTTTTAAGTATTTTCCTTCCTCAAGCTGAGTCAGGTCCCTTCTGATTGTTGATTCCGATGTTTCTGTCATATCAACGAGATCCTGAATTTTCACTACACCTTTTTCTTTTAAAAGCTGCAGAATCAATTTGTGGCGCTCTGGTGTTAACAAAACATCACCCCCTGGAATGTGTTGCTCCTCTTGATTACATCATACTGAAACCGATTGCAAAAATCAATCATTTTCATTCAAAAACAATCAAAAGCGTTCAAATATCGAACGTTTTTGATTGTTTTACGATTATTAACTCAATAATTATTAAAATAGTAGAATATTTTAAATATATTAAAATAATAGTTTGCTCTATCCGTCTGATTATGCTAGAATCAAAAATAACAATATATAGTTTCTTGTTCAACCACAGATACTATATATTGTTTTAATTTAAGAATTAACTCGTTCCAAGGTCTCTTTTTTGATCCGCTTTCTTTTTGAAAGCGGAATTTTTTTGTTTTGGAAATAGAATCTCTTTCCATTAGCCTTCCAGAACAGGAAAAGAGCACTGCTCAATGGCAGTGCCCTTCTATAAGACCGATTATTTATCTTCATAATTTACGAGATCATCTATTTTTCCATCTTCATTATGCAGTATTGCCATTGTCCCCGCTTCTTCTGCCATGCTCTTCGCTTTCTCCACCGCTTCTGACTGTGACTCTGCAGTATACTCAGGCTCGTTTTGCCCTTCCTTTTTGACTGCCCATCCTTCCTCATCGTGCGGTACTACATGGAATCTTGCTTCATCTGTACCTGCTCTGTCCTTAAAATATTGTTCCTGTTCATCACTGTGAATGTTGCTTTTACGATTTGCCATGTTTATACCTCCTTTATATAAATGAACTTTCATCTATCGATGAGTACTATCACTTTACCCTTTTAGGGAGTAAAAAAACACAAAGTCTCTCGCCATAAACAGTAATAATTTCCCAATAGATTTTGTCTTTTATTATATAAATTTGACACATAGTGTCGCAAAAATAGGCTTACCCCATAGGAATTAGTACTCTATTCAAAAAATACCATTTTCTACTAAACTAGGAATCGTTAGGGAATCGAAAAACCACTAAATTTCAGGAGGGTATTATGTCAAGAAATAGTCGAAAATCTCCCAAGATATTAGCAGCGGCTCTAGCAGCTTCTTTAGCTTTTGGCACAATCGGGTATGCTGCCCCGCTAAGTAATGAAAATGGAAATTCATCCCACTCGCAAGATCAGAAGATTATTGCCAGAGTAAATGCTGAACGTGCTATCGAACACGTGAGGTATCTATCGGAAGAAATCGGGACAAGACCCGGCGGATTAGAAAATGAAAAAAAATCGGCAGAGTATATTGCCAATACACTCAAAAGTTATGGCTATGATGTTGAATTTCAATACTTTCCAGTAGCAGATCAATTCATAGGCAGTGCAGCATTTGAAGATGGGACGGTATGGGAAATGGGCGCTGCACCAAACGGAGCAATCAGCGATACGCCAGTTCATGCAGAAGTCATCTTTGTGGAAAATGAGAATTTCCAGGGAGCCGAAGGTAAAATAGTTCTTCTGGCTCGAGCAGATACTACAGCCGGATACCGAGAGCAGGTAGCCAAAGCAGTTGAGGCAGGGGCAGCTGGTGTGATTCTCCAAAGCCTTGTTGGAAGCCGCGGCAATTACGGACAAACTTTTAATCCTAACCTTACATCGGAATATGATATCCCGGTTTTTGGGGCTTCCTATATTCATGGAGAATGGCTCAAGGAACAAATGGAGCAAGGTGCAGTTGAGCTCTCCCTGTCAGCAAAACATTATAAGGATCTAAAATCGGTAAATGTAATTGCAACCAAGGAAGCTAAATCAAAAGATGAAGATACAAAAGAGGTTATACTAGGTGCCCATCATGATAGTGTGGTGGGTGCTCCAGGTGCGAATGATAATGCTTCCGGTGTAGGGTTAATGCTTGAACTTGCCAGAGTTTATAAAGGATACAATACAGACAAAACCCTTAAATTCATTGCATTTGGATCTGAGGAACGCGGACTTTTAGGAGCAAGATATTATGTAGATCAGTTAACAGAGACACAAAAAGATCAAATAGAAGCTGTTTTTGTTCCTGATATGGTTGCTACAAATTATGAAAAGGCTACAAACCTATATGCCATGACACCAGACGGCAGCCAAAACATTGTAACTTCTTCAACTGGTCAAGCTGGGGCACGCTTGGGCAATTCGGATATTCTCCCAGGCAAATTCGGATCGAGTGACCATGTTCCTTTCCATAATGCCGGCATTCCTGCGGCCCTTTTTATCTGGATGGGCATAGACAGCTGGGATCCGCTTGTTTACCATATTGAAAAAGTCTATCATACACCGCAGGATACTATCGAAGATAATATCTCTGCAGAAAGAATGCAATCAGCACTTGATATCATCGGTTCCGGACTTTTTGATGTTGTCCGAAAAAAACACAAGGCAATAATTAATGCTTTTATCCAGCCGCTGGCCAATTGCCGGCGGCTGGTTTATTAGCAAAAAGAAACTCCATGCCTAACCCCGATTTCTTCTCTCCTAACCTCCATTCAATATGCCATACCATACGTTTACACACCTTAACCAAATATATATGTTAACCTATTATAAAATTAAGTTGACAATAAACGTTTGCTGCTATTATTCTAAATTGTATAAATACAAATCTATCAGGAGGCATTTTATGAAGACAGGTTTAAGAACGATTGATTTAACATTGGCTGGCATGTTTGTTGGCCTAATGGCGGTTGGAGCAAATATCACTTCATTTGTCCCATTTTTAGTTATTGGGGGAGTGCCTATTACTTTGCAGACTTTTTTGCCATTCTGGCAGGGGCTATTTTAGGTAGCCGATTAGGGGCTATTACTATGGCTGTCTATGCTTTTGCCGGGCTTGCAGGCGCCCCTGTATTTTCAAAATTCGGCGGCGGTTTTGCTTCCTTATTAAGCCCCACTTTCGGTTTTATCTTATCGTTTATAGTAACAGCCTATGTCACCGGCAAATTGATAGAAAAGAAAAAATCTGTTCCGGTGTATATTACTGCAGCTTTAATCGGAATGGTGATCAATTATGTTTTTGGGACGAATTGGATGTATATGGCCTATAAACTTTGGTTTACAGCACCTGAGGGATTTACCTATCATTTGGCATGGCTGTGGATGGCGGTCCCCCTTCCAAAAGACATAATTCTCTCTGTTTTTGCCGGGTTAATGGCCCATCGTCTGGAGCATAGAGTATTTGCAAGCAGTCAGTTCAGAAAAATGAACCGAGCAGCATAAACAATTTTACTAAGGAGGATACATATGAATTTCCAACAGTTAGCACTTGACGTACTGGAAGGACATGAACTTACAGACTCGGAGGCAATGGATGTTTTAAATTGTCCAGATGAAGAGCTGCTGAATCTATTGCACAGCGCCTATAAAATCCGCCATCATCATTATGGGAATCATGTTAAATTAAATATGATTATTAATACCAAATCAGGCCTATGTCCTGAAAACTGCGGCTATTGCTCACAATCCAGCATCTCAACAGCACCTATTGAAAAATACAGGATGATGGATAAGGAATCTATCATCCAGGGTGCAAAACAGGCACATCAGCTAAATGTTGGAACCTATTGCATCGTTGCAAGCGGAAGAGGTCCGAGCAATAGGGAGCTAAATGAAGTAATTTCAGCGGTTAAAGAAATTAAGGATAACTATAACATGAAGGTCTGCGCCTGTCTCGGGCTTCTAAAGCCTGATCAGGCTGATAAGCTCAAGGAGGCTGGGGTCGACCGCTATAATCACAATATTAACACTTCTGAAAATCATCATGAGAGCATCACTACCTCCCATACATACCGTGACAGAGTCAATACGGTCCAATTAATAAAGGACGCAGGTATTTCACCGTGTTCCGGGGTAATTATTGGCATGAAAGAAACCAGGGAAGACGTCGTAGCGATGGCCAAAAGCCTAAAAGCCCTGGATGCCGACTCAATCCCGGTTAACTTTTTGCATGCAATTGATGGGACGCCCTTAGAAGGGACAGATGATTTGAATCCCCGCTATTGTCTGAAGGTGCTTTGCCTGATGCGTTTTATCAATCCATCAAAGGAAATCAGAATATCCGGAGGCAGAGAGGTGAATCTTAGGAGCCTTCAGCCGCTCGGGCTTTATCCTGCTAATTCTATTTTCGTAGGAGATTACTTAACCACAGCAGGTCAGGAAAGCACAGCGGATCACCAAATGCTGAAGGATCTGGGTTTTGAGATTGATTTTGTATCTGGGGAACCAGTATTCTCATGAAAAAAAGATTCTGCGCAACAGCAGAATCTTTTTTTATATCCGGATAAGGTTTATAATTCATCAAAGCCATTATCAATTTGAACTTTTGTATATTGCCGCGATTTTTGTTCAAAGAAATCGGACTTCCCATGGTCAACCTGCTCATAAGCTACTATCCAGCGGAGCGGATTGGTCCGGTAGCCTTCAAACGGCCGTTCATATCCCAGCTGATTGCAGCGGATATTGGCATAAAATTTGATATAAGCTTCAACGTCAGACAGCAGGATGCCTTCTGTTTTGCTGCCGATCACATCGCGGGCCCATTCAATCTCCAGTTCAGCAGCTCTTTTAAAAGTCTCCTGGACGAATTTACTTAATTCATTAGTATTAAGTTCCGGATTTTCCTGCAGAATTTCTTTAAAAATTTTAACAAACAAATCTACATGAATTTGTTCATCCCGGTTGATGTAATTAATCATCGTTGAGGTGGCTACCATTTTCTGATTTCTGGCCAGGTGATAAAAGAATGCAAAGCCTGAATAAAAGAAAAGCCCCTCCAGAACGACATCAAACACAATAGATTTAAGCAGGTTCTCTGTACTTGGATTCTCAGCAAAATCTTTATATCCGTTCACAACAAATTCATTTCTTTCAGCTAATATAGGTTCTGTACGCCAGAATTCAAAAACCTCATCCTGTTTTTGTTTGGGAACAAGGCTTGATAGAACATACGAATATGAGTGATTATGAATCACCTCCTGCTGTGCAAGTATGATCATGAGTGCCGATATGCTTGAGTCGGTAATATAATCAGCAACTTTTCCGGCATAATCCGTCTGGATACTGTCGAGCAATGCAAGCAGGCCAATAATTTTCAAAAATGCCTCTTGTTCACTTTTCGTTAATTCCGGAAATTGCTTAATGTCCTGTGACATGTTTATTTCAAAAGGCGTCCAAAAGTTAGCGAGCATTTTTTTATACTTTGGATAGGCCCAGGAGAAGCGTACATCATCCCAATTAAGAATATTGGAGCATTCCCCATTGATGATTGATGTTGATTTGTTTGGCGCCGATTGATTAATAATTGGCCGTTTTTCTAGAGTATTCATAACGTCCTCCTTTAGCTTGAGCAAGATTCACAGTCTTCAATCTCAGATGAAGTTGATCGGATATAATACGTTGTTTTTAATTTTTTCTTCCATGCTGAAAGATGCAGATTTAAAAGATCGATTGCTTTAATATGGTTCGGTATATAGAAATTAAATGAAATAGCTTGATCTATATGTTTTTGTCTGTTTGCATTCTGCCTGATGCTCCACTCCTGGTTAATATGATAGGCAGATTTGTAATACCAAATGGTCTCACTGTTAATATCGGGAGCTGTCACAGGGATCCGATAATCCTTTTCTCTTCGGAGTACTGCTTGTTGAATATAGGATCAATACTTGGAGTGCTTCCTGCAATTAAAGCAGTTGATGCATTAGGTGCAACCGCCAGCAAATAGGCATTTCGAACACCGTTTTCACTTACCTCTTTGCTCAATGCAGCCCAGTCCATGTCTGACTCTGCCTCCAGATATCCCCTCTTTTCAAAGTAAGCACCCGTTTCCCAATCAGAACCTTTAAAGGCTGAATAGCTTCCTTTTTCTTTAGCCAGATCCATAGAACTTTTTATCGCTAAAAAAGCAATTTGCTCATATAGAATGTCAGCGAATTTTTCTGCTTCTTCGCTTTCCCATGTGATTTTTTTCAGTGCAAGAAGGTGGTGCCATCCAAAAGTCCCCAGTCCAATCGCACGGTACTTCTGGTTTGTGATCTGGCCCTGAGGCACCGGAATACTATTAATATCAATGACATTATCAAGCATTCGCACCTGAATTGGCACAAGCCTTTCAAGTACTCCCTCACTTATGGCCCTTGCAAGATTGATGGATGAAAGATTGCAGACAACGAAGTCTCCTGGATGTTTTTCGATAATAATTCTCCCATCCCTTGTATATTCTTCAACCCTCTTTGTAACACTTTGGTTTTGTACAATCTCAGTGCACAGGTTTGTACAATAAATCATTCCGCAATGTGAATTGGCATTTTTCCGATTTACTTCATCCCGGTAAAACATAAATGGTGTCCCTGTTTCAAGCTGGCTTCTCATGATGGATTTCATTATATCGATGGCAGGCACTTTTTCCCTTGATAGATTCGGGTTATCTATACACTCTTTATATTTCTGGCGGAATGAACCTTCGCCTTCACCTTCATCATAAAAATCCTCCAGTGAAAAGCCCATTACCTTGCGGACTTCATGGGGATCAAATAAATACCAATATCCCCGGCTTTCCACTTTTTCCATAAACAAATCCGGAATGCAGACACCTGTGAATAAATCATGTGTCCGTTGCCGTTCATCTCCATTATTAAGCTTTGCATCAAGAAACGAGAAGATATCTTTATGCCAGACATCCAGATAGACGCTTATAGCACCCTGCCTCTGTCCAAGCTGATCAACACTGACTGCTGTGTTATTCAGCTGCTTCATCCAGGGAATCACACCTGAAGATGCACCCTTAAATCCTTTAATATCACTTCCTCTGCTGCGGATCTTCCCTAAATATACTCCGATTCCCCCGCCATTTTTAGACAGTGATGCAATATCGGTATTGCTGTCATATATAGAATCAAGACTGTCATCAACGGTCTCAATGAAACAGCTTGAAAGCTGTCCCCAGTTTTTCCCTGCATTAGCGAGTGTTGGCGTGGCAACAGTCATATACAAACCACTCATTGCCCAGTAAGCTTCTTTAATGAGTTCAAGCCGCTTACCCTTCGGCTCCCTTTTCATCAGCACCATGCTGATGATCATGAACCGTTCCTGTGGAAGCTCATAAAGATTTTTCTGTTTGTCCCTGGCAAGATATCGGTCAGCCAGCATTTTCAACCCCAAATATGTAAATAAGCGGTCATTTTCTTTCTTTATGAATTGGGCAAGTTCATTTATCTCATCCTTTGAATACACATCTAATAAATCCTGGTCATAAATTCCTAAAGCCGTCAGCCGTTCAATTAACGTATAAAAATGTTTGTAGCAATCATCCGGCTGGCATTCTCTATTTTTTCCTGACTCAGTATAGAGCTTCTTAAGAAGCAGACGTGACGCGGCAAAAGTCCAATCAGGCTCATCAATACTGATAAAAGATAAACAATCCAGTATAAACTGGTCATACATTGTTTCCGCTCCCAGCTGGCTCATTTCTTCATACCTTTTTAATAGGTGCTCTATGCCGAGCTGTGGAAATTCTGTCTTAAGTTCTTCTAAAATTTCTATCGGTTGTATGGTTTGGACCATCTTACTTCCTCCTAAAGGCAAAATAAAAATCCGCCCGGAAAATGAGCGGATCAAACGATAGTATAATAGCTGGAAGAAGATGAATAAACGGCCATTACGCGATCGTTTCATCATCTCAATCCCCGAAGATATGAAACTTTCGATCGCCCTGGCAGGTCTCCTGGCTTGTGCTTCACTCTACTTAAAGCCCTTCCCATACAAACGCCATAAAGCGTTTTGTACAGTGGCATGCTCTTTTCGTCTGCACTTACAGTTGCGGGGACAGCTTCGGTTTTACACCGAATTCCCTATTAAGTCCTCATAGGACACCAATCACGATCTATATGTAGTTTTTATTCTTTTTAATATATACTATATATTGTAGATGATTCTATCATATAGAGAAATAGATTACAAATTTTTAATCGTTAATGGACGAAAAAGAACAGGGGGGATATTCCCTCTGTTCTTTATTTCTCACTCATGATTTTCCATTTCAATATCATGAGATACCGGCTCAGGGGTAGCCCAAAATGAATCATATACAGCATACCCTGCCATTACAAGAACGAGATACGCAATCGCTGCACCTGCCCATTTTTTCATTTTATCTGCTCCTTTTAATAAAACGTTTTTTCATTTATCGCAGTCTAACGGACAGTATGACCCCACTACAGGGCTCAGAGGAGTCCATGGAGGATGAGTGGGTCAACTGCCCATTGAGGCCCGATTTGTTCAACTAACAATCAGCAGAGAAAAAGAATTCCCGCTGATTGAAGTTTCACTTTATTTTTACTCTTTGTAAACGAAGTGCGTTTAAAACGACAGATACGGAGCTGAACGCCATTGCGGCGCCGGCAAGCCAAGGTGCAAGGAACCCTAATGCAGCTACTGGGATGCCAAGGGTATTGTATGCAAATGCCCAGAAAAGATTTTGTTTTATATTCCTAATGGTTTTTTTGCTCATTAGGATGGCGTCTGCAATACTATTTAAATCCCCTCTCATTAGCGTAATATCAGCTGCTTCCATCGCAACGTCTGTACCGGTTCCGATCGCCATACCAATATCAGCTACAGCAAGTGCAGGTGCATCGTTTATGCCATCGCCGACCATAGCTACTTTTTTCCCTGGTTCTGAAGTTTTTTTACTTCTTCTGCCTTGCCTTCAGGTAGAACCTCTGCAATTGCAGAGTCTATGCCCACTTCATCAGCTATTGCCTGAGCCGTACGTTTGTTATCTCCCGTAATCATAATGACTTCAATGCCCAGTTTCCTTAAGCGTTTGATTGCATCTCTGGATGTTTCCTTTATTGTATCCGCAACTGCCACGATACCTGCATATTTGCCATCAACCGCGACAAGCATTGCCGTTTTTCCATTTTCCTCCAGTGTTTCCATATCAAGTTTGGCTGACTGGACATTAACGTCGTATTTGTCCATTAATCTTCTTGTACCTATCAGGAGATCTTTTCCATCCACTCTCGCTTTTATTCCATACCCCGGAATAGCTTCAAATTCAACTGGATTAAATAGCATGATTCCTTTATCCTTTATTCCCTTTACTATCGCTTCAGCCAATGGATGCTCAGACTGTTTCTCCGCTGACCCTACAAGCTGGAGAAATGTTTTTTCTTCAACGTTGTGTTCTATAATCACATCTGTTAATACCGGTTTGCCATGTGTAACTGTTCCAGTTTTATCAAGAACGACTGCAGTGATTTCGTGCGTGAGCTCCAGGTGCTCTCCGCCTTTGAAGAGAACCCCATATTCCGCTGCCCGGCCTGAGCCGGCCATTATAGAGGTTGGCGTCGCCAGACTAGAGCACATGGACATGCAATTACCAGGACAGCAATCAATTTTTCGAGTGCTTCTGCAAAATTTCCAGGACTTACCCATATATACCACACCAGGAATGTAACCACTGCTATGGCCACTACAATGGGAACGAATATCCCAGAGATTCTGTCTGCCATTCGCTGTATAGGGGCTTTTGAACCTTGCGCTTCTTCAACCACTTTAATAATCTGTGACAATGCTGTATCTTTGCCGACTTTAGTGGCTTTAATTTTCAGGAAGCCATTTTTATTAATGGTGGACCCAATAACTGTATCTCCTGCTGTTTTATCAACAGGTACACTTTCCCCTGTCAGCATGGATTCATCTAAAGCAGACTGTCCTTCGATAATCTCACCATCAACTGGAACTTTTTCACCTGGCTTTACATATATGATTTCCCCAGCAATGACTTCTTCAAGGGAAATTTCAATTTCTTCCCCTTCCCTTAAGACAGTTGCTGTTTTTGCCTGCAGCCCCATAAGCTTTTTGATTGCTTCAGAAGAACGTCCCTTAGCCCGGGCTTCAAACAGCTTGCCTAAGATTATTAATGTTATAAGGATAGCACTTGTTTCGTAATAAAGTTCCACCATATGTGCATTGCTGCCAATTGATAAAATTGATTGGTATAAGCTATAGAAAAAAGCAGCAGAAGTTCCGAGTGCAACCAGCACATCCATATTGGCGCTCTTATTTTTTAATGCCTTATATGCCCCGACATAAAATTGCTTTCCTATGAAAAATTGTATCGGTGCTGCAAGAGCCAGCTGTACCCACGGATTCATAAACATATCGGGAACATAAATAAATGATGTAAACTCGAAATGTCCAACCATGGACCAGAATAAAGGGATGGAAAGAATTAAAGAAAAAATAAACTTGCCTTTTTGTTTCTCAATTTCCTTTTCCCGATATCCCTCGATATCCTGGTCTTTATCCATTTTCACTTTCGCCTGATACCCTAGATTCTCCACTTTCTTTATCATGTCCTGAATGGAGATTTGTTCAGGATTATATTCCACAGTGCCCGTTTCAAGAGCCAGATTGACTACAGCTTGTTTGACGCCTGGAAGCTTATTAAGTCCCTTTTCAATCCTTCCAGAGCAAGCAGCGCAAGTCATGCCCAGCAATTCGAACTCTGCTTTCTCAGATACGACCGAATAACCTAAATCCTCAATTTTTTTCTCAAAAGCTTCGACAGAAGTTACTTCAGGATTATATTTAATTGCTGCTTTCTCTAAAGCAAGATTGACACTTGCTTCTTGGACGCCATCCAGCTTATTTAATCCTTTCTCAATTCGAGACGAACAGGCAGCACATGTCATGCCTGATATTGGAAGGTGAACCTCTTTAAGGGCTGCATCAACCATAACTCCCACTCCTTTATTAAACGATGTTCCTCACAATTTGTATACTATACCCATCTACCCTATATGTCAACCAAATAAATCCAGACAAATTACTCATTTTATTTACTAAAAAAAGAGAACGTGTATTTTGTTCACACGTTCTTTCCCGATCCTATTACTCTACATCATAGCCTTGATCATCAATTGTTTCTTTGATTTGCCCAAGTGTAACTGCTGATGAGTCAAATTGAACCTGCACCTGGCCATTATCAAGGTCAACTGCTACTTTATCAACACCATTTAGTTTGCCGACACTGCCTTCTACCGCTTTTACACAATGTCCGCATGACATTCCGCTAACTTTTAAAGTGATATTTTCCATAATATTTAAACCTCCAATTATTTTTTCATTAGTTTTTGAATAGTGACTAAAAATTCATCAAGCACTTCTTGATCGCCTTCATGGATTCTTTCAACTACACAGCTTTTCAAATGGCCTTCGAGCAAAAGCTTCGCTACGCTATTCAAAGCGGACTGGGTTGCAGAAATTTGTGTTATTATATCGTCACAATACACGTCTCTGTCAATTAGTCCTTTTATTCCGCGTATTTGACCTTCAATCCGATTTAAACGGGTTGTCAAATTCTTTTAACTTTTTCTGAGTGATGACTTTTTCGTTCCGATTCGATCGAACAGCAGCTTTCAGACAATAAATCCTCATTTTCCAGTTCAAAAGCCATTTGATCAGCCTCCTTTATATTTATTATATTATACCCCGGTATCCTATGTAAAGGCCTGTGCTCAAAATGAAATAAATTACGGATTTTTATGTACAATTTCCCTTTCATGATATTTAAAATCTCTGTTTATACTAACGGAAACACTTTATTAAAGGAGGCAGCTAATGTGGAAAGAAAGCATAAAAATCCAGAAGACACGGGCAAAGATTTATATGGGATCGATAAAGATATCAGCCTGCAGTCAGTAAATTTTGCTTCTGCTGAGAATCAATATTTAAATGAACGTACACAAACTGAGTCCAATCAGGAAATATAGAGTTAAAAGCCGCCAACATGGCGGCTTAAGATCATCTTTACAATTCTGTCAGTTCTCCAATTTCTACCTCGGATCTTTCTTCAAGTGGACCGCGCAAATGTACCGTAGCTGTTCTTCCATCCTCATTCAGCTTATCGATCCACACAGAAGCACCATTGTATTTTACTTCGATATCTGCTGATGATGAAAGAATTTGCTTCACACGTTTTGCATCCATAAGTAACACTCTCCTCTGCATTTTTCATTTTATTTTTTGCATGGTCGAGAAATTTATGCTTTACTTTGTCAAAAAGTGAAGTGAGTAAGCCTTCGATTTTTGATCAAGGTCTATATGGACTATGGCATCTGATTAAAATCTGCTGTTCATAACTTGCTCTGGATTAAAAGTTGTCCTATCCTTCCAATACACTGAATACACTTTGTACAAATAGGTTTTGGAGTTAGGAGCTGTACACTTATGAGCATTTTTCTAAGCTATGTTTTCTTGGGTCTGTCGCTTGCAGCGCCAATCGGTCCAATCAATGCTGCACAGTTGGATAAAGGAATAAAAAATGGGTTTTTCCATGCCTGGCTGGTGGGGCTGGGAGCTATGACAGCAGATGCCATATATATGGGGGCTGTTTATTTGGGGGTTGTACACTTTCTTGAGATACCATTCATGAAAGCATTCTTATGGTGCTTTGGATTTTTCGTCCTTGTATACACAGGAGTTGAAACCCTGACAAGTGCCGGCAAAGTCGTTTCAAGCTATAGAACCAAAGATGAATCTAAAATTAAATCCTTTATGTCGGGTTTTCTCATGTCTTTGTCAAATCCTTTAACTATACTGTTTTGGCTTGGCATCTATGGTTCCATTCTGGCCAAAACAGCAGCCGAGTATGACAAGGCTCATGTCATTTTATACAGCGGTGCAATTTTCACTGGGCTTCTCCTCTGGGACATAACGATGGCTGCCGTCGCCAGCAGCTTTAGAAGATTTTTAACCGGAAAAATTCTCGCTTTAATTTCCATATTATCTGGCTTATCGCTGATTGGCTTTGGGATTTATTTTGGGATACAGGCTTATAAACTTTTGTTGTAATACATATTCCATCCATTCAGACAAGGGGGCGAAAAACAGATAATTACGTGCTGAAATATCAATCTGAGCTGCAGGATGGCCAAAGGTATGAATTCTTTGAAGCTGCATTACAGTTAATATGGTTGTCTGTCAAGTTTGGGGATTTATCTGACATGAATTAAGTTTTATTTAGCATGTCTAAGAGTTGACCTAACTGGTTTTCATTTTTATCTTACATGTTTTGGTGTTTATCTCACATTTGGCACAATACTTCTTTGCTGAGAACAAATTTAACACATAAAACAGGAAGTTAAATAGGAGTGAAGCATATATAATTCATTTCTGGCGCTTATACGAATGAAAGTGACGCATATATGTGCCAAAGTGAAGCATAAACTGAAAATCATCCAAACATACAAAAAAAGAGCACCCATCAGGTGCTCTTTCATATGCCCGGCAGCGTCCTACTCTCACAGGGGGACAGCCCCCAACTACCATCGGCGCTGAGAAGCTTAACTTCCGTGTTCGGTATGGGAACGGGTGTGACCTTCTCGCTATCGCCACCGGACTATGTAATTGAAGAAACTTCGTTCCCTCAAAACTAGATAATGTATGAAGAAGCATTTGCCGAGTATTCACCAATGACTTGTCTAGCTTCGGCTCCTAACTTCTCTCGAAGTTGACAGTCGCCTCCGCTTTTCGTTTTGGTTAAGTCCTCGATCGATTAGTATCAGTCAGCTCCACATGTCGCCACGCTTCCACCTCTGACCTATCAACCTGATCATCTTTCAGGGATCTTACTAGCTTGACGCTATGGGAAATCTCATCTCGAGGGGGCTTCATGCTTAGATGCTTTCAGCACTTATCCCTTCCGCACATAGCTACCCAGCGATGCCTTTGGCAAGACAACTGGTACACCAGCGGTGCGTCCATCCCGGTCCTCTCGTACTAAGGACAGCTCCTCTCAAATTTCCTGCGCCCACGACGGATAGGGACCGAACTGTCTCACGACGTTCTGAACCCAGCTCGCGTACCGCTTTAATGGGCGAACAGCCCAACCCTTGGGACCGACTACAGCCCCAGGATGCGATGAGCCGACATCGAGGTGCCAAACCTCCCCGTCGATGTGGACTCTTGGGGGAGATAAGCCTGTTATCCCCGGGGTAGCTTTTATCCGTTGAGCGATGGCCCTTCCATGCGGAACCACCGGATCACTAAGCCCGACTTTCGTCCCTGCTCGACTTGTAGGTCTCGCAGTCAAGCTCCCTTGTGCCTTTACACTCTGCGAATGATTTCCAACCATTCTGAGGGAACCTTTGGGCGCCTCCGTTACTTTTTAGGAGGCGACCGCCCCAGTCAAACTGCCCACCTGACACTGTCTCCCGCCCCGATAAGGGGCGCGGGTTAGAATTTCAATACAGCCAGGGTAGTATCCCACCGACGCCTCCACCGAAGCTGGCGCTCCGGCTTCTCAGGCTCCTACCTATCCTGTACAAGCTGTACCAAAATTCAATATCAGGCTACAGTAAAGCTCCACGGGGTCTTTCCGTCCTGTCGCGGGTAACCTGCATCTTCACAGGTACTATAATTTCACCGAGTCTCTCGTTGAGACAGTGCCCAGATCGTTACGCCTTTCGTGCGGGTCGGAACTTACCCGACAAGGAATTTCGCTACCTTAGGACCGTTATAGTTACGGCCGCCGTTTACTGGGGCTTCGATTCAAAGCTTCGCTTGCGCTAACCTCTCCTCTTAACCTTCCAGCACCGGGCAGGCGTCAGCCCCTATACTTCGCCTTGCGGCTTCGCAGAGACCTGTGTTTTTGCTAAACAGTCGCCTGGGCCTATTCACTGCGGCTCATCAGGGCTATTCACCCTAATGAGCACCCCTTCTCCCGAAGTTACGGGGTCATTTTGCCGAGTTCCTTAACGAGAGTTCTCTCGCTCACCTTAGGATTCTCTCCTCGCCTACCTGTGTCGGTTTGCGGTACGGGCACCTTTTCCCTCGCTAGAGGCTTTTCTTGGCAGTGTGGAATCAGGAACTTCGGTACTAAATTTCCCTCGCCGTCACAGCTCAGCCTGTGTGGTAACGGGATTTGCCTCGTTACCGGCCTAACTGCTTGGACGCGCTAATCCAGCAGCGCGCTTACCCTATCCTCCTGCGTCCCCCCATTGCTCAAACGGTAAAGAGGTGGTACAGGAATATCAACCTGTTGTCCATCGCCTACGCTTTTCAGCCTCGGCTTAGGTCCCGACTAACCCTGAGCGGACGAGCCTTCCTCAGGAAACCTTAGGCATTCGGTGGATGGGATTCTCACCCATCTTTCGCTACTCATACCGGCATTCTCACTTCTAAGCGCTCCACGGGTCCTTGCGATCCCGCTTCAACGCCCTTAGAACGCTCTCCTACCACTGACATCGTAAGATGTCAATCCACAGCTTCGGTGATACGTTTAGCCCCGGTACATTTTCGGCGCGGAGTCACTCGACCAGTGAGCTATTACGCACTCTTTAAATGGTGGCTGCTTCTAAGCCAACATCCTGGTTGTCTAAGCAACTCCACATCCTTTTCCACTTAACGTATACTTTGGGACCTTAGCTGGTGGTCTGGGCTGTTTCCCTCTTGACTACGGATCTTATCACTCGCAGTCTGACTCCCATGGATAAGTCTTTGGCATTCGGAGTTTGTCTGAATTCGGTAACCCGATGGGGGCCCCTAGTCCAAACAGTGCTCTACCTCCAAGACTCTTACTACATGAGGCTAGCCCTAAAGCTATTTCGGAGAGAACCAGCTATCTCCAAGTTCGATTGGAATTTCTCCGCTACCCACACCTCATCCCCGCACTTTTCAACGTGCGTGGGTTCGGGCCTCCATCCAGTGTTACCTGGACTTCACCCTGGACATGGGTAGATCACCTGGTTTCGGGTCTACGACCACATACTCATTCGCCCTATTCAGACTCGCTTTCGCTGCGGCTCCGTCTCATCAACTTAACCTCGCATGTAATCGTAACTCGCCGGTTCATTCTACAAAAGGCACGCTATCACCCATTAACGGGCTCTAACTACTTGTAGGCACACGGTTTCAGGATCTCTTTCACTCCCCTTCCGGGGTGCTTTTCACCTTTCCCTCACGGTACTGGTTCACTATCGGTCACTAGGGAGTATTTAGCCTTGGGAGATGGTCCTCCCTGCTTCCGACGGGATTTCTCGTGTCCCGCCGTACTCAGGATCCACTCTGGAGGGAACGAAGTTTCAACTACAGGGCTTTTACCTTCTCTGGCCGGCCTTTCCAGACCTGTTCATTTACCTCGTTCCTTTGTAACTCCGTGTAGAGTGTCCTACAACCCCAAGAGGCAAGCCTCTTGGTTTGGGCTAATCCCGTTTCGCTCGCCGCTACTCAGGGAATCGCGTTTGCTTTCTCTTCCTCCGGGTACTTAGATGTTTCAGTTCCCCGGGTCTGCCTTCTATACCCTATGTATTCAGGTAAAGATCCTATCCCATTACGGATAGGGGTTTCCCCATTCGGAAATCTCCGGATCAAAGCTTACTTACAGCTCCCCGAAGCATATCGGTGTTAGTACCGTCCTTCATCGGCTCCTAGTGCCAAGGCATTCACCGTGCGCCCTTTCTAACTTAACCTACTTCGGCCAATGATAAGCGGCGAATCTCTGCGTCAGCTCCGTCACTGTGCTCCTCACGTACTCTCGTACGCTCCGGTGCTCGTTCGGTCGCTTCCTTGATCTTCTTGCTTCTCATTGCCCTCATGGTTTGTGCTCTTACTTCGTTTTAAAACAAAAATAAGAGAAAAAACTAAGATGGCGATTACTCGGTTATTGCTTCTTCATTATCATTATCTAGTTTTCAAAGAACGAATCTTTCATTGAGAGATTGAACTCTCAAAACTAAACGAACAAAACGCGTCACGTTTCATGTAAATATCCTTAGAAAGGAGGTGATCCAGCCGCACCTTCCGATACGGCTACCTTGTTACGACTTCACCCCAATCATCTGTCCCACCTTAGGCGGCTGGCTCCAAAAGGTTACCCCACCGACTTCGGGTGTTACAAACTCTCGTGGTGTGACGGGCGGTGTGTACAAGGCCCGGGAACGTATTCACCGCGGCATGCTGATCCGCGATTACTAGCGATTCCGGCTTCATGCAGGCGAGTTGCAGCCTGCAATCCGAACTGAGAATGGTTTTATGGGATTCGCTTAACCTCGCGGTCTCGCAGCCCTTTGTACCATCCATTGTAGCACGTGTGTAGCCCAGGTCATAAGGGGCATGATGATTTGACGTCATCCCCACCTTCCTCCGGTTTGTCACCGGCAGTCACCTTAGAGTGCCCAACTGAATGCTGGCAACTAAGATCAAGGGTTGCGCTCGTTGCGGGACTTAACCCAACATCTCACGACACGAGCTGACGACAACCATGCACCACCTGTCATCCTGTCCCCCGAAGGGGAACGCCCTATCTCTAGGGTTGTCAGGAGATGTCAAGACCTGGTAAGGTTCTTCGCGTTGCTTCGAATTAAACCACATGCTCCACCGCTTGTGCGGGCCCCCGTCAATTCCTTTGAGTTTCAGCCTTGCGGCCGTACTCCCCAGGCGGAGTGCTTAATGCGTTTGCTGCAGCACTAAAGGGCGGAAACCCTCTAACACTTAGCACTCATCGTTTACGGCGTGGACTACCAGGGTATCTAATCCTGTTTGCTCCCCACGCTTTCGCGCCTCAGCGTCAGTTACAGACCAAAGAGTCGCCTTCGCCACTGGTGTTCCTCCACATCTCTACGCATTTCACCGCTACACGTGGAATTCCACTCTTCTCTTCTGCACTCAAGTTCCCCAGTTTCCAATGACCCTCCCCGGTTGAGCCGGGGGCTTTCACATCAGACTTAAGGAACCGCCTGCGCGCGCTTTACGCCCAATAATTCCGGACAACGCTTGCCACCTACGTATTACCGCGGCTGCTGGCACGTAGTTAGCCGTGGCTTTCTGGTTAGGTACCGTCAAGGTACCGGCAGTTACTCCGGTACTTGTTCTTCCCTAACAACAGAGTTTTACGATCCGAAAACCTTCATCACTCACGCGGCGTTGCTCCGTCAGACTTTCGTCCATTGCGGAAGATTCCCTACTGCTGCCTCCCGTAGGAGTCTGGGCCGTGTCTCAGTCCCAGTGTGGCCGATCACCCTCTCAGGTCGGCTACGCATCGTTGCCTTGGTGAGCCGTTACCTCACCAACTAGCTAATGCGCCGCGGGCCCATCTGTAAGTGATAGCCGAAACCATCTTTCAGCTTTCCCTCATGTGAGGGAAAGAATTATCCGGTATTAGCCCCGGTTTCCCGGAGTTATCCCAGTCTTACAGGCAGGTTGCCCACGTGTTACTCACCCGTCCGCCGCTGACTTCAGGGAGCAAGCTCCCATCTGTCCGCTCGACTTGCATGTATTAGGCACGCCGCCAGCGTTCGTCCTGAGCCAGGATCAAACTCTCCATATAAGAGTTGATTAAGCTCATAAGTTGTCTTTTCAAAAAGACTAAAGAATTAACGTTGACGTTTTTGTTCGTTCAGTTTTCAAAGATCAATCTTTCAAGTTGCCATCTCTTAAAGCAACTTTTATATCATATCACTTACAACCTTCATCGTCAACAACATTTTTAAAAAATTTCAATCAGTTATTTTGTGAAAGCTGTTCTTAAATAATAGCACCGCCAGTGCTTCAGGTCAACGCTTTATTCGTGGTATTTTATTCCAGTTTTTTCTTTGGATCATCAGATAACAATTCTTAAAGTATGGATTTCAGATTGACGGAAACATATAGTTATTTAATTTCCTGATTAGCATCAGCAATAGCATAAGTATCATACTGAAGTAAATAGGATTCCAAAAAGTGCTTATTTCTAGAATGTCCATTTTCACCATAAAGCACTGAAAAGCTAAATCGGCAAAAAATATCAAGGCCATCCATTTAAATCGAAAATATTTTATTATGATAATGGTCAGCAGCAGTGCATAGATAATCCAAACCAGAACACTGAAAGCTATATGGTCCTGATAAGGTGATACAAACCACCCAATGTTATACTGATGGGTTCCCAGGATAGACGTCAAACCAAAAGATATACCCTGAAAAATTGTGGTGATGGCCATATAAACGGTTATAAACTGTATAAAAAAAGTGGGATCTTCAACTCTATTCCTCCACCATTTTATAATAAAAACTGAAGCAAACAAGATAATCGTGGTAAACCAAGATTTCCACCAATTGTGCTGATAGATGCCCAGCCAGAGAAACAGCTCTTCTATTCCATATATCGCGGCGATTATGAAAGCAATCCATCTGAAGCGAATTCTAAAAGCAGCTATTGCCATTAGTACACTAGGAATAAAAAAAGCCTGAGATATACTGGAGCCAAAAACATCATCATACCACTGGATAGAAAATAATTTCGGGTAATAGGAGTATGCGTCACCTAAAATTAATACAATGTATTCCATTAAAAAAGAAAGTCCCATAACAAAGAAATAAACCGCCAGATTATGCCGAAATTCAGTTCTAATATAAGTTATATAAATAAGACCTATGCTGATAAGCACTAATCCAAGAAACCAAAGCAAATTTGACATTCTTCCACATCCAGTTTAGCGCGTTTCCATTATTTTGTTCATCATGGAAAAACATATACTCAACATTGAACGAAGGGCAATTAGATGTAAGATTTATTATAAAGTTAAAGATGAAGAAAAAGGGGAAATGTATGGATTTTGAAATTAGTTATTTGTCATTTTTTGTTGTACAGGTCGAGGGAAAGGGGAAAATGCCGAGAAGTACTCTAAACACTTTCAGACTCCCGATTCAGAGAAATATGAGAATAGTGCAATAAAGGATTTTTAGGATGGTGAGCTTGCAAAGAGCTCTGCCGGAAATTGTTAAAATTGCAAACGACTCGGTGGTACAAGAACATATAGAAGAGCATTCCAGTCTGATAGCGAAGAAGAGAGATCAATCGGAAAGCAGCATGGAAATTTGGGCAGCCAGTCCAAAAAGGGAGATTCAACAGACCACGTAATTGAAGCTTCCATATAAATTATCAAACATTCTCCATAGATTGAGCTTAAGTTAAAGGATGGACAACGTATCCGTGATCGGGCTCATTCAGATTTCAGGGAAACGATTCCTATAGCCAAAGTAAACGGACGTTATGTACTGCTTATTGAATCTGGAAGTATTAAGTTTAAAAAAGCTTTCCACTATTGAATTTCTAAGATCTGATGAGCTTGCAAGCGTAATAGAAAAAATCAGCAAAAAAATAAAGGGCGATGTCATCGCCCTTACAATTATTTAGAAAAGATGCTGTTATTGTTAACGACTTGCAATTCTTTAGTCGTTTCTGCCATTTCACTTTTGCAAATCGGACAAATAGGTACCTGGCTGCTTTTGAAATTGTCCCTTACCCAGCAGTTGCAAGACTCAGATGTACACTCCCAGATTTTCACTTCTTCAACCTTGATTTCTTCCAAATTTTTTCTGCCAAATCCCATTGCCATAATCAGGCACCTCCCAAAGAGTAAGACCCTTACCCAAAATAAAAATCACTTGCTATATAAAGTGACGAACCACTGGCTCTATATAACAAGTGTTTATGGGCAATATTATATTCTTTTAACTAAAATTAGTATAACATATTTAAAGGGCGCTGTCAAAAAGTTCTAAACTTACACAGCAGCCTTAGAAACACGGCAAAAAATTGATAAATACTATTAAACCAATCTGGGAAAAGTGTATAATGACATGTACAGCAGCGAAAGAAAGGGTGAAGACCATGGATATTACAAGTTATACTGTTGAGTACATACAGGATCCTACCGGCATTTTAACGGGTGACCGCTACGAATACTTTTTAGATATCGATGTAGATGAAGACGATGAATTATATTCAGAGAATGGCATTAAGTTAAGGGTCCTTTATTATAAAAATGGAGAAGATGAGAGGATTCTTAATTATCATTTTGTCGAAAGTCATTCAGGAAACATATTGGATTTCGCTTTGGATGAAGTGGAAGAAAAGAAAGTTTCTGCTTTCTGCAGAGAGAACCTTTCTCAAGCACAAGAGTAAGAGCAGGAGAACCTGCTCTTTTATTTTATCACTGAATTTTTTTACCCTCTTCAATAATGTGATACATTAAATGTGCCAAATGCTGTATCGGTGTATAAGCTTCTTCTTCCCTATCCACATTATTTCCTTCATTAAAATCAAGGTCATTCAGATAAAGAGCGGTGAATTGATAGAAATCTTTTAATTCAAAAGCAAAGCATGCACTGGGTTCTTCCGACTCCCCTTCATATTGAAGAACCAGGTAAGACTCCTTACCTTCCTTATCAATAGCATCAAAAAATATAAAATAGCCAACATTAGAGTTCAATTCAAATAAATGCCTTGTGCCGCCTTCTGTGTATAATTCAAAGTCATTTTCATTTAATTTTTGAACAGCCATCGGCTGTATATTATCTTCCTTATGGAACATCACTGTGAAATTCTTCATTGATTCTCCCCCTTTTTCCATACAATCCTAACATATTGCTATATTTATTTACATAATTTCAATCCAAAGCTAATAGATTGAAATTTAGGACTATTCGTATGAACCGTTTTCTTATAATATTGGTTTATTATTTCTTTTATCTAGGAGGCCGCCTGAGTGCTGACAAAAAAACAATTAAACGATATTCATTCTCTACAGCAAATTTGCGAAGAAACGGGCAATATCAAATTAAAATTAAATTGGGATACCTTGAAGTCAAGGGCCGACGAGGAAAATGACTATTTCCATTATGATAATAGCGGGAATTTATTAGGTTACCTTGCTCTATATAATTTCGGAGGTCCGGTTGAATTATGCGGAATGGTTCATCCTAATCATAGACGAAAAGGCATCTTTTCCAGCTTGTTCAATGAGGCAGTAAAACAATTGGCCCAAGCACGCAAATTACTTATTAATGCTCCAGCCTCTTCCCAATCAGCAGAAGGTTATATTAAATCATTACCTTGCACCTATTCATTCTCCGAGTATCAAATGAAGCGCCATAAAAGCAAAAAAATCGGAACAGCAAATTCTGAAGTAACTATGCGGCAAGCAGTGAGCAGTGACCTTGCATTCATTAATCATCTGGATACTGCATGCTTTGATATCCCCAAAGACGAAGCAGAGGTTTTTAATAAAAAAATCTTTGCCTGCAAAAATGAGAGGACTTTTATCATTGAATACAAACGCCAAAAAGCCGGCAAAATCAGAATTCAAACAGAAAAAGATGCTGCGTGGATTTACGGCTTTGCTGTCGATCCTTCTTTTCAGGGGAAAGGAATCGGCAGGGGCGCTCTTACAAATGTTGTTAATCTGCAGCACAGCAAGGGAGTTAGCTGGGTGCATCTAGAAGTAGCTGCAGAAAATGACCATGCACTTTCATTGTACAAATCATGCGGCTTTGTACCATACGGCACACAAGATTATTACGAATATGATCTGAACACACTCAAGGTTTGAAACACGTTTTATTCCTTTGAATCAAAATAAACATGATTGAATGTCATCTCATCTGAAATTTCCAGGGTGCCGAACGAATAGTTCGGCTGCCTGCGCTTATCTGTCGGAGACCCGGGATTAAACAGTATTATTCCATTATGGAGTTTCTTTATCGGTATATGTGAATGCCCAAATATAATAGCATCAACATTTTCCTTATCAAATGCTTCTATACTTCTTTTTTCAGTTGTTTTTCCCTTTCCATGTCCATGGACAACCCCAATTTTAAAACCTTCTATTTTAAGCAGTACTCTTTTCTTAAGAATGGAGCAAATTTCATCACTGTCGGTATTTCCATATACCCCCTCAACAGGTGCATATTGTTTTAATTCATAATACAGTTCGACGCTCTGCCAATCACCTGCATGAATAATTAATTCACAGCTGAGAAGTTCATTCAGAAGTATATCAGGGAGCTGTTTTGACTTCTTTGGCATGTGGGTATCAGACAGAATAAGGATTTTAATCACTATCATTCCTTCCTTCTTACTTTTATACCCTATTTTACCCCAAAAATAAAAGAGCCCCTTAATAGGGACCCTCTTATCAATTAATTATAACTTTGTTACATTTACAGCTTGAGGTCCACGCTGGCCCTGCTCTATGTCAAAGTTAACTTCCTGGCCTTCATCAAGGGTTTTGAAACCTTCTGTCTGGATTGCAGAGTAATGAACAAATACATCTTCTCCGCCTTCAACTTCGATAAAACCAAAACCTTTTTCTGAGTTAAACCATTTTACTTTGCCTGTTGCCATGTAAATTTCCTCCTAATATCTATAACTCACAGAGTGATTTTTTACCCTGCATTTACTAATATGGGTAAATTCCTCTAATTTTATAATAAAATGTTCAAAAAGTACCGAAAAAAATCAATATATCCATTTTCTCTTGGATTTTAAACCGTATTATCCCTTATTGCTGCTGCGGTTTTTAGTGCGTCTGTCCCGGCCGCCTTTAAAATCTCTTCTATCACGGCTGCCGCCTCTGGACCTGTCGTTGAATCTTCTTCCGCCGCGATCACCTTTAGGTTTTCTGACACGGATAGGTTCCACCGCAGTTAATTTAACCGGTGTTACATCAGGACCTTTAGTCAGCAATTTGATGGCTGCAGCAAGCAAAGTAACAGAATCTGTATCTTCAAGAAGGCTTTCCGCCACTCTCTTGAAGTCTGCATGTTCTTCTTTTTCAATAACTTCCATAAGTTTATTAATAGTCGCCTGCTGATTGCCTGCAACAACATCCTTAAAGGAAGGAACAGGCTTTTTCGCCATTTTGCTTTTTGTAACACTTTCAATTATTTTTAGGTGGTCAATTTCTCTTGGAGAAACGAACGTAATTGCCAGCCCTTTATTTCCGGCACGCCCAGTACGTCCAATCCGGTGAACGTAGCTTTCAGGATCCTGCGGGATATCGAAGTTATAAACATGGGAAACACCTGAAATATCCAGACCTCGTGCAGCAACGTCAGTGGCTACCATTATGTCGATTGTCTGCTCTTTAAAACGGCGGATAACCTGATCTCTTTTCGCCTGGGGGATATCACCATGAATTCCTTCAGCCGAATAGCCTCTCTTGATAAGACCTTCCACCACTTCATCTACACGCTTTTTAGTCCTTCCAAACACAATAGCCAGTTCAGGTGACTGAATATCCAACAGATTGCAAAGCACATCAAATTTTTGTTTTTCATGCACTTCCATATAGTACTGCTCAATATTTTTAACAGTCATTTCTTTCGCTTTGACTTTAACCATTTCTGGTTCCTGCATGAATTTTTCAGCAAGAGACTGAATTCTTTTTGGCATTGTTGCTGAGAAAAGAAGGGTTTGGCGCTCACCTTTAATTTCACTTAAAATTCTTTCAATGTCCTCGATGAAGCCCATATTAAGCATTTCATCCGCTTCATCCAGAACTACCATCTTGATGTTGCTTAAACGGATTGTTTTTCTTTCAATGTGATCAATTAACCTTCCCGGTGTAGCAGCAATAATATGCGGGTGCTTTTTAAGCGCACGAATTTGGCGGGTGATATCCTGACCACCGTAAACAGGAAGTGTCCGGACTCCTTTTACCTGTCCTATACGGTTTAATTCTTCTGCCACCTGTACAGCAAGCTCCCGTGTTGGCGCAAGGACTAGACCTTGAATACCTTCGTTTAAATCAATCTGCTCTAACAGCGGCACACCAAAAGCAGTGGTTTTTCCAGTTCCAGTCTGCGCCTGGCCAATCATGTCCTTCCCCTTCATTCCGATTGGAATTGCCTGTGCCTGAATTGGTGTTGGTTCCTCGAAGCCCATATTGGAAAGGGCTTTTACTATTTCATTACTTAAGCCAAAATCTGAAAAAGTTGTCAAAATATAATTTCCTCCTTGAATTGCAAATCTTATTAGGTACTGAAAGATTGTTTTTTGTATAAAGACATGGACACTTTACTAGGCTTTCCAGTTTGTATCTCTTTTTTACATTTCCGTTTGCACTATTTTTAAACTTTTTGAAAGTGAAGTATTTTAATTGGGTGAAATGAAAAATACATATTCCTAAAAGCAGTTATTACAGAAGATCTGTTTTGAGGAATGCTGAAGGCTACAAAGTGGATAAGCAAACATAAAAAGGTGATGCATGATTAGACATGCATCACCTCATTTTAAGCAAAATTATGCTTTTGTTACGTTAGCAGCTTGAGGTCCACGGTTACCTTCAACGATTTCGAAAGTTACGTCTTGACCTTCTTCTAAAGTTTTGAAACCTTCAGTTTGGATAGCGGAGAAGTGTACGAATACATCTTGACCTTCTGAAGATTCGATGAATCCGAAACCTTTTTCTGCATTAAACCATTTAACTTTACCTGTGTTCATTTGTGTTGCCTCCCAATAAATTGTTTTTCACTATAATGTACCATATAAACTTAAACATAAAAAAGTCGCAGCTTGCAGAAATGAGGATGAACGATCGCCTACATTTCTTTGCAGCTACGACTACTTATCCAAAAAGTATATAACGAACTTTACAGCGTTAACCTAATAATAAACGACACCCAGTTATAAGTCAATCCTTTTAAAGATCAATTTTTATTTAGGGATAAATGAACTATTTATGCTTCCCTTGTATTTCAGCGATTTTTTCTGCAGCATGAACAGTATGTTTCAAAAGCATGGAAATCGTAACAGGTCCAACTCCTCCAGGTACGGGGGTAATGGCAAACGCCTTTTCAGCACAGCTTTCATACTCTGCATCCCCAATATTTCCTTCATTATATCCGGCATCAAGGACAATAGCTCCTTCTTTAATCCATTCACCCTTGATAAAGTTAGGTTTCCCTACAGCTGCTACTACAATATCAGCTTGCTTTACAATTTGGGGCAGATTTTTGGTATATGAATGGCACGTAGTGACTGTTGCGTTTCGATTGAGTAAAAGGGCAGAGACCGGCTTGCCAAGGATTGGGCTTCTGCCTACGACTACAGCATGCATACCTTCAGCACTCAATTTATAGAAATCCATAATTTCCAAAATAGCTGCAGGTGTACAGGACGGATATTCACCAAAACCGAATGCGGTCTGTCCATATCCAAGGCTTGTAACACCGTCTACGTCTTTTTCAATAGCAATAGCTTCGAAAGCTTTTCGTTCATCTATATGTCCTGGTACGGGATGCTGTAGAAGGATTCCATGTACAGAAGGATCATTGTTTAATTCTGCAATCTTCTCTAATAGTTCTTGTGTTGTTGTATCCTTTGACATATGAATACGTTTTGATAATATGCCAAGTTTTTCACAAGCATTCCCCTTCATCCGTACATACGTTTCAGAGGAAGGGTCATCTCCCACCAAAATTGTGGCTAAGCAAGGGACGATATCCTTCCCCTTCAATTCTTCAATTCGATCCTTTAATTGGTCTTTCACATGTTTTGCCACAACAATTCCATCAAGAATAATCTTTTTTCCATGCATATTCCTCCTATAGGAAAAGCACCTATTCGGCTGACGGGCTTTTCCATTTTGTTATGAAAAAAAGAGACAAGGGTATCCCTTATCTCTGCCCAGACGACCGGCTATACATAGACGCAGCTCCCCAGCGGTTCATTCCGCATTGTCGTCAGTCACTGCGATTTTGAAAAGCTATTCTAATGAATACATCATACCACAAAAACACAAATAATTAAACTGAAACTTATTCAAACGTTCGTGTTTTTTTGCGAGATATATAAAAAAGGACAGCAAATACTGTCCTTATAAATGATATATTTGAGTTAATTAGTTATACCTAAAACAATGAAAGCCCTGCCTCTCTTCCATCCTTGCGGCTCCTAGACCGCGCCAGTGGGAATCAGGTTGGTCGGAATTCTTTCCGACTTAGATGCTCTCTGAGATTTTAATATTAAATGGTAAGAAACTTACTGAAGTAAAAATACGGAGAAGTGTCTGGTTTATAGAAGATGATTAAGAAGAAAATTCAGCATTAAGCTGTCCACACAAATTATTCTTAATTACAAACACATGCTTACTCTTTCAAAATCCTAAAGAGCATGAAACATAATAAAAAGCCGCAGTTTCACAAAAAAGAAGGTTCGGCTGCCGAACAATCCAAGTGAATTAACGACTTCAACAATATACCTCAAATACTTCAATCACTATGTTATCTTATTTACGGTAAAGTGTCAAGAAAATAACTTGTCACCCGCTTATTAGCCTTCTCCTTTATACTCTGTTACATCAAAATAATCGGTTGTGTCTTTATAGCCATTAAATCCAATATCCAGATCATGAAAATATCGGTGCAATTTAATTAAAACTTCCTTATCCTTAGTGCCCGACTGCACAGTTTCTGCCAGCCGTGTTATTGTGCCCAGGTCAGCCTGCAAATCCTCATTCTCAGCTGATATTTTTTTAAGCGAATTTACGATTAATTCAGCCTGATCTCTTTGTTTTGGCCAGCTGACTTTACGATCTCTTCCCCATCCAAGTGTTTCATTATAAAAAGTATGATTGGAGGCAATGAAGTCCCCTAAATCATCGTACATTAATCCCTGTTCAGATGTCTCCGCATTTGCTGAGGTTTTTTGAACCTTTGATTCATCCTTATTTAAAAAGACAAGTACACTATATGCTATGGCAATAGCTATGACCATTCCCAGAATTGAAAGAAACCTGTTTAATTTCTTGTTTTTTAGCAATTTGAAAGCCTCCATTTGATTTTGATAATGTATGCTGAAACTAAATGGAATTATTGCCATTCTTCCTTGTCTGAAGAAACCTTCCCTGACTGCAAATGTTTTCCATGTTAATACATTCTATGCCAACTTTCCTTTCCCCTTCAACACCAAATAAAAAAGCTTTTAACACTGAGTGTCAAAAGCTATTTCTGATTTTTCTGAGCAAGGAAAACCTCGATAAAATCAATAACAAAACGTTCCAGATCAAACTCCATCGCTATATTATCAAGTGTTTCGGGCGGATCAACTTCGGGCACCGGCCTAAAGTCAGCTATGCTTTTACCCTTTGCCTTTCCAAACTGTTCTATTCTCACTCTTCGTTTTACATATTTGGCAAGATCAGGATTTGTGAGAACACTTAATACAAGAACATCATGAAGAGGTGCACCCTTAATTCCCGGGACAAGCTTTTGATAAGCCTCATAATAATAATCATAAGCAGGTTTAATTAGATCTTTAAAAGGCGATTGAGTATTATCTGCAATAAAATCAATCGTTTCAGGCCTGATAATCGCTTTATTTGTTACATTTAGGGGAAATATATAGATGTTTTTTGCTTTTTCAAGCACTGAATCCGCTGCAATGGGGTCAGCGTAAAAATTCGCCTCAGCCTCTGGTGTTACATTTCCCGGAACTAAAAACGCACCGCCCATTAAATAGAATGCATTTACATCTTTATATGCATCCTTTCCATACAGAATGAGCGGCAATGCCAAATCTGTCTGCCTTCCAACTCCAACGATCACAAGGTCATTTTTGTATTCATTTACAATTTCTATAATTTTGTTTATGTCATATACCTTTATTTTGCTGATGAAATTCTCCGGAGGCTGAATGGGCCCGAGGCCTTCCTCCCCGTGTATTTCAGGATAAAAGACAGCGGTCTCACCGGATAATGGCCCGCTCGCCCCTGCTATAATGGGAATGTCCTCTCTGCCTGCAAGTTTCAGTAAATATGCAGTATTATTGATGGATTCTTCTTTGGTTATGTTGCCATAAGCGCTGACTACACCTACTAGATTAATCTCGGGATGCTGAAGGGCATACATTAGGGCAAGTGAATCATCAACCCCCGAGTCAACAAACATGAGAACATTGTACATAAGCCACCTCCGCTACCTATCTAGTCTATAATATGCCAATGGAATGTCCCTTTTGTTAAAGAAAATACTCCTAAAAAATGAAAACTCCCCAAGTGGGGAGTTTTAGTCCTGATCTGCCGGCTTTACCGCAAAACTGAGTTCCTGGTTCAGCTGGTTTTCAAAATTATTTCCTGCAGCTATATCCCACTTAAATGCATCAGCCATATATGAAATTACCTGCTTTTGATAGTTTCTTACCGTTTCAATATCAAAAAGCAGCGCTCCTGTTCGGCGGTTAAAAAAATCTACAGGGGTGGCAGCCATTTCATGTTCAATTGCATATTTCAGCTTTGCCCATAATACAATCGGCAAGCCAAAATTCTCAGCTTCACTCCTTTTCGTCTCAATCATATTAAAAATGATACCGACGTTAGATCCATACATTTTAACAAGGTGCCTGGACTGTTCCGCTGATAAACCAATACTTGTTCCTTTTTCAGTCTGAAACCTGACGAATTCCTGAAATTTGGATGATCCTCCTACATTTCCTCCTGAAATAGGCAATGTTTTTGTAATACTTCCGCTAAATGTTCTATTTGATTCCTGCTTGAATTTTTCAGCAAGCAAATCAACAATGGTTTCGGCCATTTTCCGGTACCCGGTCAGTTTCCCCCTGCAATTGTCAGCAAACCAGTATCCGACTCCCAAATTTCATCTTTGCGTGATATTTCGGAAGGATCTTTTCCTTCTTCCCAAATAAGCGGACGAACACCAGCCCAGCTGGATTCAATGTCATCCTCCACTATCTTCACAGAAGGAAACATAAAGTTAATGGCATTAATGATGTATGTTCTGTCATCTGCAGTCATTTTGGGATTTACAGGATTAGAATTATAGAATGTATCTGTTGTTCCTACATAGGTCTTACCATCTCTCGGTATGGCAAATACCATCCGTTTGTCAGGTGTATCAAAGTATACAGCCTGTTTTAACGGAAACTTGGATTGGTCTATTACCAAATGAACACCTTTAGTCAAACGCAGGGTCTTTCCTTTCTTTGATCCGTCTTTCTCGCGGATGGAATCAACCCAGGGACCTGCTGCGTTGATGACTTTTTTGCTCTAACTTCATGAACCCTGCCTGTCAGCTGATCTGCAGCTGCAGCTCCGCATACATTTCCTTGTTCATCATATAAAAGTTTTTCGACCTTCAAATAGTTAACAGGCATAGCGCCTTTTTCTGCCGCAGCTTTCATTACCTCTATTGTAAGACGGGCATCATCTGTGCGGTATTCTACATAATAACCGCCGCCTTTAAGTCCATCTTTTTTTACAAGCGGCTCTTTTGATAATGTTTCCTGGGCATTGAGCATACTTCTGCGTTCAGACTTTCTGACGCCTGCAAGATAGTCGTAAACTCTAAGTCCGATAGAAGTTGAGAACTTTCCAAATGTGCCTCCTTTATGCATCGGAAGCAGCATCCACTCCGGTGTAGTCACATGTGGCCCATTTTCATATACGATTGCCCGCTCCTTGCCGACTTCCGCTACCATCTTAACTTCAAATTGTTTAAGATATCTTAATCCGCCGTGAACCAGTTTTGTTGAACGGCTGGAAGTTCCGGCTGCAAAATCCTGCATTTCGACGAGTGCTGTTTTCATTCCCCGTGCTGCTGCATCCAGAGCTATTCCCGCTCCCGTTATGCCGCCGCCAATAATCAGAACATCAAATTCTTCCTTTGTCAGTGTTTTTATCATTTCAGTACGATTTAAATTAGAAAATATCATTGTTGTCTCCTCCTTGTCGAAAAGGCTAGTAGTTATAACTACCCTTTAAAAGCAGGGAATAAAAAAGAGACCACAAAATACATTATCGCTTACCCGATAATGATTTTGTGGTCTCTCCGCATCTCCTGCCGAACTATTAACTTAATCTTATTATAACATAAAAAGATATGATTTGTGTATAAAACTTTCTTCTGACTATTTAAATGCAATTGCTGCCTTGACTGCTTTTTTCCAGCCTTGATAAAGACCTGCACGGACTTTTTCTTCCATCGATGGATGAAATGATTGATCAATTGCCCACTGCTCAGCAATTTCCTCCTGGGATTTCCAGAACCCGACAGCCAATCCAGCAAGGTAAGCTGCACCAAGCGCAGTAGTTTCATTAATTGTCGGTCTTTCTACCGGCACCTCTAAAATATCTGACTGGAACTTCATCAAGAAGTTATTTTTCACGGCACCTCCGTCAACCCTAAGCGTCTTAAGCTTAATGCCTGAGTCCGCTTCCATGGCAGATAGAACATCTTTTGTCTGATACGCAAGTGACTCAAGTGTCGCACGGATAAAATGCTCTTTGGACGTTCCCCTTGTGACTCCGAATACTGCACCCCTTACATCACTGTCCCAATATGGTGTCCCTAGACCTACAAAAGCCGGAACCACATACACTCCATCTGTCGAGTCCACTTTTTTTGCATAGCTTTCGCTGTCCTTTGCATCCTTTAACATCCTCATTCCATCGCGGAGCCATTGAATGGCAGAGCCCGCAACAAAAATGCTGCCCTCCAATGCATATTCAATTTTCCCCTCAAGTCCCCAGGCAATGGTGGTTAGAAGTCCATGTTCAGATTGTACCGCTTTTTCACCTGTATTCATTAGCATGAAACAGCCGGTTCCGTAAGTATTCTTAGCCATTCCTTTCTCGAAGCATGCCTGTCCAAATAGCGCTGCCTGCTGATCACCCGCTGCTCCGGAAATGGGTACTTCCTTGCCGAAAAAGTGATAGTCAATTGTCTTAGCATACACTTCGGAAGATGGCTTCACTTCAGGCAGCATCGCTTTCGGGACTCCGAGTATGTTCAGCAGCTCTTCATCCCATTTAAGTTCGTGGATATTAAACATTAGAGTGCGGGACGCATTGGAGTAATCGGTCACATGCGCTTTTCCTCCCGATAGCTTCCAGATTAGCCATGTATCGATGGTTCCAAATAATAATTTGCCCTGTTGGGCTTTTTCCCTTGCCCCTTCCACATGATCCAGTATCCACTTAACTTTTGTTCCTGAGAAATAGGCATCTATTAAGAGACCGGTTTTTTCTCTGAATAGATCGTTATAGCCTTTTTCCTTCAATTCATCGCAAATTTCGCTTGTCTGCCTTGACTGCCAGACAATCGCATTATAAATCGGGACTCCCGTTTCTTTATCCCAAACAACAGTTGTTTCCCTCTGATTTGTTATGCCAATGCCCGCAATTTGCTCTGGTTTAATCCCGGATTCCGAAAAAACACCTGCAATCACCGATAAAATTGAACCCCATATTTCATTTGCATTATGCTCTACCCAGCCAGGCTTTGGAAAATGCTGTGTGAACTCTTTTTGCGCCGTGTGCACAATTTCCCCTTTTTTATTAAATAGGATAGCACGCGAACTAGTAGTCCCCTGGTCTAATGATAAAATATATTTGTCCACAAATGACTCCTCCCAATCTTGTTCATTATTTTATTTATGCAGCCACTTTAGAAGAATCAACTTCCCCTGGCTGTTTTTTGCCAAAAATATATGAAAGAATTAATACTATTATATTAACACCGAGCACTGCCCATAACATGCCTGAAGCTTTGTCATCGAACATCACTTGATAGAATGCGGAACCCATTAATCCCCCCAGGATTGGACCAGCTACCGGTATCCATGCATACCCCCAGTTCGATTTCCCTTTTCCTGCAATCGGAAGAAGAAAATGAGCAATTCGCGGTCCCAGGTCTCGAGCCGGATTAATCGCATAGCCAGTTGTCCCTCCGAGCGACATTCCGATTACAACAATCAGAAGGCCTGCAGCTATCGGATTTAAGCCTTCTGTAAATTGATTTGCCCCAATAAACATCAATCCCAGTACAAGAATAAACGTCCCAATCATTTCACTTAATAAATTTGAAAATGTATGGGGAATCGCAGGACTGGTTGAGAAAACAGCAAGTTTAGCACCCTGGTCTTCTGTTTCTTTCCAATGCGGGAGATAGTGAAGGAATACAATAACCCCTCCCAAAAAACCTCCCAGGACTTGAGCCAGAATATAGCCAGGCACGTCTGCCCAAGGGAAATCCCCGCTAAGCGCAAACCCGATTGTTACAGCAGGATTCAAGTGTGCCCCGCTAATCGATCCTACAGCAAAAATCCCCATCGTTACAGCTAGTCCCCAGGCGATGGTGATAACAATCCACCCTCCATTGAAAGAGAAAGTCTTTTTTAAATTCGCTCCGGCAACAACGCCTCCTCCAAAAACAATCAAGATCATCGTTCCAATTATTTCTCCCATAAAAGCAGACATCTGAAAATCCCCTTTCCGTTTTGGGTGATCGGAAACAAAAAAGGAGATTCACGACAGATTAAGCCATTAATGGCTAAACTGTGTGAATCTCCTAATCTCCGACACATAAATTAACTTGTTAAACCGAGTATACAAGTCTATGAAAACGTTGTCAAACTTTCCTTGAACATTTTTATGAAAACCTTTCCCATAATTCTATTTTCGAAGTTGTAATGGCAGCTGCTCCTGCACCAAGCGCATTCTTCACTTCTTCTTCTGATCGGATGAGTCCTCCAGCAAATATGGGGGTGTTCAGACGTTCATTTACTTCTTTTATCATCCATGGCATGGCTCCCGGCAAAACTTCTATGTAGTCCGGCCTGGTTTTCTCGATTAATTTATAACTTTTTTCAAGCGCGTGAGAATCGATGAGGAAAATCCTCTGGACAGCGATCACTCCTTTTTGCTTTGCTTTTAGGATGACGCTGGATTTAGTAGAAATTAACCCGTAAGGCTTAAATTCCTGGCATATATATTCTGCGGCATAATCATCGCTTTTCAAGCCATGAATCAGATCAACATGATAAATCATTTTTTTGTTATGTGCTTTTGCCATCTGCGAAACATTCTTCAGCTGCGAAATGTGCATATCGAGAAATACACCAATGTCATAGGGGCTTTTCAGGAACTTTTCAAATTCTTTCATGTTTGAAGATGCCGGCAAAATTTTTTGATTCATTGTTCCCACTCCTGTATCTGTTATTTCCCTATGTTATAAAGAAACTGCGCATTTCTCAATACCCATTATACATTTTTGCGGTACTCATAATAGCGGAATCCAATTATCATTATTGTCAGCCAGGCACCTCCGGCTGCAAATCCAGCTATTACATCACTTGGAAAATGAACGCCTAAATAGATGCGGCTTAACCCAATCATGATGATAAAACAGCCTAGCATCACTGTCCATGCAGTCTTCCATCGTTTTCTTTTTGCCAAATGGATGATCATATAGGCCAGCGAGCCATAAAAAATAAAAGATCCCATTGAATGGCCACTCGGAAAACTGAATCCCTGCTCCTCAATCAGAGGTCTGATATCCGGTCGTTCTCTTTTGAAAATCCATTTCAGCAGCAAGTTGAAAAGTGCTCCAAGACCGGATGAAAGAACCATGAACCATGCAAGTGAACTCTTTTTAAATATAAACAAAAGTACGACCGCCATAATTACAGAAAAAGCCAGCCATTTTACCGACCCCAAAAAAGTAATCACGCTCATATACTCCGTGAGCCGGGGAGAAATAAAGGCCTGTACATACTGAATCACAGCTTCATCGAATCGAATTAGCTCATTTTCCTTCAATTCGTCCACTATTTCAATAAAAAGCAGCACAAATCCGCCAATAATTGCAGCTGCCAACGTTAAGTAGATGATATTTTTTGATGTTAAATTCTTCCTGTTCATTTAAACAAATCCTTTTTATTTATAGGATTACCACTAACTTTGATAAACAGAACATTTTTTGAAGACTTTTCTTCAAAAAAATAGCTCCAGTAAAAAACCGATTTTGCAAAAGCAAAGTCGGTTTTATTTCTATTAAGCCTGCTTTTTTGCTTTTGTTTTTGCAGGAGCACGTTTCTTTTTAGCTGCCGGTTTTTTCTTTGTTTCTGCATCAGCAGGCTTGGTTTTATCAATTGATGCCTGCAGGGCAGCCATAAGGTCGGTTACATTGGCTGCAGGTTCTTTTTCGACCGGTGTGACTATATCTTTGCCAGTACGTTTTGCTTCGATAAGCTCCAAAAGAGCTGTCCGGTAGTCATCATTATATTTCTCGGGTTTAAATTCAGTGGTTAATTGATCAATCAGCATAATGGCAGTATCGATTTCCTTATCAGTCACTTTGTCTTCTGCAGGTACATTTGGCACATCCGCAGCCTTACGCACTTCATCAGGGTAATGAATCGTCTCCATTACAAGAGTGTTTTCATATACCCGGACCACAGCCAGCTGTTCTTTGGATCGAATAATGATTTTTGCCAAACCTACCTTTTCTGACGTCTCCAGCGCTTTTCTTAAAAGGGAATAGGCTTTTCCTCCTCCGTCCCCTGGAGACATATAATATGTGCGATTATAATAAATCGGATCAATCTCCTGTATTTTTACAAAGTCCACAATCTCGACAGCTTTATCCTCATTTTCCTGTTTAAGCTTTTCTAAATCCTCATCCTCTAAAACGACAAACTTTCCTTTTGTGTATTCATAAGCTTTTACAATATCTTCGTTTTTAATTTCTACTTCACAAACAGGACATGTTTTCTCATATTTAATTGGCGAATGACATTCTTTATGAAGATTTCTCAGCTTTATATCCTTATCTTCTGTAGCCGAGTGCAGCTTAATTGGTATATTCACCAGCCCAAAACTGATGCTTCCTTTCCACATTGTGTGCATAGTCAAACTCCCATTCTTATTAGATGTAGTACTCATAACTTGTGTATTAACAAAAAGGGAAATACGCTAAAACATTTGGAAACTGAGTAGTTTTAGCGGCAATGGCCAAAACTATAGTAACGATTGTAAAGGAGGCCAAATTGAATGAGACCAATGCTTCCAACCTTAACTTTTGATGTTCCGGAAGAGAAGGAATGGCTCTTTGAAGCGAAGTATGATGGTTTTAGAGCAATCCTGCACTTGGACAAGGAACCCAGACTGACAAGCAGGAATGATAAGCCTTTATTACATATTTTCCCGGAAATTAAGGATTTTTTAGAGCAAAACAAAGATAAATTCGAATCATACCTTCCACTTACACTAGATGGAGAATTAGTCTTTCTGGAGAATGCCTATAAAGCCCATTTTGGGTCCATCCAGGTCAGGGGCAGGATGAGGTCTGAAAAGAAAATTCAAGAGAAGGCAAAAACTGCGCCATGCCGTCTTCTTATTTTTGACATTTTGATGGTAAAAGGCAAAAAAATGACCGATAAAGAGTACTTTACCAGAAAAGCAGAACTGGAAGCTTTGTTTAAGGATTGTAATATGCCCTTAAAACCTGATGAGAAGGATCCGAGATTGATACAATTAATCCCTCCATACCGCAGCTTTAATGAACTTTGGGAAAAAATTGTCCTGCATGATGGTGAAGGAATCGTGGCAAAGCAGTTGAAGAATAAATGGGAAGAAGGAAAGAGATCATCTTTATGGCTAAAATTCAAGAATTGGAAATACGTTAACTGCTTTATCACCGCATATGAAAAATCAAATGGCTATTTTTATGCTGGTGTATTCCAGGGGATGCTGTCATAGCAATCGGACAGTTTCTTTTTGGGTTGAAGCCCGATGAAAAACAAGCCTTATTCCAAATCATCAAAGATAATAAAACAGATGAAAACAGCCAATTCATATATGTAGAACCAGCAATATGTGTGGAAGTTAAATATCTGGAGATTTATGAGGATCAAATGCGCGAACCGCATTTTCACCAGTTTCGTTTCGATTTGAAGCCTGATGCCTGCACTTATGAGAAATTTATACAACAGCAGAAAAACCTGCCTCCCGAAATAGAAATCACCCATCCAGATAAGCCATTATGGGAAACACCAGCTATTCAAAAGATTGATTACATTCACTTTTTAAGAGAGATTGCTCCATATATGCTGCCATTTTTAAAGAAAAGGCTTTTAACTGTAATCCGCTACCCGCATGGGATCTTTGCTGAGCCTTTCTACCAGAAAAATTGCCCGGATTACGCACCGGATTTTGTAGAAACTGAAATGTCTGAAGGCATCAATTATATTGTCTGCAATAATCTTCAAACACTGCTCTGGCTTGGCAACCAGCTTGCATTTGAATATCATATCCCATTTAAGACCATTTACAGCAATGGTCCCAGCGAAATAGTGTTTGATTTAGATCCTCCTTCGAGGGACGCTTTTCATCTTGCCATTAAAGCTGCTATATTGATTAAAGAGGTGCTTGATCAACTGAAATTAATCAGCTTTGTCAAAACATCCGGGAATAAAGGTCTGCAAATCTATATCCCGCTGCAGGAAAATACCTATAGCTTTGATGATACTCGGCTGTTCACCGAATTTATTGCCCAGTATCTAATTTCCAAAGATCCCGATTCTTTTACAATAGAAAGATTAAAGAAAAATCGCGGAGGCCGGCTTTATGTGGATTATATCCAGCATGCAGAAGGCAAGACAATCATTGCCCCTTATTCAGCAAGAGGAAATAAAGCAGCAACTGTTGCTGCTCCTCTGTTTTGGGAGGAAGTCAATGAGAAACTCACAATGGAGCGGTTTCAGATAACCAATCTTATAAAAAGGGTAAACAGCGATGGCGATCCATTCAGTTCTTATTTTCAGACAAAGGAAAATCAGCCCTTTTCTCCAGTGCTCGATTTTTTAAAACAGGAAAACAAAAAAGGATAAGGCCAATGCCTTATCCTACATCCATTCTTTAAGTACCGCTTGGGCATATTCCTGAAGTTTAGCATATTGCTTAATTTCTCCAGTATGTTCTTCTTTCTGGGATAGGGTGAACTCTTGCGGTTTTTCCATATTGATTTCCGCTTCACAGCGGTAAACATAGCTGGCATTCCCAATTAAATCAATGGACTGCCTGCCATTCTTCTCATGAACTACACAGCGCACTTTTCCGCCATTATTGTATACTTCAACAGGCTCTTCGATTTTATTCAGCCCATTCATGCAAGTGACAAGTGTTGAAGCGGACATGGCTGTACCGCAGGCATTGGTGAATCCTACTCCCCGCTCAAATGTCCTTACATAAATATGCCCTTTTTTTAGCGGCTTTACAAAGCTGACATTTACTCCATCAGGAAAGAAATCATTCGGCCCGTTCAAATATTCACTGATCTTTTTTTGCAGGTCAGATGTAATTTGCTCTTTCTCCACAATGGAAACAAAATGGGGATTAGGGACTGCTAAGGCCGTAAAAGCTAATTCCTCTGAGATCCCGCTGACTTTTTCATTAATTATAGTATCTTTATCGAGAACTAAAGGAAGATCCTTCAAATCGAATGAAACAGGTGATATTTCAACAAGATAAGTTGGAATGTCCTCAAAGATGTCCTCTTGCTTTTTTACCTGCAAATCCGCTTTCATGGTTTCAATGATGGCTTCTTTTAGACCAAGAAGTTCACATACATAACGGGCAACGCATCTTAATCCATTTCCGCACATTGATGCTTCTGATCCATCCGGATTAAAAACACGCATCCTTGCATCTGCTTTTTCGCTTTTTAATACGAAAAGAATTCCATCTGCACCAAGTTCAGTGCTGCGGTCACATATTGCTTTGGCAAGCTCAGCACGATTCTCTTCTGTAAAATTATACGTATGGGAAATTTCATCTATTATAAAGAAATCATTTCCTGATCCATGACATTTCAGCAATTCAATGTTCATAGTAATACCTCCAAACCATTTGTAGCCTAACTTATAAATAAGAGTGCCATAAAAGCATTTATTATTCAATAATTGTTTTCCCTATTATATTATTAACTAATTAGAAAATTGATAAATTCCGTCATTTAGGGAAGTGGCCGATATTAATACTGATCTTTATACATTTAAATTTTTCATCCAGCGGATCGAAGAGTTTGGCAGCGTTATTAATGAAAAAAATGCCTTTGTAGAAACAACGGCATTTTTTAATAATACAATTGTATATGAAGGGATTATCCGGGTCCGTTTTAATGACTATGGGATTTTTCCCTTCCCCGAGGACCTTTCCCAGGCAGACATTCCGGTATCTGCTAAAAGGAATATGGCCGCAGAAATGAAAAGATATATTAAGCCGCAGAAAAAATATCTATAATAGCACAGCGGCTAACATATTAGCCCGGTTTGCCGGTATATTTTTTAGGAGAAAATCGGCTGCCTTGCTACAAACACTTCCATTGACATACCTCCGAAAACCCCATATTACTATAGACCTATATTAACTCGTGTATCGAAACTTGTTGAACAAAAAGAATTTTTATATTTTTATACAAAATTCACCAGTTTTCTTTGTTAAGAAAAAGAAAAAGGATGCCCCAAATAGGGCATCCCAATATATCTATATTAACTAATGACATGAAAAACAAAGTTGAATAAAAATAAAGCAGCTATGACATACAATGCAAATGAAACTTCCTTTGCTTTGCCAATCGAAATCTTTAAGATTGGATAAAGAATAAATCCAATGGCAATGCCGTCCGCAATACTATACGTGAACGGGATCATGGCAATGATAAAGATAGCTGGAAAGCTTTCGCTCATATCCTTTAAGTCAAGATTACGGATGTTTTGAAGCATCAGTCCGCCAATAATGATAAGAATAGGCGCAATTGCACTGTTGGGAATCAATTTAATAACAGGGATAAAGAATGCGGATAGCATAAACAGGAATCCAGTTGTGACTGCTGTCAATCCTGTACGTCCGCCGGCAGCCATACTCGCTGCACTTTCAACCGTTGCTACAGTCGGGCTTGTCCCAAAAATTCCTGACAATAATGCAGAAACCGAAGTTGCCTGAAAAGCACGCTTAAACTGTTCCGGCCTATTAATAAAACCAACATGACCGTGAACTAATCCGATATTTTCAAAGACAAGAACCATTGTCAATGAAAAAATGGCAATCCAAAAAGTGACGGAAAGTAAGTTATCGAATGACATCGATCCAAATACTTCCATATAATCGGAAAGAGCAAACGGCTTTTCCTCGGTACTTTGCACATTAATCAGCCCAAAAGCCCATGCTATCAATGTTCCTGCTACAACAGTAATCAAAAAGTTGCCAGGCACATTGCGCATAAATAAAATAATGGCAAGCAGGAACGTTAAGATGGTTGCAAGCACTTGCGGGTCTCCAAGCTCACCCATAGCAATAATGGAGTTTGTCCCTTTTTCAACGATTCCGCCCTTTTCAAGTCCGATCAGCATCAAGAAAAGTCCGAGTCCCACTGTTATTGCTTCTTTAAGTGAATGTGGAATCGATTCGCTTAATGTCTTTGCGAATCGCGAAAAAGCCACGAATACAAAGATCAGACCAGATATAAAGACAACAGCCAATGCTTCCTGCCAGGATAAGCCCATCGATTGGACCATTGTATAGGAAAACAAAGCGTTAATTCCCATTCCAGGCACAAGGAGAATCGGTACATTTGCCCAAAACCCCATAATCAAACAGCCGACAACCGATGTTATAATGGTTGCAAAAATGGCTGCCTCCAGCGGAATTCCTGCTTCAGAGAGAATTAGAGAGTTAACTGCGATAATATAAACAATCGTAAAAAAGCCGATTGCCCCAGCCATAACCTCCCTTTTTACAGTTGTTCCATTTGAATCAAGCTGAAAAAGCTGGTTAAACCACTTATTCATATATACTACCTATCTATTCAATTAGCCCTCTCCCTACCCGCTCTCCCCGTATACATCTCCCTCAGTTAAGAGTGATCACTAATAAGTACGGGTGAGCCACAAGCAGTATTTTATCAAAAAAACTCATTCTGCCAATAGAAAGGTCAGACGTCTGCCCATAAATTTTTAAAAAAACCGGCGGAAATCCCCCGCCGATTTTGGTAGATATTGCAACCGGGCAAGACAATTGCACCTGGAAGCACACTCTTATTCTCATGCCGGCAAAAAATCCGGAACATTATTCACCTTCGGATAATTGTCTGTAAAGGTTGCCCATTTCAATAGCTCCGACAGCCGCTTCCCATCCTTTGTTTCCAGCTTTGGTGCCTGCCCGCTCAATTGCCTGTTCAATCGTGTCAGTTGTAAGAACACCGAAGATAACAGGAACACCGCTTTGCAATGCTGTGCTTGAGACCCCTTTAGCCACTTCGCCGCTGACATAATCAAAATGCGGAGTTGCTCCGCGGATCACTGTGCCAAGGGTGATGACTGCATCATATTTTCCGGATTGGGACAGCTTTTTAGCTGCCAGAGGGATTTCGAATGCTCCAGGAACCCACACAACTGTCACATCTTCTTCGCTTACTCCGTGGCGCTTGAGTGCATCTTCCGCTCCGCTTAAAAGCTTGCCCGTAATGAATTCATTAAAACGCGATACTACAATGGCCATTTTTAATCCTGTTCCTACTAAATGTCCTTCGATTACCTTTTTCATCTCTAATCGCTCCCTTAAAATTGTAATAAATGCCCAAGTTTTGTTTTCTTTGTTTTTAAGTAATTTTCATTTTCAGATTTTGCAGGCATTTGAAGAGGAACCCGTTCGGATACCTCCAGCCCGTAACCGCCCAATCCAGCAATTTTGCGGGGATTATTGGTTAGCAGACGCATTTTTTACTCCCAGATCCCTAAGGATTTGTGCACCTACCCCATAGTCGCGTAGATCGTCCTTAAATCCGAGCTTATGATTTGCTTCAACTGTATCGTAGCCCTCTTCCTGCAGCTTATAGGCTTTCATTTTATTGATCAGTCCGATGCCGCGCCCTTCCTGTCTCATATATAAAAGGATTCCCCGGCCTGCCTCTTCAATCTGTGCCAGCGCTGCTTCAAGCTGCGGCCCGCAGTCACAGCGGTTGGATCCAAATACATCTCCAGTCAGACACTCCGAATGCACACGAAGCAATACTGGTTCACGTTCATCGATTTCTCCCTTTACAAGAGCTACATGGTCTTTTCCATCGACAGTGTTTGTATAGCCTACTGCTTTAAAGTCTCCAAATTCTGTTGGAAGCTGTATCTCCACTTCCCTTTTGACAATGGAGTCATGCTTCAATCGATACTCTATCAATTGCTGAATCGTAATCATTTTTAAATCAAACTTTTCAGCCACTTTTTCCAGATCATCCACTCGAGCCATCGTTCCATCGTCTTTCATTATTTCACAGATTATCCCGGCTGGTTCAGCACCTGCAAGACGTGCCAGATCGACCGCGGCCTCAGTATGGCCTGCACGCCTTAAGACTCCTCCTTTTTTGGCCACTAGCGGAAAAACATGTCCCGGCCGTGAAAAGTCTGCAGGTTTAGCGTCGTCCTCAAGCATTTCTTTTATCGTGAATGCACGCTCAAATGCACTGATGCCTGTAGTGGTTTTTACATGGTCAACACTGATTGTGAAAGCTGTTCCATGACTGTCAGTATTCACTTCTGCCATTGGATTCAGTTCCAATTTTTCAGCCAGTTCCTCAGTGATAGGTGTACAAATCAGGCCTCTGCCTTCTTTGGCCATAAAGTTGATCGTGTCCGGTTTCGCATATTCCGCGATTGCAAGGAAATCCCCTTCATTTTCCCTGTCTTCATCATCACAGACAATGATGACTTTTCCTGCTTTTAAATCTTCTAATGCCTCATTTATATCACTGAACATGTTTGATTGACCCTCCTTTTGCTAATTATAAGAAGCCGTTCTCCTTAAGGAATCGCTCTGAAACTCCTTCTTTAGGCGATGAGGTTTCCTGCTGCCTGTTCATGAAGGAATATAGATATTTAGCCAGCATATCGAACTCGAGGTTAACAATGTCTCCCGCTGCTTTGAAGCCGAGTACCGTTTCACTTGCTGTGTGGGGAATGATCGAGACAGTAACAGTATTGTCTTCATTGCCGAAAACAGTCAGGGAAATCCCATCCACGGCAATTGATCCCTTCATGATAAGCAAATGGCTTAATGCAGGAGGCACAGATATTTGTATATAAATGGCGTTTTCACTCGCTGTTTTTTTTAGAATCTGACCAGTTCCATCAATATGCCCTGTCACAAAATGTCCTCCAAAGCGGCCATTTGCCGACATCGCCCTCTCCAGATTGACTTTTGTTCGTTCTTTAATGGCAGAAAGCGAAGTACTTTTGAATGTTTCGGGCATGACATCTGCTGAAAATTCATTTTTCGCAAATTCCGTAACTGTAAGGCACACGCCGTTTACCGAAATGCTGTCCCCCAGTTGAACATCTGTTAAAACTGTGGATGCCTGAATTGTCAGTTTCATGGCCTTGCCTTGCTGAACTACTTTTTTTACTGTTCCCAGTTCCTCAATAATTCCAGTAAACATTACTCCTTGGCCTCCCTCAGCGGTTTTGCGGTAATTCTAAGGTCTCCGCCAATCTTTTCAATTTCTGTGAATTCCAGTGCAGGGGCATCTTTTACATAGCTGGCACCATCCCCGCCAATAAATGGAATCGCCTTATTGCCCCCGATAATTTTAGGAGCCATATAAAGGATTATCTGCTGAAAGAAACCGCTATTTATAAATGAAGCATGGATCTCTGATCCGCCTTCAACAAATAAAGTCATGATGTTTCTTTCACCTAAATTTCTTAATACTTCTTTAATCGGCACCTCATTAGCAGAAAAAGAAAAAACTTCAGTATTATACTTCTTTAGCTCTTCTGCCTTTGACCGATCTATTTCGCAGCCGGTAAAGATTATGGTCTTTACAGACTGATCCCGGATGACATTTGCGTCAGCGGGAATTCTCAGATTTGTATCTAATACAACTCGAATGGGATTTTTTCCGCCTTGGGGCAGCCTGGCGGTTAAAAGGGGATTATCGTGAATGATCGTATTTACACCTGTAAGTATTGCGTCATGTTCATGCCGTAGCCGATGCACATCCTGCCTGGATTCTGGAGAAGTAATCCATTTGCTGTCACCGGTTTTTGCAGCTGTTTTTCCATCAAACGATGAAGCTGCTTTAATGGTTACATATGGTGTCTTTGTTTTTATAAAATGGAAAAATGGTTCGTTTAGGGCATCTGCTTCCTCCTTCAATAAGCCGGTCACCACTTCAATCCCGGCATCCTGCATTCTTTCAATTCCTTTGCCGGAAACTAAAGGATTCGGATCGGCAGAAGCAATAAAAACCCTATTAATTCCTGAATTAATTATTAAGTCTGCGCATGGCGGAGTCCTGCCAAAATGGCTGCATGGCTCAAGCGTGACATAAATATCAGCACCTTTAGCCTTATCGCCAGCTGCAGCAATCGCATGGACTTCAGCATGGGGAGTTCCTGCTTTCAGGTGAGCACCCATCCCCAGAATTTCACCATTTTTAACAACAACCGCACCCACCTGCGGGTTAGGACTGGTTTGGCCTTTAGTGGCCGCTGCCAGGCTGATGGCTAACTTCATATATTCCTGATGGTTCAAATTATCTGGTTCCTCCTTCCCTTACAGTTTCTCCAAATTAAGTTTGAAACGGCAAAACCCCGTACACCAGCAAGGTGAAACGGGGCAAAATCACATGACGAAATAAGCGTTTAAAAAAGATTTTTTTGAACGCAGCACTATAATCATTCCTTCTCCCATCCAGACTTTCACTGTCGGCTTTGGAGTTTCACCAAATCCACCGTTTTCATTAGAAAAGCGCAAGCGCCTTGTTCACCCCCGACAAGCACAAGACGAGCCTCGCAGAAAAGGCGTCTTTTGCCTTTTTGGGAGGATTGGCTTGTGACCTCGAGGGGGTAGGCGCTGGAGCTAGACAATCATTAGAAAAGCGCATGTTCCTGCATCTCTGCTAATAAAACCGGGTCACGGACTAAGAGGGCGTACCCTCATCACCGCCGGTTGGGAATTTCACCCTGCCCCGAAGGAAATCCTATTCTATTATAAGAATCTTACCATGAATAGTCGGAATATACAAAGAGAATTGTTTATAAAGAATTGAAACTTTTGCTTTAAACTGACGTATAGGTAATTATAGAAGAAGGAGAGGAATTTAAATATGATTGAACCGAGGGAACTTCTTATAAATGAACTAAAAAAATGTGAAGAATGGGAAAAAGACCAAGGTGATTTATGGTTTTGGGAGAAGCTGGGAAGACTCCCTTTTAAGTTAATTGATAGATTCACACCGGAGTTCATACAAAAAAAGGTTGGAGTGATTCTTGATGAGCTTGGCACATATATTCAATCAGGAGGAAGATATTTAAGTTCAGCTTCGGCGTTAAAGAACTATTATCCTGAACAAAATATTCATACCTTAGAGGATGTAGAAAGCCTGCCCATATCAAAGATGGATGAAGCCGCTGGAAAGCTAAGCTCAAACCGTAAAAGAACCGCTGCATTGCAAGGTGCCAGTACTGGGGTTGGAGGGATTTTCACCCTGACGATTGATATCCCTCTTCTACTTGGCATTCAGCTAAAAACCCTTCAGGATATCGCGATTTGCTATGGCTTTGATCCAGCTGATAAGAATGAAAGAATGTTCATCGTAAAAATTCTGCAATTTGTTTCCAGTGACATTGTAGGAAAAAAGCCATTCTGCAGCAGCTTTCCATGTTTGGTTCTAAAGAAGCAGGAGCAAAAAGGGAAGTCGTTTCCGAGCTTCAGGGGTGGAGAGAAGTTGTGTTTTCTTACAGGGACCAAATTGGCTGGAAAAAACTTTTTCAAATGATCCCGATAGCCGGACTGCTGTTTGGGGCTTTCATAAATCGCTCAGCCGTAAATGATATTGCCGAAGCAGGCATTATGCTATACCGAAAAAGAGTAATCGTTAATCGTCTGCACCAGAATATGATTACAGAAATAAAACCGGAGAGCTGACAATGGCTCTCCGGTTTTATTTATGGAAGCTTTTTGATTTCCTTCTCCATATACTCTTCATTTAAAGCTCCCAAAACTTTCTCTCTAATAACACCATCGGAATCAATAAAATAGCTTGTAGGATAGGCCATTATATTATAGTCAGAACCTGCCTCGCCTTTTACATCCATAGGAATTGTAAAAGTCAGCCCCAGCTCTTTTACGAATTTCTCTGCGTCACCGCTATTTTTTTCAGTGTTTGTAAGATTGACTGCAAGAATATCGAAATTTTCATCTTTATACTTATTATACAGCTTCTCCATATGCGGCATTTCTGCACGGCAAGGAGGACACCAGCTTGCCCAGAAATTTAACAAAACTGCCTTGCCTCTATAATCGGAGAGTTTTACTGGGTTTCCTTCCATATCTGTCAGTTCAAAATCAGGAGCAAGGTTTCCTTTCTCCAAACCAACAGGCAAATCTTCAGGGTCTTCCATTTTATCGTATTTCTGCATTTGTCCGGCTTGCTCTACTACCCCTTTTTCCTTGAGAATTGTTTTGTCAACAATAAACAGCAAAACGACAATAACTGCGGCTGCGAATAGAAACTTTTTCATTCCAACACCTCTATACTGATATCCCTATATTTAAACTGAACTTATCATACTATATGGGGAATATAGAATCTATAAATGTGCACTCTGTTTTAGTGATTGCGGTAAAGAAAAAGCGTCGCAAGAATGGCATATATTCTAAGCTTTTCTTTTGCTGTCAGACCCTCCTCAAAAGAAAGTACAGGTGTATTGGGATCCCTGAACTGCTGCCCCCATTCTAGCGGCATCCATCCTTTGCGAAGGCGCGCTATCCTATTTGATTTCTCATCAAGAACTTGAAAATCCGTATGGAAAAAGGTTTTAGGAATGGAATATCGATCACAGCCATTCTCATATACCAGTTTGGATCCATCTTTTTTATTTATGATTGTTTCTTTGCAGGAGTCTTTCACAAACGAAATATCAACGCCGTTTCTATCGATTAGGATTGATGCCTCCAGATTATTGTTATAATCATAGATACCCAGCCTTCTTGGAAAAAGACGGTCCAAAAAATAAGGCAAGAACCATCTAAACTTCCACATTTTCATATCCCTGATTTCACCAACCTGCCTTCCTTCCGGATCAAAAAGCACCATTCTAAGGGAAGGAGCCGGCATAAAAGCGATCATCAAATTTGACTGGCATAACAATGAGAGAAGGGCTTGTCTGCTATTATTGGAATTTCTCTCCACTATCTCGGCCGCCCTTTGCTTATTCAGCAAGTGAATTTGATGGCACAGAAAACTATATATGATGAAAGGGATTAGAAAAAGGATTAAATTCGTCCGTTGAGATTCTTTTATGAAAATCAATAGAAAGAAAAATGGAGGTACAAGTGCGGCCAGGCTCGCATTTATTGAGATGTCAGCTGTTTTCCGGTAATATTGCTGGATATTCATCAGTATGTCTCCCCCGCTATATGTATTTCTCTATATTCTATTAAATAGTTCCAAAAAAATGAATTTTTGGGAGGATTTTTGGAGGGTACATATTGCCGCATCTGCAAATAGTCTGTTTGAGTTATTCGTTACCATCTTTATTCGCTGATTTTCCTTCAATAAAAAAGCTGACGGAAACTTTCCGCCAGCTCGTTTGATGGAATTACTTTAAAGCATTAACCGCATTAATTAGCCCATGGCCAGATTGTTCGTCGTATCCAGGCTTGAAGATATCTTCTGATGAAGATTGAATGATCTGCTTTACTTGTGCAGGAGAGATTTGGTCTTTCCCATGTTTTGCGATAATAACACCAGCCAGGGCCGCAACTTTCGGAGCGGCCATAGAAGTACCGCCTTTATACCCATATCCGCCGCCAGGGATTGTTGCTAATGCCAAATAAGAATTGTCTCTGCCAGCTCCAGTATTTGGATCATAGTTTGGTCCCAAGTCTCCGCCAGGCGCCATGACATCAATTTTGCCGACACCGTAATTGGAATAGAAAGCAAGATTCTTTAAAGCTCCTCCAGCAGATACACGAATCATCAATTGACTGCTTGGGCTTCTGTGTGTTGCACCGTTATCAGAACCTGACAGCTGTCCCGGGCTCTTTAAATCAACAGCGTTATTGCCTGCAGAACCAACTACAGTAACACCTTTTTGAATCGCATATTTGATGGCTCTGTTAAACATCTGCACGTCCGCTACGGTTTCCTTCGTTGTATACTCGGGATTCTGGAACCAGTCATACCCGCCAAGAGACATGTTGACAACATCCACATTGTCGTCCGCAGCTGTTATTAAGGCTTCGGCGATATGGGAAGTCGCTGCACCGCCATCAGGGCCAAATACACGGTATGCTGCTACCTTCAAGTCAGGTCCGACACCCATGGTTCTTCCTTTCGCTGCAATGGATCCTGCAACATGGGTTCCATGGCTGTTTTCATCCATTGGATCCGGGTAGCCTGGAACAAAGGATTTACCGTATGCATAATTTTCTTTTAAATCTGGATGAGTATAGTCAATCCCTGTGTCAATTACACCAACAACGATATCTTTACCGTCAGCTGTCTTTCCAGTTCCTCCTGGAAGATTCCATGATGCACCATTATTTGTTACTTGTTTGATATCCCACTGCAGACTGTTATATAAATCAGCATTATCTAATGGAAGATCTGCATCTACTGCAGGAGCTTCGGGATAAATAACATTTTCAGCGCCAGCAGACAATACCAAGGAAGATTTCCTGATTTCATTAAGAAAATTAGGATTTGCTGATGAAACCTCAACAGCTCCTAATTTTTCGAGCTTATTCTCTATTTGTCCTCCAAATTTTCTCAATAGGTCTGTATAGCCTGCAGGAAGCTTTCCTTCATCTTTAAAAACGACTAAGTAACTCTTTTCAACCGTTTGGGCTTGTCCAGTGCTGACAGAACCCGCAAAAACAGCTGAGGCACATAATGCCAAACTTAATGTACCCGTTACGATACCCTTCTTGATATTCATTTTTTATTGAGACCCCCTTATATTTTCTAATTTTCATTATATTCGAAATAAAGATATCAACAATCTTTGTATGTCGACATGCCTCTCCGTCATTTCGCAAAAAACACTACTTAAAACCCATTACTTCTTTACATATTTTAAGTTTTCCCGGGTCTATTTGCTTGATTCTCAATCAAAAACTTTGCTTGCTCCCTGTCAGCCCTGTCGAAAAGATAAGACTATTTCCTTAAGAAAAAACCGCATCTTATTAGATACGGTTTGGCTAAAATTGATTGATTCTTTCAATGGATTTTCTTGCATCTTCATATCCTTGCAGATATAACTTTTCCAGTTTTTGAGGATTCCGCTCCATCCGGCCCACTGTTAATGGCTCCTGAGGCTGGATGACAAGAACTGTCCCATTCTTCTCTTCCTGTTCTACATAGCAGAGGGTCTCATTATAGGTCCGGCAGCGTTCCGTCAATGCTTTCTGAAGCCCAGTGTAATGCGGATATTTTCTTTTGACCATAAAAGTAAATTTAGATGGCTTTTTGGTATATCCCCTGTTTCTTGTCAAGATTACTATATTTTTTCAATCCATCCTGCTGGGCTTTTTTGATTGGTATAGGGTCGCTGATTCCGCCATCGAGGAGGACCCGGCTATTAAATTCTACCTCCGGAGCAATAAAAGGCAAGGAACTGGATGCTTTTAAAACCTTAAGCATATCTTTGCCATAATCTTTTTTACCGTAATACACCGGTTTACCTGTATGGCAATCAGTTGTTCCAATAACAAATTCAGACTCATTTTTATAAAACTCATCATAGTGATATGGGACAAGCTTATTCGGTATTTCATCAAAAATAAAATCCATCCCGAAAAACTGGCGGGATTTAAAGTAATTCCGCCATGAGATATATCGGGGATCTGTAACATAATCCACATTCACAATTCTATTCCTGCCCCTTTGCTTGGATAAGTAAGAAGCTGCATTGCAAGCCCCTGCAGAAACCCCAATGACATAAGGAAAGCAGAGGTCCTGTTCAAGAAAATATTCGAGAACCCCCGCTGTGTATACTCCTCGCATCCCTCCGCCTTCAAGTACCAGACCCGCTTCACTGATCACCGCTCATCTTCCTTTCAGTCTTTTAAAGCTATACTACCAAAATATTAACCTCCCATATACATATATGCCCACAAAGATAGACCATGCCATGAATTCAGGCAAGTTCCCTTCTTTTAAAGATAGCAATTGATGCAAGCAGGGAAAGCGTGATCATGACTACAGAAACAATGATGCTCGGCAGCAATTCATCCGGGGGATTACTGCCCATGATAAAAGCATTCGAATAAGCAGACAGCAGCGCCGGACTCCATTCCAGCAAATGAGGGAGTGAACTGCTCAATAGGCTTAATATGACAATGATGCCAATAGAGATAAATCCGACTGCTCCAGGCGATTTCATAAACGTATTGAACAGTATTACTACAGTTACTATAAGAGTAAGCCAGATACCGTTAACAAAGAAGGACTGGAGAAAATCCGCAAAAGAAATAAATTCAAACAATACGCCTACATAGTACCAGGAGAGGAAATAACTCAAAAAATATGAAAACCAAATGAGAATCATAGAGCTAGCCCACTTCGCCGTTACAAACCAGGCATAAGAAACAGGTTTTACCAGTATAAGCCCCGCCACACCGCTTTTCCTTTCTCCAGCAATAGTCCCCATTGTAATTAATACAATAATAAGCACACCAAACGTATTGAATTGGCTAAGACTTGCAGCAAGCGCTTCACCTGCAGATGGGACAGGAAGCTCGATGACTGCTCCTTCCGGCAGCCCGCCAAGAGAATCAATAATCTGAGGCATATAATATAATGTCAGCGGCTCTTTTACAGCTATCATAATAAAAGTAAGCGGCACCCATATCCATTTGAAATTTCTGGACATTTCAAGCATTTCCTTTTTAAATAAAGTCATCCATTGATTCATTTTTGCACCACCTTCATGAAGACATCCTCCAGCCTGGTTCTGCTGATTTCAAACTTAACCAGCGGCAGGTTCCGTTTCATAATCTCAGTTAAGAATAGTTCTCTAGCATATTCTATATCCTCTACCAAAAAGCTCGCATACTCTCCATCCAATTTCATTGAAGAAACAGGCTGAAGCAGAGATAATTCTTCTGCATATTGCAGTGTATTCTCTTTAAAAGCCAAGTCAATTTTTGCCTGCTGATGTTTAGTTCTCAGGCCTGCTAATGTCCCTGATTCAACTAGTTCACCATTATGGAGAAATAAAATTTCATCACAAATCTCTTCTGCATCATTTAGTATATGAGTTGAAAATAGGATAGCTGATTCTTTTTTCAGCTTATCCATCAGCTCCAGCACTTCTCTGCGTCCAAATGGGTCGAGTGCAGAAACCGGCTCATCAAGCATGACGAGCTTCGGACGATGGATTATAGCCTGTGCAATGCCAAGCCGCTGCTTCATGCCTCCTGAATATTTTCCAATCCGCCGATTCTTAGCTTCAGCTATACCGGTAAGTTCAAGAAGTTCTTTTGCTCTGTCTTTGGCTTCTGATTTAGAAAGACCTGCAAGCTGGCCAGCATATTCGAGAAACTCGTTGCCTGTCATCCATTCATAAAAAACAGGAAATTGAGGAAGATAGCCTATTAATCTTCGGAAATCCGCTTTTTCTGACCCTTCAAACACGATCGAACCTGAATCTGGCTTCACCAGGCCGGCAAGCATTTTTAATGTAGTTGTTTTTCCTGCCCCATTTGCTCCCAGAAGGGCAATACATTTTCTTTCAGATAATTGGAAGTCCAGACCTTTTATTACTTCCTGGTCCTGGAACCGCTTTTTTAGGTTTATTATGTTTACAACTGGCATTATCAGCTTCTCCTTCCAAAAATAAAGTAAATAATTGGCCCCAGCAGGTTTATAAATAAAATAATAAGAGCCCATACCCATTTAGGCCCATTTGCTTTTTCTATTTTTACCAGATCAATAATGGCAATGGCGATTAATATAAGCTGAATGATGACTATAGGTGCAAGAATTGCCCAGTTAATGCTTTCTAAAAATTCCATTATGTTGTCCTCCCTTATTTGTTATGTCATTCATATGACGTGCAAGTTCCTAAAACGTTCACTGGTAATTCAATTGTTTTTAAACAAAAAAAACGCCCCAATCCTGGAGCGCTTCAAAGTTTAATAGATAAAGAAGGGTTAATCCGTTTCTTTTTCATAAACAGACATCATATTGCGGATTTCGTTTGTTACTTGATCAATGAGTGAGGACGGCGAGAGTACCTTCGCCTGGTTACCCCAGTTGAGGAGCCATTTGACAAGACCATCACTCACAATGGCTTTTGCTGTTAAAACGAAATAGTTTTCATCAAGCTTTCTTATGTCTGCATCCCGCCCGAATTTATCAATTATCACGTTGATCAGATCGTTATGGAACCGGATTTTTATCCACTCTTCAGAGCCGGCATACATATGAAAGGTTGAGCTCACATACCTGGATACATCAAAGGGTTCATATGCAAACTGTTCTTCCGTTATATTCACATTGCGCAGACGGTCGATCCGATAATGGCGGATTTCTTCTTTAGCAAAGTAATAGGCTATTAAATAATAAAAATCATTTACCCAGGTGAGCGCCAGCGGCTTGACCCTGTATTGCCCTCCATTGTGGCTTAAAACAAATTACTTGTTAAGATTATATCTTCCATATTGAAATGTGACGATTCTCCGCTCGGAAATGGCTTCATGCAAATCATTGATAGCCAGCCGAACCAGTTTGCTTTCACTTTTTACAGAGGAATCGATCAAAATTTCATTATGCAGCTTTTTGGCATGATGAAGGCTTGTCAGCTTCTTAATTTTCCGGATCAGCTGTTTCGTCTCATCTTTCGTAATAAAGCGTGCAGAAGCAACAGCATCAATCAGCATACGCAATTCATAAAGCTCGAATAGACGGTATTGATGGCTGTAGAACTTCGGCATCCCCTCTTTTTCCTGGTTGATGGTAATATCGAATTTCGCTTCAATCAGATGCTCAATATCGTCCCTCAGTGAGTTTTTGTTTAATTTCACATCAGGTCCATATTCCTTTTTAAAGCATTCAGTTATATCGTCCAGTGTATATTCATTTTCTTCATCAGTTTGCTCTCTTAGAATCTCCATAAGCTTGAGCATCCTTTGTTTGTTATCGAGTCTATTCATTACATCACCCCGTGTACTGTATAACTAAAAGCTCTGCAGAATTAATTATCCATTAAAAAAAGCCCAGTGGCAACGGCCCTGGACTCTGTTTAATTACTTTAAAATCCTGAAAACTAAAGGTATTCTGTACTCCTTGCCTTCATACGCTTTGACAGCAGCTACTATTGTGAAGACGAAAGCAAGAATTCCCACGATCCAAATAGTAATCACCCCAATTAAGATGATCATAAGCACTACGCTGATGACGCTGTAAATCGTATAGGAAATTAAAAAATTTAAATATTCCTTGCCATGATAATCTACAAACTCCGAGTCATTCTTTTTTAAGAGCCAAATGATCAGCGGTCCGATAAAAGTTGTAAAAAAACTGGTTACATAGATGGCTGCTGCTAAAAGCCTTTCATCATTGGAAGGCATTTTATAATCATTCATTCTGTTTCCTCCTAATAATCCTCAATCTATATTATGATTTCTTCTATATTATTTACGTTATTCATTTTAAAAGGTTTCATGTATTTTTTAATTTTTGCACCCATCCATAAAATCCGTAAAACCTTAATTTCAAGTTCTTGATTAGGACAACTTGAATACAAATGTTAAAGACAGGCATTGCGTCATGACTTTGCCAAATTTTTTACCTGCTTAGGAAGGTGATATATAGATGATGTCAAAGCTGGAGGCTTTCATTCTGGGAATCATACAGGGGCTCACAGAGTTCCTGCCTATATCCAGTACAGGACATTTATATTTGGGGAGACATCTATTTGGGCTTGATGAGGCAGGCCTCTTCCTTGATACAATGCTGCATATAGGAACTTTACTGGCAGTCCTTGTCGTATACAAAAATGAATTGCTTCAAATCGTAAAGAAGCCATTCGGCAAGCTATCTATCCTTCTGATTGTCGGTACGATTCCAGCCGTAATCGTTGGGCTGCTGCTGAGTGACATGTTTGATTCAATTTCAAAATCCGGGGTTACAATCGGCTGGGAATTTCTATTTACGGGGTTCATACTCTGGATTGCTGACGGTGTTAAGAAAGGTGCCAAAAAGATGGACAGCATCACATATGGAGATGCCCTGTTTATCGGCACCTTTCAGGCAGCCGCCATCTTTCCGGCAGTCTCCAGATCCGGATTAACCATTGCAGCAGGCCTCTTTAGAAAGCTCGACAGGGAAACAGCGGCTTATTTTTCATTTCTGCTATCCATTCCTGCCATCGCAGGCGGCATTGTTATGCAATTTGGGGAATTGATGTCCGGTCACACAGAAGCCATAACCCTTGGAAGTATGTTGATGGCAACTTTGTCTTCAGCACTCTTTGGCTATGCAGCAGTCGTTTGGATGATTAATTTTCTAAAACGAAAATCCTTGAAGATATTTGCTGTATACGTTTGGATATTAGGGTTCACCATTATACTCCTGCAAATGACCGGGATTTTTAAATTTCTAATGGGGAGGTATCAGAATGGAAGAAATTATTGCCAGCATTTTTGAAATACTTTCCCAGCTGGGTTATGCCGGCATTGCACTTGGATTAATGGTTGAGGTGATACCAAGCGAAATTGTCCTGAGCTATGGCGGCTTTTTAGTCAGCACCGGAGACATCCATTTTACAGGTGCCCTGCTTGCGGGGATTGCAGGCGGAACATTAGCTCAGCTGTTTCTTTACTGGCTTGGCGCGTATGGAGGAAGGCCTGTTCTTGATAAGTATGGAAAATATTTACTGATTCAAAAAAAACATTTGGATGCTTCAGAGAAATGGTTTGAAAAGTATGGAACTGGAGTGATCTTTACGGCCAGATTTATTCCTGTCATACGGCATGCCATATCCATCCCTGCCGGAATTGCCAAAATGCCATTATCGGTCTTTACAGTATATACAATAGCAGCCATGGTGCCATGGACGGTTCTCTTTTTATTATTGGGAATGGAACTTGGTGACCATTGGAGAGACATTAAAGAATACGCAAAACCATTTATATTGCCTATCATAGTCATCGCGTTGGGTTCGGGGGTATTCTATTTTTTACAAAACGCGAAAAAGTTAACATAACCTAAATCAGCTTATTACTCAAAAGTGTAGAATTGATTATTTTACACTTTTTTATTTGTTCAATCAGAAAATGTTCACCCTTTCTTTTCATTTTTGTAAAATAAAGCAAATACTACAGGATCAAAGGACGAGACCATGTGATGAAAATTTTATTAAAAAACGCATTCATTTACCCTGTTGCTTCCCCTGCTTTTCATGGGGATGTCTTAGTAGAAAACGGAAAGATATTAAAGACAGGCAAGAACCTAAAGTCTGATTCAAATGTAAAAATTATTGACTGCCATAGACACCACTTGCTTCCGGGCTTCATAGATGTTCATACTCATTTGGGCCTGTATGATGAAGGCACGGGATGGGCAGGCAATGATGCCAACGAAACAATTGAACCGCTAAGCCCGCACATTCGAGCGATGGATGGAGTATATCCTCTTGATCCGGCTTTTGCGGATGCTGTGAAATATGGCATCACAACTGCCCATATCATGCCGGGCAGCGCCAATGTAATTGGGGGAACTACTTCTGTTATTAAGACTGCAGGAAAAAATATCAGCAAAATGATTATCCAGGAAACAGCCGGACTTAAGATTGCCCTTGGAGAGAATCCAAAACGGATTCACAGCCATGGGAACAAGGATTCCATTACAAGAATGGGGATAATGGGCATGCTGAGGGAAGCCTTTTATGAGGCCTTACAGTGCGATAACCCTGACTCTTTAAGGTTCGCACCGCTTGTAAAAGCACTTAAAAGAGAAATTCCCGTCAGAATCCACGCGCATAGGGCAGATGATATTATTTCTGCTATCCGCTTTGCAGAAGAATTCAATCTGGATCTTCGGATCGAACATTGTACAGAAGGCCATTTAATTGCGGACGAATTGGAAGGGCTGAATTTAAAGGTATCAGTCGGGCCCACTTTAACAAGAAGGTCTAAAGTGGAGCTGAAAAACAAAACCTGGAAAACGTATCAGCAGCTGACAGAGCATGGTGTTGAAGTTTCCATCACTACAGATCATCCCTACACACCTGTACAGTATTTAAATATGTGTGCAGCTATTGCAGTCCGGGAAGGCCTTTCCGAACAAAAGGCCTTAGAAGGAATCACCATTCTGCCGGCAAAAAACCTCAGGATCGATAACCGGCTAGGGAGCATCGAGGAAGGAAAAGATGCCGATTTAGTTTTGTGGAACCATCACCCATTTCACTTTCTTTCCAAGCCGAAATGGACAATGATAGGCGGAAATTTTGTGTACAGGGAATCGTGAAAACGTGTCGAATATCGCTGGTGTAATTTGACATAAAATCGCAAAAAAAATAATCAAAAAACCTATTTCCTTTTTGATTTTTTTTAGTATTATACCTAAAGTGAAGTGAAAATTTTGCTTCTTTATGACAGACAATCTAATATCGGAAACGATAGTAATAGGGAAGGCAAATGGTGCGCCACCAGTTTTCTGGTTCTAGTGGGTTCGATTCCCACCCCGAAATTTTTTAGCAGCATAATAAAAAATTTCGAGGGTGGACCGATGGCTCTATTTGGCATGGAGTAGGACTGCCCTCAATTGGAGGGATATCCTATGCTCAAGAAACGTGATCTTCACGAGTGCCATGCTTTATTCGATTTAATGACGCACCCTGATGTCTTCCCTTTTGTTCGCCAAAAAGCCAATTGTTATGATGAGTTTATGTTTATTACAAAGCAGACAATCGAAGCAGAAGAACGCGGTGAATTGATTTCACGCACAATTCTTGATGAATGGGGCACTCCGATTGGGACAATCAATTTGTATGACATCCAGGACAATGCCGGCTTCCTAGGCACATGGCTCGGCAAGCCCTACCATGGCAAAGGCTATAACAAATTAGCAAAAGATGCTTTCTTTGAGGAACTCTTTTTGAAACCGGCATTGAAACAATCTTTATGCGGATCCGCAAGGAAAATATCCGCTCGCAAAAAGCTGCAGAAAAGCTTCCTTATGTCATTCTTGCAAATGAAACGAGAAAGTCTGTTTATGATCAGCTGAATGCCAATGAAGATATTTACAATTTATATGAGATCCCAAAAGATCTATATACTCTTCATGTAATGCGTCATGGAGCAGCAGTCCAAGAATCGTCCCAATTACTGGAGGCTTAATTGAAAAGCGGAAGAAAGCACTTGCATACAGGCAAGTGCTTTTTATTATTCTTTCAATTGATAATATTGGATTCCGGTTCATCTGTTTTTTCTCTTATTCCGTACTGGGTCAGCAATTCTTCCAGCTCTTCATTTGTAAGTGTCTCAAAACGCCCGTCCACGAATGAAACTTGAGTCTGATTTGGATTAATCCTATTTATATTGAAGCTCATCATTCTGCCTCCTTCAAGTCGAGTTTTGGAAATGGCTGCTTTTAATATTTATACTCGCCGTTGGAAGGATTTTTATTCTCGTTATTCAAAAGTTCACATAATTGAAACACTTCTTTTAATCGATTTGTTCAGATTACGATAGCTGTTTTTCCCAGAATAAAGGCCTGCTTTGCACCGTCCTCTGTTTAGTATGATATAATTCTCTAGTCACTTTAAAGAAAGAGGAAAGAATCATGAATCAGACATACAGCAAAAAACAAAAGCTGCATCAGCTGCTGGTGATTTTAGTTCCAATACTAGTAACCCAGCTGGCGATGTACTCCATGACATTTATTGATACCTTAATGACCGGCCGCTATAATTCTCAGGACCTGGCAGGTGTAGCGATTGGATCCTCACTTTGGGTTCCAGTGTTCACCGGTCTAAGCGGCATACTCCTTGCTGTTACACCGATCGTGTCCCACTTGGTGGGAGCAAAGAAACAGAGTGAGGAAGTTGCCTTTTCTGTCATTCAGGGTGTTTATCTATCCGTCATTATGGCCGTCCTTGTATTTGCCGGAGGAGCACTCTCCTTAAATCCAATCTTAAGTGGAATGAATCTCGAAAACAGGGTCCATGACACAGCTTTCAACTACCTTGCAGCCTTAAGCACAGGATTGATTCCCCTTTTTGTCTACAATGTATTAAGGTCGTTTATTGACGCTCTTGGCAAGACTAGGGTGAGTATGATTATTACACTTCTTTCACTGCCGATCAATGCTGTGTTTAACTATATGCTTATATATGGCAAATGGGGATTTCCGGAACTCGGAGGAGCAGGTGCAGGTTATGCTTCTTCTATTACTTACTGGCTGATCATGCTTATTTCATTTTTTATTATTCATAAAAATTCCCCATTCTCGAATTATGGAGTTTTCAGGAATTTGCATGCTGTTTCAATCGGCAAATGGAAAGAAATTCTTATGATCGGCATCCCAATTGGCTTATCGATTTTTTTCGAAACAAGCATTTTCTCAGCAGTTACATTATTAATGAGCACATTCGAAACAGCCGTTATCGCCGCTCATCAGATTGCCCTCAATTTTGCATCACTTCTTTATATGATACCGCTCAGCATCTCAATGGCATTAACAATAGTGGTAGGATTTGAAGCAGGGGCTTCACGATTTAAGGATGCTAAAGAGTACAGCTGGATCGGGGTAGGCATTGCCGTAATTATGGCATTAATTTGTGCAGCCATCCTTTTGGCTTTTCCAAGAGAAGTTGCATCTATTTATACAAAAGACAGCGATGTATTAAAATTAACGGCCAATTTTTTAATCTATGCCATGTTCTTTCAGCTTTCAGATGCCATTCAGGCACCTGTCCAGGGAGCGTTAAGGGGGTATAAGGACGTAAACGTCACCTTTATTATGTCACTTATTTCTTATTGGATTATCGGACTGCCCTTTGGCTATTATCTAGCCAATCATTCAAACTGGGGGGCATATGGTTATTGGATAGGCTTAATTACAGGACTTGCAGCTGGCGCCATTACTTTAACAGGCAGGCTGATTTATCTTCAGAACAAAAAATACCCAGCATCCATGAAAGTTTAAAAAAGGCAGAAGAATTCCGTTCTTCTGCCTTTTTTATAAGTTTATTCCTGATAAATTTTTCCAAGGACATCTTTGCCCCCTGTAACCGGGATAATGCTGCCTGTAATAAAATCGGATTTTTCATCGGTCAGAAAGCTAATTACTCGGGCAATATCCTCACCTGTTCCCGGTCTTCCGACTGGTGAGGCATTTTCCTGAACCTCTGCGGCTTCTTCAATTTTTTTCCTTCCATTCACCGACGATATCTCCCGGACAAACCATATTTGCGGTAATTCCATTCCCGGCCTCTTCAAGTGCGATGGATTTCGTCAAAGACGCAGCACCCGTTTTCGCAGCCGCAAAAGCGGAACGGTATATCCAGCCGGAAGCTGACTCTACACGATCAAAGCCAATCGTAATAATCCTTCCCCATCCAGCTTCACGCATTTTCGGGATAAACAGCTTGGATAAATAAAATACCGCATTTAAATTACCATTAATCAGATAATTCCATTGTTCGAAGGTATATTCCATCATCTCTTTTCTTTCATGCACGTAAGGGCCTGCATTATGAATGACTATATCGATGACTGGGAAATCATTTAAAGCAGATTCTGACATCTTTACACATTCTGCCGGTATTGAAATATCTCCCTGCAAAGCAATATTTTTAGTTCCATATTTTTTGGTCAGTTCCCGGCATAATGAGACAGCTTCCTTTTGACTGCTACGGTAATTGATCACCAGATCGATGCCTTTTGCGGCAAGCACATACGCCGTTCTTTTCCCGATCCCTGTTGCTCCTCCCGTTATTAAAGCTGCTTTATTTCTCACAAAATTACCCCTCAGTATTTAATAAATTTTATATACATCAATACCAATATACTAGTAATTACAGTGTATTAATGCAAATAATAAGAAATTTTTTTCACCTTGGCTGCAGGGGCTGTGCAAATCTTATTGATCCATTATTAACGGATAGGCATTTTTCCGCATAGAATATATGACATAGTGAAGAATCATTAGCCTTGCCGGCAGTTTAGCATGGAAAGGATGAGAAGGATGTTTCCATGGAACTTTTTTCCATTTAATAAAGATATGAAAAATCCTCCCCATCAAATGAAACCGGAGGATATTGATAAATATGTTCGAAATATCATGGGGCAAATGTTTCCTCAAAATATGCAGGAAATGAGCGGAACACCAGATTTTATGAAAGGTTTTAATACAGCAGCCCCTGGAACTAATCACCAGCCATATTCTGCACCGCTGAATGCATCCGTCTTTGAAACACATGATTATGTTTTTGTGAGATTCCCTATTAAAAACGAGGACTGGTTAAAAGAAATGAAACTTTACCACACATCCAACCAAATGATTATTGAACATATTCCTGAGAAAGACGATAAGCATATCCTAACCCTCCCTGCTATTGTCAGAAAAAAGGATCATCAGCAAGCTGCAAAGAGGGGTATATGGAGATAAAAATACCTAAAAACGTCGATATGCAATTTTCTGAAATTGATGTAACGGAAATATTATAAAGGGGGCATCTTTATGGAACTGAAAAAATGGAAAGATTTAATAAAAATGTCCGCTCAATATCAGAACCAGGATTTTTGGGACACCTTATCGCCTGAGAATTCCAGTCACAATAAAAAACATTCCTTTTCAGGACTGGAGCAGGATAAAATCAATCGTTTCCTATCTAATCAGGATATTTATCCGCGATGTGACATGTATGAGTGCAATGGGGATATCAAAATTGAAGCAGAGCTCCCCGGAGTTTGCAAAAATGACATTAAAGTATCTCTCGTAGGAAATGAACTAATTATTAAAGGAAAATGTTCTTCATTTCATCAGCACTTGCGCTATTTTCTGAAAGAAAGACATAGCAGATCCTTTGAAAAAGTGCTTACCCTCCCCATGCCTGTTGATAAATATTCAATAGAAACGTCATTCGAACATGGGATACTTTCCATTTCTCTCCCCATCTTAATCCAAGAGGAAGAAGCAATACCCATTTTTGTAAAGGGTGAAGAAACGCTTTAATCAAGCAGTTTATCATAACAATAAAAAGGGTTGACCCGATCCATGAAGATTGTACCTGCAATGACATATCCGTTTTTTTCAAATAATCTTTGAGCCTTTGTATTCAGCGAGTATGTATCGGTTCTCATATACGGTATCCCTTTACTGACTGCATGTTCTTCAGCAAATAAAATTAACTTGCTCGCAATTCCCTCACCTCTGATCTCTGGATCTACTGCCAGACGGTGAAATACAAAACACGGCTCATCTTTTCTCCACGAGGCATTTTTATATTCCTTAGCCTGAGTTTGATCGACAGTAATGGAACCTGCAACTTTTCCATCAAAGATGGCCGTGTACAAATTGCCTGCTTCAATATCAGCTAAAAAGTCCTGATCCTGGGGATAAGTCCGGTTCCATTGGTCATTTCCCTCGGATTCCATAATGCTAACAGTCTGCTGGACGATGTCCATAATTTTTTTCAAATCTTCTTTTGTTCCTTTTCTAATATCCATTCAAATCACCTGTTGCTTCTGATTTTAGTGTCTTTTACTAATGTTCCTTTGAAGGCTTGAATACATACATAGAGTCCAAGTAAATACTACTCATAACGTAAACGACAGTATTCAGGTGACAGTGCAACAAAAAAAGGCAGCCTAAAGAGGCTGCCTTTCACTCGATCACATATTATTTGCCAATGAACATTTGAGTCCAGTAGTTACCGTCAGCAACATGGCCTACACCAAGATGCGTGAAGTTTGCATTCATGATGTTTTTACGGTGGCCTTCACTATTCATCCAAGCTTGTACAACTTCTTCAGGAGACTGTTGGCCCATAGCAATGTTTTCGCCTGCTGTAGTGTATGAGATGCCGAATTGCTTCATCATATCAAATGGTGAACCGTAAGTTGGGCTGTTATGGTCAAAATATCCTTTAGACTGCATATCACGTGATTTTTCACGAGCAACTTTGCTTAATTCTACATCCAATTTAAGCGCAGGCACTCCTGCTTTTGCACGTTCCTGGTTAGTTAATTCAAGTACTTTTTTCTCATAAGCACTTACTTCAGAAGTTGCAGGTGCCGCTTCTTTTGTCTGCTCAGCAGGTGCTTGCTGCTGTGCAGGAGCCTTTGCTGTTTCCTGTGCTTTTGCAGGCTGCGCTGCTGGAGCTTTTGCTGTTTCTTGTGCTTTTGCAGGCTGCGCTGCTGGAGCTGCCGGCTTTTGAGCTTCCTGTTTATTTACTTGAACATTTCCCCAATTAATATTGTAGTTTTTAAGGTATTTTTGAAGAATGCTATTGATCTGTTCCTGGCTTAGGTTACCAGATTGAGAAACTACCATTTTTTTAGCTTGTTCAGGAGTAGGACAATTTGAAGCTGCGTCCGCTTGGTTAGCTCCTGGTGCTGATACTAGTAATGCTGCTGCCGCTGCTACTGAGTAAATAACTTTCTTATTCATGTATTTAAATCCTCCCTGTGTTTGTTTTCTTTGTTGTATGGTGCTGTGTGACTTGCACAATCATCATATCACAGGGTTTTTCGTAATATTTTTGGACAGATTTTACAACTCCCTGATTTCAGGACACCTAAGAGACTTTTAAACTAGTAAAATCAGGGCTGCACCTTTTCATAAATCCTTATATTAATAGGTTTAGGGTTATTCATAAATGGGTAATTGAATGATTGGATTTTTTCTCTTTAGTGGAAGCCGCTCTGAACAAATACCATTTATATACTAAAACATCACTATTGACAGGTTTTTAGGCTGACAATATTCTTTACTTTTATTACACCATTGTAACAAATGTTATAGGTATATGTACCCGAATTTGGGTATTTATGCCCCTAAAGGAAAAGTTTTTGGAGAATTACCGGATCCAAAACAAAAAGCAGCCATCGCTGCTTTTTAATGGCCGCTATCATCATTCTCTTCCATATTTTCTATTTCCGGGCTGGCTGATTCTTTTTCAGGTTCACTAGGCTGGCCGATCACAAATTCTTTTTTAGGCATATTATGCATCCTTCGTGCCGTTACGTGTGAATATATATAGTAGGTTCCTTCTTCTTCGAATGTTTTGTCGAGGCGATAAATCCCGTTTTCAGCATGTTCAACAAGAATTTTTTCGTGTTCTTCCGCATTTGCTCTCCAGATTTCAAACTTTACTTCATCTGCATCCGTGACCTCTTCTTCCCCATATGTAACTTTTGCTTCAAAAACTACCGGCTCATTTGCTTTTGCTTTTTCAGGATTAATCGATAATTCGACTTCCAGGAATTGCGGTTCTTCCTCAGCTGCATTGTGATTGCTGCAGGCTGTCAGGCTTACCATGAACATTACCGGGAGCCAAATATTTAGTAGCTTCTTCATCATAAATCTCCTTAATCTTACCTTATTTCGAACAGCGGCAGCACGATTCTAACCGTCGTACCTTTATTTAATTCACTTAAAACAGTCAGCTCACCTTGATGGAGCTTAACTAGCTTTTCTGCAATCGCAAGACCAAGACCTGTACCGCCATCTGATCTCGTTCTGCCTTTATTCACTCTATAAAACCTTTGTTTAATTTTGCTTAAATGTTCTTCAGAAATCCCAATCCCTGTATCCTCTATTTGAATCACGCATTTATCTTTCTCTTGAGATAAACGGATGCTGATTCTGCCTTCTGCTGTATACCGAATTGAATTATCCATAATATTTTGGATGATCTGCTCAATCCTGCCTTCATCCCCGTTGATGATTACTTCAGGATCCAGGCGGTATTGTAAATCCAAATTTTTTCACGGAGGATAGGCTTGTATTTTTCAATAGCATCCTCTATAAGCTGTCCCAAAGGCAGCGGCATTTTTTCGAGTTTGTATTCATCTGATTCAAGTTTAGATAAATCAAGCAGGTCTCCCACCAAACGTTCCATCCTTTTTGACTCTCTAAGTATCAGCTGCAAATATTTTTGCCTGTCCTCCTCAGATTCTGCCATCTCGGAAATGAGTGCTTCACTGTAGCCTTTTACATAGCTGATGGGAGTTCTTAATTCATGCGATACGTTTGCCAGAAAATCCTTTTTCTTTTCGTCTTCTTTCTGTATAGATGAGGACATATGATTAAATGCATTTGCCAGCTGGCCAATTTCGTCCTTCGAATCAATGTTTAAATGAATATCATAGTACCCCTTTGAAACATGGTCAGCTGCATCCTTCATATCCAATAGGGGCTTTGTCAGTTTTTTAACCAGCATGGTACCTAAAATGATGCTGATAACTGTAAAAATCATCGCGGCAGCAAACCAAAGATACGCAAAATCCTGGGTAATCTCTGAAATTTTTGCCAGGGGAACATATAAATATATTATGCCCTGCAGCCGATTATCATCGAGAAGCGGAATAATGACACCCATAATCTTTCGGTCAAACCTTTTTTCATATCCCATTTTTTCAACTGCGCTGCCTTTTAGCAGCTCTTCACGTTCTTCTTCACCAATTAGTGTCTGATAGTCAATTTCAAAAGGCAGACAGGCACTAAGCTCTCTAGGATTACTGACAATAAAAACCTCTGTTTCTGATTTTGAATTATACCAATCGATTTTTTCCCTGAGATCCTCTGTCAAAGGCCCCCCATGTATTCTGAAGAAAGGCTCCTCCCTTCAGTAAGCAGAGATTCCCTTACATTTTCCACATAAATTTTTTCATAAAATAAATAAGATAGAAAGTAGGAATATAAGATCGTAATGATAATCGCCGCAGTCACGGTCAGCCACATTTTTTTCGCCAGGCTATTGGTCAGGAATTTCATTCACTTGGCACCTCGAATTTATAGCCTACTCCCCAGACTGTTTGGATATAGTCACCAACCCCCAGCTTCATTCTCAGCGTTTTTATATGAGTATCCACGGTTCTTAAACTTCCTGTATAATCAATGCCCCATATATATTCAAGCAGCTGTTCCCTGCTTAATGCCTGGTTTTTATGTTCGATAAAAAATAGAAGCAATTCATATTCTTTAAGAGTAAGCGTGACCTGTATCCCCGCAACCGTGACCTTCCTTGCTTTTTTGTCAATTGTGATTTTTCCAATTTGAATAGAATCCATGTCACTTTTTAATCCGCCCGTTCTTCGGAGAACTGCATTCATTCTGGCAATAAGTTCTCCAGGACTGAAGGGTTTGACAATATAGTCATCCCCTCCTAACTGCAGGGCTTTCACTTTATCCCATTCCTCTCCCTTGGCAGAGAGAAATATAATTGGTACATTTGATTTTCCCCTGATTCGAGAACATACTTCAAATCCATCTTCACCCGGCATCATAATATCTAGAATAACTAAGTCCATCACATTATTTTCAAGTATGCCATATGCTTCAAAGCCGCTTTCTGCTGAAAAGCATGTAAATCCTGAATTCCCCAGGTACATTTCAATCAAATGCCTCATATCTGCTTCATCATCTATAATCAGGATATTCAGCATGTCATTTCACACTCTCCCTAATGACTATTTTAAAAGGGCCCTCTCCAACCTTAATATTTTTAAGCGTTTTTAAATTTTTTGGCTCTAGTATATGTAAATCATTGCTGTCATAACCGGCGACCAAAAGTATATCTTTTGCAAAAGCCATTTCAAAGGGATTTGCTGCAACCGATACAGAGGCAGTTTCTTCCCTGATTCATTAATTTTATATAACATATTTGATCCATGGCTTAAGACATATACATGATTTTCTTGTCCAAGAAAATTAATCGGCATCGAAGCAGCCTTAATCCTCTTTTTTAACTCCCCTGTTTCGGTATTATACACATGGATATTCTGTTCAATCTCAACACCTTCTCCATGTCCGCCAATCCAGATTTCACCGCTTTTCTCATTAAGCCAGGCACCGGCTGCTGAAGGATGAATTGTAAATTCCCCGCTTTTTGCTTTTGACTCAAGATCGATAATTCCCAATTTCTCATGGTTGAAGCTTAGGACAAATAGCTTTTTCTCTGCAGAGGATTCAAGGAGGGTAAGCGGATCTCTTTCTGTCTCGACCTGTTTTTCCTCCTCTCCATTTAAATTAAAGAACCTTATTTTGTTCAAGTTTTGATCTGCAAAAGCTATTTCATTAGTATCAAGCAGGATGCCGTTGACAATTCCTTCTCCTGTCTCCCAGCTATCAATCAGTTTTCCTTCCTTTAAGGAATATTGATCAGCCGTCTCCAGCTGTTTTCCATAAAGAAGTATGGAGTCATTGTCCGGGAGAATCAAAGCCCCTGTATAAGGTTTCTCCATAATCCACTCTGCCGCCATCTCCTTCTTAGCCAAGTCTACATAAGATATGGTCATATCCTTGATATTGACTGTAGCAGCAAAAGTTATATCTTCTGGAATTGCAGGCTGTCTCTTTTCTGAGCAGGAAGTAAGAAAGGCTGCTATTATCAATAATAAGAAAAACCAATATTTATTTTTTGACATACCATTTCTCCTTATGACTATCTTACCTTCATCTTACCTTAATATTGTGAGATAAATGTGAAAGGATCTTGAAACCTAAAGAATACCTGCTGAATTCAAAAAAAATAGGAAGCTTAACCCTTCCTATTTCAAACATTCACATTCATTGATATGCATTTGGATAAGTGCGTTTTTTGATGTTTCATCCAAGTCTGACTGTGTAATTCTCTTAACCGCAAGGTAGAATTTTTCATAGATAGTCTTACGGACTCTAGGATGGGAATTTTCATCCTTTAGCTCCCTGGAGATTGCTTCCTTCAATATCATTTCAGCATTATGATCCTCTTCGAGTTTCCGGTTATTCCAAAGCTTCCGGTATTCATTCAGAAGCTTTTCATAGTCTGGACTCATTACTGCCACATCCCTTCCAAAACAGGAACCATTATATATCCCTAAATGTATTTTTACATAAATAATTTTATAAATGCAAAAAATATAGCTAATATGCCAGAAAGGAGAATGATTAATGAATTCACCTTATCGGTGCCCAAACTGTAAAACCAACAGAAGCCGATTCAATATTATTCAGCAGGTGCCTCAATCCATTAAAATGGATCCACAGACAGGGAATGTATTGGAAGAGTACAGCAGTGAACAGCTGTCCCCTTTTCATATGCCTTATAAAGGCCCTGATAAGAGAGTGCAGTGTGCTGCTTGCGGACTAGTGGAAGACGAACGCACATTCATCAAATTTGGCGAAAAACAGTAGTATTGCTGAAAACGAATAAAAGCTTGAGATTTTATTCTCAAGCTTTTATTCGTTCACTAACTTATTTTCCTTAAAGAATCTTTTATTGTCCACTTTCCATGCGTCGGCTTGTGAATAGCGCACAAGATAGATGCTGCCTCTAAAATGCATTCTGCCGCGGTTCTTTATAAACCAGTCAACTTCCACCGGCACTTCCAGGCTCAGCTCGCCTGTCAAATCCTCAGCAGGAAGCACAGGCATCGCACTCAGCCTTACATTTTCTATGATGGGCAGGATTTTATTCCATGGCAAAGGCTGCAGGGAAATGGGCTGTACGATCTTGGAATCCTGCTGTTTTAATCCAGCCATGAATGCACTGATTACTTCATATGGATTTGCTTTATAGAGATATCCATCAAGTTTTCCTGCTGCTTTTAATATCATCAGCTTGTGCGATAAATCCATGTAATTGGTACGGTGGGTGGTACTGCCATAAAAATGAATACAGAAGTGGCCGGGAAAGTTGTTTTTCAGTGCACCGCCTCCATGGGGCATTCCATGCATGGAAGCGGCAATCCACTGATTTCCATTAATAATAATGATTGCTCGCCTCTTCCAGCTCCATTTTCCTCCATAAATGCTTTTCATTATTTTTGTTTCTTCTGCGTCTAATGGCTGTACATCTGCATGATGGCTGCCGGCTCGTCTTTGAACTTTAAACTTCTTGCCTGTTTCAACATCCAGAACAGTAAATTTACTGTATTTAGGCAAGATCCCATTCACTTTTTCCCAAGGGATCATCTCAATTTTCCAGCTTATCCCCTCTTCCGCTGCAGTAGTGTGTGTGGCTCCTGCAGCAAAAAGAACAATGAAGATAACGATTGCGTGTATTGTTTTCATAAGTTCCACTCATTTTTTATGTTTTTTCGGTTCAGCATTATATATTGAGTTTCCCAAAAACAGGTTTTTTTCATTCATATGAAGGAATAAAAAAATCGCACAAGTTGAGTGCGATTTTTCTTTTCTTTAATGAATACCTTCAAGGGTTTTTAATCTTTTCTCCATTTCTCCCCAGTCAAGATTTTCTCCTATAAAAACCATATTCAAGGGCAAATTCATGTTTTCCTGCATATACAGCGGCATTCCATAAGAATACTGAAACAGCAACGGATACTGTGATGAATGCAGTTTCAAATATCCTTTTATTCTGTAAACAGTATCAGGGAGGCCTCTTAGAAACTCCTCAAATTCAGTCTGGTTAACAGGTTTTTGAAACTGATAAACAAAAGTGCTCAAGCTTAGATCAGAAAAAACATGTGAACTGGAAGCCGGGCTCTTTTTCCCGGAAGTCATACCTCTTACCTGCTTCACAGCAATCTTTGAGTACGATGTTAAGATGCTGAAAGCCTGGCTGTTTAGACCCTGTACCTCCATTGTAAGCCTGGCCTGTTCCGCTTCAGTAAGGTCATCTGCTTTATTTAAAATAATTAAATCCGCATGCCTCACCTGCTCAATTAATAGCTGCTGAATCTGAGGGCTTAACAGCTTTCGACTAAGCCATCTTGGACCATCAACAACTGAAAGAATCCCTTTTACCAGCATTCGATCTGCAAAGAGGGGGAAAGGATACTATCCAGAACTTCAATGGGATGAGCTGCGCCTGTTGTTTCAATATAGATCGCTTCCGGCTTATCAACCATCAATAATTCCTGAAGCTGAGCTTCCAGCTTATCTGAGATTGTACAGCATATGCATCCATCAAGCAGCTCCTTTAATGGTACATCCTCATCGACCACGTCCGAGTCAATTGATACTTTTCCAAGCTCGTTCATCATGACTGCCACTTTCCTGCCTTGCTTTTTTCCTCCTGGAGCAGCTGCTTAAGAAGTGTAGTCTTCCCGCTCCCAAGAAAGCCTGATAATATATATATTTCTGTTTTATTCATATTTTTCCCCTTCTTCACGGTCTGCAAGCATTTCTTCAATCATAATCATCATTTTCTTCTCTATTGAATCAATATCCAGATTTGTTAAGTAACCAACGGAATGAAACATTTCCTGTTTGCATTTCCAGATGGGAATATATGCATTTGGATAAAAATCATCTTCCGTTTCAATTCCCAATTCCAAAATGGACTCATAGTCAACTTTAAATACATCATTTTCTGAAGCACTGCGGCCTTTAATGGTTCTGATCAGGTCTACTACCAGATTTTCCCCGCCGGTTTGAAAGTCTGTTTTATAGTTATTAAGAAGTTTTTCTGCAAGCTTTTCGCATTTTTGTTCTATAGCTGATATTTGATTACGGGTCTGCTCATTAAGTTCCACTATCTGCTTCAAAGGATCACCTCTTTATAGCTATCCTGTCTAATGACACATTGTATATGATTTTCTCAGTCCATACAAACCTTAAGTCATATTTGCTATAATCTCTAATAAGGATGGTGGAGTTAATATGCTCGAAAATACCGGGGAAAGAATCATACCGGAGGAAATGCCGATTACAAACGGAATGCTTCTGGAACATTTGGCGCGTTACTATTTTGCCCTTTATTATGCAAGAGGAAGAGTCCTCGATATTGCCTGCGGAACGGGGTACGGCTCAAAAATCATGGCAAAAGCCAAGAAAAAGAAATCAATGAAATAATCGCAGTAGACGTTGATGGAGATACACTGAAATATGCCAGGCAGCACCATTATCATCCTCTTGTGCAATATGTACAGGCCAATGCAGAAGATGAAATCCTCCCAGATCAATTGGGATTCTTTGATGTGATAACGAGCTTTGAAACGCTTGAACACCTGGAATCAGAAGAAATATTTCTTAACAGCCTTTATAAAATGCTAAAGCCTGGAGGGACTCTCATTTTATCCACTCCATTCGGCGCTGGAAGGGGAAAACCAACAAGAGAGCCATTCCATTATCATCAGCTGACTGAAAATGAATTCACTGATCTGTTTAAGGCATACGGAGAGACGGAATTTTATTATCAGAGAAGTGTTCTTATTGAACCGAAAAGAGAAGGCAAACACTACCCTTTTGGGATTGCGGTCTGCAGAAAAAGTAAATGAGGAGCCCCACTGGCTCCTCATTTACTTTTTTAGAGCTCTTCGGCTCTTTTTTCGGAACTATTCTTTTTCAGCCTTCAGAAACTGCTTCAGTGCTTCTGAGTTTTCTTCAAAATCCAGCTGGAGAACCGATCCGGCATGCTCATAGGTTTTATTTTCAAAACTGTCTGTAATCGGCACCCTCAGTGTTTCAATATCAGTAACAGGATCCATTAAAAATGAAACACCTAAGGCTATTGCTTCCTCAATCTTTAAGTCAGTTTCAACGTATTTCAATGCCTGGCTGATCACTTCCGGAAATCTTGCCAAACCGGCAGGTGAAGAGAATTGATTCATCACTTCATCTTTAAGCTCTATCAAAATCTCCTGCTGCCTGTCCACTCTCCCAAAATCACTTTGTCCATCATGGCGAAATCTGACATACGATAATAGGTCGCTCCCCTTAAGTTTTTGCTTGCCAGGATCCAATTCCAATCCCATATCGTCAATCATTGCAGAACTGACTTCCACTTCAATTCCATCCGGAGCAATGGCATCAAGCATTTTTGTAAATCCCTTAAAATCGATAATTGCTGTATGATCGATTTGGACTCCGAAGTTTTGCTCTATTGTATCCTTTAATAAGTCCTTGCCGCCTATATAATAAGCATGATTCAGTTTGCTGTACATATATTCATAATCAGGAATTTTTACATAGCTGTCCCTCATTAAAGAGACCAATTTAATCGATTCTCCAGAAGGTATATAACTGGCCAGAAGAATAGCATCTGAACGTGAATCCTCTTCTCCCCTGCTGTCAACACCAATGAGCAAAAAGTTTTTCGTTTCATTTCCAATAGCGGATGGCTTTTTACCTTCCTTTTCAACCCCATCAGCTCCAGAATCCTGCCTTACCTCATTTGGATCTTCTTTTTGCTGATAGGAAGTACAGCCGGACAGGATGGCTGCAGCCAATAAAAAGACAATTATTATATTCTTCAAGCGAATCACCCCTGCACTGCTTATAGTAAAGTTTACTATCATTGTGGGAAAGATGAATGCTTTATATACCCATTTTCTATAACAGGAATACATGTATCAACAGAAAAAAGCTCTCCAAAAATGGAGAGCTTTTGCCTTAAGATTCTATTTGTTCTTTCAGCACTTCGGCTGCTTTTTGAATTTGCGTATCATTTTGATCAATTTTTTCACGGAGTTTTTCCATCAGTCTAAGGGTAGACTGCCCTGATAATACTCCATTTTGCTCAAGCTTTTCGGCGGCCTGAAATTCTTTGACAGCCTGTTCTGTTTTTTCATCAAAGAAACCGTCTTCTCTTCCAGGATCATATCCAAGTGCTTTTAGCATTTGCTGTCCTGCTTTAACCTGAGCTGAAGAAACAGAAAGCTTTAATTCAGTGTCAGGATTAATAAATGGCAGTGTAGCATAATCCGGCAAGGCCACTTTGTGATCCGGTGTTATTCCCTTTTATGAATCCAATTCCCATCCGGTGTGAGCCATTTTTCAGTAGTGAATTTCATGTTTGATCCATCGGAGAAGTCCTGTGCACGCTGGACTGTGCCCTTTCCAAACGACTTTTCACCGACAAGCGGCACATCTGCAGACTCGTGTACTGCGGCGGCCAAAATTTCTGATGCACTTGCGCTTCCTTTATCAATTACAACTACTAAAGGAATATTCGGGTTTTCCTCTTTCGTTGATTTAACTTCTTCCCTGTTTCCATTGCGGTCTTCAATTTGGAATAAAATCTCGCCATCCGGGACAAACAGGCTGGAAATTTCCACCGCCTGATCCAAAAGACCCCCAGGATTCTGGCGAAGATCAAGAATTAACCCTTTCATGCCCTGCTTCTGCAGATCATTCAGAGTTTCCACCAGCTCTTTAGAAGTATTTTCCGAGAAAGTAGTAATCTGCACTTTTGCAATACCATCTTCAAGCATTTCCCCATAGACGGTTTCAAGGGGAATAGTATCACGAGTAATGGAAATATTCATAGGCTCATCTGAACCAGGGCGCTGAACTGAAAGTTCTACCTTAGTGCCCTTTTCACCTCTGATCAGCATAACGGCCTCAGTCGAACTCATCCCCTGAAGACTTTTTCCATCAACGGACAGGACCTTGTCATTCGGTTTAAGCCCGGCTTTTTCAGCAGGTGAACCTTTTAATGGTGAAACAATTACAATGTAGCCTTCCTGTTCCTGGATTTCAGCTCCGATTCCTTCAAATGAGGATGAAATACTCTGATGGAAGCTTTTGGCTTCTTCCTCATTCATATAGTCTGAGTATGGATCATCCAGCGCTTCAAGCATACCGTTAATAGCGCCATTTATAAGGTTATCCTGGTCAACTTCCTGGAAGTAGTTTGTTTTAAGGGTATCATAAGCTGTATAAAACTTATCAAATTCCCTTCTATCGCCAGTTCCAACATCTACTGCTTTTTCATCTCCAAAAGCCAGTGCAAAGGTAGTAATTCCAGCTGAAAGGAAAACAATAAAAAACAGCAGCATTACAAAATGAAACTTTTTCATGCGGATAAAACCTGAATGGTTATTATCGGGTGTTTCGGAAGTTTCTTTGTTTAGATCTTCATTTTGCAAACTCTTCACCACTTTCATTACCGTAAAATAACTATGTAGAATCCTTAATGATTAGAATAACATTTTTATCGAAAAAATAACAAAGAAAAATGCATATGTGTAAAAATTGAAAGAGCGCCAGCGAAAAATGCTAAAGCGCTCCTTCTTATGTTAGGCTACCCCATAGCCTTGATCTTCTATCGCTTTTATTAAGTTTTCCTTATCAGCTTTTTTCGGGTCATACTCGATTTCTGCATGTTCGTCGTGAAAGGCAATGGCGACGCTTGCCACACCATCAATGGAGAGAAGGGCATTTTTGACCGCCTCTTCACAGTGGCTGCAGGTCATGCCCGCAACTTTAAGTGAAACTTTTTCCAATGTATGAACCTCCTTTTCACCTGTAAAACCTTAGTTTATTATTACCTCATTTAAGGGTGTTAATAAACATCGAGTCAACAGTCGGCGGCTTGATGTATGCCAACACAGGATTCATACTTCCCCTCAATATAAACATCGAGAAAAATAAAAGATTAATGTTTAGCCGGCATAGACCATATTTTATTATATAGTCTCATTTTAAAAATCCACAAGCATCCGCCTAATCCTATACACCAGCCTTCCCTCGAGCCTCCCATCACTTTTTTAAGGAGTGAATTATAATGATAATCGCAGTATTATGGTTAAGTTTCGCAGTTTCATTGATCTGCCTTATTGCAGGAATCATGAATCAGTCATGGAAACTTGCTCTATCAAGCTTTTTTCTACTTCTGCCCTTAGGCTATTATTTAACTGGGGCAGAAAACGCTCTCCGCATCCTGTCTGCACTTCCCGCTGTTCCCTTCATTTTAGCAGTTATATTTTATTTTCAATCAGGGAAAAGCAGCCCCAAGCAAAAAGGAAAATAAAAGAGGCCTTTGTGGCCTCTTAGATCTTTTTAACAATATCGAAGTATTCTTCCAAAGTCCATTTCTTTTCGTAAATGACTGTTGCTGCTTCAGTCCCAACATAGCGGAAATGCCAAGGCTCATATTTATAACCTGTGATGCCTTCTTTTCCTTTAGGGTAGCGGAGGATAAATCCGTAGCGATGTGCATTTTCAGCAAGCCACTTTCCTTCCCTGGTTTCCCCGAATTCTTCTGAAAGTTCAAGATTTGCACTTCTGCTTGAGATATCCATTGAAAGGCCTGTCTGATGTTCACTGCTGCCCGGAATGGCAACTGCCTGAACTGCTTTTTCTTTTCCTACTTTGCTTACCTCTGCTTCAAAAACCTGTGATTGCCTGGTAAATGAACGGTATCCGGAAACTGCAAACAATTCAACACCTTCATTTAGCGCTCCGGTAAATAGCTTTTCCAAAGCCTGGGCAGCGTCCTGCCGCAAATAGCTTTTTTCCAAATCTAATTTCCCATAAGAAAATGCGACATCAGGAATCATTAACTTGGAAGGTTCATAGCCATCCGGAAGACTGAACTGTTTATTCACGAGGGCCATCACATTTTCAGGATTCTGAATTATATTTCTTCCATCGACAACTTTAACATCATTAAAATATGCCGCTTCCAATGAAAGAGGATCATTTTGAATTTCTTCTTTGCCTTCATTGCCTGCTTCCTCAGCACTGTTTTCTTCTTCTTTTGAGGATTCATCTTCTAGAGGAGGTTCCTCAAGACTTTTTTCTCCTCCCAGAAATGGAATTTTTTCAATAAGCGGCTGAACCTTCTCCATATAAGGATCGAGCTTGCTGCAGCCGGAGAGCAGGAGGCTAAGGGTCCCTGCCATAATTATGATTTTCTTCATTCATTTTCACCTGACTTTTTTGTCTAGCGCAAGCACCCTGCCCCTCGGGCTAGGCGCTGCTGCTTTTCTTTTTCTTTGCAACATTACTATTTTAACACTACAAGTCAACTAGTCCATAATTGTGTGAAAAACAGGACAAACGGCACAAATTGCTTTTGGCAGATTTTTTTATTTAAACTCAAAAAAAATAAAACTGGCTCACAATGAACCAGTTTCCATTTCCTTTATTCTTTAACAGCCGCCTCAAGTGCAACTTCAATCATTTCATTGAAGGTGGTTTGTCTTTCTTCAGAAGTTGTTTCCTCACCTGTAAGGATATGATCGCTGACTGTTAAGACAGAAAGCGCCTTACGGCCAAACTTCGCTGCAAGTGTATAAAGCGCAGCCGTTTCCATCTCAATCGCCAAAATCTGATATTGTGCCCATTTTTCGTGTTCAGCATTATCATTATAGAACATATCTGCTGTGAATACATTTCCGACTTTGAGGTTTAATCCTTTTTCAACACCTGCATCATAGGCTTTTTTCAGAAGGTCGAAGTTAGCTGTCGGCGCAAAGTCTACCCCTCCAAATGTAAGCCTGTTCATTTGGGAATCTGTAGAAGAGCTCATTGCCAGGATTACATCCCTAACTTTCACATCTTTTTGAATTGCACCGCATGTGCCTACTCTAATTAAGTTTTGAACATTGTAGCTCTGCATAAGTTCATTAATATAAATGGAAATGGATGGCACTCCCATGCCTGTGCCCTGAACTGATATGCGTTTCCCTTTATACGTTCCTGTATAGCCAAACATGTTGCGGACTTCATTGTAGCATTCTGCATTTTCCAAAAATGTTTCTGCAATATATTTTGCACGCAGAGGGTCTCCAGGGAGCAGGACCGTTTCCGCAATTTCGTTTTCTTTAGCACCGATATGTATGCTCATAATCAAAACCTCCAAATTAATTCTGAAGCCACTGTAAATGCTTCCAAGTCAAACTATACCATATGTGCCATCACTTAGAAACAAATTACATAAGGCATGTTTTTTCACTGTACGGGAAAGCTATTTTTAGCTTTTCCAAAGGAGGTTGTAATCATGCCGCAAAAAGGAATGAGCAAAAAACTCAGGCAGGCCGTACAGCATGCCAACGAGACAAATCCATCTTCGAGGGCTAATACCGAGCCCCATACATCCAAAACAGTCAAAACAAAAAGCAATCGATAATCGGAGGGATTAGGATGGGAAAAAAGCACCGCAACCGTATAAATTCTCCAAAGAAAAATAATCATATTCCTGCTGAAGCCATTATTGCAGAGCAAGAAGCCCACGGCAAGGAATACACTGCCAATAAACGCAAAAATAGTCCAGGATCAAACATTACGGAATAAAATATTTAATAAAATAAGCAGGAGAGCTATAGTGCCCTCCTGCTATTTCATTGTTAAGGGAATTTATAAAAAATAACGATGTGAATAACTTTTAGAAAAAGATATCTGCATCAGCTCCACCGCCCAGCACCTCGGGTCATAAGCCAAATTACTCCAGAAATCGGGCCAAGGAATGCTTCGGCAGCGATACATCGCTCCGACCAAAGTAGCTTTGGGTGATTCGACTTATGCCTGTCGGACCTGCACAGGGTGTGCGCCACAGGAAGTGGCGGTTTTAGTTAGAGTTCATCTGATCAAGGCACTTCCGCTTTTGTTCTTTAGCGTATATGTATTCGATTAACTTCTTCCCAGCCGCCCGGCTTTAGCTGATAATAAAATTGCCCTCTTCTGCCTTCATCAATATAGAGTATATCCCCTGTGGAAATAAATCGGCCATCAAAATCCCCGGGAATCCTGTCAAGCACATTAAACTTCCTAAAAACTGAATCAAGACATTCCACATGGGTTAAAGCTTCGACATTTAGGCGATATACTTGCTGAAAGCCTTTTTTGTCCCTAAATTTCGGTGTTTGAAAGATTGTCACATCATATTCTTTTCTTTTGATTCTTGTTAGTTCCTTCAGCATTTGCATCCCCCTCACATTCTATGCATCCGCTTTTTTGTCTGATTTACCTATCAGACAAATTCAGCTGTTTTGACAAATAAGGTCTTCATAAGCATTTTTAATGACATTTTTTTACTTGCCCGCCAAATTTCTAAAAACAATTTTGTATTACTGTTTAATTAGCCATTTTTCTTGTCGTTTCCTCCATCAAAAAAATACTACTTTTGTCGATTTAAGGTTTTTTTCACAGAGAAAACGCTTTCAAAAGTGTTTAATCTGCATATTATGTATAAAAGTCTTTTAAGGGGGTGAAGAATTGCGGGTATCTAAAAAGCCTGTTTTATATTCAATCCTCATCGGATTGTTACTAATGACTATTTCTTATTTTTTTCAGCCACTCATGCCTTTTCAGTCTATCGCACACAGAGGTGCATCCGCTCTTGCACCGGAAAATACGCTGGCATCCTTTGAAAAAGCTATTGAACTGGGCTTTGACTATATCGAATTAGATGTGAGGCTGAGCAAGGATAAACAGCTTGTCGTAATTCATGACGCTAATGTTATGCGCACTACCGACGGAGAGGGGCTGATTGAGGATTTGACGGTTAAGGAAATAAAAAAGCTGGATGCAGGATCCTGGTTTTCTCCTGCGTATGCCGGGGAAAGGATCCCTTTATTAAATGAAGTTTTAAAAGAAGTCAGCGGAAAAACAGGAATCATAATTGAAATGAAATCACCTGAAAATCAGCCTGGCATGACAGAAATTCTGGCAAATATGTTACATTCTTTTAAACCTGACAATGAGATTAAGGTCCAATCTTTCCATATTAATGAGATAAAAAAGTTTCACCAGCTTGCTCCCGAAATTCCTGCAGGCCTGCTGCTGAGCAAGCACCTGGATTTGTTTCATTTGGCATCCTACCGCGAATTTGCCTCTTTCTTATCTGTTCATCATCTCTTACTTTCCAAGTCCTTCATTAATCAAGCTGAGTTATTCGGTTATGAGATATACTCGTGGACCATTAGCAAACAATACCAGTTTGCAGACATGCAGCGGCTTGGTGTTCACGGAATTATTTCCGATGATGAGAAGAGAATTCCCGACTCAATCATTTACGTGTTAATAACCCCTTTTTAAAAGGTCAGGATTTTTTCAAAACACTTCTTGCATAGCTATATGCAGTCCCATGCTGCAGTCTGAGTCTGAGCATGTAAAAACGATGGGCGTCACCCATCGTTTTCGTCAGCATAAATTTTAAGCATATTTTGCAATGACAGACTGAAGCTTTTGCTGCATATAAGGAATATCTGCATTTGTAACAGTGAAACGGACAAAGGTTTCATCCATTTCCAGTGCCTCTGCCAGGAATCCTCCCAACCCTCTCGCTTTGCGGTCTACTTGAATCATGATCTCAGTCTCTCCATTTGCCTGTGGAAAAAATACAACTTCCAGTTCATCCAGCTTTCCTCTGTAAGGACCGGAGACTGGAACAAATTCAAACTCTTGGATAAACGGCAGCCTGCTGCGGAGGCGATGCGGAGCCTGTTCGCATTCTGCTTCCCGCAAACGGAATCCCATACTCGATACAGCGTTCAATACAGAATCCATTAGCGGGTTTGCCACGACTCGAATATAATCCTTATCAGCAGGATCCACCGCGTTTTTTATATCCAGTCCTGTCGCCACCCAAATTTTTGTCTTCCCAAAAGACAAAGGTGTGTCAGTTGGAAGATTAAAGGTAAATGGAATTTCCTTTCGTTCATTCGCCGCCAGGGTGAAGGAGTGAGCGAGCCTGAAACGGTCAATCAAACCTGAGACTGTATATTTTTTATCATCTGATTCTTTAATGTAAGTAGTATTCAATGAAAGATAAATATCATCGATTTTCTGTTCGGTGCTTCCCCTGTAATCTCAACAACGCCTCTGAGAGCTTCTCCTGGAGCTGCTGAATCCTTCTCAAGTTTCGTATCGACTTTTGCCGATCCAATTCCAACACTTGCCAGGACTTTATTAAAAAATGACATATGCTTCTCTCCCTAGTTCTTTTTTTATTTTTTCCTTTCCAATAGAAGGTTTACCTTCCATCCGGCCAACTTTTTAAACATTTCCGGCGGTCTTTATTTATAAATAACACAAAGCACTAGCTTCATTTAGATATACGAGCTTATAACAAGAAAAGTTTCATTTTTCAAATGTGCTGCCATAAATTTTTTATATTTGCGGAAATCGCTTTATATTTCTCAGCGTTTTCTTGAAAAATGATGTATGCTTGCAATTCGAATTTTCAGAATATGTATGCGCATGGTGTTCCTGCTGCTCCGCAAAAAAATGACGAGCACCTTTCCTCGTCATTTTTCTATATTAATCATCTTCAATTTCTTCATCAATGATGCACTTTTGCAGCAGGTATTCAAATGTGATATCTGCAAGCTCATCCAATTCTCCTTCAGTAGGCACATAACCTCTTTTTGCCAGCTCATGAAAGAAAAACTCAGCAATTTCTTCCGTATCTATTACGACCTCTATTTCCTTCACAGCAACGCCCCCTTTGTACAAAATGTATGAAGCACTACCTGGATTCATGCAAAACAACTTTCAGAAAAGTCATATTCTTTATTTTGTCTTAAAGTGCATTTTTCTTCAATTAGGACATACATATAGGATAAGCATCTAACAACGATCCATTTTATTCAGAAATTGAGGAGGCAGCGACATGTCAAGTATATCCAGACTGGCCCTAATCATTAAAGAAGATGTCAATCGTGAAGAAAGCTCCATTATCAATTTTTATAGCAATCTATTAAATGTCTGGTATAAGCTGGTCATATGGTTTTGCATACCATTTTTACTGTATCTCCTAATCACATGGCTCTAAGAAGAGCTGAGACCCCTGAGCTGCTTTACACAGTGCTCTTATCATCATTATTGGCAATATGCTTCAGTTTTCTGAGTATAACCCGCATGATATGCTTATACTCATCATCCTGAAACATTTCATAAAGTATACGATAATCATTATATATATCAAGCAAACCATCAATAAGCACTTTTCTTTCTTTAATGCCTTCAAGCAATTCCTTTTCTGCCTTTCGGAATGAATGAGCAGAATCCTTTAATTCAGGCAGCTTTTCTTTTTTGTTGATCATATAAAGGAGTCCCAGCTTCTGAATAAAAGCATCTGCACTTTCAGCATCCGCAACGAGTGTCAGCTCTTCCTCTCCAGCCTCCAGCCATTCCCCGTCATTAATTCTCGAAAGCTCATAAATAACATCTTCCCATGCATCTTCTTTGTATCTCCAAATTTCCGTCCTGAAGCCTACTATTTTGAAGAGATCCGAACCATACCCCTTGACTTGGACAAGGTCACCAAAAAAGTATTTATATTCGATGTCAATATGCTCCTTTTCCATAATCTCACCTTCATACTCAGAAAGCATTTGAAGGCTGGATTCCATATATAGACCTTCACTTTTATTGACTTCATAGACGTACATATCATCTAGCCATTTCACATCTGTTACTTTTCCGACTGTACCATAAATAGTGATCACGACTGTATCACCGATTTTGTACTTTGGTTTCTTCTTTTTGCTCATTTCCTCCATCCTCTCAATGACTGAGTCGTGAGTATTGAATACAATAGTATATGCACTTTTTATGAAAATCGTCCGTACGTTCATCACAATCAATCAAAAGCCATTCTCAAAAAAAATGGCTCTTTTTCAATGATTGATGATTTTTATTTTTGAATACTGCCCGTTGATTTCCAGGCACTTGCTTTCCGCGGGGAGGAATGCGAGCCTCCTCGGCTTCGCCTGCGGGGTCTCACACTTCCCTCTCCTCCCGCAGGACATTGAATAAGCTTCCTCGGATGGGCACAGCACGAAGGAAATGCGTCAGCATTTTCGAGGATCAAGTGCCTTCCGCTCCAATCAACTCATAAATTAGTTACCTGCCCAAAAGCAACAACCTTTACGAAAACAGCCAAATAAAAAAACACTCCTGTGCCGGAGTGTTTCAAAGTGTTCATTTAGCTTTCAGAAAGTATATACAATTGCCAGACTTCATCAAATACAGACATGCTCTCAGGATAACTTCCATTCAATTCGAGGTAAGAGCTGACCTCATCATACTCATAGGCTGTTTTCGGAAAGCTGTGATCCTCATATGCCTCATTTGCAAAACGGCTGATGTCGTCCTTTGGTACAGGGTGTCTGTATTTCATTAAAAAGTGATAGAAAGTTTTGGACATAATAACGCCTTCCCCTTTATTCTGTCGTTCATTAATTTATTTTCTACTATAATCGAATTGTGCTCAGTTCGTCTACTATTACATAGAAAAAGCAGCCCGCATAGCTTTACGGGCTGCCCTTATCACTTACTTATCATAGGAAGAGAAATCGAAATAATTTCGCTTCAGCAGCCTTGGCTGCTCCATCAGCTTTTCGAAACTAATCTCTTTTCCAATCTTTTTCACATCAATCAAAAATAGTTGGTCCTCAATCTCCTTAACGAGATCTTCTGACTGGTAAACCATTTCACAATCCCTGCAGGAAATGGAAGGTGTCTCATTAATTTGGATGGCCCTTGTTCCATCAGGCAGCTCCCAATAAACGGTTTCCCTGCTTTCATTTATATTCTGGCTTTCACACCATGCACATTTACTTTGCATTATGAACCTCCTATTCCTTTGCCGATGCGGTCTCTGCATTCGTTTCAGCCGCTGGTTTCTGTTTCGTCTGCTGGGCATTGAATTTCTTTTCCTTTAGTTCATCGCGTTTGTCACGCTTATCCTTCAATGAACTGTGGGACGGATCGCTTTCATATTTTTCGCGGCGGTCAAGTCTTGCGAGCCCTTCAGGTACAAGATTAAACTGCTGATCATTCATCAGCGCTGCTATTCCGATATTGGACCGTTTTTCATCCATTTCCGGGTAAACTTCTTTAAAATACCCTTCAGCACGGCCCGGAACATAGTTTTCCGGCTCCGGATAAGTGGTTATAACTCCTTCAAAATTACGAAGGACCACTTTATCGGCACTTTGTGAGATCAGGTAATTTGGCTGCAAGGAGATTTTTCCGCCTCCGCCAGGGGCGTCTACAACAAATGTTGGAACCGCATAACCGGAAGTATGTCCTCTTAATCCTTCAATGATCTCAAGCCCCTTTGAAACTGGTGCACGGAAATGGCCAATGCCTTCAGATAAGTCACATTGATAGATGTAATAAGGCCGGACCCGGATTTTAACAAGATCATGCATTAATTTTTTCATTATTGGAACGCTATCGTTTATACCAGCCAAAATCACGGATTGGTTGCCTACTGGAACACCGGCATTTGCCAGCATCTCACACGCTCTCTTAGAATCTTCGGTAATTTCAATGGAAGTATTAAAATGTGTATTCAGCCATACCGGATGATACTTTTTCAGGATATTGCATAAATTTTCGGTAATCCGCTGCGGAAAAACAACTGGTGCCCGCGTGCCGATTCTGATGATTTCAACATGATCGATTTCCCTCAAATTCTTCAAAATGTACTCAAGGATATTATCATTGATCAAAAGTCCATCCCCGCCAGATATGAGAACATCCCTAACCTGAGGGGCACTCCTGATATAGCTGATCGCTGCATCAAGCTGTTTTTTCGGCACTCCCATGCCAATTTGACCGGAAAATCTCCTGCGTGTACAATAGCGGCAATACATGGAGCATTGATTTGTCACCAGAAATAAGACACGATCAGGATAACGGTGCGTCAGGCCAGGGACAGGTGAATCTTCATCTTCATGCAAAGGATCTTCAAGATCATATTTTGTTTTATATATTTCTTTTGAAATTGGTACCGATTGCATTCTGATCGGGCATCGCGGATCATCCGGATTCATTAGTGAAGCATAATAAGGTGTAATGTTCAGCGGAATCGTCTTGGTCGAGATCCTTACTCCTTCTTCCTCATCCGGAGTGAGATTGATGACTTTCTTCAGATCATCAACAGTGCGAATCGTATTTGTCAGCTGCCAAAGCCAATCATTCCATTGTTCTTCTGTGACATCCTTCCACAGCTCAATATCTTTCCAGTACCGATCCGGTTTATATAAAAAGTTCTTCATTTAAATTCCCCCTATATGGATTTCTTTAAAAATATATACTGCAAGAATCATGCCAATTCTGAAGCTTTCGTATTATCATATGAAAACCCTGACTGAGTGGCGATTGTTAGCAGCTGAGGGGATATTTTTATTAAACTGGTGACTTTGAAACAAAAAAATGCCGATTATTCGGCACTTTCATAATTGCTGCAGACAAGACTCCCGTTATTTATATCAATATTATACTTTGCCAGTTTATATTGCAGCGTTTGCCGCGGAACCTCCAATAGCTTTGCGGCTCTTTTTATATTTCCATTGGTCTCTAGAAGGGCTTTTTTAATTAATGCTTTTTCCTGTTCTTCCATGCTCGCCTTTAATGGCTGAACCTTTAGTGAAACAGCCTGTTCATCCTTTTGCAGCTGCTGTTTCATTATCACAGGCAAATCCTCTGCTTTAAGAAAATGATCTTCACAGACATTCATCATGTATTCGATTGTATGCTTTAATTCCCTGACATTCCCGGGCCAATGATATTGTCTGAAAAAGGCAAGCACATCCTCCCCGACTCCTGAAAGGTTTTTGTCTAAAACCTGATTAAATCCCCTCATAAAATGATGTGCAAGAAATTCAATATCTTCTTTCCTATCCCTTAGAGGAAGGAGCCCGAAAGTAAGAACATTTAAGCGGTAAAATAAGTCTGTTCTGATTTGATTTCTCTCCAGTGCTTCCACTGGATGGATATTCATGGCTGCAATCACTCTTACATCTACATGGGTGCTCTTCGGGCTTCCCACTCTTCTGACAATCCCATCCTCCAGCACTCTAAGAAGTTTTGCCTGGAGCTCAATTGGCATGGCATGTATTTCATCAAGGAAGAGTGTTCCCCCATCGGCTAATTCAAATAGCCCTGGTCTGTCTACAGCTCCTGTATAGCTTCCTTTAGCCGTTCCGAATAGAATGCTTTCAAGCAAGGATTCAGGTATAGCTGCACAGTTCTGGGCAATAAATGGCCCGGCTGCTCTTGAGGAAGCATGGTGGAGTCCCTGAACAAAAAGCTCCTTTCCGCACCCGCTTTCGCCAAACACCAGAATGGAGGAATCAGACTTTGCCAGTTTGGCTGCTTCCTTCTTAATTTTTTGCATTTCCTGATTTACAGTAAGAAGACTATCCAGTGTGTACTGTACATTCTGAACAGGAGTCTTTTTTTTGACAGGCTGTTTTATTTTTTTCGCAAATCCAGAAGGCTTTCTGATAGAAGCTTTAATCTGGAATAGTCCTTAGCAATCTCAACAGCTCCTGCTACTTTGCCATCTACAGTAATAGGGAGAGTTGTATTAATGGTTTCTATTTGCGCGCCATGAAGGTTAACATAGGATTGCGTCTGATTATAGATCGGTTTTTTTGTTTTCATTACTTTTAGTAAGGTGCTTGTCTCTTTATCCAATGAAGGAAAAACTTTCAGAACAGGTCTTCCGATAACCTCAGAAACCTCCAGGCCATCGTGCCTTGCAGCAATTTCATTATAAAAAATGGTATTTCCATCCAAATCCACAACATGAATTCCTTCATCAATGCCCTTTAGTATGGCTGCCAGAACTTCTTTTGAAATGCTTTGAGTTTCAGTCATCAAAATCCCCTCCCATATTTATGTATATGAAAGGGTGCCGAAAATTTGTCAGGATGGTGCCGAAAAACTGGCACTATTTTTTATGGCTCCAGGAATCTTCAGCAGCCAAATTCTTTACCCAGACATTCATATTTTCAAGTTTATCGAAAATATAACAGTTGTTAAGAAGCCGGCCCCGATAGGAATACCCCAGCTGATGCAGAACGGCATTCATTCCGAACGACAGCGCTCTGGCAATGGAGTAGGCACAGAATACACCCTGCGATTTTAAATCTTTTTCCAATTTTTCAAGGAGTATTTTCATTAAACCATGTTTACGGTGGGACGGAAGTGTTGCACAATCTGTCAGTTCTGCGTTTTTATAAAAAAGATTGACCTCCGCTGAAGCTGCACTGACAAGGTCATCATTATACTGAAATGCGTAATAGATGGTACCTTCCTGGATTGTCTTTTTAATATATGAGGGATCATGGAGAGGTGTTGGATAAATTTGAAATACTTCCCGATAAAGTGCAGCAAGTTTTTCAGCATTTTGCTCTGATATTTTCATAAGCTGATATTCGGATGGAGGCATGATGACATCCGGGTTTCTTGAAAGGGCAGCTACATTTGTAATAATGCTGTCTTCTGAAATCCAATGTGGATTGATTCTTCTTTCGTCCGAGAAATATTTGCAGAAAAAGTATTGATCAGATCCCCGGAAATATCCGTCAATAACAGCTTCGCACTGAAAACCCATAGCAAGCAGTTCCGTATAATTTTCCACTCTTCCTCTAAAAATTAATTTCTCACACTGGTGTTCTTTTGCCGTTTTCTCTGCTTCATGGACAGCATCTTCCAATTTCCCTGCATAATCGTCTACTCTTAAGCGTTTATTGAATGGATCAAGGTATAATTCGGCAAGAACGTTTTCTTTTTTATTGTTTTTACAGAAGCTTTTTTATTCATTGCTCAGACCCCTTCTATTAAAAAACTGCCCGGCCAAACGGCCAGGCATTATAGATGATGAAGGATATACGGGCCAATTCCGCCTTTTTTCGGCCGAATCAGCGCTTTTACCGGCCAAGCCGATTAAAATACCGGCCAAATATAGTGAACTTCAATTTTCGCCACTGATTGCTAGTTGAGGCCCACAGGAAGTGGGTCACAAAGACGTTGCCACAGGAGGTGGCATTTCCTTTGTTTCTCTTTCGGGCCTTCACGGGCAGTTTGACCCCCACTTATCCCTCAACGATTTTTCCAGATCCTCGAAGTGGAGGTCTTACTGTTCCTGTCCTTCATCTTAGTCAATTTTAAAGCTGATCAGCTTCATCTCTGTCATTTCTTCAACAGCATATTTTATGCCTTCACGTCCCATTCCGCTCATTTTTACACCACCATATGGCATATGGTCTACGCGGAAGGTTGGGAAATCGTTAACCATCACACCGCCGACATGAAGCTCCCTTGCTGCTTTGAAGGCTTTATTCACATCATTGGTGAAAACACCAGCCTGCAGGCCATAATCTGAATCATTCACAAGCGCAAGCGCCTCTTCAAAGCTGCTGAATGAATTAATATGGACAACAGGTGCAAATGCTTCCTCACAAGAAATTTTTTCTGATTTATCAACGTTCAGCAGGACGGTTGGATACAGGGTATTATCTGCTGCCTTTCCGCCAAGAGCAAGTTCTGCTCCGCTCTTAACGGCACTCTCGATCCAGCTTTGCGCGCGGTCGGTGTCGCTTTTGGAGATCATTGCAGAAATATCTGTTTCTTCATTAAGCGGATCGCCGATTTTTAGCTTTTTGGCTTCCTCAACAAAGCGTTCGGCAAATGTCTGGTACAGGGATTCATGGACATAAATGCGCTGAACGGAAATACATACCTGCCCCTGGAAGGCAAATGCCCCAGCTGCAATTCGCGGAACAATTTTCTCCACGTCTGCATTCTCATCCACTACAACTGCCGAATTGGAACCCAATTCAAGTGTTACTCTCTTTAAGCCTGCATTTTCCCGAATCTGCTTTCCTACTGCAGGGCTCCCTGTAAAAGTAATCATCGATATGCGGTCGTCTGCAACAAGCACATCCCCTACCGTTCCGCCGCTCCCTGTAATTACATTCAGAGCTCCATCAGGAAGTCCGGCTCTGTGAAAAATATCAGCTATTTTATATGCCGACATTGGCGTTTGGGATGCAGGCTTTAATACAACCGTGTTTCCGGCAGCAATTGCAGGACCCACTTTATGGGCAACAAGGTTCATAGGAAAATTGAATGGAGTGATGGCGCCGATAATTCCAAGCGGCTCCTTTACTGTATAGGCAACCCTGCCTTCGCCTCCAGGAGCAGCATCCATTGGGATTGTCTCTCCATAAAGCTTGCGCGCTTCCTGGGCAGCGAAGGTATATGTCATGATGGTGCGGTCCACTTCTCCTCTTGCAGCCTTTAGAGGTTTAGATGCTTCACGCGCAATGATCATTGAGCACTCTTCTTTTTCTTCCTTCATAATGGCAACTGCATTTTCCAGTATTTCTGCCCTTTTATGAGCAGGCATTTCAGCCATTATTTTTCTGGCATGATCTGCCGCATCAATCGCTGACTTCACATCGGTAGGAGAAGCCATGGCAACTTCTGCAATACCTTCCCCGCTATAGGGGCTTTTCAATGCTTTGTAGTTCTCTGTTTCCTTGAACTTTCCGCCGATCCATAAATGTTGTTTCATTGTATTCCTCCTTATGTGCAGCATTCACCTATTACTTCTTCCAGTACGGTTAAACCTTCATTGAGCTGTTCATCGGTTGTAATAAGCGGAGAAAGCAGGCGAATAATATTGCCATAGAGGCCAGCACTCATAATAATGAGACCGCGCTTGTGCGCTTTTGACAGGATCTCCTGAACGATTTCCTTATTCGGTTCCTTTGTATCCTGATCTTTAACAAATTCAATGGCACACATTGCCCCTAAAGAACGAACTTCACCCACTTGCTTATATTTTAAAGGAAGATCTGAAAATTTTTCAGTAAAAAGGCTTCCGATTTCATTTGCCCTTCCTAATAATCCTTCTTCCTCAATTGTTCGAATCACTTCTAATGCGGCTGTACACCCGAGCGGACTGCCTCCATAAGTTCCGCCAATTTCACCGATATTCGGTGAATCCATTATGTCAGCCCTTCCAGTTACAGCACTGATAGGCAATCCGGCACCGATTGATTTTGACATCGTAATTAAATCCGGCACAACATCATAATGCTCCATAGCAAACATTTTGCCAGTCCTGCCAAATCCCGTCTGAACCTCATCAGCGATAAAGAGGATTCCATGTTTTTCACAAAGCTGTTTTACACCTTTTACAAAACGGGAAGACGGCATAACAAAACCGCCCTCACCCTGTACAGGCTCCATAATGACAGCAGCAATTTCTTCAGGAGGCACCTCGCTGAGAAAAAAGTTTCGAATCTTTTAAGTAAGGCAAGATCATGTTCTTTTTCCTTCAGACCTTCGCTGCGGTAATAATAAGGGTAAGGCCATTTATATGTTTCAGGCGCAAATGGCCCGAATTCATATTTATATGGTTTAACCTTACTTGTTAAACTCATGGACATATAGGTCCGGCCATGAAACCCCCGCTCAAATGATATGATCCCTTTTCGGCCGGTATATTTCCTTGCTATCTTTACGGCATTTTCCACTGCCTCTGCGCCGGTGCTTAAAAAGAATGTTTTTTTGCTGTGGTTTCCAGGTGTAATGCTGTTGAGCTTTTCTGCCAGTTTAATATAAGGCTCATACATCATGACATGGAAGCACGGATGAAGATATTGGTCAATTTGGGCATGCAGGGCTTCCACTACCCTTGGCGGGCAATGGCCAACATTTAATGTGCCGATTGCCCCGGCAAAATCAAGAAAAGTATTTCCGTCTATATCTGTCAGAAGTACTCCATTTCCCTTATCAGCAAATGTCTGAATCGTGTTAAACGGCCCCTTTGGCACATTCTGCTCTTTTTTAGCCAATAATTCCTTCGCTCTCGGCCCCGGTATCTCCGTTCTTATTTTTATTGATCCCATCATCATTTCCCCTCTCACTGATTAGTGCCGCACCATTCCATCATGGCCAGAGCAATGATTTCAGCAGCTTCAAAAACTTCCTGCAAGGAGATATACTCGTTAACATCATGGGCCGCTTCAGTTACACCGGGGCCAAAGACAACAACAGGTGTATTCCCCACTTTGGATAATATGCCTCCATCCGTGCCCCAGGGTGATGCTTCAACTGCCGGCTGCATGCCTTTTACTTCTTCAAAAGACTCCGATATTACGGTCATTAGAGGGTGATCCTGTTCCAAATCACCAGGCAGCCAGCGTCCGCCGAACCATTCAACTTGAGGAGGATTTTTTTAAGCCACGCATCATTTTGTGCTGCTTCCTTCAGGCACTGTTCCAGCTCTTTTTCCGCAGATTTCATTTCCTCATCTGGCGCCACCCCCATCCTTCCCTCTATGATGGCAATATCCGGCACTGAAGAAGGCCATTCTCCGCTATTTATTTTTCCGATATTTATAGGGATTGGTATAGGAATCTTGGAATATAGCGGATCCTCAATTCTAATGTTTCTTAATTTTTCAAGTTCCTGAAGCTTTGTCATAACTGTCATGGCTTTTTCGATTGCATTGATGCCTTCATATCTGGTTCCTCCATGAGCAGAACGCCCTTTTACCGTTATCCGAAACCACATCGAACCCTGCTGTTTTGGGAAGAGCTTCATATTTGTCGGTTCGGGAATGATTGCCCCGTCGGCTGTATATCCCCGGAGGACAGCAGCCAGAGTACCCGCCCCTCCGCTTTCTTCTTCTATGACACTTTGGAATATCACATCACCTTTAAGCTTAATTCCAAGCGTTATGATGGCTTCCATTGCAAGCAGGAGTGAGACTGTTCCCCCTTTCATATCCGTCGAACCCCGGCCATATAGTTTTCCATCTTCGATTCTGCCGCTAAATGGGTCATGATCCCAATCATTTCGGTCTCCCTCTGGAACAACATCAATATGGCCATTGAGGATAAGGGACCTTCCTCCGCCTGTTCCTTTCAAAACAGCCACTACATTGGGATTTCCGGAAAAATCCTTTCTATCCGAACAAAAAGCAGGATGTTTGGTCAATTGCTCCTTGCCAATCTCCCAAATATCCAGGGTTAGTCCAAGTTTGCGGCATTTTTCAATGATGACAGCCTGTGCACTGCTTTCTTTCCCACGGATGCTTCCTTCCTGGACAAGCTGCTGAAGAAGTCTTGTTCCCCTTTGCCTATTTTCTTCCAGCCACTGTTTAATCTTTGCATGAGCATTCATATTCCCACTCCTTTTCTGAGACCACAGCCAAACATAGGATACTATCTATCAATTAATCACTCTCACATTCCCAGCAATGGTAAAGCCGCAGCCGGTTTTCGCCCTTACTGCATGAATCGAGTGCGGTGCAAACAATTCTGTCAGTGTCAGACCATGATTTGTTATTTGAAAGACAGCCATCTCCGTAATAATCATGTCTACACAGCGGGCAGATGTAAGAGGCAGACTGCACTCGTTCACAATTTTTGAATTTCCATACTTATCTGTCTGGTTCATAAGGACAATTACTTTTCTGGCTTTTTGGGCAAGTTCCATTGCCCCGCCCATGCCAGGAACTTTTTTACCAGGGACAATCCAATTGGCCAGATCTCCCCTTTCACTCACCTGCAGGGAGCCAAGGATCGTCATATCAACTCTTCCTCTGCGTATCATCCCAAAGGCAATAGTACTGTCACAATACGAAGCACCTTTTACAACGGAAACCGGAAATCCGCCAGCATTACAGAGATTTTCATCTTCCTTCCCTTTCTCCGGACTTGGCCCCATACCTGTAATGCCATTTTCAGCATGAAACATCACATTTGTCCCAGCTGGCAAATGATTGGGAACAAGCGAAGGAATTCCAATGCCAAGGTTTACAATCATCCCGTTCTTTATTTCTTCAGCCGCACGTTTTGCAATGCGATCTCTGATTTCTACTCCCATGCCCATTTCCAATTCACTCCTTTCGAAGGGACAATATAATCCACAAAAACCCCTGGTGTTATAATTTCATCAGGATCCAGGCTGCCAAGGGGGACAATTTCCTCCACTTCTGCAATGGTCATATCTCCCGCCATAGCAACAAGCGGGTTTGTGTTTCTCGCACTTTTGTCATAAATTAAGTTTCCGTAAGGATCCGCTTTTTTTGCAAAGACAATGGATATTTCAGCTGTTAGAGCCGTTTCAACAAGATATTTTTTTCCACTCAAATTACATGTTTGTTTATTGCTTGTTACAATGTCATTATCAAGTCCAATATCGGAAAGAATGGCAGGGATGCCGACTCCCCTGCACGGATTCTTTCTGCCAATATTCCCTGTGGCGAAAACTCCACTTCCATTTTCCCATCTGTCATTAATTGGCCAGCAACGGGATTTGATCCGATATGGGAGGCAATCATTTTTTTCGCCCTTCCCTGGCTTACCACTTTCCCGATGCCAATATGGGGAAACCCTGAATCATTGCCAATAAGCGTTAAATCTTTGAATCCATTATCCAAAATTCCGTCAATAAGGGCAGGAGGGGTGCCAATTCCTCCAAATCCGCCAAACATAATGATCATGCCATCCCGAAAATGCTTCATTGCCTCATCAATTTCAATGATTTTGTTATAAGTGTTCTCCATATTTATTCAGCCTCTTCCTCAGCAAAGATCAAGTGTTTTTCTGTGAAAATCTGCAAAGTCCCTTCAAACCTTTTCACCAGATCATCAATTTCCCTTTTGGTAATGGTAAGCGGCGGTGCAATCAATACAGCATCTCCATCGATGCCGGTTTTGCCTGCCCCCGCCGGGTAAATAAGCAGTCCCTGTTCCTGCGCTTCCTGTATTAATCTCTGTGTCAGATTAAACCTTCTCGAAAACGGCTCTCTGGACAGATGATCTTTTACAAATTCAAGTCCGATCATTAGTCCTTTTCCTCTTACATCACCAATAAAAGAAAATTTGGATTGCAGTTTTGTCAGCTTATTTTTCAAATACACACCTTTGCTATCCACTTCAGGGATGATGTTGTTTTTTTCAATATACTCAAGCACTGCGAGAGAAACTGCGCAGGACTGAGGATTGGCACTTAAGGTATGGCCGCTCATAATGCTCTTTGACCCTGCCAAAATAGGCTTCATAATTTCATCGCTTACAAGGGCAGCCGCAATCGGAGCATACCCGGCCCCCATTCCTTTACCAAGTGCGACAATATCAGGTTTTACATTCCATTGCTCGCAGGCAAGCATTGTGCCCGTTCTGCCAAAACCGGTCATAACCTCATCAGCAATAAATAAAATGTCATGCCGGTCACAAATTTCTTTTATTATCCTGTAGTAATCTTTTGGAGGGGTTATAGCACCCCCTGCAGCCCCAATGACTGGCTCTGCGATAAATGCAGCAATATTCTCTTGCCCTATCCGTTTAATGACGGTTTCAAGTTCATGGGCACACAGATATCCGCATTCAGGCGCTTCCAGCTTGTATGGACACCTATAGCAATATGGCGGATGAATGACAGGAAAATCTTCAAGCAGCGGTATGAAACGCGCCCTTCTGCCCGTATGACCTGACATTGATAAAGCACCCAGAGTTATGCCATGATAGCTCATCCACCTTGAAAGCACCTTTGTTTTTGTCTGAATGCCTTTTTCCTGCCAGTATTGAATCGCAATTTTCATAGCTGTTTCAGTGGCCTCAGAGCCGCTGTTCACAAAAAAGCTCCAATTTAAGTCGCCAATTGCCGCTTCCGCGATTTTAAGAGCCAGCTTTTCAGCTGCCCCGCTGGTAAATTGCGAACGATACACAAAAGAGACTTTCTTAGCCTGTTCATGCATTGCCTCAATGATTTCCTCAACACCATGGCCAATATTTGCCGTTATCGCGCCAGACGATGCATCCAAATATTCCTTTCCGTCAGTATCATATAAATAGACGCCTATGCCATAATCAATAACTGGATAATGTGCATGAAGCATTGGCTTAATTAGGTTTGATTGATCCATTTCAGAAACCCCTCCATTGTTATTCGTGGAAAAAAGCGTCTTGGGCTCTAAAGTTGAAGCAGAATTGTAAAGTGTGACGCTATCTTCTGGGCCAATATATTAAAATATATGAAATGACTTCCAAAATCTTTCTTAAAGAATATTCATATCTTTAAAATGAACCATTTGCAGGAATTAAAAAAACAGCCGGTGTAATCGGCTGTTTTTTTGGTTAAATAATGCTTTTTTCAGGTTCATCAGATCAATGTCTTCCTCTGCAAGTTCTTGAAAATATCCTTCTTCATCATGATGAAAGACATACTCAAGTTCTTCTTCAGCTTCTTTCAATTTATTTAAGATTGATAGATAGCAAGCTTTATTATATCTCGCTATCAAAAGATCAGGATCAATTTCAAGCGCTTCCTCCATTAGTTTTAGTGATTTTTCAACATCCTTTATTTTATGAAAAGAAATAGCCAGTTCAATATATAAGGAAGTATCATCGGTATGAAACTTTAATCCTTCTTCCATAATCTCTATTGCTTCTTCATACCGTTTTCTTTTATTTAATAATTGTCCGTATCTAAAATGGGCTTCTTTTTCATACGGATTTTCTGTTAACACCTTTCTTAAGATTGTTTCTGCCTGGGTGAATCGCATCCTGTGTGTAAATGCAACTGCCTTTAAGAGCATGAGATGTGTATCGTTCGGCTTTTCTTTTAGGCAGGCATCCAGCAGTTTTATTGCTGTGTTCATCTCTGCCGCTTCCTCAATGGGATCATTCCCGCCCGCCATATGGATCTGTACAAGCTGATAGGCTGTAATAAAATCCCAACCTTTTTCAAGAGAAGATTTCAGAACCTTTTTGGCATCCTCCTCAAGATTTACAGATTCATAGAATCCCGCAAGACCGATTGGTGCATTTTTATTAAACGGATTATGTCTGATTGAGGATTCATATAAGTCGATAATCACTCCAAACAAAGTGATCTGCTTTGTCTTCTCTCTCATCTTTTGAACAAACCTTCCAATGAAGGAGGAATTTTGATCAGCTTCCCAATCCACACCGCTTGCATGCTGGGCCAATGCATCAGCTGCCTTTAAGAATACCTGGCTTTTTTCCGTTTTTTCAGTTCTAATTTTCCCGAGGAATGCCGGAAGGTGTAAAATTTTATTGGTTTCGACAAATAGCACAATTAAAGTTTCATATATGTCTTCATCATCCCAATATTCTTTAATAAGTTCCTCCAGAAGCTTCCTAGCCTCTTTATATTTCTTATTCTCTATAAGCAATTTTGAATAGTGATGTTTTATTTCAGCTAATTGAGAATCCAGATTCAGGGCCTGCAAAAGACATTCCTCTTCCTTGATTCTGTCACCTGCAGCTCCATAAGCATAAGCAAGGCTATCCAATCTCCATGTTTCCAGAACTTCACCCTGCATACGAATTAATTTTTCAATAACCCCCGAAGCTCTTCCATGGATAGTAAGCTTGATAAATATTCAATATTAACTCTTAGAGGAGCCTTATCAATCAGCTTCAGCATATACTCTGCTTCCTTCAGTTCATTTCCTAAAATCCCATAGATTTGTGCAATGCGGCTATATGCCCCCTCTGTTTCAGGATTAAGATCAAGACATTTTCTAAATGCTTTAATCGCCGGTTCAAACTTTTCAAGTCTAAAATACGTTTCCCCCAGCCTGTAGTATGGAAAAGCTGTTTCATTTTCCCCGATGGCTCTTTTATAAAGGCTAATTGCTTCAGCATATCGCTCAGCACTTTCATATAAAGTGCCCGTATAGCATAGATAGTCAGTTTGAGAGTCTTCATCAGCCTTTGCTTCCAGAAAAGCGATTGCACGATTCACATAAGGCGACTCTTCTGCTATATTTACATATAGCTCCAGGGCTTCATTCAGATTTTGATCAACGTAGTTAAATCCCCTTTCAATTAGAGACATTCCTGCCTCCAGCAGGTGGGAATCCTTCAGGTCTTGTGCAAAGTCTGTAACCAGTTTGCCCCCATTTATTAAAAATTCGCTATCCTCACTGAAACGTTCTTCATGTTGTCTTATAAATTCTGCTGCTTCATCTGGCCTCTTCATTTCAGAGATAGCAAATGCATAACCCAGATAGGCAAAAACCTCATTAGGATTTTCTTCAATACAGGAGAAGTAAATACTCTCTGCTTTTTCATATTCCTCATGATCTTTGTAAAGATCACCCAAGCGAATTAAAATCTGCGGACTTCCTGATACCCCCGCTCCTTTCAGTAAAATCTCTTCAGCACGCATTTTATCTTCAAACAAATATTCATAGCAGTCGGCAAGAGCCAGATATGGATAAGAAATTTCAGCATCAAGGCTGGCTGAAATTATGTAGCCTCTTTCTGCTTTGCGGATTTTTCCTTCTGCCTGGTCAAGCTTCGCTCTCTCATACCATACATGCGCATCACCATGATCTTCACGAAGAAGCTGGCTGAATATCGAGCGTGCTTCATTGTACTTTTCCTGATCCGTAAGAATTATGGCATGATTTACTCTAATAAAGCGGTCTTGCTCATTTATATTTAGTGCAATGTCTGACATTTCTTTCGCATTTTCCGTCTCAGAATTATAGAGGAAGCACAGCGCAATATAACTCCAAATATAGTATTGGTCTGGGTCAAGCTGAAGGGATTTTCTGAAATAGCCAATCGCAGAATAGTATTGGTCCTTATACATCTGGATCCTTCCACTCAAATATTGGTATAATGGGCTAAAGGTTTTTCTATTGACAAGTGATAAAGTCTTTTCCGCTCGATCGATTTCGTTTAAACGTATATATGCCTGAGCTGCATACAGCTTAAAAAAGTCTGACTCAGGAAAAATGGCCAGCAGCTTTTCGGAACATTTAATAATGAATTCTTTATGTTTATCCCCGGAAAAAAATTTTAATGTATATATGAGCGTATAAGGCTCATTCATTGAAGAAGATAAAAAGTCTGCCATAGCAGGTTCACTTTTCATTATGTCTTCTTCAACCATTTCCGAAAGGGAGTGAAGTTTTTTATAATACAGGTGATCATCCATAGGCAGGAATTCAAGCTCCGCCTCTCTCTCTATTGGCACTGCCGCAATCGACAAAAAGTTAGTATTTACAGCAAGCTTTTGGAACTCCCCATAAGGAACATACATTGTATCAAGAAAGTTTGGATCTTGTACCAAATAAAAGCCAAATCGTTCATCAATCCCAATCATAACCTGCACATGTGAAGATGCCTCAAAGTCCACACTAAGGATGATGGGTATCCCCTGCTGCAATAATGCCTTATAACGCTCCTTTTCACCCGTAAAGAAACGGTATGCGAAACCTTTTTTTCAAGGTATTCCGCAGATGCAGACAGCTTTGAACCAGTCACATCAAAAATATGTTCAGCAATATCATCCTGAGTTTCCTTTTTACCAAAATAAGAAAAGAGCATTTCAAAGCTGGCAGGCACACAGTAATTGCTTTTCTGTACAATTGGATTGATTGAGAGCTTTACTGCATCACCTGTTTCAGAAAACCCCTTATCTCCTGAGAAAGGACCGTCCTTCATTTTCTTCTGAGAGATAAAGTGATGTAATTTTTCAAGTTCATCTTTTTGATAGTAGGAAAGAGCTCTAAGATGTTCAAAATAGCACTCATAGCTGTGAAAAGGAACAAGTCGATCGAGCTCACTCATTTCTGCTAGCATGTCCTCATGCAAGCCGAAATCTCTGTATCTGCGAATAAGCTCCAATTTTAATGCAGGCGCCTGCGGGTGGACTTCCATGCCTTCTTTAATCGTTTGAAGAGACTTTCCCCCTCCTCCATTTGATGCGTATAGATCTGATAACAAAAGATAACAAGCAAGTCCCCGTTCTTCATCTCTCAGGCCAGCAGTTAAATGAGATTCTGCCTTTGCACGGTCTCCTATCTGCAGATAATAAAATCCAAGTTTATCCCAGATTGGCTTTTCGCTGATCGCCTCCATTTCAACGAGCTTTTTCACTGCTTCTTTTGTTCTTTTTAACTCAAGAAGGCTATGTACTTCTGTAAATAAAGCACTTATCCTCAGCTCAGTTTCTGCTTCATGCGGCATCTTTTTCAAATATTCCGTTATAATATAATTTGCTTCCAGTGACCTTCCACTGTCAATTAACTCATCGCAATACCAAATGGCGGTTTGAAGTGTTTTAAAACGCCTGTGTGCATAGCGGGCAAGAAACCCGCTATATTGGTACATCACTCCACGGTCAAATAATCGAATGAGCAGCTTAAAATCTTCAACTGAAGATATTTTTGCTAATTTATTCTTAATAATTGAGAATTTTGATTTTTTCATATCTTCCAACTCATTAGCCAGAACATTCAGCGCCTTTAAAAACTGCCTGTCTTCTGCCAGGCCTTTTAGATTTTCCAGAATTTCCATTGTGCACCTCATTTGGGTATGATAGAAATATAATACAAACATTTACAGAGATTTACTACAGGAAATGGTTGTATTTTTTTCTTTGCATAAAAATACCCCGGCATATGATCCGGGGATTAATTATCTCTGTTCAATCCAAATTTCACTTTCAAAACCTTTTGCTTTTATTGCTGCCCTTCCTCCAATCGGGATAGTGGCATAAGGCTGTACATGGCCAAAATTCACATCAGCTATCACAGGAATGCCGTGAAGCTCTTTTTTTGACTCAATAATCTTTCTCAGTGCCTCTTCGGTAACCTGGGAATTCTTCTGAAATCTGCCAATCAGGATTCCTTTGATGCCTTGAGCATCAGGCAGGTGCAGGAGTGATTGAAGATCCCGATCAAATGTAAGAGCATGTGATTCCTCATCATCTTCAATAAATAAGATTGAATCCTTTAATGATGGCATGAATTCTGTCCCCTGCAGCAAATTAAGTGTGCATAAATTTCCTCCAATTAATCTCCCTTCTGCATCCCCTTCCTGGATTACCGTATACCCATTATTTTTGATGAAATGCCTGTCTTCCTGATCAAGATACCATGGATCATCACTCCAATCTGACGAAGCGAGGATTTCATAGGGAGCGTCATTGGTTACTGCATTAATAAAAGAATCAAGAGTGTACTCAAACCCATGTTTCACACCGAAGCTTGAAAAATGCGGGCCTGAATAGGTGATCAATCCTGTTTTTTTATAAATTGCTCCCTGCAGTGCCGTGATATCACTAAATCCGCAAAGTATTTTCGGATTGTTTTTTATTATCTCGAAGTCTATGTAATTCAAAAGCTGGTTGGCGTTATAGCCGCCAATCACTGTGAGGATCCCCTTTACATTAGGATCAGTAAAAGCATCATGCAAATCTTCAATTCTCTCTTCAATAGAAGTACTGAAAAACTCATCATGCAATTCTGCATTTTTGCCGTATGTTATTGTGAATCCAAGCTGATTCAGCCGTTCCTGGGCAATTCGCAATTGTTCGCCTTTTATGATGGCCATGCTTCTTGCCGGTGCAATGACCCGGATTTCATCTCCTGGCTTTAAACGCTCTGCAAGCATTATGTCCTCTCCTTTGCTCCTTTGAGCCTTGTTTATTTTTTTACATTTTATCAGATACAATCTCGTTAAGAAATGACTGTTTTTACATATTGAAAAAAGGCCAGCTTTTCAGCTTGGCCTTTCTGCTTTTATACTATTGCAGCTTCCCTTCTTGGTGCATTGCTTTTCTTTTCTACGATATCCCTTGCAATCCAGACTCCGCAAGCTCCCGCTTGTGCGAGACCTCTAGTGATGCCTGCACCGTCCCCGCCGACATAAAGGCCGCTAATTTCCGTTTCGAAACGGTTATTAAGTCTTGGGCGCGCAGAGTAGAATTTTGCCTCTACGCCATAAAAAAGTGTATGTTCTGATGCAAGACCAGGAGATACATGGTTTAAAGCCTCAGTCATTTCAATCAGGCTTTTCATTGTATTATATGGAAGCACAAGGCCTAGGTCGCCAGGTACCGCCTCTTTTAAGGTTGGCTCCAGGAAACCTTCTTTAATCCTCTTCTCAGTTGATCTTCTTCCTTTTAATATATCTCCATACTTTTGAACAATGATTCCGCCGTTTGAAAGGCTGTTGGCAAGCCTTGAGATTTCGTGTGCATACTCATTTGGCTTATCAAACGGTTCTGAGAATGTATGGGATACAAGCAGAGCAAAGTTTGTATTCGGGCTTCCCAGTTTAGGGTCTTTATAAGCATGGCCATTCGCCAGCATGATTCCGGAGTGGTTTTCCACTACGACATGGCCAGAAGGATTGCTGCAGAATGTCCGAACTCTTGTACCGACAGATGTATTAAATGTGAACTTTCCTTCGTAAAGATGTTTATTAATCTCTTCCATGACAATATTGGAAGTTTCGACCCGGACACCAATGTCGACTTGATTATTGATCATCTTTAAGCGGCGGGACTTCAGGAGGTTTGCCAGCCAAACAGATCCATCTCTCCCGGGTGCTACAACCACCTTATCAGCATGAACTTCATTTCCGGACTTAAGCTTAACCCCCATAATGCGATGGCCATCAGGCGTTTTTTCGGTTATAAGATCTTCAACCTCTGTCTTATAAGACATATCAATTTTTTCACGCAAATATTCATAAATGCTTTTTAGTATTTCAAGGTTCTGCTCCGTACCTAAATGCCTAACCTGTGCACGAAGAAGTTTCAGTCCCGCTGCATAACCGCGGCGCTCAATATCTCTCACTTCAGCCGTCATTGGATCTGTGATGCTTTCAGTTGCACCGTGTTTCAAATTAATTTCATCTACATATTTGATCAATTCAACAACCTGGGAATCAGGGAGATAATCTGTCATCCAGCCGCCGAATTCACTTGTAATATTGAATTTCCCATCTGAATAAGCCCCTGCTCCGCCAAAACCATTGGTGATTGAACATGCCGGCAAACACCCTGCATACTCTTTTCTTCCGCGGCCGGCGGGCATTTCTCAATCTTTTTCTGTAAAATCGGACAATTCCTCCGATAAATATCATGACCTTTATCAATTAATAAAATATTTGCTTCAGGCATTTTTAGTGTTAGTTCATAACAAGTAAATATTCCAGCCGGTCCAGCACCGACAACAATAACATCATAATTTGCATTCATCGTCCTATTCCCCCAGACGCATTATTCGTTAATTTCATCAACCCTAGGTAACTATATCAAACACTGAATAAATGGTCAATCTTTTTACGAACTATTTAATAAAATTAATCAATATTGTTCGGTTTTACAAAAGTTTATGTAAAATTCCGCGAATAAACCGCAATTGCTGGCCCCTTAACAAACTGAAGGCTGCTCCTAAAGAGCAGCCTCCACAAGATTCATTTTATATTACCAATTTCCACAGCAGCATGCTCCGATAATGATCAATAGAATGAACAATACGACGATCAATGCGAAACCGCCATATCCGCATCCTCCATATTGAGCACCCGCTACAGGATATCCATATCCTGGAAAACATTGGTCGTAGCCAGCACCAGCAACTGCACCTTTATACATTAATAATCACTCCTCAACAAGATTTCTTGGGCATTTTCAATATTAATGTATGTGCGGAGAACTTGACCCGCATGTGCATTTGCCCATTTTTATAAAAAAACGCTGAACTCCATTTTAAATCTTCCCCCATAGCCATTATTAGGGTACGATAACATTAAGGATTCAGAAAAGAAGCGGGGATTCAAACCAATGAAGAAAAGGAAGATCGGCATATATTTTTTTATCATCACTTTTATATATGGTTTGTATCATTTGTTTGATAGCCTATCTAAAGTTGAAGGGGCAAATCCAACTAACGTGTATCAAAAGTTATCATCAAAAGAGAATATCAATTACCTCATTATCGGGGATAGCATTGGCAGGGGGTCAGGTGCGACCTCCAAATCATCTGCATGGTTTACAAGGCTTGAGCGGCATCTTCATAGTGAATTTGAAATCAAAGCCAGAAGGCATTCTATAGTCCAAAGCGGTGCCACTGCCTTTGAAGGCTTATATAAGCTTCAGCAATCCGAACATTTAGGGAAAATTGATTTAACTTTTATCGTGTTTGGGGAGAATGACCGCAAATATATGGATGAAAAGCAATTTTCATATTTCTACGAAGGGCTTATCCGGAAAACCAAACAGCTCTACCCTGATACCGAGATCATAACCATTACAGAAAATCCGCTTGATAATGAAGCATTTGTCCAGGCCATTTCTGTTATTTCTAATCACTATGGCGCAAAAAATGTGGATATGAGAAAGCCGTTCGGACAATCCGGATTGCCTGCTCAGGAACTGACAAAGGATATGGTCCATCCAAATGATGAGGGCTACAAAATATATGCAGATACACTAATAAAGAAAATAAGAGAATTAGCCGGCAGTCATGCAGAAATTGCTGAACTTTCTGCCCCCATTCATGAAAATGCGGATATTGAAATAGCATCGATTCCTCATGTAACGGACATATCGGGTTCATTTATTCACAAAGACGGCATTTGGGAGAGCAGCAAGGCGGGTGACAGTCTTGAATATCAATTTAGCGGCCCCTTCCTAGGCGTCAATATGATTCGAAGTGAAAAAGGCGGAAAGATGGATGTTTTTATAGATGATGCATATATCACATCTTTATCCGCTTGGTGGCCATTAACTAAAGAGCGATACCAGTATATCATTAGCGGCCTTGATCACGGAACGCACCATGTGAAATTTATTGTATCGGATGAAAAATCAGTAAACAACAGCACGAACGATGCTGTTATTCAAATTTCTTCCATCCTGAGCAGATCAGAATAGGAAGGTTTTTCGTTCGATTGAGGAGAAATTCATGAAAAGTTTATTAAAGAATTTTATCAATGGGATTCTAACAATTGTGCCCATTATTTTAGCAATATTTGTTGTGGTAAAAACCTTTTTGTTTTTAGACAGCATTTTGGGGAATCTCTTAAAGCCTTATTTAAAAGATGATTATATCCCTGGAATCGGACTAATAGCTACACTTATCCTGATTACTTTATTAGGATGGCTTTCCACCAATTTCCTTACAGGTTCCATTATTAAACTTGTGGATCGAATGCTGGAAAGAATTCCTCTTGTTAAAACGATTTACACAGTCATTAAAGATACTGTCCATTCCTTCTTGGGTGAAAAGAAATCTTTCTCAAAAGTAGCATTGGTTACAATCCCTGGGACCGAAATGAAGAGTCTCGGGTTTATTACTTCAGAAGAATTGGAAGAATTTTATGACCCGCTGAAGGAATATGCGGCTGTCTATGTTCCGCAGACTTTCCAGGTAGCCGGCTTCACATTCTTAATACCAAAGGATCAAATCGAGATCATAGATGTTAAGCCGGAAAATGCAATGAAATTTATTCTATCTGGAGGAATGACCTCGAAGGGAGTTCCGGAAAAGGACCGGAGTTTTTAAGAAATAATCAGAAAAAGCCGCCTAAAAATTAGGCGGCTTTTTCTAATTATTTTGCAGTAACAGTCATAATCGTAGATGTCCCTCTAGCCACAGGTCCCTCCACACTCTTCTCAAGAGAAGCGACCTGGTCGCCATTAGTGACAATGATCGGAGTGATAGTGCTCTTTGCCTTTTCTTTAACTAGAGCTAAATCAAAAGTGACAAGCTTATCCCCTTCACTGACCTTTGATCCTTCGGAAATATGGGTCTCAAACCCTTCCCCTTTCATCGAAACCGTTTCAAGGCCTATATGAATTAAAATCTCTGCACCATTCTCAGCACGAATGCCAATTGCATGCTTGGTAGGAAACACTTGAACTACTTCTCCATTTACCGGGGAAACAACCACCCCTTCTGCAGGTTCGATTGCAATACCGTCCCCCATCATTCTTTCTGCAAATACAGGATCAGGCACGTCTTCCAGATTAACTGCCGTGCCTGTCAAAGCAGCCTTAACCTCAATTGCTTTAACTGCTTCCTTTTTGCCAAATAATTTCTTAAACATAAAAACACCTTCCATTTCTTAGTTTGCATCATTAAATAATTGCAGAAATTCTTTATAGCCTTCTTCCTCCAGTTTTTCCTTAGGAATAAACCTTAGTGCAGCAGAATTAATGCAATAACGGAGGCCCTCAGGTCCCGGCCCATCATCAAAAACATGACCAAGATGAGAATCGGCTGATTTGCTTCTCACTTCCGTTCTAACCATAAAGTGGCTGCGATCTTCTTTTTCCACAATTTCTTCATCCTGTATGGGCTTTGTGAAGCTTGGCCAGCCACATCCTGCGTCATACTTGTCTTTTGAGCTGAAGAGAGGCTTGCCGGAAACAATATCGACATAGATTCCCTCTTTAAATTCATTCCAATATTCATTGCGGAATGGCGGCTCCGTGCCATTATTCTGAGTGACTTCATATTGCATTGGATCAAGTTTCTGCTTTAAATCTTCTCTATTTTTTGCCATTATCTTTCACCCCAATGCTTATTAATAAATGCCTTTCTTCCAGAGCCGGATTGATAGGAACTGTATCTATCCGGATTTTTTTGTAATAATGCTGATGATAGTCTTCTGCAGGATAAAAGTCTGAAGCAGGCAGAATCCTGGTAACTATCGGTTTCGTAAATGGTCCGGTTTCTTCAAGCTTTTGTTTGGATTCTACTGCTGATTGCTTTTGTTTTTCATTATGATAGAAAATCGCTGTCTGATATGATTGGCCGCGATCATAGAACTGCCCGCCTGCATCTGTTGGGTCAATCTGCTGCCAATATAGTTCAAGAAGCTTTTCATATGGGAAAACCACAGGATCAAATGTAATTTGAACTGCTTCGTAATGACCAGTCGTTTCTGAACAGACTTGCTGGTAAGTAGGATTTTTTACATTCCCTCCGGTATATCCGGATATTACTTCTTTAATTCCAGGCTGTTCATCAAAAGGTTTTACCATACACCAAAAGCAGCCTCCTGCAAATGTTGCCTTTTCAAATAGTTTCTCTGTCATTTACTCCACCTCTTTCCGGCACTTTTCTATCTTTTACTTTTTCCCTTAGAATGATAATTTAAAGCTATATACATAAGATTAATGAAAAGATTCCTTATATGCAAAAGAAACCTCTTTAGCGAAGAGGTTTCTGAGGTTTATGAATTTTCACATTCTTTTGTTCTTTGCTCCGGCACTCACTTTTTCCAGCGTTTGCGTTCTTCAGATTGGGCTCTCTTATCCTGCTTTCTGTCCAGATAAGCGAGTTCCTTGAGAAGCTTTTTATAGCTGTTAAGACGTTCCCCTGATATGTCTCCATCCTCTATCAACCTATGCACAGCACAGCCTGGCTCATTTTCATGTGTACAGTCCCTGAACCTGCAGTTTTCAGCGGCTTGCTCAATATCTGTGAAGCTTTCAGAAAGCCCATTTTCACTTTCCCACAGCTGAAGCTCTCTCATTCCTGGAGTATCAATTAATATGGCACCGTCAGGCAGCAGGATGAGCTCCCGATGGGTAGTTGTATGCTTTCCTTTATCATCACTAATCCTAATATCCTGGACTTTTTGCTTATCCTCGCCAAGAAGGTAATTTGTAAGAGTGGATTTCCCTACGCCTGAAGAGCCGAGTAAGGCGATTGTTTTTCCTGGCTCTAAAAAAGGCTTAAGCTGGTCTATTCCCTTCTCTTCAATGACGCTGATTGAGATAACAGGAACACCCATGGCGACACTATCCACATCAGCAAGCTGATCCTCCAGATTTTCACAAAGATCAGCCTTGGTAAGAACTATAACAGGATTTGCCCCGCTTTCCCATGATAAAAGCAAATAACGTTCCAATCTCCTTAAATTAAGATCCTCGTTAAGAGAATTAACAAGGAAAATAGTGTCTACATTGGCTGCTACAATTTGCTCTTCAGTATTCATCCCTGCAGTTTTCCGTGAAAATTTGCTTTTTCTTGGAAGGACAGCATGAATCGTCCCTCGCTGTTCTCCTGCCCTTTCTTTGATGACAACCCAGTCACCGACAGCAGGATAATCTTCCCTTGAAGATGCACTGAAAGAAAACTTCCCTGATACTTCGCAAAGCATTTCAGAGTTATCTGTCCAAACGCGATACATTCTTTTATGCTCTAGTGCAACACGGCCAATTTGATAATCTTTATCTTCATACACTGAAAAAGCCTCTTTAAAAAAGTTATTAAATCCAAATTTATTGATTGTCAATGTTTGTTCCTCCATGCTTATAGAAATTTAATTTACATACAAAAAACCATAGGCAATCAGCCCATGGTTTAATAATGCAAGGTTCAATAAGCAGTGGAAAACTAACTGTTCCGCTCGATTAAACGATCTCCATTTGGGCTGTGCCTGAATTTTTTACAATGAACGTATTTGCATAAATTTCTCTTTTCATAGCACATCACCCGCTTTCGTTTATTTGTTTATATTATATGGAATATTGCACCAGAAGTAAAGCCTATTTTTTTCTCTACTTCATTTTCCCCATGTGGCATTCATCCAGTCAGAAGCATATGTTATTGGAGCAGATTTAGGAGGGAGAAGCATGGCTTCAGAGAGAAATCGGCAATGGTACTTCCAAAGAGCAGCTAAGTATGATCTTCTTTCGCAGTATTTTAAATATATTGATCCTGCACAGCATATTGCTTATTACTATAAACATTTACATTGCCTGAATCAGGCTTTTCAAATAATGCGGACACAAAACCAGCAGCCTTCTGAGGGACAGCAGGCAAAAGTACGGATCTTTCATGGTTCACCTGATGCCGGTCAGGTTGATATTTATGTAGACGGTACGCGTATTTTGAAGGACTTCCACTATAAAGAAGCAAGCGGCTATGCTTCCCTGCCAGCCGGCAAGCATCAGATAGACATATATCGAGCAGGCAATATGGTGTCCACGCTTCTAAGCAGAAAAATCATTGCTGCCGCAGGTAAGGCTTATACAATTGCTGCCGCAGGAATTGCATCGAAATTAAAGCTTGTTATTTTAGAAGACCACCATGAAGTGCCTGCTGGAGAAACAAAAGTCAGATTTGCCCATCTTTCAGCTGATGCTCCTGCGGTTGATATCGCCGTAAAAAACCGGGATGTCGTTTTTCCCAATATCGCTTTCAGGCAGGCAAGCAAATATCTGGCCTTAACTCCAATGACTGTCGACTTGGAAGCAAGGATTTCAGGCACCCCCAATGTAGCCCTGGCAATTCCTCGGATGCAATTTCAAGCAGACCAGGCTTACACCCTATTGGCTGTAGGTTCTGTTGCCAATGAGCCTGTGCTTGAAGCAATTCTGATTCCAGACTAATGGGTTCAAATACCCATTAACAGAAAAAGGAATCCTTTGCGAAAGGATTCCCTTTTCTCATTTAACCGGCACAAGAAGGGTAAAACGAATATCATCCTGCTTTAAATTAAATTCATCCACTTTTACTTTCACATCACTTTTCAGCTTCATCTCCTGCAGCGACACATAAATTCGTTCTTTCTGCGGCTGGATTGTGACCCCTTCTGGAACCTTGTAGCGGTCTTTTACCAGCTTTAGGACATGTGATACAGGAAGATTCAGCTGCCCTACAGATATGGACTTTTGCTGGAGGACAACATCCCCATTCTCCAAGGCTTCTGGTTCAAATGATAATTTCATTTGCAAATCCTGGCTGAAAAAAGGGATTGTGCCATATAAATCAACTTCATCATTCAAGAGAACTTTATAATCTATTGCCCCTGTCAGTCCTTCTTTTTCAAGATAGTGGTTAATGACTCTATTCAAGTCTTCTTTATTGGCTTTTATGTTAAAAGGAACATAATTATCACTATTCTCGGTGATCGCTGTATAGCCTTCATCATCTGCCGGCATGCTGATAAAAATAAACAGCACAATTAAGATGAGTGCATTAATGACCAGCAGCGCAAAAAACAGCTTTTTCCATTTGCTATCTTTCAATAATCTTCTCTCCATTTCCTTCTGCTTTCCTTTTATACGGAATTTCTTTCAGAACTTCTTCTGTGAGGATTTGATGAACTCGGTCAGCTATTAATTCATATCCTTTGTCATTTGGGTGAAAATAGTCTGTATATAAAAGATTATCATCGGTATTTTCGAAAATATCATCTATTTCAACAAAATAGGTTCCCGGATACTTTTTTAATATTGTCTGGCTTGTGACATTCCAATCTTCAAGAATATCATTTATTTCCGTTATTTCGGAAAACCATTTTAAGAAGGGATTATATAATCCTATTAAAATGATTTTACTATTAGGGTTTACCTCTTTAATCGCATCTAAAACATCAATCAGATTCTGCTCATATTTTTTCTTTTCCTTAACAAAAGCTCTCAGCTTTAGGTTTGAAAAATTCTCGCGGACTACTTTCATCACATCATTTCCGCCAATGGTTATGATGACCGCGTCTGCACTCTTCACAACATCTTTTACTTCTTCAGTCCCTAGCTTTTTCAATAATTGATCGGAACGATTGCCTCTTACTCCAAAATTATAAAAAACAGCGTCTTGCACACTTTTGTCTTTTTCCAGTGACATTTCAAGATATGGCACGTAGCCTCCGCGTTCAGTACTGTCTCCAACCCCTGGGTTAAAGAGTCCCCTACTGCAGCAACAGTAATATTTCTTGGAAAAAAGTCGAAGGGAATCTCCTCTTTAAGTGCAAGTTTAGATTCTTTTTCAGAATGAATGATTTCGCTGTTGTTTGAGGAACTGCAGGAGGCGAGAAGAAGCATGATCAAAAAGATGAAGGTGAATTTTTTTATCATACTATCACCTGCCTATATAATTCAATCATATTATAACATGTACTTTACTATTAAAAAGAATTAGCTTTTGCCCGGAAGGTTCCCGGGCTTATCTGAAAAGAAAAATAGACCTTTTCCAAGGTCTATTGCAAGGCTTTAATATCATTCATTATTTCATCTAATGGAATTTCATTAAGACCGGTATAATATTTCATTACATTGCCGTTCTGGTCAACAAGGTAAAAATCAGTTCCATGGATAACCTGATCGCCTGTTTGCGGCTTTTTCACAATGGCTTTGAAATATTCCATAGCATACTTTTCAATTTCTTCCTGGGAATAGCCGGTCAGAAAATGCCAATTGGTGAAATCTGCATTGTATGTTGATGCAAATTCCTTTAATACCTCCGGTGTATCAACCTTGGGGTCAACACTGAAAGAAACAAATTCGATATTTTTAATGCCTTCCTTCTTAGCCAAATCCTGAAGCTTCTTCATATTAGCTGTCATTGGCATACATACATCTTCACAGTTAGTAAAAATAAAGTCCGCAACCCATACCTTGCCTTCAAGATCCTTTAAACCAATTTCCTGATTGTCCTGATTTGTATACTTAAAATCTGCAAGTTCCCAGTTTAACGCATCCTTTATGCCACTCTGTCCACATGCTGAAAGGACTAAAAGCATAAAAACTGAAACGATAATGGCAAAAACTCTTTTTCTCATACATTCACCTGCTTTAATTAGTTACGATGCTAATTTTAGCAAATATTCTTGAAAGAAGAAAGAAGTACTTGTGACAAACTTGTGAATAGAAGCTTTTGCCTCTTTTTTAAGAAATAGCGGGATAAGCCGGAAGCATCCGCATAAACACATTTTTCCTTTTAGGGTGTTTTCGTTTTATGATTGGTCATTATCTCATAAAATTTCCTGATAAAACTTGAATAATTAAATTGTACAGCAATCCGATGAATCCGGTATTTCATCTTATCTTCAGGAGGTGCATTCCTAAAATCTCCAATGCTCTGGCCGAACGCCTCCCCTCTGTTGACAATTATTTTTACCGGGACTTCCATATATTGAATTTCAGCTTCTTCTAGCATTGCCCAAAAGGTTAACAAATCGTGCAGGGGACTGCCGCTTATGCCAGGGGAGGTTCCTTTATAAAAATGAAAATAATAATCAACCATAGGCTTAATAAGCAAGCCTACTTTATTTTGTACAGACTGATAATAAGCATCAAGGGCGTCGACAACAGCTGGTGTAATGATTGCAGACATCGTTACATCCAAAGGAAGAATATGAATTTTCTTCGGTGCATTCGCAAACACGACATTGGCCGCATATGGATCACCATAAAAATTTGCTTCAGCTACCGGAGTCACATTGCCAGGAACATTAAATGCCCCTCCCATTATGTAAAAGTCACTGACTTTACTCATGAGTCCAGGGTAAAGAATAAATGCCGCAGCCAGTGATGAAAGCCTGCCTACATTTACTATAATTATATCATTTTCATACTTCTGGATCAGGTCTTTGAAATCATCAAAATTTTCAAATATGTCATTGGAATTCTCCAGATTCGGCACAATCGGGCCGAGTCCCTCTATACCGTGGACGTCAGGATAATACACCGGAACTTCCCCGGTTAATGGCAAAACAGCTCCGCTGAATACAGGAATTTCCTTGTGTCCAGTTACTTCTTGCAGGTATGCAGCATTTCGGATGGCATCTTCCCTTGATACATTTCCATAATCAGCAACAATCCCCACGATATTGATTTCTTCTGAGAAAAAGGCAAAGATCACCGCAACAAAATCATCTATTCCAAAGTCACTGAATAAAAGGACATTTTTTTCTTCAACCCTACACCCCCATAATTCATTTTATTCGGGGGATAAACAAGAATGGCAAATATTTTCAATTACAGGATAAAGCTCTATAAATCTAATCAATTGCCAGCGGAATGAATATCCGGAATACCGTTCCTTTTCCTTTTTCACTATTAACCTCAATACGTCCCTTCATCCGGTCGACAATTTGGTAGCATACCAGCAGGCCCATCCCAGTTCCCTTTTCTTTCAAAGAATAAAAAGCGGTTCCCAATCTATCCATTTCTTCTCTTGTCATACCAATCCCGGTATCAGAAATTTCAAAAACACCATATATACCTTCAGTGGATACCGAAAGTGACAAACAGCCCCCATTTTTCATGGCTTCAATGCCGTTTTTATAAATATTGATCAAAACCTGCTTTAACTCACTGGCATTCCCTTGTATCCATATACCTTCAGATATCTCGGAAGCAACAGATATATTTTTTGACATCATGGCATAAGAGTTCATTAGATCAATTACACCGGCAGCAAGTTCTCCGGCATTAATTGCCTCTACTTGTTCTATATCAGGTTTGGCAAGGGATAAATAATCATTTATGATTGTTTCCGCCCTATCCATCTCATCAATCATAAGCTTTATGTACATTTTTTCTTCTTCGGTCATTTCTTCCTTAGCCAAAAAAATTTGTAGAAATCCTTTTACTACCGTCATTGGGTTTCTGATTTCATGTGCCACCGAAGCAGCAAGCTGGCCAATTGCGTTCATCTTTTCAGCTCTTTGCAGCTCTTTAAGAATCTTTGTCCTTTCCATGATATGCTCCATTTCCCCTATTGCTTCTTCAAAGCGATGTGAAGAGGGAGTATTCCTTGGCACTGTCCCAAATTGCTCGGAAGTGGCAGACAGTCTTTCAAAAAGGATAGCCAGCCGGGTGGTCATAAAGTTAAATCTCTCTGAAAGAATGCCTAAATCTGCTTGATTAGAAGGCTTTAACTTTACGTTAAAGTTACCGCTGCTGACTTCTTTAAAACCTGAAATAATATCATTAATTGGCTCTAATACTTTTTTAAGACCCCGTTTCAAAACAAAATATACTAAAAAGATAATGATTAAAAATAAGCCTGATAAATAAAGGGCTAAATCTCTTTGAATCGATTTCAGCACAGCAGCATCAATATCGATACATAATATGGCAATAATATTTCCTTTAGAGTCCACAATAGGTGAAAAGGCAGAAATCCAGGTGCCAAACTGATCCTGATAAACCTTACTGGATGCAGTACTTCTCTTCTGCACAGCTTCCGTTAAACCATCTATAAAATCGTCACTTGCCGAATAAAATGAAAATGATTCCAGGCCCATTTCTTTAGAGCTTTTGGAAGTTACTAATAACTTTACCGAGTTATCATCACTTTTTTCCGGCATCAGCAGTGAAGCATTTGAATAGGCTGCCTTTTCATTTACCAATGAAATAACATGTTGCAGCCTTTTATAAGCCGGATCGGACGGATCCTGATATTCCTTTACTTTTTCAACATCTTTGTACTCTATAACAGAGCTCCAAAGAGAAGCCATGTCAGTCACTCTATCTGTAAGCTGCTTCTCCAGATGCCGGGTTTCAACCATAAAGCTGATGCCTGCTGTAAAAACTGTGACAAAGATAGAAATGAGGAAGGAGAATAACAGTACTTTTCTGAACAAAGGCAGATTTTTTATTTGATCCTTCATATAGCAGTCACCGATTCCTTATATTCTAAGTAGCTATCTAACCTTTTTCGGCAAAATTCTGCTGAAATCCTCTAAAAACGCCAAAGTTTTAAAAGTGCAGCATTTATATCCTGGTCAAAAACGGAAGGCCCTTGATCGGGTAGGAGCTGGATGCAGATAATTTTTCATCAAAGTTATTCACATCGTTATATTTTATAAATTCCTAAACTGCAAAAAAACGCATAGCCTGATAGCCATGCGTCCGTTTTATTAATCTTCCAGATGATACATAAATCCAATTGCTCCTGGTCCCGTATGTGTACTGATAATTGGAGTTGTTTCTTCGATTTCAATTTCTGCAGCAGCATCCAGCTCTTCAATCATTTTCTTCAGTTTAGAAGCTAACTCAATGCCTTCTGCATGGACAAGGCCTACACCTTTTATTGTTTTCCCTTTGATATCCTCTGCAAATTGCTTGGCCAAATACTTGGCCACCTGGGTATGGCTTCTTACTTTGGCAACTGGTGTGTATACACCGCCTTCAAGCGAGGCAATTGGTTTTATATTCAGCAAGGACCCGATCATGGCCTTGCCTTTGCCGATTCTTCCGCCTTTCACAAGATTTTCCAGCGTATCTACTACTACAAATAATTTAGTATTACTGCGAATGGTTTCCAGCCGGCTGACAATTTCCTGAATACTTTTCCCTTCGCTGGCCATTTTTGCAGCCTCCAATACTTGAAAAGCCAGTGCTTTGGATATATATCTTGAATCAACCACTGTAACATTTGCATGTGACATAGCTGCTGCACTTTCTGCTGATTGAACAGTACCGCTCATTCCGCCAGTCATATGAATAGAGAGAATATCATAGCCTTGGTCACCAAACCTGTCATACACCTCAGCTAATACTCCTGCAGGAGGCTGGGAGCTTTTAGGCAACTCGTCCGCTTCTTTCATTTTTCTCATGAATTCAGATGGAGTAATATCAACCCGGTCCAAGTATGTATTACCTTCTATGTGAATAGATAGCGGGACAACTTCAATATCGAATTTTTCAATCAATTCGCTGGATAGGTCAGCTGTAGAATCTGTTACAATTTTAATTTTAGCCATTATGCTTTCACTTCCCCTGGATTAACAATTAGTTCATATTATACATTTAAGCAAAATACAAATAAAGCGATAAATATAAAGCCTTTATTTCTCCTCCTCAAGTGGCCAAAAAAATACCGGCTGGCTGCCGGCATCAAAGTTGTTAAGCGTTATTTTTTAATTCTGGAGTCTTAAAAATCTCTTCATAGACGGGCCACTTTAAAACTCGCTTTAGATATTCTCTAAATGAATGGTTCTTAAGTGTTTTCTCATTGGCGTTAGTGGCCGCAATAAAAGTTTTCAAACGGACTTGGATCATAAAATAATAAGGGCTATCTTTTGCCAATACAGGAATTTCAATAATTTTTACCTTCTGTCCAACAGCATTTTTGAACTCTAGGCTTTTAAATAGCAAAATATCAATCCTCTTTTTCACCCGTTTGTTTATATTATACCCCAAATACGGCTCGAAATGTGTCTGATTATGCTATCTGATTAATTTTTTTAAGAAGATGCCTCTCCTGAATTCTCTGCCTTTTTCAGCTTTCTTTTGTAAACAATTTTAGATAAGTTGATGCTTATTTCATAAAGCAGAAGCAATGGAATAGTGACAAGAATATCAGACATGAAGTCAGGAGGTGATATAACAACTGAAATCACGACAAGGACAAAATAAGCATACTTCCTGATTTTAGTAAGCACATAAGGATTAATGATTCCAAGCGAAGTCAGGAACATGATGACTACAGGGAGTTCAAACAAAACTCCAAAAGGCAAAGTCATATTTAGGACAAAGCGGAAATATTTATCCGCAGTGAAATTAGCCTCAAACATTTCTCCACCCAATTCAACAAGAAAACTCAATACTGTGGGGAAAATGACAAAATAGCCAAAGCAAAGACCAATAATGAACAATATAAAAAGCGCCGGCACATAAGAAAGAGAAATCTTCCGCTCAGCGGCTGTCAGGGCAGGCTTGACAAAAAGCCAAATCTGCAAAGCCAGAACGGGAATTGTTCCTGCAACTGCAATGACCGTAGCAAGCATAAAGTAAACCCAGATAATATCACTTGGACCCAGGACAATCAATTTGACGTCCAGGTCTCTTACCAGCCATTTATAAATATCCTCCACAAAAACAAAGCCTGCAATAAAAAACAGGATAAATGCTGATGCCGTTATAATGAGTCTTTTTCTTAATTCATCTAGATGTTCGACTAAATTTAACTCTTTTTCTTCCATATAATTCTCCTGCTAATTTTATAAAAAACCAGGCTATGGCCCAGCCTGCTGTATCTGAAACCAAAACAAAAAGGTGCAAGAAGTATATCCTTACACCTTATTTAACCGTTTTTTTCTTAGAATCCTGTTCAAATTCTTCCATTACGTCACTCGTTAAATCACGGGTGGATTTTTTGAATTCTCTAAGTGTTTCACCAAAAGCACGGCCAATTTCCGGCAGTTTTTTTGGTCCGAATATGATTAACGCTAAAACAAGGATTAAAATTAATCCCGGAACACCAATATTTGAAAGCATATTCACATCTCCTTTTAAGTACTTCCCATCTGAATCTAATACGATTATAGTACTTTTCAAAGGAAATGTCACAGATATCATCAAAATTCATATTTCAGTCACAAATCATAGTAAATAATATGAAGCTGCCAAGTCATCCGGGTGCTTATACCAGCAGATGAAAAAGGTTACTGTCTTTGTTTATCTCTTTGTATGAAAATCCTTTTTTATTCATTCTTAAAATGAGGTCACTATAGTCCTCTTTATGCTTTAACTCAATTCCCACAAGGGCTGGACCATTTTCTTTATTATTTTTCTTCGTGTACTCAAAACGTGTAATATCGTCTGCCGGGCCAAGAACCTCGTCAAGAAACTCTCTTAATGCTCCGGCACGCTGAGGGAAATTCACAATAAAGTGGTAAAGCAGGCCTTCATAAAGCAAGGACCTCTCTTTTATTTCCTGCATTCGTCCAATATCATTATTGCCGCCGCTGATCACACATACGACATTCTTTCCTTTAATTTGCTCCCTGCACATATCAAGTGCGGCTATTGGCAGCGCACCTGCAGGCTCAGCCACAATCGCATGCTCATTATATAATTCAAGGATCGTCGTACACACTTTCCCTTCAGGCACCATGAAAATATCATCAACAAGCTCATTGCAGATTTCATAGGTTTTTTCACCGACACATTTTACTGCCGCTCCATCTACGAACTTATCAATTTCCTCGAGAGGCGCTACTGCTTGAGCCCTGATAGATTCACTCATCGATGGTGCTCCTGCCGGTTCTACTCCAATCATCTGTGTTTCCGGTGATATACTTTTTATGTAAGTGCTCAGTCCGGCCATTAATCCGCCTCCGCCAATACTCGCAAAAACAAAATCTGCAGGCTCTTCACAGTCGTTAAGGATTTCCACCGCTACTGTCCCTTGTCCTGCAATCACCATTTGATCATCAAATGGGTGAATAAATGCCCTGCTTTCCGCCTCTGCACATTTAAGAGCTTCGTAATAGGAATCATCAAAGGTATCTCCTACGAGAATGATTTCCACTGAGTCCCTCCCAAACAGCTCCACCTGACTTACTTTTTGTCTCGGTGTGGTTGCCGGCATAAAAATTTTTCCCTGGACGCCAAGATGCCTGCATGCATAGGCAACTCCCTGTGCATGGTTCCCAGCACTTGCACAGACAACACCATTTTCCAGCTCCACCGCAGTTAAAGATTTAACTTTATAGTAGGCACCTCTTAATTTAAATGAGCGGACATGCTGAAGATCTTCTCTTTTCAGATAGACATTGCACCCATACTTTTCTGATAGACGTTCATTTTTCTGTAAAGGTGTATGGGCAACAATATCCTTTAGCTGCTGGTATGCAATCAAAATATCTTCCAACTGCACCCATTTTTTTGTCATTACCTTCTGTTCCATTTTGCCACCCTCTTCTTTACAAGTTATTAATTTGTACATTATACCATGACAAATCATGATTTCAATCGGGTTTTTTTTAAAATTTACATTTTTCGAATTATTTTAAGGATAGAAATCGCTGAAACTGACATATAATAAGCAAAAGCTAATTTATATCTCAAAGGGGTGCCGGAATGGAGTTTTCTTTATGCAGTCTGGATAGCGCTTTGCCTGTAGAAGTAACATTGGATGAAGATAACGGCAGGTATATGATTCGGAAAAGCGACACGAGCGGAGAGTACTTCAACAGTGCTGACGAATTAATACAATGGGTGAAAACCAACTTTACAGCAGAAGAGTTTTGCGATCCCAAAGAATACCACGGAATGATTCAGAAAATGACAGATTATTTAGTGAATCCCAATTTCTAATTTAATTAACCGCATAATTTAAATAAGGCCCCTGACTGAAAGGGGCCTTCTTCTTATGACGCGATCTTCTTGCCTGTAAGGCTGCTGCAGATTATTTCTCTTACTTCCTGCGCAAGAAACTTTGCTTCCATATTTTGAACGATCCTGGAATTCACAGGCTTACACACCTGGATTTCTATTTTAGCCGGCTTTATGAGCCTCCCATTCTTTTCAAACACATCAGCTGTCCCTTTAATGGAAATTGGCACAATCGGAACACCTGCATCCTGTGCAAGCCTGAATCCGCCCACCTTAAAAGGCGCTACCTGACCGCCCTTGCTTCTGGTTCCTTCCGGAAAAATCAGGAGAGAGTGCCCCTGCCTTAATAGTAATGCAGCATCCTTTAAAGAATTGACAGCCTTGCTGCGATTGCTGCGATCAATAAAAACACAGTTCATGACTTCCATCCATGAAGAGATAATGGGTGCTTTCTTAACTTCAACTTTTGAAATAAAACCAAAAGGTTTATCAATAGATGCAAGAAGGACTGGAATATCAAAATCCCCTTCATGGTTGCAAACAATGACAACAGGTCCGCCCGGAATCAATTCCTGCCCCTTAACTTTCACTTGAGAGCCTGAGATTTTCATAATTGTCCTGGACCACTTCTGCGGCACATTATGGATAATGCGGTCTCGTTCCTCAACAGGGAGCGCAGCATTCAGTTTCCTCATTCGGGTTAGTGCAGGCAGGCTATAAACCAAATATCCGCCCATATACAGAAAAAAGATTATTAATCGAAGCATAATGACCTCCAGATCTTGGGATGGTTTACATTATATAATAATCAGGTTCCTTTCACTATATGTTTACAGAATAAATGATAAAAACAAAGCAGCCCGCCGGAGCGAGCTGCTTTTAAGATTATTTTCTTTTATAAATGAGGAATTCAAAATCATATGGATTTTTTTCATCCCTGGTGCCCTTCTCCCTTGAAAGGAGATCCCATTCTGACATGTCTAATTCCGGAAAGTATGTGTCTCCTGCAAATTGGTCATAAATCATAGTCAAATAGAGACGATCTGCTGCAGGAAGGATGGCTTTAAAAATCTCGGCACCGCCAATGACGAAGATTTCATCTTCCTTTACACCGCTGTACTTCAGAAGCTCTTCAACCGTATTTACAACTGTGCATCCTTCACAGGAAAAGGATTTATTCCGGGTAATAACAATATTCTCTCTCCCCGGCAGAGGTCTTCCGATTGAATCCCAGGTTTTTCGTCCCATGGCAATCGGATGTCCCATCGTAGTTCTTTTAAAGAACTTTAAATCCTCAGGCAGATGCCAGGGAAGTTTATTATCCTTGCCGATCACTCGATTCTCATCCATTGCCCACATTAAAGAAATCATACACTGACAACTCCTTTAATATGAGGGTGGGGATTATAGTCTTCCAGCTGGAAATCATCAAACTTAAAGCTGAAAATATCTTTCACATCCGGATTAATGATCATTTTTGGAAGCGGCCGGGGATCACGGCTCAGCTGAAGGTTTACCTGGTCAATATGATTCTGGTAAATATGCACATCTCCGAAAGTATGTACGAATTCACCAGGCTCCAGATCGCACACCTGTGCAACCATCATAGTCAGTAAAGCATAGGAAGCAATATTAAACGGAACCCCGAGAAAAACATCCGCAGATCTCTGATAAAGCTGGCAGGAAAGCTTTCCATCTGCTGCATAAAACTGGAACATACAGTGGCAAGGCGGCAAAGCCATTTTTTCTATCTCTCCTGCGTTCCAGGCATTTACTATCAGCCGGCGGGAATCAGGATTTGTTTTGATCTGGTCAATCAGGCTGCTAATCTGATCAACTGTATTTCCATCGGCACCTGTCCATGATCTCCATTGATGACCATATACCGGCCCAAGATTGCCTTCCTCGTCAGCCCATTCATTCCAGATTCGCACACCATTCTCCTGAAGGTATTTTACATTGGTATCACCGTTTAAAAACCATAACAGCTCATGGATAATGGATTTTAAATGCAATTTCTTTGTTGTAACCAATGGGAAGCCTTCCTGCAGGTTAAAGCGCATCTGATAGCCAAATGTACTTATTGTCCCTGTACCAGTGCGGTCTTCTTTCTTTGTCCCATTCTCCAAAACATGCTTGCATAGATCCAAATATTGTTTCATTTCAACCCAACCTTTTTTAAATACTCATTGCTATTGTACACGAATTTCCGTAAATTTCACATCGGATAAAAATTAAGAGAATACGATGAAATTAGTTTAATTTGTTTATAAAATCATAGGTCTTCGGAGCATTCACACTTAATGATTTCCTGGATTCCCCGCCTGCAAAATACATGGCAAAAGCCTCAGCGAAATATTCTTCAGGGAAGGATAGAAAATAGTTTTGACCCGGGAACAATTTAGCTTTCTCAGCTTTCCAGACAGAGAGAAACTTCTGATTAAATCGGATGCCATTGTAAACATAGCGATCAACAGAATGGGCAAGTTCATGAAGTTCCAGGTTAATGGATCCATGGCCTTTCCCCTTCTCACTGTAGCCTATTTTAACAAGGACTGTTTTTGCCCCGCCAATCCCCGGGACATCGTCCCAAGTGGTACCCCCTGTATAGCCGCGGGGAATTACCCCTTCAAGGTGCTGGGCTGTAGGATTATCAGTAAGCTTTCCTACGAATAATTTCACCCTGATATCTTCATCCTCTATTTTCGTCAGCAGGGAGGCTGGCAGATTATCCACCCGGGAAATCATTTCTGCAGCCTCCCCTCATCAAAAGGTTCGAGCGGCAATATAAAAATGCCGCCTAGCTGTCGTGGAGATTTTAAACTGAGAAACTCTTTAAGCTGGGAGGAATTCGGATAATCTTTTAGTTTGATCCCGCCCATGGCAGCCTGAGAGTTCCCCAGCAGTGCAAGGGAAACCATCATGATTGTAAATGTCAGTGCCATTTTGCGCATTTTAAAAGCCCCTTCTGCTAATCTAAGATGTATAATTTACGGGCAACAGAGCTCTTTGAAGTGTCTAAGCTGCGGAACTGCCTGAATGGAGAAAAATTTTTAACCGTTCTGTTAATCTATTAAAATTATAACATACGAATGAAGAAGTTGAAGGAAACAAATGATGGGAAAATTAAATAAAAATTCAAAAAGGGCCCGAATAAATTCGGGCCCTGCCAATGAATATCTTTATTAAGAATATGAACGTACAACATCTGATAGGCCTGGAGAAGCCGTTCCAGTGCCAACTGCAGCAAACTTCCAATCGCCTCCATGGCGATAAATCTCACCGACAATTAAACTAGTTTTTCCGCTGTAATCATCTGTAAGATTATATTTAATCAATTCTTGATTATTTCCAGAGTTAACGACACGGATGAATGCATTCTGAATCATGCCAAAATGCTGCTTTCTTTTTACACTATCATAGATATTTACAACAAAAACCATTTTGTGAACGTGTGCCGGCACTCTGCTTAAATCAACCATTACCTGCTCGTCGTCTCCATCTCCCGCTCCGGTAAGATTGTCCCCGGAATGCTGTACACTTCCATCGCTGCTTTTTAAATTACCGAAATAAATAACATCTTTATTACTCTTAAGCTTTCCATTTTCACCAAGCATGATAACAGAAGCATCGCAGTCGATATTTGCACCGCCGCCGCCTCCGAATAAAGATCCCAGAAGACCGCCGCCTCCGCTTTTTTGTACTGGATCCCAGCCTAATCCTACCATAATTTTAGATAATCCGGGATTTCCTTTAGTTAAGTCAACACGCTGGCCTTTTTGAAGATTTATTGCCATATCAATTCCACCTCATCAATTATTTATATTTTATTTTAAAATGAGCAGCTGCCTAACCCTGCTGCTTCATTTTTTTAAAATTGTCCTGCAGCTGTTCCAGTCTCCTGGTTCCTTCTTGCCGTAAACGCTTGTTTTCTTCTTCTATTGATTTTGTCTCCTGCATACCTTTCATGATGATATTCCAGGATTCCTCAATGGTTTCTATCTTAATGCTCGGACCGCCTGCCAATCTTGCGATATCAGCGCTTTGATTAGAAATATTCTGGGCATTGCGCACAAGCATTTCATTTGTTCGTCTGTCCAGCTCGCTCATTGAATCTGCAACAAGTTTTTGTCTCTTTGCTGCCACTGCCTGAATCAGGCCATTCTTAAAAATTGGAATCGTAGTAACGAATGCAGAATTAATCTTCCCGATCAGCTTAGTATTGCCTCGCTGCAGCAGCCGGATTTGCGGTGCAGTTTGAAGGGCAACCATTTTAGCCATTTCAAGATCATAGACTCTTTGCTCCAGCAGTTCGATGGCATTTCTTAACGTATCCAGCTGCATCGAAGCCATTTGATCCCCCTGGGCCGCCCTTTCTTCCAGCTGAGGAAGCTGATGGGCTTTTAAATCGTCGGCTTTCAGCTGTCCTGCCACAGCATATTTTTCGAGCGTCAGATAGTACTGATAATTTTGCTCATACATTTGTTCAAGCATGGATGTGGAATCAACCATTTCACTTTGGTATTTGGAAATTTCAACATAAACCTTATCAATTTCCGCGCCCATTGTCTGATATTTCCCGAAAAGCTTTTCAATCATCTTTTCACCGCGCTTGAAAAGCTTGCCAAAGATCCCTTTTGATCCCTGCTCGAAATCCTTCTTGTCAAATTTGTCCATAATTCTGCCGAGCTGCTTTAAAAGCTCACCTGAATCTTCAACCTTGGTTGTTCTCATGTTGCTCAGTATCTGATCGGAAAAGCGGGAAATCTGGACTGCAGGCTCTTTACCGAATTCAAGTATTTGAATTTGGTCCTTCTCATCGATGGACCTGGCCAAATTTTGCACCTCAGGCTCCTGCCTTAAAGCAAGCTTAATTTCTGATACCTTATTTTCGGTTAATTTGTCATCCTGCACCTGGGCTGTTAAATTCAAATCTGTTGCGTTAGTCGGATTCATTTTCAATCACCCTTTAAATTTTTTAATATTCCTTGAAAGAGAACCTTCTTTAGAAAAGATGGCTCCTTAAATTCCTGTTCAAAAACAACATCCTCAAGCCAATGGACATCATATAAATCTTCCTCAATGAAGTTTTCAATGTCGTTATGGCCCGGCGGATTATACAATACAATATCCAGTCCAAACTGATTAAGCAGCAAAAGAAGAGCGGCATCCGATCTTACCATCGTCCCGTTCAGCTCGTTGTTATAGAGGATAATCTTAGGGACTTCCTGCGAATAATCAAATTGCTGCATTAATTTTAGAATGCTCGGCGGAATTTGCAGGCTTTGGCTAAATAGATAAATCTTCAATTCATCTTCCGCTTCACCGGAAAGCGGCTTTATACGCGGACGTTCACACATATTTCTAATCGCCATTGCAATTCCATTTTGCAGGCCGCCAGGAAGCTGCTGATACCTCCAATAGTGCCCTGCAATGATTTTTTCAGGATCCAGCTTTCCTTCCCTGTCAAGTGCATTCCGATAATGGAACCGAAAATCATTGTTGACGCTATTTGTAAAAGGAAATCTCCTTATCAGCAAACTTTCATCATACTGGCTGATTGTTTGTATTCGATCCCAGTATTCCTTGCGGTTCCTGCTTACACCCTGGATTTTTGAAAATACGGAAGGTATCATGACCCTTCCTTCTTTCACCTCGAAGTTTGGGCGGATCATGGCTTTCTCTTTAATTAAAATAAAGAGCTCATCATAAGTGGTTTTCAAAGTAACAGAGGAAGGTGTATAATCCCGCAGCTGCCAGGGCTTATAAAGTCCTGATCCCTCATGGTTAAGGATGGTTTCTATTTCCCTGGATGCTCTATAGGCAACTGTAGCACTCCTTCTTCTCTTTTCTTGCGGAAAAGGCTCTGGCTTTTTCTTTTCAGGGTAATGATGGACAAAAGATTCCTGACCAACCGGCCCCATTTTTGCCGGAAGATCTTCCCCTGAAGGAGAAAAATAAAGAATATCGCACCCGATTTGAATTAAGTAATACAAAAAATAAAAATGACTCTTTTTCCCATTACCGTACCATAGGATTTTTGGCATGGCCCTTTTAGGGTCAATATCTTTAAGTTCTGTGCCCAAATGGTTAGTGGACCACTTAATCACATCTACAAGCACTCTTCGGATATCCTGGTTTTTTAATCCGGCTGGTTCATGTTCAGAAAAAGTTTCAGCATACTGATCATCGCTTCTCTAATCTTCCTGTGCATAGAAGGTGAGGATGATTTAAGCAGCAGCTGTTCCCCATCAAGGAAAGCAGCAAAGCGGTTTATGGATAAATCCTGTTCCTGGTTAATGTTCAGGACTTTTTGTATCGCCTGGAAATGCTGATTATTAATGGTTTTATCCAGATGTTCTTCACTCAAAAGAAGCAGCTCTGCATTCTCTGTGTGAATAAGGTCAAAAAGACGATTATAATATTCATCTTCATCAAGCGGAACTCCGAGAAACCTGGCAACAATCTGGCCAATATGCAAAGTTTGCTGTTCCTCTCTGTAACTGTCACGCTCTTGATTAGGCTTTGTTAAGTGTGAGGTCCAATTCTCATGTGTAATCTTTATAATGTGATTTTTAATTTGACTGTACGACAAGTTCAATTTATATCCCTTCCCTCTATGAGCGAAAGATGCATTCTTATCATTTCATTCAAAAATGGCGTTTCAGTTCCCGGATAATGACACGGGAAAAAATATGTAAACTTATTACCATCATATCATAGGAATACAGCCTATTTCTAAAATGGTTAACTTTCTTTACGATTTAACAGGAAGAAAGTTTCATTTCAGCCGTATTTTCATAGCTGAATAACCTCAAATGAACTTTTTCACCATTATTCCTGTCCCCGCATAAATTGGAGTACTCTGTGAAAGGAAGGTGAATCAGTATGAGGCTGCTTTTTCGAAGAGTGAGATATCAGGGGATTGATCATGATCTGGATATGATCAGGAATATTTTATGTTCCAGTTCTTTTGTTTTCACAGACATCTTTTTCTTGTCATTAATTCTTGCAGTCTTCACTTTTGTTAGTTACCAGTCTATTGCCATCAGCAGCTTAATCTTTACAGGATGCTATACGTCTTGCATCTGTTTATTTATCGCTTTAAAAAAATGGCTGAGGGACCAGCCGGACTAAACTCTTTCTTTAATATTATTTAAAACATCATTAAGAATTTCTTCCCGGCTGCTGCCCCTATATTATTAGAAATCAAGTAAGGATGTGAGAGGGCTGGATTAGCTGCCAGCTCACCATGGTTTGGGACGTATGGGAAATCGCAGAACTTTAAGAAATCATGGTCCAGAACTGAATCACCTGCTCCGAAAACAATTTTTATTTCTTCCCGATTCTTAATAAATTTTACTGCCTCGCCTTTACAGATTGGATTCGGCATAAAATACAGTTTTCTCCCCTGAAGGGATATTCTCCACCCATAAGACTCAGTCAGCCTTACTATTTCCTCTTTGGCTGCTGTTGTAATATGTTCATTCAGAATATAGTAAAAGAAAAGATTTTCAGCGGTTTTTATTTTTCCGTTCAGTTCCAGAGATTGTGATCTGTCCATCATTTCCTCAAGCAATGCACACTCTGCCTTTAGACGCTTTCGTACTATGCCGGACCACTCCTCAAGAGGCTTTCCATGATAATGGATATTTGCGCCATTCGATGTGACAGTGTACGGAATATTAAGTTGGTCATCCTGAAAAATAAAAATGCGCTTATATTGTTCGTAAGTTCTCGTTGTAACAGGCACAAAGAGCATTTGAGCGGATACCCTTTTCAGCATCAAGAGCCCCTCGTTCGTCATAAAGGCCACTTCCCTGCCATCTTTACGCTCAACCCCAATTAAATTTTTTCTCCTGTCTGACCAAAATCAGCTAGTGCTTTATTTGAGTAGATCAATGTCCTGTCCAGGTCTGAAGCAAACATCCTCATTATTCTTCTCCCGTCTTTTTAATTAATCCACAGCATGTGTAGCTCATATCAGGATAATGAATAATCTCGACATTCCTCTCCCGGGCAAGCATCACAATATGGCGAACATATGGGCTTTTAGGGTCTCTCATCAGAATTTTCCATGGAAGCCTTCTCAGAAGAACCCTGGTGGTTTCTCCGACTCCCGGCTTTACAAAGTTAATAGATCCAATTTTAAATTCCTCTTGTATTCTCTGAACTTCTTTCATTCCTTTAAAACATGCTTCCCCAGGGTTTTCCATAATCTTGGCCGCAAGTTCAGCTGCTTCCTGTTTAATAGCCGAGAACTCTTCTGTAATCGCTGAGAGATAATGGTTTGAAACATCTGCTTCCTCCAGCTCCCTATAGTATTTGGCGCCATGGTAATCTTCCGGCCCAATTAAGGATTCATTTAATACTGTTCTGCTGACCAATCCTGAAACAGTAGAATTGAGGCAGGCACTTGGAATCAGAAAGTCCTCCCTTGTTCCATAAAGTGTTGTGCAAAATCCTGGATCTGCAAGAACAGCCAAAGTGTCATCGAGAAGAACACCATAATGTTCATGGAATTGTCTGCAGGCCTTGGTTAATTCAACAGAAATAGCCCCTTTGCCTGTCCATCCATCCACAAACTGAATATTGCAGCCAGGATGTGAGTTTAAGATATGCTTTATCGCATTTTCGTCGATCCCCCGGTCCCTGATAATGGAAATGCTGTAATGCGGCAATCTTACTCCATATACTTCATAAAGATACCGTTTTATTAGAATACCGACAGGCGTCCCTGCTCTGGCTAGGGAAACTAAAACCGCATTTTCTCCTTTTTTCTTCCAAATTTGTTCAGAAACCACTCCTGTGGACAATGCTGTTTTTCGTTTGTATTCATCAAGTGTTTCCCAAAACAGGGAAAGGTAATTTTCAGGAGGCTGGTATTCAATAGGAAGTGTTTCACTATAATGCTGACCGGACTGAATGTTTTTTTCCCTTTGCTCAATGGATCCTTCAAGTGAATATCTGCTTAAATCCTTCAGTAAAAATACAACGTCATCTTTACTATATGAACCAAATTTTTCCGCAATTCTATTCATTTGTTTCACCCCCATTAAAGCAAACTATTTTTATATTCTTTATATATTTCTTTAATTGATTGATAAAAGGCATAAGTGAATCTTTTTCTGGCTTTCTTTCGAAAAACAGGAAAAGTTCTTCATAATAGTCCTCTGGAATGTTATAAACAAATTGCGCCATTTCAGGGTCTTCAGGGTTTTGAAAGGATATGCCGTATTTGGCTCCATATTCATTAACATTTCTTACAAAAATGGGACTGCGTGTTGTTGAGTGGAATTTTACGCCTTCCCCCATTAATGAGGCAAGTTTCATAGGGATATACATAAACTCCCCTGTTCCAAGACATAGCGTATTCCTGCCATCCCGTTTACCTGATAGGTATTGGCCGATCTCAGCTAATGACACACTTAATCCGGCTTGGCGTTTTGCATCCAGCCCGAAACGGCCAGAATCTTTTAAATAAGGAATAGTTTTGACTTCACCGCTTAGAGCAGCAGAAGGCTCATTCATCGGGCTTAATAGTTCAGGGAATTCATTATTTATATGAATATAGGAAATTAGCCCATTATTACCTTTCAGTTCATCCGATGACTGACTTTCATGCACTTCAGGGGAACCCTTAACGTCGATCTCCCCTTTTAGAAGAGACACACTGTGAATAATAATGCCCAATTCTTTTTCAAGTTCATCAAACAGAATCTGGTTTTTTAGGGAACGCCAATCCAGAATGGAGACGACTGTATAAATCTTTCTGGGAAAGCGTTCATGAATGGATCGGATGATATTAATAGCTGTTTTTCCTGTTGTCATTTCATCATCAACAAGAATGATCTCTCTCTTATTATCCAAAAGGCTTTCATTTGTGTAACATCTGTGGGAAGTAGCATGGGAATGTTCTTCTTCAAATGTTATGACAGAATTCCTATCAATCAGCTGCTCTCTTGTTGTGTGAAAGTAATCGGCACGTTTAAATGATTGAAAGAAAGCATGCCCAAGTGCCGTTGCTGTTTCGGCAAAACCGATAATGACAGGGTTATGTTCTTCATGAATAAAAGGGCTGCTGTTTATGACGCCTGAGCCGTTTTTAAAAGCAGATAGAAGCTCAGCGGCCTTTCCTGTGTCTACGTTCTTTACCTTTTCCATATAACGGCTTGCAAGCAGTTCCCCTGTCAGGAGTCCGATTTGCGGATTAATCGGAATATGTTTTCCGAGTACTTTGCTGACAAATAAAAAGGATCTTTTTTTATTTATTCTTGCGGCCATGACAAACAAATCTTCAGGCGCAAGCTCATAAGGGTTATCGGTTATCTGAATATCAACGGTTAATGAGTTGAGTATCTGAATTGAATATTTCGTTTTTGAGTAGGTCAATGTATGTGATCTCATCCTGCAGCACCCCGTATACTTCTGATTTTAATAATATTTTTTTAGCCCAATATAAATGGGGTTTAATTTCATTCATTTTGTTTTGGTAATCGCTTTTCATAACCCCTATTTTTCCGCCGGCCTGACCGGCGATGCTCTGTGCATCCAAATACTCTTCAAGGGTGACAGTATTCAATGCCTGTACGGGCCTGATATGGGTTGGATGGATAATGGTTTTTCCAGTTAAGCCATTTGATATATCCATCGCGATTTCTCTAATTAATCCGTCCATATGCCGGTCAATCAAGTCCGTCCTCATTTTGAGCCCATCCTGCCCAAGACGTTCCCTGAATGGAGTCTGCCTGATTTGAGGCTTCAGAAGACGCTCCTTTGAGGAGAAGTATTCCCATACCGGGCCTGAGATGACATATGGCTGATCGGAACGCAAAAATATATTAATGATATCTGAGATACAATCTCTGATAACAGCAATATCATATACAGTAGTATCTGAGTTTCTGCGAATTCCATATAGCCCGCTAAAATCAGTGGCACCAATCCGCACATTCAAAATCAGTTCAGAATGCTGGTCCAAAACCTTCTTAATGCCGATTAATTGATCAAGCCTTGTTTCTTTTTGAATGATTTCTTTAGTTTCCAGAATCGGCATGGCATATAAACAATAACCATAAGAATTAAGCTTTTTAATTTCAGCTAAAATTTTGCATCCTTCAGCCGGAGAGAACTTTGGCAGAACAAAACCAGTGAGAAGATGCATGCCATTGGGGATTCTGTTTTTGAGTCTAATAAGCTGTTCATAGCTTCTGATACGCACGAAGAGCAAAGGGAGATCTTCTTCTTCACAAAGCCCCTTCGCAAGGTCCGAGCTCAAATTTTCCAATTCCAAAGACAGCAGGTCTTCTGCCTGTTCCACTTCATCATCACCAATTGCATCTTCAAGGCATATGACCATGGATGTAAGGCCTGCATGCTTTTTTGAGAGCAGATCCTGATGAATATTAGGCCTTGTAGCCGGCATATACAAAGTTGCTCCAAGTGCATATGCTAAAAGATCCCTGCCTGACCTCTTGTTAAAATGGCCCGGCTTTTTGTAAAACACCTGATTTATTTTTTCATCCGGAAGATCGGAAAATAGTCTCATTTTTGCAGCTCCATTCCTTCACATAAATACTACTTTCTTCCTTTTTCGTCCAAAAAAGATAAAAATAAAAGGGAGCGGACAATTGTCTGTTCCCTTTTAAACGTTGAGCAATTAGATATTTAAGTTCAGCCCTGATCTGCAGCTTCCTTTTTTGCATTCCTAGCATGAACAATAAATGTAATAGCAAACACGATAACCAATACAATAAAGAAGTAAATATGGTCAATATGAATACCAGCAGCACTTGCAAGCATCTTAGCAGCAATAAGCAGGATCAGAATATATGAGCTGGTTTCCAGTTCAGGCACTCTATCAATCAGCTTTAAGAATACTCCCGCTACACCACGCATCATGATAATTCCAAGCATGCCTCCAATTAACAGCACCCAGATTTCCTGACTCACTCCAAGCGCAGCCAAAATACTGTCTATTGAAAAAGCAATATCCATTAATTCAACTGCAATGACTGTTCCCCAGAAAGTACCGAAAAGGCGAATTAATAACCCCCGTTGGTTAATCCCTTCTATTGCCTCTTCATCACCTTCTTGCTCGGCATTCCGCTTATCAATAAAATACTTGATTGCAAGCCAGGCTAAATAGGCTGCACCCAATACCTTAATATACCAGAATTCAATTAAGAATACACCGATTCCAATGGCAATAAACCTGAAGAAATAAGCACCTAACAGACCATAAAAAAGTGCTTTCTTGCGCTGTTTTTCCGGTAGATGTTTTACCATTACAGCAAGTACGAGTGCATTATCAGCAGACAATAAGCCTTCTAAAATGACAAGTGTCCCTATCAGTGCCCAGCTTTCCGGCTTTGATAAAGCTTCAACCCACATTTCCCAGTTAAAAAACTGGGAATATGTATGCATAATAGATTCTAAGATTTCCATTCTAATTTATTCCCCCGGATGATGACTATTTTATTCATATAAAAGACCCGGCATTGCCGAGCCTTATAAAAAAATATACCTCTTATTTATCCAACCTGTAAACCAAAATCTTTTGCCAGTGCAGCCAGTCCGCCTTGATATCCGCTTCCAATCGCACTGAATTTCCATTCTCCGTTATGTCTGTATAGTTCTCCAACTACAAGTGCAGTTTCAATAGAGAAATCTTCCCCCAGGTCATAGCGGATCAATTCTTCGCCTGTATCTTCATTAAGGATTCTTACATAGGAATTTGATACCTGTCCAAAGTTCTGATTGCGTGCTTCTCCGTCATGAATTGTGATTGTGAACGTAATACGCTGGATGTTTGCAGGCACATTAGCAAGGTCAATTTTCACCTGCTCGTCATCTCCAGCCCCTTCTCCTGTACGGTTATCTCCAGTATGTACAACGGAACCATTAGCACCAGTTGTATTGTTATAAAAAACAAAGTCGCTTTCAGAAGTTACCTTCCCAGTGTCTCCGAGGAGGAATACAGAAGAATCCAAATCGAAGTCAGTTCCGCCATCGTATTTATTCGTGTCCCACCCAAGTCCGACTATTACCTTAGTCATACCCGGGTTTGTTTTTGTTAAGTCAACTTTTTGTCCTTTTGATAAGCTTACTGCCATTTCAACTCAAACCTCCATTATGTAGAATAAATGTATTTACGCTATAAATCATGAAAAGTTTCATAATCCATAAAAATATTTTTTCATATTCAAGGATTTATTTCAATCTTTAAGTCATCCATTTCGGCGGAGTGTTTTTATTCCAGTAAATTGATCCAAGTTCATGGTGGGCCTGAAAATTATCATGGTGTGTATGATAGTGAAAATTAAACCAGTATCCCTGCTGAGGAGGATGGTCCCTTCTTACATGGAAGCGAATGACATCTTCATTCGCCTTGCTATTGGTGATATGGAAGATTTTTTCCGACAATCCGCCCCCCGGAGTTTCTGTAACCTTTAAGTTAGCAAGGCTTTCTTCGGGAAATTGCACCGCCACCTCCTGGATGGCTTTCTCAATATTTGGAAGTATCACCTCGTTAAACTCATCTTCAATAACAGGGCCTATCTTTGCGCCAAACTTCTCATATGATTGTGCCTCAGCTTCTATAAGCATTTGCCTGATAAAGTCATCCTTATCAAAATTAGTATCTTCCTCTTCAGCAAGTTCTGCATTGTTTTCCGAGTTTTCCACATCAGAAGCTCTAGAGGCTTTTAACTGGCTGGTATTTTCATATAGGAAAGCCTGAGAAGGTGTGACGAGGCCAAATGTTAAAATGGTAACAAGTACAACAAAGGATTTTCTCAGCCAATTCGGCATGTTTTTTCGCCTTCCTTTCTGCTAAGCAAGGATTTTCTTAAATATGCCGCTTTTTTCAATATTTGCGGCAGCTTGCTTTAATACATCTTCGGGCTGAACAAGTGCAATCCGAACATATCCCTCACCCCATTGGCCAAAGGCACTTCCAGGGGTTACGACTACGCCGGCGCGGTTAATCAAGTCAACCGCAAAATTCCGGGAGGAGCTGTATCCATTTGGAACCTCTGCCCACAAGAACATTGACCCCTCCGGCTTGCTGATATCCCACCCGATATTTTTCAGCTCTTTTAATAATACATCTCTTCTTTTTCTATATGTTTCTCTCAAGTCCTGCAAAAAGAGGACTGATCATTCAATGCTTTCACTGCAGCTGACTGCACCGGCAAGAATACCCCATAATCCAAATTGGATTTGAAGTTGGCCAGCAGCGCAATAAGCTGCTGATTACCGGCAGCATATGCCACCCTGCATCCTGCCATATTAAAGCTTTTTGATAGTGAATTCATTTCAATCCCTACATCCATTGCCCCTGTAACAGACAAAAAACTTAGAGGTCTCTTCTCATAATAAAGTTCTGAATAAGCAAAATCATGCAATACAGCAAAGCCGTACTTCTTTGCCAGATGGATCACCTGAAGAAAAAACTCTTCTGTCGCCATTGCAGGAACGGGATTGCCGGGGAAATTCAGAATCATTAATTTCGTGTTTGCGAGTATTTCATCAGGGATTTCATCAAAATCCGGCAGAAAGCTACTGTCCTTTTTTAAGGGCATGCCGTACATCTTTGCCCCGGCCAATGCTGCACCTGCAGCATAAGCAGTATATCCCGGGTCCGGGACTAGGATATACTCTCCAGGGTTGCATAGAACCATCGGCAAATGAACCAGCCCGTCCTGGGAACCCATTAAAAGCAGCACCTCTGAAGATTCAAGATTCACTTCAAAATTTCGTTTATAATAGCTGCAGACTGCAGTATGAAATTCATTTGTACCTGTTAACGAGTACCCATATGATTCTGGTTCCCGGGTTCCTCTTGCTAACTCCTCCATAACAAAAGCGGGAGGGGGCAAATCAGGGCTGCCAATGCTCAAATCAATCACCGGAAATCCGTCTGAAAGTTTCGAATTCTTAATTTGGGACAATTCAGCAAACACACTTTCCGGAAAAGAAGCCATTCTTTTTGAAATAGGAAATTCCATAGTATCCTTCCTCGCTATGTATCTCAATTCTATTTTTCTATTATACTTCTTTTCGAATCAAATTTAAATTGATTTCATGTATCGTTAAAAAGAACAATAGATATATAGTGAAAAATATATTTGCCGGATTATAAATCAGCAAAGCGGGAATAATAAGAACAAATCGTTTTCTTCAAGCCGAGGAGAATAAAAAGGGGGAAATTCAAATGGATTGGTCTGTATTCTTTGTTATTGCAAGCCTTTTGCTGATGGCTTACTTTGTTTATCTGGCCATCGCAGATTAAATAAGAAGGTGCCTGGTATTCAGGCACTTTTTCTTATTTTTCAATTACCCCAAAATGAAATTTCGATGACTTTCTTTCAATTACTTTGAAGCCATATCGGTCAAACCTTGAACTTCTAAAGTGATCCTTCAGAACCACTCTCTGTCTGGCTGCTCTTTTTGCATGAAAAATAACTTCCTCTGACAGGTCCTCATAAACAGCAAAGTTCCTCAGTGCTTTAATCCCCTCTGACTCAAGGATTTTTTCTTCAAACATGGGATCAAAATATACAACGTCATAACTGTCCGGGGGCAATTTTTTCAAATAAGGAAGGGCCATTGACGACTCCACCTTTATTCTTCTCATTGCCTGATTCATACTATCAAGCCCGGAGTCCCATTGTCTAAGGCCATTCGCCACCAGGAAGGAAAGATATTTATTTCCTTCCAGCCCTGTAACTTTGCCTTTACTCCCTGCTGCATAACTGGCTGTTATGCTGTCCGAGGCCAGTCCAAGGGTACAATCTAGAATACTGCTGCCTTCTTTAAGCCCCGCAGCCTGAAGAAAAGGATCACCCTCTCCTTTTAGGAGACGCTTTACTCTGAACATCGCTGAACTGGGATGAAAGAAAAATGGCTGGCTTTCACCTATCGGAAAAAGCTCCAAACGTTCTTTTCCAACTACTATGCAGTCTTCAGGAACTTGTTTTTGGATCATTCCTACAGACCTTTTATTCCTGCTGATATATTCTGCACCCAATTGTTCGGCAATTTTTTTGCTTTTTCTTTCATTGCTTCATTGGTGCGTCCGGCAGTTGTAATAATCATTGTGTTCACCTGAATTTCTTAATTTTGCTATAAAAAAGGGTGCCAGCAGACACCCCGTTTTGTTTAATCTTTATATTCTCAGCAATTCGCCTCAAAAGCCGCAAGAAGATTTTCCATGATCGCTTCCATGGAATGGTCTTCAATATCATGGCGGTGAATGAAGTGCACAACTTCCTTCCCTTTTAAAACAGCCATAGAAGGAGATGAAGGCTCATATCCATCAAAGTACTCGCGCATTTTAGCTGTTGCCTCTTTATCCTGTCCTGCAAACACCGTCACTAAATGATCAGGTTTCTTTTCACTGCGTAAAACGGCCTGTGTAGCTGCCGGCCGAGCCAGTCCAGCAGCACAGCCGCAAACTGAATTGACAACAACCAGAGCTGTTCCTTCAAGACCTTCCATAAACTGCTCTACATCCTCTGAAGCCGTCAGTTCTTTAAAACCAGCCTGTACAAGCTCCTCACGCATCGGCTTTACCATTTGTTTCATATATTCTTCATATGCCATAGACATAAAATTGCCTCCTCCTTAAGCTGCAGTTTGTAAAGTAAGCATACTATAACGTATGATCTTTATGCAATTTTTCTATGCCGGGTATTACTTTGTAATCCTTTTTATCGTCCTATTACGGTATTCTATCGTCTTAAATCACATACATATCGGCCAAAAACTCTTATCAGCAAGAAAGCCAGTCATAAATGACCGGCTTTCTTAACATTATTAAATTTTCATAACGCCGCCTGTGCTGGCATTGGTTACAAGCTTCGAATAACGGGCAAGATACCCTTTTTTGACCTTTGGCTCGAAGCCTTGCCAATTGGCTTTGCGTTCTTCAAATTCTTCATCCGAGATTTCCAGGTTGATTGTACGGTTATTCAAATCCAATTCAATGATATCTCCATTTTCCACGAATGCAATAGGCCCGCCTTCAGCAGCCTCAGGAGAAATGTGCCCAATGCTGATCCCCCTGGAAGCCCCTGAGAAACGGCCATCTGTAATCAGGCCGACTTTTGCCCCGAGTCCCCGGCCAACAATCTGGGAAGTAGGTGCAAGCATCTCCGGCATTCCAGGCCCTCCTTTAGGACCCTCATATCGAATGACTACAACATGGCCTTCCTGCACTTTGCCGGTAATGATTCCGGATAATGCCTCTTCCTGCGAATCAAAGCAGATGGCTGGTCCTCTATGGTATCCGCCTACTGATTCATCAACAGCACCGACTTTTATAATTGATCCTTCAGGAGCAAGATTTCCAAACAGAACTGCCAGCCCTCCGCGTTCAGAATGCGGATTCTCCAGGGTACGGATTACGTTTTTATCCAGAATTTCACTGCCTGCAACATTCTCCCTTAGCGTCTTTCCGGTAACCGTCAGACAATCTCCATTCAGGGCGTCCGGCTTTTTAAGCAATTCATTGATGATCGCACTGACTCCACCCGCATTATGAACATCTTCAATATGATAATCTGAAGCAGGAGCAATCTTCGCTAAATGCGGAACCCGGTTGGCAATCTGATTAATTCGTTCAATCGGATATTCAAATTCGGCTTCGTGAGCAAGTGCCAATGTGTGAAGAACTGTATTGGTTGACCCGCCCATTGCCATATCCAGGGCAAATGCATTGTCAATCGCATCAATTGTAACGATATCGCGCGGCTTGATGTCTTTTTTTATTAATTCCATCAGCTGCTTGGCTGAACGTTTAACAAACTCTTTTCTCTCTTCTGATACTGCCAGAATCGTCCCATTGCCAGGAAGTGCAAGGCCCAGCCCTTCTGCCAGACAGTTCATGGAATTTGCAGTGAACATTCCGGAACATGATCCGCAAGTCGGACAGGCAACCTGCTCGATTTCCTGAAGCCTTTTTTCATCGATTTGTCCAGATTCAAAGGCACCTACACCCTCAAAGACAGAGCTTAAAGATAAAGGTTTTCCGCTTGAATCAACGCCAGCTTTCATCGGGCCTCCGCTGACAAAAACGGTTGGAATATTAACCCTTAAGGCCCCCATCATCATTCCAGGCGTAATTTTATCGCAGTTCGGGATACAGACCATTCCGTCAAACCAGTGTGCAGAAACAACTGTTTCAAGTGAGTCTGCAATGATTTCGCGGCTTGGCAGAGAATAGCGCATGCCAATATGGCCCATGGCAATTCCATCATCTACTCCGATGGTATTAAATTCAAATGGAACTCCTCCTGCTTCACGGATTGCTTCTTTAACAATTTTACCGAATTCCTGCAAATGCACATGTCCAGGTACGATATCAATATAGGAATTGCACACAGCAATAAATGGTTTTCCGAAATCCTCTTCCTTTACCCCGGCAGCACGCAGCAAGCTGCGGTGCGGAGCCCGGTCTGTGCCTTTTTTGATCATATCACTTCTCATCTGTGAGCCAGTCATAGTATGTAATACCTCCGTTTACCCTAGATTCATAATCTCTTATTCTATGGGAATAATATGATAAGCCTCCTGCTCCCAAATATTTTCTTTCCAATATAGACCCTTTTTCGGATAATTTCAATAATTTTTACAAATTTATTATAATTTTTCGCTTTAAATGGGTGAAACTGCAGTGTGTGTGAGTTATGGAATTCAATAATTGAGGACGGGACATTCTATAAAAAGCCGGGCACACAATTTTGCTTCAGTCGTTACCTTATTACTGCTGCCGTCTTTCCTAAGACGCCGGGAACAATTCCTTATATGCCCAACAAAAAAACCGCTCCAGATTTTCATTCTGTGAGCGGTTTTTTCCTGTAATTATTCCTGGCCCCGTTTCCGGGATTCAGTCATCTGTTTCCAAACTGACCCTTTTGCTTCTTCTCCATGTTCAATTCTTTCAATAGCCAATTTGATTTGCATGCTGACTTCGAATTCCGGATCGTCTTCTGCTGCTTTTAAAGCAGGAAGCACACTTTCATCACCCACTTCGTAAAGGAACATAGCCGCACGCCAGCGCACAAGTTTACTGTCATCCTGCAGTGCTTCCTTCATGGCGTCCATTGCTTCTTCAAATCCCAGGTCTGACAAACAATCCCCTGCTGTACGTCTTACAGTGACCGTTTTATCCTTTAATGCTTTGTAGAGGAGAGGCAGGACACTCTTTTCCTCAATCATCCCAAGATAAACTGTCGCAAGTCTTCTGATTGAAGCCTTCTCATCTTTAAGCGCTTTTTCAAGCACAGGCAGGTCCTCCAGTTCAGGATCATCCATCTGTTCGAGTTTTTGATAGCGCTCCCGCCAATCTGGGGAATCCAGATCTTCGACAGACAGTTTAAGAAGGGAACGTGCGTGTTTTTCCTCCGCTTTATCCGGGCTTTTTGCCGTTTTAACAAGTATCTGGAGTCTTGCTTCTGGATAGGCAGCCATTAGTTCTTCAACAATATCATGGCCAACTTGGTCAAAGTCTCCATAGCGGACACCGAATTCTTTCCACTTGCGGACCATGACAACGTTATCTGCAGGATCCTGGGCCTCTGAAACAGCACTGATAAAGTTTTCAGGAAGTCCAAAGCGCTTTTCTTCTGTGCCGTCAGTCAGTTTCACCTGCATGGGAATTCCTTTATACATTTGGACTAACACTTGGACTTCGCCAAAATGTTCATCGATGCCGTTGTCTGTGCCTTCATTTTCCACATCCTCGCCAAAAGCGGATCTTACTTGAGGGAGAAGCTCTTTCCAGTCATATTTCGCATTTCTTTCGACAGCAAGGAAATCGGCAACATGGTACACCCCTTTGATTCCTTCAATTTCAAGTATATCTAGAATAATCTTTGGAGCTCCTTCTTTTTTTCCTTTTTATAATTATTGGCCTTCCCCATCGGAAGCTCTTCATCAAGAATAACCTTCATAGTGTTTGGACTTGGTGTTGGTTCGATTGCTTTTATTCTCAAAAGTATCACCCTTTTTTATATATTCACGATGGTAACTGGTATTATTTTAACATAAGGAGATTATCGAGGCATTTTAGCTGTTTCTGAATATGCAAAGAAACCCGGGAAAAATCCCCGGGTATGAATTATTCATTTTCAGCTGCTTCTGAAAGATAGCTCCATCTCTCAATCAAGTATTCAAGCTCTTCATTCAGCTTTGTTTCTTCTTCTACTAAGGCCTGACCCTTTTCAAAGTCACTGCCGATGCTGGCCATTTCTGAGGAAATCGCTTCGAGACGGGATTCAGCCGCTTCAATTTTACCCTCGATTTCTTCCCATTCCTTTTTTCTTTGTAGCTCATTCTCTTCTTTTTCGGCTTAGTTTCCCTCGCCTTTTTGGGGGCATGATCAGCTTCCTGAACAGGCTTGGCATTCTCGCTTTCAAGAAATTCACTGTAATTTCCATAGTAGGATTCGATTTTGCCCTCGCCTTTTAATACAAGAAGCTGCTCAGCCACTTTATCCAGGAAGTAGCGGTCATGCGAAACTGTAATGACTACACCGGGAAAATCTTCAAGATAATCTTCGAGAACCGTTAGGGTTTGAGTATCAAGGTTATTGGTCGGCTCATCAAGCAGAAGAACATTAGGCTCAGACATTAAGATTTTCAATAAATACAGCCTGCGTTTTTCCCCGCCGGAAAGCTTGCGGATAGGAGTGCCGTGAGAATAGGCCGGAAATAGGAAGCGCTCAAGCATTTGAGCTGCAGAAATCGTTTTGCCATCGGATGTTTCAACCACTTCTGCTGTTTCTTTGAGGTATTCGATCATGCGCTTGTTCTCATCCATATCTTCGCTTTCCTGTGTATAGTAAGCGATTTTTACTGTCTGCCCAATAATGCGCTTACCTGAGTCAAGCGGAATCCGGCCTGCCAGTATGTTAAGCAGAGTAGATTTCCCCGTTCCATTTCTTCCGATAATCCCTATTCTATCCCCTGGTTTTACAAGAAGATCAAAATGATCCAGAATCGTTTGAGTGCCATACTTTTTTGAAGCAGATTCGAGTTCAAATACCTGTTTTCCTAGGCGGCTGCCGCTTAGGGACATATCCAATTTTTCGGAGGATTTAACTGAAGCAAGCTGGCTGTCAAGGGTTTCAAACCGCTGGATTCTGGCTTTTTGTTTGGTGGTACGGGCTTTTGCACCTCTTCTGATCCATTCCAGTTCCCTTCTGAACAGATTTTTCTGCTTATCGATAGCTGCCGCCTCATTTTCCTCTCTTACCGCCTTTGCTTCAAGGAATGCAGCATAATTCCCTTTATAGCTGTATAGATTTCCGCCTTCAAGTTCAAACATTCTATTTGTAACCCGGTCAAGGAAATAACGATCATGTGTTACAAGGAGCAGAGCACCCCTGTACCTGCCCAGATATTCTTCCAGCCATTTGACCGATTCAAAATCAAGATGATTTGTCGGCTCGTCAAGAATCAGCAAGTCAGGTGACTGGATCAATACTTGTGCCAGAGCAACCCGTTTTTTTTGCCCGCCAGAAAGCTCTCCAATCTTTTTACTGAACTCCTCGATACCCAGCTTAGTGAGTATCGTTTTTGCATCGGTGTTCACTTCCCAGGCATCAAGGGTATCCATTCTTTTTTGAAGTTCGAAAAGATTTTGCTGAATGTCTGAATCTTCGGGGTGCATGCTAAGCTCCAGCAGGGCTTGTTCATATTCTCTCTGCAGTACAAGAATTGGCGCATCTCCTGCAAAAACCTGCTCAAGAACTGTTAAATCATAGTTGAGTTCAGGCTGCTGTGCTGAATATGAAATGGTGTAATCTCTAGGAGTGACTATTTCTCCAGAGTCTGGCAGGTCAACACCGGCAATCACTTTAAGCAGGGAAGATTTCCCTGTACCGTTTACACCGATCAGTCCTGCCCTTTCTTTTTCAGCGATTGTAAAAGATATATCATTAAAAAGTTCTTTCTCTCCATATGTTTTTGTAACATTTTCCACAGAGATCATCTTCATGCTTGACCATTCCATTCTATAAAAAATTGATGCAGATATTTCTCCATAATTTGATGCCGCTCTTCTGCCATTTCCCTGGCAGTGTCAGTATTTAGCAGGTCTCTCAGCTTCAATAGCTTTTCGTAGAAATGATTGATGGATGATGACTTACCATTCCGGTATTCATCTTCAGTCATTACTTTTCTGATTTCAAGGCCGGGATCATGAATTGGCTGCCCTTTTTTGCCGCCATAGGCAAATGCCCGTGCAATCCCTACAGCACCAATCGCATCCAATCGGTCCGCATCCTGGACTATTTTAGCTTCCACGCTTAAGACCTTCTTGTTATTGCCGCCTTTAAAAGAAACTGAATCAATAATTGTCTTAATGCTGCTGGAAGCTTCTTCTGCAATCTCAATTTCCTGCAGAAAATCAGATAGCTTCCTTTCTCCAGCTTCCCTTGAAGTGTTCAGCTTAGCATCGGGTATATCATGAAGCAGCGCTGCCATTTCAATTAAAAAAGGATCTCCTGCTTGTTCCTTTTTGGCTATGTAAAGGGCATTTTTTCTCACCCGCTCAATATGATGCCAGTCATGCCCGGTTGAATCTTCTCCGAGTGTATCCCGGACGAATTTTTCTGTTAAATGTATATTTTTTCCTTCATTATTTCACCTGCTTTCAAACTCCACACTCCATTTTAACATTAGTCCCAAAAAGAAACGATGGCAAGGTAATGCCATATCTATAGAACCATTTATTGGATTCATTCTTACAGACGGCACCGATAAAAAAATGGCGCAGAAAACCAGTATTTGATTTCCTGCACCAGGTCCCTAAGCTATTTTATTCCAGGCCATTCAGCCAGCTGATGCCAAGTGTATTTTCTCCTGCATGGACGCCAATGGTAGCCCCCAAAGAATAGCATCCAAATTCAACTCCATTAAATTCTTCCTGGAGCTCCTTCTTCCATGTCTCCGCTTCTTCCGGATGCAAACCGTATAGGATGAATACTTCCTTCAGCAGTTTTCTCTCATGTGCACCCTTGAGCAGATTCACAATTTTGTCTTTTGCCTTTCTTTCGCTTCTGGCTTTCTCTTTTACGCTTAATTCCCCATCACGAACTGAAATGATCGGCTTTACATTTAGCATGCTGCCCAGGAAAAACTGAACTCCGGACATCCTGCCGCTTCTATGAAGCTGTTCAAGACTCCCAATGAGGACATAGGTTTCTCCCGTATCGCGGAGTGCCTCAAGCCTGCGGATAATTTCTTTAATATCCAGTCCGGCTTCTGCCAATTCCATCCCCTTAAGGATTAATCTTGTTAAAGGGTATGATAATATCTTGGAGTCTATGCTGTATACTGGTATATCAACCAGCTGGGCTGCCTGTTCACTGGAAGAAACAGTCCCGCTGAGTTTTGCCGATACCAGCACTGCGATAATACAGTCATAGTCCTTCTGCAGATTTTCATATAACTCCTGAAAAGCACCAATGGATGGCTGGGAAGTTTTTGGAGGAGTATCAAGGGTTTTTAAGCTCGCATAAAGTTCTTCCGGTGTTAAATCAACTCCATCTGTATATTCTTTGCCATCCATAATGATGGTCATCGGAATCTGGTACATGTGAGGATGGTTTCTTAACTCGTTATTTAAAAAAGCAGTGCTGTCTGTTACCCATGCAATTTTATCCACTATAGCCGCCCCCTTTTAAGATATTTATACGTGTATGTATGTAATTAAGACTATTTGAAAGGCTGGAAGTGAAAGATTTCTCTTCCAGCCGCAGGTTCTATGGCAGAAAAGGTTTTATTTTAGGAAAAACCTTTATAGCGGTATTGTAAAATACATCTTCATGATGCTCTTCAGGTATGAGTTCTTTTATAAATTCAATATAAGGACCCACTGGCGCAAGAGGCCAATCGGTTCCAAACAGCAATTTATCGTAAGAATCTGCAAACACTAAAGCATGCCTCAGATGATCCAAAAATCTTCCTTTGCTGCGCTTCTTCAATTCTTTTTCTGTACCGACAATCAGGCCTGAAAGATCCGCATAGGCATTTGGATTCTTGTATATGATTTCAGCTCCTGTCAAAGTCCATGGGTCTCCAAAATGAGCCATCATGAAATTAACATTCCGGTGTTTAACAGCAACCTCGTCAATAGCCAGCGGGTGAGAATACTTAAGCAACCCCTTTCTGAATAAGTATCTCCTGTATGAAATACAACAGGAACTCCATATTTTGCAGCGAGTTCGTACACAGGTTCATAAACATCATCATAGGCGTAGAAAGGATAATATCCCAGGTAAATCTTGATCCCTGCCACGTTCGGCTTTTGCAGATTATCCTCCAGCCTTTGAAGAGCTCCTTCATTGAGATCATATGGATTGATGCCAGCGCAGTAAACAACATTAGCCGGTATCTTATCATCCAGGTCAAGCCCCATAGGCGTTCTTGCTTCATAATCCGGAAAGCCCATATTTTCTGTTTCTGTAAGCCCCATTGCAATGCTCAAGACTACATTAGCTTTTTGGAACTCCTGCTGATGCCCATGGTATGAATAATCTACAAGTGAGAGTTCATTGGCAGTATGATGAAATGATTTAATATCAGAAAAATGAATATGTGCATCTATGACTTTCATAATTTCTCCTTTAGCAGAATTCCAGGTTGTGGAGTCTATTAAGCAGTCTGCCCTCGAAGCTTCTTTCATCAAATGCAATAAAGCCCGGTTTGGCCAATGGGCCTGCTTTTCGTTCCGAAATAACTTCGAATGCTTCTTTATTCATATATGCTCCAAGGAATTCATTATCTTTACTTCTCATTACATACATATTTTCAGGAGACAGGCAGCTGGAAATACGGGATCCATCAATTAGAACAAATGACTGCTCCTCAACTCCGGCCTGATATGCTGATTCTGCTCCTTTGTCACTTACTGTAAGAGTAAGATCCTTTAATGAGCTACCGGCTATAAATAAATCTGTAATCCATTTTTCATTTAACAGGTACTTCCCGCCTGCATTCTCCGCTTTTACCCAATGGGCAAGGAGCGGCACTCCCGGCAATAACGCGAAATACTGTGTATATTCAAGGCCTTTCCATATGGAGTGATGGACAACTTTCGTACTGATGGCCAATGTAGACCATTCGTTTCCATACGAATCTTTAACACTGGTAAATTCAGCAGAAGATGACTCCTTCAATAGCGAGAACACACTCATTTGCGATGGCACAGTTTTCATGCCGCCAGTCCATGGGTTCCACCATCCTTTGGCAACCGGTTCGGGAAAGGATGAATCAAGCCACTCCCTCTCTTTATAGGTTAATGAGAATAAGCCAGGATAAAAATCCGGTGCACCTTTTAAACTAATGATGCCATTATCCATGATATAAACAGTCTTGCCGCCATGCTCTTCCGTAAGCATACGGACATTACCCCGGGGCACAAGCAGAAGTTCCCTTACTTGCTTCTTTTCACTGTCAAGGGTAATTTCAGCATTTATAATAGATAGAGGTTCCGTATCCTTAATAGGAAAATTGGATTTGAACACACTTAATTCCTGTTCTTGACTGAAATTTGAGGTTTGTTTTTTATCTGTATTTAAATATAAATCAATAGTGCCATTAAGATAACTAGAACGATATGTTTTAAGAGTGAATTCTGCTGTATCCTGTTCTTTTGCAACTGGATTTCCCCTATTGATAATTAGTGCTTTTTCATGGTAAACATTTTTTTCATACTCTGTCCCGACACCTGCAAAATGCCGCATTTCTTCCCATGTCCGGAAAGCTCCTATTGATAAATAGCCAGGTGCCAATACTATCTGATTTCCCGATTCAATGCAGCCAGTTTCCTGCTGATAGTAAAATTGCCACCCATCAGGATTGGACTTCGCATTTTTCGGCCAGCAGAATCCAACCGGCTCGCCGTTATGATCGGCGAAAAACCAATTTTCGGTTATACCTGATAACTCCATGAACCCCAATTCTTTTATGTCAGAAAACTCGATTACTTCATTATCCAGGGGGAAATACGGCTTCTGCATTTCATAATATAACGGCTGGCTGAAATACAGATTCTCATATTTTTCATCCCCTTCGTTTGTCAATTCAGCCCATATTTTAACAAGGCCTTCACCATATAGGGATGTATACAATGATACAAGAATACCTGTAAATGCTTCAGACTTGAATACCAATTTGAAAGTGATTGCCGTGTCATCTGTAAACCACTCTGCTGCCGCCGGCTTTGCCTTTGAAAATTCAGCTGAAAAGGGTTTCCCAAGTTTAGGAGCAAAAAACGCGAAAGGCTGGTTAACACTTTCGTTCCTGCCAGCCGTTATTTTATAATCCAATTTACGGATATTCACCTGGCAGATTCCATTGCAGATATGCCAATAATCCTTTGACTCTCCCCCGAACTTTTGACCGAAGCTTTTAATGGGGATGCCCATTGAGCTGCATGAAAAAGCGAGTTCGTCTCCATTCTCCTTTGTTGCCAATATTGCCATTTCCGGCTGATAAAAGCCATATTTTTTAACAATGAAAGGCACCTTCAGCAACTTACGCCCTTTTTTGTGAAGCTCTATTCTAAAGTCCCGCTCTTCTAATTCGACAAGATCACTTACAGGAAATGAAAGGTGAAATACGGCGTCTTCTTCAAGGTTGTTCTCAACCTCAATTTCCAATTCAGCTTCCTGATTTATAAACCTGAGATTCCCTTTTGAACCGCCTGTAATTTTGGCTGGCTGCTTAGGCAGCAGACCAAGGCGCAATTCACACTCCTCACCATTTACCCACACCTTAACTTCTAATGAAGGATGCGTTTTCCAGATACTAGGCTCTTCCCCTTCATGCACTATGAATTGTCCGGTAATTACCGCGTCACTCTCGGCCATCAGGTCATGTTCGAAAACAGCTTCGACTCTTCCCTGGTTATTGCCTTCAGCCTTAAAAGAAACAGGAACTCCCGTCTTATTGATGAGTTTGAGCTGGAAATTTTGGATTTCATTTTCGATTACTTCATGATGATCCATGGATAGTTCTAGAAGGTAATCATCCGTTTCTATTAAACTGATTCCTCTGCCCGTTCTTTCAAACCTGACTCTTGCAGACACTTCACCGTTCTCCCATAAATACTCGTAAAATGTAAAGCCGCTTTCTTTGATTCCATCTGGCTTCACGTCAATTTCTCTCATGCTGCTGCTATACCAATCAAGCTTTTCGAAGGCAGGTTTCAAAAGCTGTGTCTGATGAACAGCCGGAATAAAATTCATTAAGTGTGTTGTATCATCTCTGTCTTCCCAGAAGAAACCGCATTTTTTGTAAAGCGGGACAGCTTTCACATTTCCTGGCCATGTATACAAGTCAAGGCGCGGCCAGCCCAATTCAATTGTTTTTTGCAGCGCTTTCAGCACAAGCATCTTTCCTATTTTCCGTCCATGGTAATCCGGCCTTACATTTAAAAGAGGGATGTATAGGGATCCCGTATCTTCTTTATATTCCGATAACCCGCAATAGCCTACGACCTCTTCACCATCCAGCGCTAAGTATAAAGTAATATTGCCATTATTCGCTTCCTTCGTTTTTACTTGTTCTTCAGTCATTACACTGGTATCTCCGCCCCAGCTGTCTCTGCTCAAGTTCCACATTTTTGCTATTCCTGCCGCAAAGCCCTCATGATACTCTGCAATGACTATTTTGTCTGTACTTTGAATCATACCTTTGTCCTCCTGACTAGGTTACGTCTTGTCTACCCTTCTCAATTCCTTTTCCTTCAATGATAACCAAAACCATTTGCCTCTCCTCCTTTTGATATTATTCGGAATGTTTTTCCATTCCTTCTTAATCGTATTATCAGAGCAAGTGATTGTAAATACAATTTTGAATTTTCCGTATAAATTCCATACGAAAAAAGCGCCTTGCTATTTTCGGCAAGACGCATTCATATTAAATATAGACTTTTCTTAAAGCTTTCATCGAAGCGGTCATATAAGTGATCATTTCATTCAGATCATCTATCTGTTCTTCATGAATAAGCCGGTTAAAAGAAATGACGGTTTCTGTTTCGGCCAAGGCCTTCATATTTTCAGGGTTGTATTTTACAGTCTGTTCGACCTTCCGTCCACTGCCCCAGATATGATGCAGAACTTCACGGATTTGCAGAAATGCTTTTGAATCTTGTGGATGCTTAATTGTAAATTTTACATTAATCCGGCAGCCTGCCAGCTTCTCAGATTTCCCTTGAGGCAATAGCTCAGCTGCGAGATTATCCAATCCCGCTTCCATTGTAAAGGTACAGAAAATCTCTGCCAGCCCTTTTGCAATGTCTGTGAAAGTAATGTCATACCTCCGGCTCATTTTAGCTGAGTTTAATATGTCATTTCGATCAACGATTCTTATTTCACCGTCCAGATCCCGGTCATAGAATCCGCCTTCCATTACAACCTTCATATTCTCAAAGGCCGTTGGGTCAAACATGGGCTAATTCCCCCTTAAAATAGGCCGACAGCATTCCCATCTTCATCTACATCCATGTTCATGGCTGCAGGGGCTTTAGGCAATCCAGGCATAGTCATCACATCACCGGTGAGTGCTACAATGAATCCTGCACCAATAGATGGCTTCAGCTCGCGTATAGTAATGGTAAAATCTGATGGCCTTCCAAGCTTTGAAGGATCATCAGATAATGAATATTGTGTTTTAGCCATACAAACCGGCAGGACGCCCCAGCCAAAGCTTTCAAAGTCTTTTATCTGCTTTTTGGCTTTAGTTGAGTATTCCACTTTGCTTGCACCATAAACCGTCTGGGCTACTGTTAGAATTTTCTCCTCAAGAGGCAAAGATAAATCATATAGGTGGCTGAAATTCGCTGCTTTTTCATCCAAAATTCCCAGGAGCTTCTCGGCCAGCTCAATTCCTCCCTGCCCGCCTTTTTCCCAAACCTCTGTCAGCGCCACTGGCATGCCGGCCTCACTGCAAAGTTCTGTAAGGACCTCTATTTCATTCTCGCTATCGGAAATAAACCGGTTAATAGCCACTACATACGGAAGGCCAAAACTTTCAATTGTTTCAATATGCTTTTTTAAATTAGCAAAGCCTTTAGTGAGTGCTTCAGTATCTTCTTTGCCCAATTCTGCTTTTGACAAGCCGCCATGCATTTTTAGAGCACGGATTGTAGCTACAATCACCACTGCTTCAGGGTCAATGCCCTCTGTTCTGGCTTTAATATTTAAAAACTTTTCAGCACCAAGATCCGCGCCAAAACCGGCTTCTGTCACTACATAGTCAGCCAGCTTGGAGGCAGCGGCAGTTGCAATCACACTGTTGCACCCATGAGCAATATTTGCAAACGGGCCGCCATGAACCAATGCCGGTGTATGTTCAATTGTCTGCACCAGATTAGGTTTGACTGCTTCTTTAAGAAGCAAGGTAAGAGCTCCTTCCACTCCAAGATCGGCTACTGTTACCGGCTGTTTATCATAATTGTATGCTATCACCATTTTCCCCAGTCTTTCCTTCAAGTTCTGAAGGTCGGAGGCAAGGCATAGGACGGCCATAATTTCTGAAGCCACAGTGATATCAAATCCATCTTCTCTCGGAACACCTTGTACAGGCCCTCCAAGGCCAATGACTATTTTTCTTAATGCACGGTCGTTCAAATCCAGGGCACGCTTCCATACTATCCTTCTCTGGTCAATATTTAACAGATTCCCCTGCTGGAGGTGATTATCAATCAGGGCAGCCAATGCATTATTGGCTGTAGTGATTGCGTGAAGATCACCGGTAAAATGCAGATTGATGTCTTCCATCGGCAGAACCTGCGAATACCCTCCGCCGGTTGCTCCGCCTTTGATTCCCATAGTTGGCCCAAGAGAAGGTTCCCTCATCGCGACCATAGCTTTTTTGCCAAGTCTGTTGAAAGCATCGGCAAGACCGACTGTTACTGTGGATTTTCCTTCTCCTGCAGGTGTCGGATTAATGGAGGTGACAAGAATTATTTTTCCGCTTTCTTTCGTACTTAATTTCTTTAAGGTATCAGCGGATAATTTTGCTTTATACTTGCCGAAAAGCTCCAGATCATCCTCTAAGAGCCCGATTTTTTCAGCTATTTCCGCAATAGGCTTCATTGCAGATGCCTGGGCAATTTCAATGTCTGATTTTACAATCGGTTTCACATTCATTTTTATCCCCCTAGAATCCAATATGTATAGGTTCCTTACAGCTATATTGTACCATCCCCGAATCGAAATATTGTCATTTACTTTTGATATTTTCGCATTTTCACACAGTGAAGCATTGATACAATTTCGAATCGTCTTTATAATAAGTTTAATTGAATTTTTGCACAGGGAGATGATCACTTGCCAATAAAAATTCCTAAGCTGCTTCCTGCAAGGGAGATCTTAGAGGAAGAAAATATATTTATCATGGATGAGGACCGTGCCAAACAGCAGGATATTCGCCCATTAAATATCCTCATCCTGAATTTGATGCCTGAAAAAGAAAAAACCGAAGCACACCTTTTAAGACTCCTTGGAAATACGCCTTTACAGGTGAACATCTCGTTTTTAAAAACTGCCACACATCAATCAAAAAATACCAGTCCTATGCATCTCGAACAATTCTATACTACGTTTGAGCAAGTCCGAAACCGCAAATTTGACGGGATGATCATAACTGGAGCACCTGTAGAGCTTCTCGACTTTAAAGAAGTGGACTATTGGGAGGAACTAACCGTAATAATGGAGTGGACGAAAACGAATGTTACTTCCACCCTGCATATATGCTGGGGAGCACAGGCAGCGTTATTCTATCACTTTGGAATCGGAAAATATGAGCTGCCTGAAAAGTGCTCAGGCGTTTACCTTCATGAAGTTCATGACAGAAGCGAGAAATTATTGAGAGGATTCGATGACATCTACTTTGCTCCGCATTCGCGCCATACTGATGTTTATACAGAGCAACTGCTGAAACACCCGGAAGTCAAGCTCCTGTCATCATCTGAGGAAGCGGGTCCTTTCATCATGAGTGCCAACGGCGGAAGACAAATCATGGTAACAGGACACCTGGAATATGAAGCAGGCACACTTGCGGAAGAATACACAAGAGACAGAACCAGAGGCCTGCAGGTCCCTATGCCAAAACACTATTTCCCGAATAATGATCCCGGCAGAAACCCCCATAATAAATGGCGGTCACATGCCCATTTAATGTTTTCCAACTGGCTGAACTACTATGTTTACCAGGAAACTCCTTATGATTGGGATTAATAGTGCAGTGAACGGATAACTTAATTTGCAGCAAAGCATGAAAAAAGCCGGTATTTGAGAGGTTTGCCCCTCTCAAATACCGGCTTTTCCTTATGATTGCTGAGCATAATACACTTCTTCAAATGGCTGAACTACTACAAAGCCGTTGCCTGAAAACTTCATTTGGATCGACTCTCCGCTTCCTCTTCCAAGGAACGTTTTAAATGAGATATCTGTCACAAATTCCGGCTGCAGTGTACCTGACCATGCAACTGTCGCATTTGGATCCGTATACACCGGATTATCAGGAGTAACCAAGAGTGTCAGCGGCTCATAGTGAGAAGTGATAGCCACCATTCCTGTTCCTTCTAAACGGACGTTGAACAAACCTCCTGCAAGCATGCCTGCCATCCTCTTCATTAACTTAATGTCCCAGCTGATGGAAGGCTCGAATGCAAGCAGATCATTCCCATTTACAAAGATGGCATCTCCATCGAGATTCAGAATTGAAATTTTCTTTCCTTGGTCTGCAAGGTACAGCTTTCCGTTGCCCGTAGCTTTCATTAAAGCTGCCCCTTCTCCAGTAAGTGCCTTTTTAAACATTTTTCCTAAGCCATGCTCGAGTATCCCCTCGCGTTCAAACTTAATTTGGCCGCGGTAGGAAACCATCCCGCCTGCTTTAGCCCAAACCTGGCTGGTTAAATTAATTTCGAGCATCCTTGGTGTTTCAAGTTCAAATAATCCTTCTCCTTTATCCTGCTGTTTTGTCTGCTTTACAAACTCTTCAATTGAATATCTGCTCATTCTCTTCCCATCCCTTCATTTTTCCTGTTTTCAAGCATAAAGATCCACATAAAAGATAATGATTGCTTTAGCTCATCCGTCAGCGAGCCTTTTGAAAGCTGGTCTGATGCTTTTTTATAAACACCAAGTTCATCAATCTTTGACCATCCGTTTTCTTTTGCAAGCCGTTCAAACTCCCACGGCATCATGGTATTGCAGATAACTTTTTCCTTATAAAGCCTGCGGTAGCTGTTAGCCCTGGGTGCAGCTGTTGGACCAAGAATGCCTATACATGCCCTTCCGCCCGGCTTAACAGTTCGCCGAATTTCTTTTAATACATCCAGCGGGCTCTCTGTCCATTCCAGTGAATTGATGGCAAGGACCGCATCAAGTGCATTCTCTTCAAGGGTAAGATCTGAAATGTCTTCTTTCTTAAATACCGCACCTGTTTTTTCGTTCAATTTTTCTGCTTTATGTATCATCTCTTCAGAGACATCAATCCCGATAACTTTATAGCCAGCCAAAGCAAGTTTATATGAACCATACCCATCACCGCATCCAAGGTCACATACGGCAGATCCCTTTTTGACATGCTTTTCGAAGAAGGAGATGATATCCTTTCGGCTCCCTTCCTCCCACATTGCTGCACTCTTTGCATTCCATGATTCCGAATTTTCATCCCAAAGCCTCTCTGCTTCTGCAGACCAGTTAAAAGTGCTCATCATATCCCCCCGTGTATGCATACGATTGTTCATTAAAAAGTTCCCAATATTTTAAATTCGCTAAGATTATCAAAAATACCTCTGATTATAAAATGTTAAAAAAGTCAACAATACTGATAGAAAATGAATAAGGAGTGTTTATATGAACGGTGAACAGCTGACTGCAGTCTACAGAAACAACAATGAAGAGATTATTTCATTCCAGACTTCCGGAGGAAGGATCATTTCTTATCGGAAAGCACTATTGGAGGCTAAAGAAGGCTTGATTGAAGGTATTCAAATTTATGAAAACGAAGATGGTTCGATATATCTGAATCCTTCCTTTGCGTCATCTTTTGATGATTTTCCCAGCTTCTATTAAAAAAGTCCGGTGCATGAAAAAAACCTGACGAAAGCAGTCAGGTTTTTACTGTTCTTCCTCATTTTTACGCTGGATTTCCCTCAGCACTCCAATGCGGCTATCATCCTCTTCAAAAACTGAACCAAGTCGCCAACCCTATCGATGGCATCCCAGCTCAGGTGATGTTCAATGCCTTCCACATCTTCATAAATATTTTCTTCTTTAACTCCAATAATACGCAGGAGCTGTTCTAAAAGCTCATGCCGATATACAAGCCTCTTGCCGACTTTTTTCCTTTTGGCGTTAAAATAAGCCCTCGATACTTTTCATAAACTAGATACTCATCCTTATCAAGCTTCTGAACCATTTTTGTCACAGAAGAGGGATGTACAGAGAGAGCCTCGGCAATATCAGAAACTCTGGCATATCCTTTGTCCTCGATTAACATATATATTTGTTCAATGTAATCTTCCATACTTGGTGTTGGCATTACGCAACCTCCTGCCAATTAGAAAAGCGCAAGCGCCTTGCCCACCCCCGACAAACACAAGACGAGCCTATCAGAAAGGCGTTCTTTGCCTCTTTGGGAGGATTGACTTGTGATCTCGAGGGGGTAGCCGCTCGAGCTAGACCATTCTCAAAATTCAAAGATATAAATTCAGATATTATAAATGCGCAGAGCGCCATGTCCACTTTATTTCATTCATTAACAATTATAAGACTTTAACGATTTTACTACAGTTGGAAAATGGAGACAAGGAAATTCGCTGCAGCAAGCAAATTCAGGTCTTTTGCGGGAAGAGAAATTTGACTCTATTCTCCTGTCGGTCCCAGGTTAATTTAGCTGAAAATGTTTTATCCTTTCCTTTGCTTGTAAAACCTTCAACTAAGTCTGTTTCCCCATCCTTCAGTAGCTGTTTGATCAGTTTCTGAGTCATCGTCTTGCCCATAATGCTTTTGGAAATAGTGAAAGTGCATTTTGTTTTATTATAATTGGAGCAGCCATAAAAGCTCCCCTTATCAACAGCTTTACCATCACACAGCATGCATTTGCCCAGATTGACTGCTCTTTTTTGCTTGAATTTCCCGGGCGTGAACCCCTCTTTATCTTCCTCAGAGAATGTCCACTTTCCCGCATGTTCAATGGAGGCGGAAATCAAATGGCCAACCATTTTATTGGTTTGCTCCATGAATTGTTTGGGGGATGCCTGACCATCCGAAATATCCTTCAGCCGCTGTTCCCATTTGGCTGTCATTTCTGGAGAAGCCAGTATTTCTGTGCCTATTGCTTCTATCAGGATTTTTGCTTTTGAGTTTGCATATACAAGATTCTTCTTTATATCAATGTATTTGCGCTCCTTCAGCATTGTGATGATTCCCGCCCTTGTAGCTTCCGTTCCAAGGCCTTCCGTCTTCATCAGGACCTTCTCAAGTTCCTTATCTTCGATTTGCTTCCCGGCCGTTTTCATCAGTGTAATCAGCTGGCCTTCCGTATACCTTTTTGGCGGCTGGGTTTTGCTTTCTTTTACATCCGCCTTTAACACTGTACCTTGATCACCCGCCTGCAATAAAGGCAGAATCGGTTCCTTTTCCTTCTCCTGCTGCGGAATCACTTTTCTCCAGCCTTCTTCAAGCTGTACTTTTCCCTTGGATAAAAACAAAGCTCTTCCATCTGCAAGGGTTTTAATAGTTGTATATTCTGTTACAGCTTTTCCATAATGTGCAGCTATTAAGCTCCTAACGATCAGGTCATAGAGAATTTTTTCATCCGAAGATAATCTTACCAGGTCGGGCACTTGTTCGGTCGGAATAATGGCATAGTGATCAGTTACCTTTTTATCATTCACATACCGTTTATTCTGCAAAATCGAGCTTGAAGGCAAAGGGAAAAATTCCTTATACTCATCTTTTGTTTCCATTTTCCTGAGGATCTCCGGAAACATTTCCGCTTCTCCTTCTGTTACATGCCTGGAATCTGAGCGAGGATATGAAACGATTCCTTTTTGATAAAGCTTCTGCAATACATCAAGTGTTTTTTTGGGCGGGAATTTGAATCTGCGGTTGGTTTCTGCCTGCAATGCAGAAAGGTTATAAAGCATCGGCGGCAGGAATTCTTTTTTTCGGCCTGCACATCTTCTACCTGTGCATCTTTGTCCCTGCAGAATGCCGCAATCTTTTCGGCAAGCTCCTTCGTCTTAATTCTTGATTCCCCATCTTTTTCCCACTTGCCGGTATATTTTTTCCCGTTTACTTTAAACTGTGCATTTACTTCCCAGAAAGGTTCGGAAACAAAATTCTGGATTTCCTGTTCCCTTTTTACGATTAAAGCTAAAGTGGGAGTCTGAACCCTTCCTACTGAAAAAACATCCGAGAAGCCTTTCTGCTGCAGAAGAAGACTGTATAATCGTGAAGCATTCATGCCAACGATCCAGTCGGCACATGCTCTCGTATAGGCTTCATAATATAAGTTCCTTGTGTCACTTTCATCCAGCAGGGTAAGAAACCCTTCCTTTATGGCTTTAGGAGTCAAGGAAGAGATCCAGAGCCTTTTCATGGGCACTCTGGTACCGGTAAGCCTTAGAATATTCCGGATGATAAGCTCGCCTTCTCTCCCTGCATCACCAGCATGGATAATTTCTGTTAAGTTAGGATTAGAAGCAAGCTGTTTGATTATATTAAATTGTTTTGCTTTATCCTTTGTCACTTCATATTGAAATTGCTCCGGAATTATGGGCAATGTATCCAATGACCACTTTTTCCAATCCTTCTTGTATTTTTCAGGGGCAGACAGCTGGCATAGGTGGCCTATAGCCCAAGTAACATGAGCCCCTTGGGGAAATATATCGTTCGGAAGGATCTCAATATATCCCTGGTGTTTCTTCATTTTAAAAACAGAAGCCAGCGTCATACCCTGATCGGGTTTTTCCGCGATTATCAATTTCATACTTTAGCTCCCTTTGCATTGTAGAACAAATTGTAGACATCTATTTTAATATTAACCTAAAAATTTAGCAAAGGGAGTTAAAATACCTATATAGTTATGAAATTTTTAAAACAATCTGTTCCGCTAAGCAAAACAAAAGAAGAATCCCCTGACAGGATTCTCCTCCGTTACTTACCTTTTTAGAATAAAGCTTGTTTGTGCAGGTACTTCAATTGTTTTTGACTGATATATCTTTAGGGTTTTTATCCCTGCCTGTTTTCCGTCTGCAAGCAAATGCCAAGGGCCCTTGCCTGGAAGTGTTATTTTGGCTGTTTCTGTATTTGCATTATGGATTACAACAATCTCTTTCGCTCTATCTTTTAGGCCTTTTGCATCCAGTCTATATGCCACCGTATTATCTGGGGCATCAATAAATTCAAGCTTTGATTGAATATCCTCAGCTGATGTCATTCTAAACGATTTATAATGCTTTCTGAGCTTAATCAGACCTTTAAAATAGTCTACTTCCCCGCTGAAATCTGTTCGGCGGTCCCAGTCTAACTGATTTACACTGTCAGGGGATTTATAGCTGTTGTGATCCCCGTATTTTGTCCGCATGAATTCCTGGCCTGCATGAACAAAGCTGATTCCTTGGGATGTCAGTATAATGGAAGATGCCAATTTATGCATTTTCTTTCTTGATTCCTCCGCTGCGTCTGGATTAGTCAGTTCAAGCTTATCCCAAAGAGTGTGGTTATCATGCGCCTCAGCATAGGTAACCGCCTGTTCAGGATCTTTGTATGTGGCCATAGTGCCCGGATATTCCAATCCTGCTGCAATTCCTTGCTGAACAAAGTTTTCCATGCCTTGTTTGCCATTTACAAAACCTTTATCCAGTTCATCAAACACACTGCCTTTTAAACCATCCCGGATGCCATCGTTGAAATGGCCAATGCCAGGCATATCTTCGGCATTTTTCTGATTGGCCTTTCTTTCAGCTGCCAGTGGTGTGTTTAAATCCCATCCCTCCCCAATGATAATGATAGTAGGATCAATTTTATCCAATGCCTTTCTTACTTTATTCATTGTTTCAGTATCATGAATGCCCATCAGATCGAAGCGGAATCCATCAAGATTATATTCCTCAGCCCAATATGCAACAGAGTCGACGATAAATTTCTGCATCATTTTTCTTTCCGAAGCTGTATCATTGCCGACTCCTGTGCCATTGGCAAGTGTTCCATCTTCGTTATAGCGGAAATAGTAGCCTGGAACAAGCTTATGGAAACTGGATTCATTTACTGCAAATACATGATTATACACAACATCCATTACAACCCGCAGCTGCTCTTTATGGTATTCCTGAATCATTGTCTTCAATTCTGTAATTCTTGCAGCTGGATCATAAGGATCAGTAGAATACGAGCCTTCCGGCACATTATAGTTTTTAGGATCATAGCCCCAGTTATATTGTGGTTCGTCCAGTTTTGTTTCATCAACTGTCCGGTAGTCATAAATCGGAAGGAACTGAACATGTGTGACTCCAAGATCTTTTATATGATTTAAACCTGTTTTTTCTCCTTTTGAATTTAAAGTGCTTTTCTCAGCAGCTCCAAGGAACTTCCCCTTATGCTTAATGCCGCTGTCCTCATGAATCGAAAGGTCCCGTATATGAACTTCATAAATGATGGAGTCCTCTGGATTCTTTAACTTCGGCTTCTGTTTATTCCACTTTTTAGGGTCGGTTGAATCCAGATCCATCACAACGCCCCTGTCGCCATTCACTGTTACAGCCCGGACATAGGGATCAGTCGCTTCTGTCCATTCCCCTCCGATTTTAACTTTATAATTGTAAATCAGCCCATTTTGATTACCTTTTAGAACAGTTGTCCAGGTTCCTTTTTCACCTCTATTAAGAGGCAGTTCTTCAGCAGTCTGATCATCCCAGCTGTCATAAAGCACTATCGATGCTTCACTTGCTGTAGGAGCCCAAAGCCTGAAGGAGGTTTGATTTTTCGCATACTGGTTTCCCAGCTTCCCATCATAATAGAAAGCATCATCAAATTCCTTTGATCTGACAATATCCCCAATCTTCACCTCTGCCTCTCCGAATGAAACTGCAGAAATTTTATATGATTGCCTGAAATCTAGTTTATCTTCTGTTATCACTCTTACTTTATTTGTAAAATCCTTTTCCTCGTCCCCGTCAAAAGGAACAACTTCTTTAATATTGGCATTGTCAATTTCAATGATGGATTCCCAATCCCTCCACTGGAAAGGAAAATTGGTTTCAAGCGTAATCTGATTAAAAGTATCCATAGAAGCATTCACTATTTTTGGATCTTTTTCAATATAGGCTGGATTGTAATAAATTCTTTCTGTTCCCTGAACAATCCATATTTCTGCATTCCCATTTTCATCGAACTTTGTAATAAAGCGATCACTAAATTCCTTGCCTGCCCAGTCATTTCCTTCTATGCTCTTCCTGACTATAAATCCGGCCTTTGTCATACCTTCCGGATTTTCAAGCTCAAATTCAGCAACTTTCCCAAAATCATCTTCTGCTGCAAAATCAACTCTTTTGCCATCTTTGCCTTCTGGCCAAGTCCATAAATTCCAGCCTTCATAATTACCGTCATATCGAAAGTAGTGGAGTTTTACCTTCACCCTTTCAAATGCTGGAAAGTCCCTGTACTCACCATCAGGCGGTGATGTATATGTATGTTCATCGCCTGCTTTTACCCATACTTCATCATTGCCGCTCTGTACATTGATGAATCGGTCTCCCCATCCTTCTCCCAGCTGTCAGTACGGACAATAAACCCAACTTCATCATGGATTCCAGGGAGTACAATCTCTGCAGTGAGTCCAAATTCATCTTCACCAGTGAATTCAAAAGCCTGACCTTCGCCATCTTTAGGCCATACCCATAAATTCCAATCTTTCGCATTGCCCTCTGCAGGCTGATAATGGATAGTGACTGCCGTAGTCTGATCGAGCCCTTGTGTCGTTTTTTTAGCTGATGCAATCGTTTGCATGAATGGGGATAAAAAATTGGATGCCGCCAATATTATAGCAGCGGCCAGAAAAATAAACTGTTTATACCCTCTCAACATAAGTCCTCCTTTGCAAATTGTTTAAAGTTTCCTGCAATTATATATTAATCCATGCAGGAAAGCGTTTGCATAAGGCGGAAGACCCTGTGATTTATTACCTAATAAATTTGCTTGCAATAAGAAAAGCGCAAGCGCCTTGCAGTAAGAACGCCATATCTCTCAAAAGCTGCCTATTTTGGTCGTGCGGTGTGTATACCGTCGAAGCCTTCCTTAACCTGTGGGCATCAAGCACACGACGAGCCTCTCGGAAAGGAGTTCTTTCCCTTTTTTCGGAGGCTGCCCTACATGTAGAGGCGACTGCACAGGGACGACAAGCATAAGACGAGCCCTGCAAGAAGTGTACTTTCCTTGGAAGGGATTGGCTAGTCTTTCGTCACTAGGAGCCGCAACTAGACAGCCTTGTGACCTCGAGGGGCAGGCGCTCCTCCTAAAAGCTGACACTTTTAGTCGTGCGATGATAAAGCTGTCGTTGCATTCCTTGTGGAGCTGGAAAGTTATCGACGACCAAAATTTTTTTCTATCAAAAAAATGGCTTTTGCCGATCATTCTTTAAGATAGCGCTTTATTGTCAGGTTTTTTTGGATGTACCATTTATTTTCTGTAACAATGTTTGCGACCGTCAAAATCATGGATGGAATTTTCTCAACATTAAATACAATGATGCCTAATTGGTCATTCATAATAAGAAATGACTCTCCATGTGAGTATAGAGGGAGATCCTTGCCAAGCTGCAGGATCGAGCTGATGATGGCCTGCTTCTCTTCTGCTTCTATTTGGATGTTGGGTGAAAACCTCAAGATCCAATCTTGATTCTCAATGGAAAACCGATACATTTTCCTCACCCTTTGCCAACAAGATAATTAATAATTAATATGAGAAAATCTCTAATTTATGTTATCAATTCACTAGTGAACATTGCATTTCACTCTCAAATAAACAAAAGTTGAAATATTTTAAATATTTTATTGTTTTTTTTAAAAAAGCGTTTTAATTCCTTGACGGAAAGTGCCCATTCATGTATATTATAATCATCATTTAACAGAATATATTTCCGTTATTAGATAAAAATATCTGCTCTATGTTTTGTTAGGTGGTAATATTCATCTAAGGCACAAGATGTGTCTTGACAGGCTTAGGAGGAAAAGTAAACATGCAAAACGGTAAAGTAAAATGGTTCAACAATGAAAAAGGTTTCGGTTTCATCGAAGTTGAAGGCGGAGACGATGTATTCGTTCACTTCACTGCTATCCAAGGTGAAGGTTTCAAATCTTTAGAAGAAGGCCAGGAAGTTTCTTTCGAAATCGTTGAAGGAAACCGCGGACCTCAAGCTGCAAACGTTGTAAAACTATAATTCAAATATAACGATAAAAAGGCTGGCACCTGCCAGCCTTTTATTTTTCCTGATTTATGAAAGCTTGCTGCCTATTGATTTAATTTTCTCACCTACAGTGCACTCTGTAATGCAAAATCGATGGGCATATCTGCGCCCTCTTTCCTCTTTATGATGCTTATGAAGGAAGCAGTCTTTGCAGTAACTGATTATCAGCTCCTCCACTTCATTAATAATTTCCTTCCTGCTCAAACGATTCACGCCTTCCTTATATCGGATTATATGATCTGCATTTTGCTGTTAATAAACTTCCCCTGCAGTGCCTGACCGGCCAATTTATCTGCTTCTTTATTTTCATTGCGCGGAATGGGTCTATATCTTGGCAGAATACCAAGCTTTTTAATCTTTTCTTCAATTCGGTCAAGCCAGCGGTTTAAATTTTCTTCATAACATGGCCATTCACCTTCAAGCTGTTTCAACACTACCTGGGAATCACCTTTGAATTCACAAGTCATATGATGAACGCCCATTTCTTCGAGCAGGTTGAGAGTGTAATAAATGGCCGCATATTCTGCTTCATTATTATTATCCATCTCATCAAATAGCTCATTTGCCCTCACACGGTACTTTTTTTGCCCTGTTTAAAATATATTACTGCACCGAGCCCAGCCTGACTGGTTTCTTTATTAAATCCCCCATCAAAAAATACGGTAATATCGTGGGGATCCTCTTCCACTTCCATTAGAAGTTTTCTCATTTCCTTTGTGCTCCATGAAGTGCCAGCTTCATCATAGTAAATTATTTCTTTGCCCTTCCCTGATTTTTCAATATCTTCTCCAGCCTGCAAGGCCGATTCACCGTCAATCCAGTCTGAAGTAAATAATATATCCTCATTACCTTTAAGTTTATATTTCCATTCCAATTTATATTTCATTAAGGTCAGCCTTTCTGTACTTTATTAGCTGGTCATCATTATTAGAACTGTTTGCAATAGTTGGACTTATTATACTTTACTCAGTTTATTACTAACTGAGTATATTTCAAGGTATAATGGTCAATGACAATTTTATATCTCCTGCGGTTCGTAAACTCCCGCATTAACAAAACTAGGAGGAATATGATGTTTAACGAATGGTTTGGACTGCTCTTTGCAATTATTAATTTCACATTAGTATTGACTATGTACCGCGTGTTCGGAAAGACTGGTTTATTCGTGTGGATTGGCTTCTCTACTGTCATGGCCAATCTTCAAGTCGTAAAAACCATTGAAATGTTCGGCCTGACGGCTACTTTAGGAAACGCTATGTACGGTACCGCTTTTCTCGTTACGGATATCCTAAATGAAAAGTACGGAAAGGAAGAAGCAAAAAAAGCTGTATGGCTTGGTTTCTTTACTCTTCTGTCCATGACTCTCATCATGCAGATGGTTTTATTATTTAAACCGCATGAAACAGATTTTGCACAGGAGCCCCTCAGCACTCTTTTTCGATTCTGCCGCGAATTGCTGCCGGAAGCCTCGCTGCCTATTTAGTCAGTCAATTTACGGATGTTTATATTTTTACCTATTTAAAAAAGAAATTTCCAAAGGATGGCCAATTTTGGATCAGGAATAATGGCAGCACTATGATCAGCCAGCTATTGGATACCCTTGTTTTTACAAGCATTGCTTTCCTCGGCGTATTTCCAATGGAGGAATGGATTCAAATATTCATCACCACTTATTTGCTGAAATTTATAGTAGCTATACTTGATACCCCGTTTGGCTATATTGCTAAACGTTTTCCAGTAAAAGATTAGGATGCCATTTTTGGTATCCTTTTCTGCTTTATCGCGGTCTGACGGGCAGTAGGCTCCCCCAATTAAAGACTCAGCGGTATCAATGGAGGATAACTGGGGGATCCAACTGCCCGTAAAGGCCCGATTGGTTCAACTAACAATCAGTGGGAGATAAAGCCCCCACTTATTGAAGTTTCACTTTATCGCTTATTTTTATGATAAACTACACTTAGTTTACCCTATTATGCTGTTAAAATCAGGAGGCAGTTTAATTGATTGAAGTGTATATCGATGGAGCAAGTGCCGGAAACCCGGGTCCCAGCGGGGCAGGCATTTTCATTAAAAATAATGGCCAAGTTGAACGCTATTCCATTCCTTTAGGGAAAATGGAAAATCACGAAGCCGAATACCGTGCATTTATTCATGCTCTGGAAATATGTATAGAAAAGGGATACAAAACAGTATCCTTTCGAACGGATTCACAGCTCGTTAACCGGGCCGTTGAAAAGGAATTCGTTAAAAATAAAAAATTTGCTCCCTTGCTTGAAAATGCTTTGGAGCTTACAAGGCAATTTGATTTGTTTTTTATGAAATGGGTGCCCAGCTCCGAAAACAAAGGAGCGGATGAATTAGCCAGAGCAGCCATTCGCAAAAATAGAACGAAAGGTCAATGAGATAATGAATAGATCGGTTATATTTGCAGATGTAAGCCTATTGCTCGTAGCCTTTGTGTGGGGAACTACCTTTGTGCTTGTACAAAACGCCATTGCTTTTCTTGAGCCATTTTCTTTTAATGGCGTACGCTTTTTAATGGCCGCTTTCTTGCTGGGAGGCTGGCTAGTTATTTTTGAAAGAGAACAGTTAAAGAAAATAAACAAAAAGCTTTTGATTTCTGGAATTATTATGGGCTTGTTTTTATTTATAGGCTATGCTTTCCAGACAATCGGACTGCTTCATACAACTTCCTCAAAAGCTGGCTTTATTACGGGGTTAAGTGTAGTAATGGTCCCAGTCTTTTCTTTTATGCTTTTAAAAATTAAGCCAGGGTTCAATGCTATTATAGGTGTATCAATTGCAACAGCGGGATTGTATTTGCTTACAATGACTGATAAAGTCTCGCTAAATATCGGTGATGCATATGTATTAATCTGTGCAGTTGGTTTTGCCCTTCATATTATATTCACAGGAAAATATAGCAGCAAATACCCGGCCCTGCTATTAACGGTTATTCAAGTAGGTACCGTGGCCTTGCTATCAGGCATTTTTGCGTTTTTTACAGAAAATTGGCAGCAGGCATTTGAAACTGGAGTATTATTTAAGACCAATGTGGTGACTGCTCTAATTGTAACTTCATTGTTTGCGACCGCGCTCGCATTTTTTGCACAGACGGCTTTTCAAAAATTCACAACCCCAACAAGAGTGGCCCTCATATTCGCCATGGAACCTGTGTTTGCTGCTGCTGCAGGATTTATGTGGGCGAATGAGAGACTTTCCTTTAGTGCCCTGACTGGCTGTCTGCTAATTTTTGCAGGTATGGTCTTTGCAGAAATTCCTGCTAAGAAAACATTATCCATCTTTAGGAGAAAAACAGCTTAATAAATAGAAAAAGGGCGTGTCCTCAAAAAACACGCCTTTTAAATGATTGATTTTTCTTTTACAAATTTTATTGCTTCACGCCTGCTGGTAATATTCTTTGAAACCAATGTTTCAAGCAATGATACGTAAAAACTGCCGTCAAATGATTTCTGAGCTTTTAATGTAAGTTCTATTGCTGCATTGGCAAGCTCGTCAGAAGCATTGGTATAATTTTTGCCAAAGTAAATGAAGCCAATCGCGTCTTCCCGAAATTGAAATCCTTTACTTTGCAAAAAGTGCAAATACTCTTCAACTGTCTTCATTTCACTTACCCTCTTCCCCTGCTCCCTCCTGCGTTCTCCTAAATCTTACCTGATTTTTCGACAATTATCTACCTTTTTCCTGCATGAAGCAGGGGAGTTGTAAGCTCAATTATTTCTTCTTAGTTAGAAGGTAGCCAAGTGTTCCGGTTAATACACCGAGGAGAGCTCCGCCCAATACTTCAGCAGGCTGGTGGCCGAGCATTTCCTTCAGCTTCTTTGGACCTTCCTCCTCAAACTTAACAGTCTCATCTTTGTGAATTTTATCAACCAGCTCACCAAGACTATTTACCTTTAAGGTAAGCTCACCGGTTTGGCGCCTGATTCCCTGGGCATCATACATAACAATCAGGCCATAAACCAGTGATAAAGCAAAGTCGACCGTCGGAACTCCGCGCTTTAAAGCTATAAAAGTGGTTAAAGAAGAAACACCAGCCGAATGAGAACTCGGCATGCCCCCTGTCTGGAAAAACAAATCAGGACGAAGTTCTCCCTTTTTCACATAATGGATGGGGATTTTTAGGCCCTGTGCCAGCCCTATACTTAAAAGAGCGATATAAACTCCCTTGTTCATAACAATTCACCTCTTCTTTATTGTGAAGTATGCAGACTTTTATTATTCCTCCTTCAAATGCTAAATAGGCCTGTAATTATGGAATAATTAAACCCAAAACAGAAGAAGAACTCACCGCATCAGTTGCTAAATTGTACCCTCGATGGACATGATTAAAACCCGAAGACTTTAACAATAATAAGGTTATCAATGGAGAAGTTGCTGACTGGGGAGGTGAATCACATGAGCAAAAATGGACATACAAACAGAGGAATAAAAGCACCTGGCGTAAACCCTCAAGGATACGGGCAGGATGCTGAATTTTCAGAGGAACCTAAAAGCAAACTGGAGAATGCAGCGAAGAAGAAGAATACTAAATAAATTGGATGCCGCCTTTGGCGGCATTAATGTTTGTTAGAGTAAAGCTGCATTTAGAGTCTGGTGGGGATGTACACATTTTACTTCGGTTATATGTGTATGATCCTTGTGTGAGCGGTTTCTGTCATTTTTGTGCGCGGGGTTTCTTCGTTTACGCGCGCTTGACCCTTGTGTGCTCGGAGCTCTCTCGTTTGTACGCGCAAGCTTTTCTTATACGCGCTGGCTTGGCGAGGATGTGCGCGGGGGTTCTTCGGTATGCGCGCATGATTATGGTGTGTGCGGGTTTCTTGCATTTATGCGCTCAGTTTTCTCTTTTACTTGGAGATGCGCAATCATGAAAAAATTTAAAACCCCAGGCAGGAGCCTGGGGTCTCTATTATGCATATTCCTTTTTAAAATCAAGAAATCTATGAAGACCGCGGAATTCAATTTCAGTGAATTTCTCTATGACCTTTTCCCGGTTCATTGTGAATTGCGCCAGGTCTAGAGGGCATTCAACAGGTACATCGCATTTTATTTCGGCGAGCTGTCTGCTCAAGTGCAGCATTTCAAGATCCTGTTCGATCTTGGCACGCTGTCCTTTTGTGAGCTGTTCCAGGTTTTCTAATACACCTTCAATATGCTCAAATTGCTGCAGCAGCTTCAGAGCTGTTTTTTCGCCAATCCCTTTTACTCCGGGATAATTATCACTTGTATCTCCCATGAAGGCTTTCAAATCAATCATCTGCTTCGGTGTTATTCCCTTTTCTTCATAAAAGGTTTCTGTCGTATGCACCAGATAATTGCCGTAGCCTTTTTGCAGCAAAATGACAGAAATATTATCATCCAGAAGCTGAAGGATATCCTGGTCGCCAGTAAGGATCAGTACTTCCGCTTCCTGGCTTGCTTTTCTTGCAATGGTGCCAATGCAGTCATCAGCTTCATATCCTTCAAGGCCAATATTTGGAACATCAAAAGCTTCCACGACTTCTTTTACCAGATCGAATTGAGGCACAAGTTCAATTGGAGCTTCAGGACGGTTTGCTTTATAGGCATCAAACATTTCCGTACGGAAGGTTTTGCTTCCCATATCCCAGCAAACGGCCACATGAGTCGGGCTAAAGGAAGAAACAGCCGTTAAAAAGTGTTTAACAAATCCGTAAACTCCATTTGTAGGTATTCCTTTTGAATTTATCATAAATTGACCGGACATCGCTGTTGCAAAATATGCCCTGAACAGCAGAGCCATTCCATCAACCAGCAGCAGTGAAGGTTTTTTCTCGTTCATTTTTCCGCCTCCCGATTATAATCATAACAACTATTATATCATGGGAAACTCTCCGTTTCTCTTGAAAAGTTTTACAGCCCTATTCTGTTTCCCTTATTAGTTCAACTCCATGTTCTTCCAGTTCATAGTAAGTAGCGATTCGCGCATTTCGGACATTATTATTTAATGGATACGCATATGTAGTTCCATCTTTAAAGGTAAAGATTAATTCATCATCAGACATAACACCCATTTTGTTTATGACCGTTTGCCTGGCATGTTTGATTTCCGGCCAATTATAGTGCTTCTCCTTCAAACTGAATAATGTATTAAAATGGACACCATTCTTATCAATATAGTGGTAATAATCAAAACTGAGGATAACTGTAGCCAGTGAAAACAAAAAACCGGCTCCTGTAATAAATTTCGCAATCCTGCCAAATTTTTCAGCACTGTGCAGCCAAACCCCCGCTAGGATAAAAATCCCCATCGATGCCAAAGCTATGCTAAATGTAACATAAGCGGCTTTAGGCGCTTCGAAAACCCAGGTCCCTTCAGGTCTGAAAAATTGTGCCTGAAATGGTGAAAGTAAAGATATAGGAATAAAAATTGCTGACAATATTAGAATAATTGCAGTCGTTACCAATATTTGTTTTGTTTCAGTTCTTTGTTTTTTTGTTATCGTGTAGCCCGAAGTATTCATTTAACCACTCCATTTTCAAAATATATTAAACCTTTTAAATTATATAATAATTTTAACAGTAAAAAAATCCCTTTTTTTATAAGGGATTCCTCTATTTTTCGACAGTTTCTATTTTATTTCCGTCATAAGAGATCCAATCGCTGAAGCTTCCAGCATATAATTTAACATTACGGAAGCCAGCTTCCTTTAATGCCAGAAAATTAGGTGCTGCTGTTACCCCAGATCCGCAGTAAACAACTACAGGTTTATTCTTATCGATGTCTGCAAACCGTTTTTCCTGTTCCTCTGCTTCTTTAAACCTGCCATTTTTATACGCTTCAAGCCAAACTCTATTGATTGCTCCAGGGATATGGCCGGCTTTTTTATCAATTGGCTCCTCCAGTCCCAGGTATCTCTTTTCCTCTCTCGAGTCAATAATTACAGCAGTATCCTGATTACCGGTATATTCTTTAACTTCTTCGTATGAGGCAAGTATGTCAGGCCGCAGATCGATTTTAAAGTCAGCTGGCCCGAAGCTTTGAATCTTATTATTCAAAGGATAGTCGCTTTCAGCCCATTCTTTATATCCGCCGTTCAATACATAAACTTTATCATGTCCCAAATACCTGAGGAGCCACCAGAACCTTGCGGCAAAAGCCCCTTCTCCTCCATCATAGGCAATTACTGTGGTATCCCTGCTGATACCAGCCTTCTCCAGGACTTCTTTAAATTGAGAGGGATTTGGAAGCGGGTGCCTGCCCCCATGTTCTCTAACAGGGCCCGACAGATCCTTCTCTAAATCAAAATACACGGCATTGGGAATATGGTTGAGATTATATAAGCTGCGCCCTTCTTCAGGTGACCCAAGTTTAAAGCGGCAGTCGGCAATTCGGATATTAGGATCATCCAGTTTAGTTACTACCCATTCCTTTTCTACTTGATACTTCATTTAAGGTTCTCCCCTTTTCTCTTTTCCATTAGGCGTTTTATATGTTCCTTTGGTGTCCAGCAGTTAAATTGATAGTCAGGTTTCGTTTCATAGCCCAGTCTGCTGCAAAAATAAACCATTCCTTCTTTACGCTTTTCAGGATGGAAGTTTACGCAGGTTGCACATGCATGAAATAAATTTTTCTCCATAGCTCTCCCTTTACTTCTCAGAATGATTTTAAACTTTCAGCAGTTCCCAAAGCCATTTATTCAGTCCGGATACTTTGCCTTTTCCTATAGGCATTGATTCACCGGCTGTATAGAGGAATTCCCTTTCTGACTCGAGTGTATCAGCTATTTGATTAGCTAGATGCTCCTGAATAAGATCCCCGCGTTGTTTTGCATTAACCAGGGTCTGATAAAAGCGGGTAATCTCATCCTCTTCCTTTAAGCAAAAGAGACCTGTATACAAAAAATCTCCGTTTATTTTGCTTTGCTGTAGCAGCTGCCTTGAAATGAGGCAGGCTCTTATCGCCTGGATTAGCAGCTTCTGTTTCTTAATTGTAAAGCCCTCTTTTTTAGCCGCTTCCCCAAGATTGCGGGAAAATAGCTGGGTGTAATGCTGGAATAACTTATACCGTGAGAACTCTTTTTCCGCGATACTCCTCAGCCTATTTGAAAAGCCATCCCTATCCTTGTAGATGATGGGTGAGTATGCCCATTCGAATATACTTGGATTGGATTTTTGCATAAGGTCAAATGCTTTAAAAATATCCCAGCCGTGCGCATCATAAGGGTTATCTGAATCAATAACCTCTTTGGCACGTTCAAGGGAAAGATATGCTTTCAGGTCCTTATGTTTAAAGATGAAGCGGATATCATAATCTGATTCCGCATCATCTGTCCCCCAGGCCCTGCTTCCTGCTTCACATGCAAACAGGATGTCTATATTATATTTTTCTTCAGCAGCAGAAAGCCATTTTTCCATAAGAAAAGCAGCAACCTTTCAATACCTATTATTCGTACTGTGCAATGTTCCTCTCAATTTCTTTCAGCTCTTCAATCGGGAAATCATCTTTTAAAGCAGCCGTAATACCTTCATAATATTCATTGTTCTGTTCAATCAGCGAATTGAGCAGCCGCTCAAATTCGACCGTCAGCAGGCTGCTGTAATGGAATTTTAGTCTGGTGCTTTCAGCTTGCAGGTAACGATCTGCAGGTTCCTGCAGGTTCTTCTCCAGTTCATCCGCCAACTGCTTGCGTTCATTCTTTTCAAAAAACGTTTTTGGGTTTTTAAAGTAGGATAGAGCCTTTTTAAATTGGTTCGGGTCTTCATTGGAAAATGCAGAATCAAATTCAATACTCTCCATTTTTAATGGCTCATATGAGCTAAAAGACAAATCACTGTTCACATTGGCGGCTTTTTTCGAAATAGTCTCCTGCTGCTGGCCGATCAGCTTGGATATATAGGATTCAAGCCTTAATGTTGTTGCACGAAGTTCCTGGGCAAAATCAAACCCAAAGCTTGCAAGGAATTCATCAAGAGCGATTTTAAGCATTTTCTTTAAGTTCCGGCCATCATCCTTCAGGACCGAAGGGTTGAAAGCCTCCTTAACAAAATCAAAGAAACGCAGAAATACTCTTTGCTTGATGTAAAAGACTAGCTCATCCGTTTCCTGTTCAAGCCTTTGGGAAAGCAGTTCGGATTTTTGTCCACGGATAATCTCAGTAACCGTCTGGTGCTCTTCCTCAAGCTGTTTCAGCTTTTCAAACCTGACTTCTTTATTTTCCTGTGAGGAGGAAATGTAAGACCTCAGCTGGGCTAATAGGCGCCTCCACTCTGTTTCTGCTGATGAGATGGAAATATTCAGCAGGTCTTGATTTATAAAGGAGTAAAAGCTTTTTCAAATGAACTGATATTGGAAACTCCCTCTTTGCTGTTATCCAGCTTCTCTGCCAGAGCTTGAAGGCTTGAAATGCCAGACAGATGCGGCCGGCGGATTCCGTATTGCACTAGCTGTTCTTCAACGTACTCAAGTACCGAATCCTTTTCTTCTTCATTATTGGCAAGGTCAATGGCATTGACGATAAAGAACATTTTATCAAGTGAGAAGGTGTCTTTGACCCTTCCAAGCTGAATAAGAAATTCTCTGTCGGCTTTCGAAAAGGCATGATTATAATAAGTTACAAAAAGGATTGCATCCGAGTTTTTTATATATTCAAATGCGACCCCGGTATGCCTCGCATTAATCGAATCTGCCCCAGGTGTGTCAACCAGGGTAATTCCCTGCCTTGTCAGTTCACAATCAAAGTAAACCTCTATTGTCTCAACGAAGCATGATTTTTCCTCATTGGCAACATAATCCCGAAACTCTTCCAAATCAGCTTTTATGATTTTCCCAAGCTGATCTGTGAAGAAATTAAAACCTCTCATAAAGGCATTAAGAAATGCAAAGTGTGTCTTTTCATTCGCATCGAAATCCTGGTTTTCCCCAGTGATCTTTTTAATCGCTGCAGCAGCATCGCCAAAGTTTCCTGCAGAATAATCAAAGACCTTCAATGAATGATTGATATCATTTAAGAGAGTCTGTGAATCCTTTACTTTTACAAGAACAGTTCCATGGACATTTTCAGCAGTAACAGGCTTAATTTTGTTGATTGCAGCTGTCGTCGGATTTGGTGAAACCGGAAGCAGTTTTTCCCGATTAAAGCATTGGCAAAGGAGGACTTTCCTGCACTGAATGCACCAAAAAGGGCAACTGTGAATTCTTTGCTCTCAAGCCTTGATGCTTTATCTGCCAAATCAGCTGCAAGCTTTCTGAAACCTGGGATATCCTTTACTGCATTAGCGGTGAATTGAAGCTTTTCAATAACAGGCTGAACGGAAACCGCAGGAACGGCTTCCCCTGTCTGCTCTTCCTCAGCAGATTTTCCGGATTTCTTTGGCACCTTTTCCTTCTCAGCTTTATCTTCATGCAGGAAAACAACTTCAGATTCATCGACATCTTCTGCTGCAAGGATTTTGGCTTGCTCTTGAAACTCAACTTGAGCAAAGTCACCTGTCAAATAGACTTTCATCTCGGCAGATGCCTTAATAACTTTTTCATTGAGAGCTTTAATTGCACTAAGAGCTTCCGCATAGACAGTAAGCTTGCGAATTTCATTGACCAGTACAGTCTGATCCTGGCTGATATTTTCTTCAAGCGCTTCCAGTAGTGCATTTTTCAGGAAAGCTGCGTTCTTTTTGGCAATTCTCTTTACAGCCTCTGCGGTGTCGTTCGTATACTGAAGAACATAATCTCCTGAAACCATGGCCCCGGACTTTACTGTTTCGGCTAAAACTGCTGGTTCAAAGGAAAGCTTGAAGCTCTGAACTTGTGCTAGAATTTCTGAATCATGGATATTATGCTGCTTGAACTGCTGTAAAAACAGCTCTTTTATATGCCACTCCAGCTGAGACTTAACCTTTTCGGAAAAATCCTGATAGAAGCGGTCAAGCCGCACTGACCTTTCCTGCTCCGTTTTCTGTTTGCTGAAAAATAGGCCAATTTTAAACGAAGGCTGGCACGACTCAAGGTAAGATTCAGCCAGTTCCCTCGTCTGGAAAGGCATTAAATAAGCGTTTTTTAAAATCTCATCTATCTTTCCGGTTAACTCAATATCTGCTTCATGCATAGAAGACTTTATCTTATTCAACTGATTCTCTAACTCTTGCAGCCTGTTTCCGAGCTGATCCCGTTCATCCTGATCTAATTCAGCCAGTTTTTCTTCCCATTTATCTTTTTCAGCTGCATGGGTGTCTCCTAAAAATGCCAGATGGTCCTCTGTTAATTTCTTTAAAGAATTAAAAACGGATTGGGGCAAAAGCTCTTCACGGTTATCAATGCTGCTGTTAATAAAGTTCTGAAGTGCCTTAAAATCGTTTGCCTGGTGATTTTCATCTTTTAACGTGGTGTAAAAAATCCGCGCAGGCTTTACTCCCCAGGATGCAAATGATTCCTTTACGCTTTCTTTAAATTGTTCAAAGCTGAGCTCTTCATCCCGATGTTTATCAATTTGATTGATAACAAGATAAACTTCTTTTCCTGCAGCCGTCAGTTCTTTTGTAAAAGAAAATTTAATTCCGACTGGACATGGTTATAATCCATAACATAAAAAATAAGGTCAGCCAAATGAAGAGCAGATTCAGTAGCAATTCTATGCGCATCATCTGTAGAATCGATTCCAGGTGTATCCATAATTACTGCCTTCTTGGGCAAACTGGTGGCGGAATGGCTTATTTCAATGGAATGAATTGAATCGCCGTCCTTGCAATAGGATTTTACCTGTCCGTAATCATACGGAGCAGGATAAAGCCTTGGCTTTCCTTCCTTAAAAATAACTTTTGCATAATCTTCCTCACCTGATTTGACTTTTACCAGGTTGGCACTGGTTGGAATCGGCGAGGACGGAAGGAGGTCCTCTCCTGCAAGCTTGTTAATCATGCTCGATTTTCCAGCAGAAAAATGTCCGCAAAAAGCGATGGCAAATTCCTGGTCTCTTAGCTTAATTAAGAGATCTTTAGCTCTTTTAGCTGTCTGGCTATCCCCATTTCTCTGGGCGAATGTATATATCGCAGTAATTCTGTTCATTAATTCAGTTTGCTGTAATCCTGGTTGCAAAATCGTGTCAGCCATTTCCATTAATCCCCTTGTAACTTTAATTTACTTCCTATTTTAAATGATTTTCGTTTATTTTCCTATATAGGATGGTTTATTCTTTGATTTTTCTAATATTTCTCAGCAGCTGCTTTTATTCTATGTTCATTTGCTTGTATTTTCACATGCGTTAAAAAACAAAAACCAGGCCTCCCGCGCCTGGTTTCAAAAAATACTATTATCTTGTATGTGGTCTAGCTACGTTATTTAATACATGTTTCATAACAAGTGAGTAGGCAGCAATTGTGCCTGCAACAAATAGAATTGTCATATGTAGCAACACCTTCCTGTTGGAATGATATTGAGAATAATTTTCAAATTCAATTAGAAGTTTATCACGAACGATAATCATTTTCAATAGGGATTTTAAAATTGTCAAACTTTTTTAATATCTCTATTCATGCCAGGTCTTAATCGTAAAAAAGCTTCTTCGTATCCTGTCAATTCTTTCAGTGCTTTTTCTTCGGCTGGTATCCTGACCGAAAGTACCATTATGTTTAGCAGGGTAAATACAGCCGCAGTGATATAAGCCTGGAACATTAAAGGTATTACGAGAAATTCAGCAGCTACAATTACATAATTGGGATGCTTTATAAAACGGTATGGCCCCCTTCTGACGACCTTTGCCCCCGGCATGACTATGATTTTGGTATTCCAGTATTTCCCTAAAGAGAAGAGTGCCCATACTCTTCCTGCCTGGGTAAGAAAGAAAAGAATCAGAAGAATGGGCCAAAAAGGGGACAGGTCTTTTTCAAAGATGGTTACTTCAATCAGAAAGCAAATGAAAAAAGAAACGTGAACCGCAACGATCCAGGGATAGTGCCGCTGACCAAATTCCAGTGCGCCCCGGCCTTTCATCCACTTTTCATTATTTCGGGCTACAGCAAGCTCTGCTGCCCTCTGCAAAATGATGACGGCAATAAATAGTTTGAACAGCATGTATTCACTCCCATTCCAGCAGCAGTAATTCCGAGCTAAATCCCGGGCCGAGAGCAGTTGCAAGTCCGGTATCTCCCTTTCTGCCGATCTCCATAAACCTTTTCAGCACGTAAAGAATGGTTGCTGAGGACATATTCCCGAACTCCTTTAATACATCAAGTGAAACTTTTGTCATATCAGGATCGAATTGCAATGCTTTCTGATAAGCATCAATAACTTTTTTCCCCCAGGATGGGCAACAAAATGGATTATTTTTTTCATCTCCATGCCTTTTCCCCTTAGAAATTCCGTTACATTCTGCTTCAGCCAGCCCTCTATTATGGATGGTATATCCTTTGAGAAAACCACATATAAGCCCGCATTCTTCACTTCCCAGCCCATCACATCCAGAGAATTGTGCATTGTTGTTGATTGGGTTCCCAGGATTCTCGGAATGGATGACACCTTTTGAAAATCCCTTTGAACTTCATCACCCGTTATCAGCGCACATGCTGCGCCGTCAGCAAAAAGAGAGGTCCCGATAAGATTACTCTTTGATCTGTCATTGCGCTGAAAGGTCAAACTGCATAATTCTATAGTTAAAACCAATACTTTTGCTTCAGGGTAAGCCAGGCAGTATTCATAGGCTCTTGAAAGGCCTGATGCGCCGCCCGCACAACCCAGTCCCCATATCGGTATTCGCTTCGTATGTTCAGAAAATGGAAGCTTATTCATGATTCTTGCTTCAATACTCGGTGTGGCAATTCCTGAGCTTGAAATAGTAAAGATGGCATCGATATCATCACATTGGAGATTCTTGCTCAGGAAAATGTCATTTTCCAGACAGCACTTTATAGCCTTTGTTCCCAGTTCAATAGCCTGTTCAATATAAGCATTGTTTCGCTCTTCAAATGATTTATCTGTTTTAAACCATTCGAGTCCCTTTGCGAAGTGGCGCTTTTCAATTTGGCCGTTGCGGAAAGCTTTCAATAGGCGTTCAATATCCTTAAAGGACTCTGAAAATAAATCTCTGGCAAAATCCATTACCTGATCCTGTGTCAGAACATGTTCAGGTATTGCTTCTGCAACTGATACAATTGCTGGCATACATGACTCTCCTCCACTTGCTTTCTTTTACTTTTTCCAAATAAAAGCAATTTATGTTACAAAATTGGATAATCAAGCAAAAAAAGCTCCCCCATTAGGAGGAAGCAATGTGTTTTGAAGGAGTTGTTGTGCATCTTTATTATAATGGAATAACTAAATGAATATCATTACTAAATCTTTTCCAATTAGCTCTAGAGCCAAGCATTCAATAAAAAATGGCTGGCCCATGGCATAGTTATTCTGATGCATCCAATCCATTATTGTTTTTGTGATGCTTTTGTACTTCTATATATATTTTTTTCGTAACCAGGATACCGCAAGCAGCACAAACCTCTTCTTCATTATATAAAAGCCGGCAGTTATCACAATAAAATTTCTCCATCACATTCCACTCTCTTTCGTGCGAGAAACAATCGCTTCGGAAATGTAAAATACCGATAGAATATTATATTGATTGCCAGAATTATTGTGATTGCCGCAAAGAAGAATTATGAAGCCTTCTGCTCCGCAAAAGATGCAGGCTGAACTGCTTTTTTCCTTTAGCAACATTGAATACGATATTTAAAAGAATTGCTGTCACACTGCCAGCCACTATACCGTTATCAGTCAGGATACGCACACTGGAAGGCATTTGCGCGAATAGTTCAGGAACGGCTGTTACTCCCAATCCCATCCCGACAGAGCAGGCAATGATTAATAAATTTTCCTGAGAGGAGAACTCTACCTTGCTGAGCATTTTTATTCCATAGGCGACTACCATACCGAACATAGCTACCATTGCGCCTCCTAAAACAGGAGTAGGAATAATGGTTGTCAATGCGCCGATTTTCGGAACTAGCCCAAGCAGTACAAGAAAAGCCCCTGCTGTATATATGACATTTTTTGTTTTAACGCCTGACATCTGAAGAAGTCCGACGTTTTGCGAATATGTTGTATAAGGAAAAGCATTAAAGACAGCACCAAGGATAATCGCAAGTCCTTCGGCACGATAGCCATTTGACAGATCTTTCTCTTCCAATTTTTCTTCACAGATATCACCAAGGGCAAAGTATACGCCCGTAGATTCAACTAAACTGACCATTGCTACGAGTATCATTGTGAGGATCGCTGTCACCTCAAATGTCGGCATGCCGAAATAGAAAGGGGATGGCATATGAAACCAGGAAGCTTCCCCAACAGCGGAGAAATCTACCATGCCCATAAAAAACGCAGTAATGGTGCCAGCAGCCAGCCCCAGCAAAATGGCAATCGCTCGAACAAAGCCTTTAAAGAATCGGAAAAGTACTATGATGAACAGCAAAGTGCCAAAAGCCAATGCTATATTTGTCAGGGAACCAAAGTCAGGGCTTCCCTCACCTCCAGCCATATTATTCATTGCTACAGGAATTAACGTAATCCCTATAATGGTAACTACAGACCCTGTTACAACAGGCGGAAAAAATTTAACCAGTTTTCCAAAATACTTTGAAACAGCTACAACGAAAATACCAGAAACCAGAATAGAACCATAGATAGCAGGTATTCCATACTGCCCTCCGATCGCAATCATCGGTCCAACGGCCGTAAATGTGCAGCCCAGAACTACAGGAAGGCCAATCCCAAAAAATTTACTGCGCCATACTTGAAGGAGTGTTGCAATTCCGCACATAAAAATATCAATGGAAACAAGATAAGTAAGCTGTTCCCCTGTTAAGCCAAGTGCACCTCCTACAATCAATGGTACAATTACCGCGCCTGCATACATGGCAAGGACATGCTGAATTCCCAATGAAGCAATTTTAAGCGGATTCTGATTCATCGTATCATTTCCTCCATATTCTTTGCTGTATTATCAAAGCTGATCATGCCGTTTTCAAGTGAGTCAATAATAGCTAAGGACTCGACCCGGAATCCCTTTTCCCTCAGCAGCTGTCCGCCATTTTGAAAGCCTTTTTCAATAACGATTCCAATCCCTGCAATTCCTGATCCCGCTTTTTTTACTATATCCGCAAGACCTAGTGCTGCCTGTCCATTCGCCAGAAAATCATCGATTATAAGGACATTATCTTTTTCTGATAGATATTTCTTTGAAACAGAGATTTCACTTGTTTCTTCCTTAGTAAAAGAATAGACAGAGGCTGTAATCAGGTCATTTACCAGAGTGAGAGATTTTCTTTTTCTAGCGAATACAACTGGAGCATTCAGATGGAGCCCAGCCATTACAGCTGGCGCAATCCCCGAAGATTCGATAGTCAATATTTTTGTAATCCCGCTTCTGGAGAATCTATCTGCAAATTCTTTGCCGACTTCATGCATTAGCTGAGGATCTATTTGGTGGTTCAGAAAAGAATCCACCTTTAAAACTGTCGGAGATAAAACAATCCCTTCGCTCTTTATTTTTTCAATAAGCATATCCATTTTGCATCCTCCTCTATGATAGATAGCCTTCAATTACTCATTCCAGCCATATAAAAAGCCTGAAGCCCATCGCATTCACAACATAAAAATGAGTGAAGCAATGGCCTTCAGGCTAATGATCTAAGCTGCAGGCAAACAAGGATGACTTTAAACGTCCTTTACATTGCTCACTCATAGTCGGATCATTTACGGTAACCCGGTAGAAACTTGCGAGCCATATCCTCGCGATTATATGAGTGAATGTTATTAATTTATTAACATTATAACATCATTTACTAATACTTCAATCAAAAATTTAACTAAATACGAACTAAACAATATATTACCAGAAAATTGTTCGCTAATCAGATAATTCGCCCTCTTCAGTATGTTTATTTTTAAAAATTTGCCTTCCTTCTGAAGCTCAATTAAACCTTCACAGTTTTTTCACAATTCACAGGAGTTTTTTGTGACATAAATCACTTAAATATCAATTTTTCACCATTATCATAGTGTTTAAGTTACGAATGAACAATTTGTGAACTCACTGAAAGCATCTAGAATCTTCCTAAATGTTTTGTATTATGAAAGTGTAATCATTTACTTTTTCCAAATATTCGAAAGGAGTGAAAGACAATGGCGAAAACAGAACTCAGCCGAAAAACAAAAACTGAAATAGAGGATAGCTCTTCCTTAAAGGGAACGCTAGCTTCCGTTTTCTTATTAGGATTCTTCCTGATCATTACATGGGCAGGTGTTTATTCATTATTTATCAGCCGCTTTTAGAGTTAGAAAGGGGAAAAAGCCATGCATATGCATAAATTTGAAAAGGCCTGGCTCACTTTTGGAATCGGATCGCTGCTTGTTTTTCTAACAGTCTTGGGAGTCAGCGCATTTTACCTGGGCAATCAGCCCCCAAGCTGTTTGGCAACAATCGACCCTGAAAAGGTCGATACTACCGCTCCATTTAATGAGCCAGGACTGAAAAAGGTAGAAGGGAAAGATTGGGATTACGAATTGGTATACGTAGCATCTGCGTTTTCCTATAGCCCAGCTGAAGTGGAGGTTCCATATGGTGCTAAAGTGAAAATTATCGCAACAACCAAAGACGTTGTCCACGGTTTCGAAGTTGCAGGATCAAATATCAACATGATGCTAGAACCCGGCTATATCAGTGAACACATTACAACATTTGATAAAACTGGAGAATACTTAATTGTATGTAATGAATATTGCGGTGTTGGTCACCACATGATGTCGTCTAAAATTAAGGTGGTGGAATAATGTTTAATCCTTCAGCAAAATTTAAAGTTGACCGCCGTGACGGAAAATTGGCAATGGCTCACTTTTTCGTTGCATTTACAGCTTTAGCAATAGGCGGCCTTGCTGGCTTATTGCAGACTTTGGTCCGCTCCGGTAAATTCGAGCTTCCGGCAGGCATCGGGTATTACCAAATTCTCACGGTTCACGGTGTTGTACTCGGACTTGTACTTACTACCTTTTTTATAATGGGCTTCCAGTTAGCAGCAACAAGCAAAACATCAGGAACCCTTACAAATAAACAGCGAATTGCCGGCTGGGCCGGTTTTGGCTGATGACAGCAGGAACTGTTCTTGCAGCTGTCATGATCCTGTTGAATGAAGCTACTGTTCTTTATACTTTCTATGCTCCTCTTCAGGCACATGCATTGTACTATATCGGTTTAACACTTGTTATAGTGGGAAGCTGGATTGACGGGGCAGCCATCATTATGAAGTATGCAGAATGGAGAAGAAAAAATCCCGGGCAGCCGAGTCCGTTATTAACCTTTATGTCATTGGTCAACACAATGATGTGGATTGTGGCAACAATCGGTGTAGCGTCTACTGTTCTTTTCCAGCTTCTTCCTTGGTCATTGGGGTTTGTAGAAACAGTAAATATCGGAGTCAGCCGTACTCTATTCTGGTATTTCGGACATCCGCTTGTTTACTTCTGGCTATTGCCAGCTTACATGGCCTGGTACGTTGTCATTCCTAAAGTCATCGGCGGAAAGATTTTTTCTGATTCATTGGCGCGCATGTCATTCATATTATTCCTGCTGTTTTCAATCCCTGTCGGATTTCACCATCAATTAATGGAGCCGGGAATTGACCCAGCATGGAAATTCTTACAGGTTATCCTAACATTCCTGGTTGTCATTCCATCTCTTATGACTGCATTTTCTCTTTTTGCCACTTTTGAAAGCTTTGGGCGTTCCAAAGGGGCCACAGGATTATTCGGCTGGGTAAAAAAACTGCCTTGGGGAGATGCCCGATTTACTGTTCCTTTCATCGGGATGGTTGCCTTTATACCTGCGGGAGCAGGCGGTATCGTTAATGCGTCCCACCAGATGAACCAGGTTGTCCATAACACGATTTGGGTAACCGGCCACTTTCACTTAACCGTGGCAACATCTGTAGTACTTACATTCTTTGGGGTTTCTTACTGGCTGATTCCACATCTCACAGGAAGAACATTAACAAAAGCGATGAATAAATTGGGTATCATCCAAGCAGTTATCTGGGCAATCGGAATGACATTCATGTCTGGTGCCATGCATGCTGCCGGTCTTCTAGGAGCGCCGCGCCGTTCATCATACTCTGAATATGGCGGAGCAGCACAAGCAGCAGAATGGATTCCATACCAGGTTGCACAGGCAATCGGCGGTTCTATCCTATTTATAGGCATCATCTTAATGCTTTATATCTTCATCAACCTTGCCTTTTTCGCACCAAAGGGAGAGCTGGAATTCCCTGTCGGAGAAGCTGCTGATGAAGCCGAAAAAGCTCCAATGGTATTTGAAAATTGGAAGCTTTGGCTTGGAATTACGGTTGTTCTTATTCTATTTGCCTACACCATTCCTTTTATAGATTTAATTCAAAATGCACCTCCCGGGGCTAAAGGATATAAGCTTTGGTAAAAAAAACACTCCGTTCCGATATGGACGGAGTGTTTTAGTGTTCAAGCTTGCTTGAGTCAGCCGCCCTTCCTGCATTTTTCCTTCTTGCAGGCAAATTCACAATAATTACAGAACTGAGTATCAGCAAAGCACCAGCAATCTGGACTGCACCGAGACTTTCCCCGTAAAGTGTGACTCCTAGAAGCATGGCCACGACAGGTTCAACTGTAGCAATAACAGCTGCTTTGCTTCCATCCGTTTTTTCCAGTCCCCATGTATATACAAAATAGGCGAGAACCGTAGGTACAAATCCAAGACCAATACTAAGAAACAAAACTTCAGTGTTTAGAAAGATTTCAGCTTTTGTCCACAGTCTGGTTACCGGGATTAGAAATACCGATGCAATCAGGAATGTATAAAGCGTAACTGTATACGGATGATATTTTCTTAATGCAAATTTTCCGAATATCGTATACAGTGCATAGCCAAACCCAGAACCCAATCCCGTCATAATTCCAAGCAAAGTGATATCACGGCTGCCTGCTGTTACTCCGGCAATTAGAATGCAGCCTAAAATTGTGCCTGCCACAGCTGCAATCTTTCCAAGATTTATTCCTTCCTTTAAAAACAGGTAAGATAATACAGTAACAAATGCTGGAGCTGTGTAAAGCAGAACGACAGCCATTGATATGCTGATTTGGTTCATTGCTGTGAAATAACAATAATTAAAAAAGACGATGCTCAGTATTCCGGTTCCTGCAAAAAGTCTGATGTCAGAGGCAGATTGCAATTTAAAGCAGTTCCGGAAACGCATAATTCCTATTAGGACAAGAAATATTGCTGCAAAAAACTCTCGCGGCCACAATTTCCATAGCCGTAAATCCATATTCTCCGAGCCCTTTAACAAAAACAGCAATAATTCCCCATAGACTTGCCCCTAACGCAATCATTATGAATGGAAGTATTTTCTTCATTATTTCTCTCCATGAAGTAAGAGGATGGCTGAGGCCACCCTCTTCTCAAATTATAATAAACACCTATTTCAACTGATAGACCTTACCGTACTTATCATATAGATAATCAATTAAATGCTGGGCATTCAGTCCTTCTCCAGTTACGTCATTTAAGATTTCAAGCGGTTTTTTCATTTTGCCGAACTGGTGCACATTTTGGGTAAACCACTCTTTGATTGGCAGCAAATTGCCCTCTTCAAGTAATTCATCATAGTTTGGCAAATCCTTTAACATGCTGTTTTTAAGCTGTGCTGCGTACATATATCCTAAAGCGTATGAAGGGAAATAACCGAAGCTTCCTCCAGCCCAATGAACATCCTGCAGAATGCCTGCTCCGTCATTTTCAGGCTTTACTCCCAAGTATTGTTCATATTTTTCATTCCAGATTGCAGGAAGGTCTTTAACTTCGATTTCATCATTGAACAAGCCCTTTTCAATTTCATATCGGATGATGATATGAAGAGGATATGTTAATTCGTCTGCTTCAATACGGATTAAAGAAGGCTTTGATTCATTAATGGCACGATAAAAAGCATCTATTGGCACATCATCAAATTGACCGCTGGCATATTCTTTAAGAAGGTCATAATTCCTTTTCCAGAAAGAAAAATGTCTTCCAACAAAGTTTTCATAAAATAATGACTGTGATTCATGAATTCCCATGGATGTTCCAGAGCATAGCGGGGTGCCCACAAGATCAGAAGAAATATTTTGTTCATACAGAGCATGCCCGCCTTCATGAATCGTGCCAAATACGGCAGTTCGGAAATCTGTTTCATCATATTTGGTTGTCACCCGGACATCACCAGGGTTTAAACCGGTCGCAAAAGGATGAACAGTCTCATCCAGTCGTCCTGCTTTAAAGTTATAACCCATTTGTTCAAGAACTTTAAGGCTGAAATCCCGCTGTTTGTCCTTGGCAAAGTGTTCAAATAAAAAGCTGGTGTCCGGTTTATTCTGTGATTCGGAAATTTGGTGAACCAGAGGGACAATTTTCTCCCTAAGCTGCCCAAAAACCTGATCAAGTGTTTCAACGGTAACACCAGGTTCATACATATCCAGCAGAGTATTATATTTGTTACCTTCATATCCCCAATAAGAAATGAATCGTTTATTCATTTCAACAAGCTTTTCCAAATATGGCTGGAACATCTCGAAATCTGAGCTTGCTTTTGCATCTTCCCAAATGCTTTCAGCTTTGGATTGCAGGATGACATACTCCGTATATTCCTCCGCAGGAATTTTTTTATTCCGATCATAATCCTTTTTGCATTCTTCAAGAGTTTTCAATGTCACTTCAGTAAGATTTTCCTGACCTGAAAGTTTTGCTATGTATGCAGCCATTTCCTCAGATGTTGACATTTTGAATACTTCTGAAGAGATCATTCCAATCACTTCGGAACGCTGTTCCAGACCCTGCTTGGGTGCCCCTGTCCGCATATCCCAATACATCAGCCCGATGGCTTCATTATATGCCGTCATTTTTTTGACATAATCAAGGAATTGCTGTTCTGTCTGTTTTAATGATTCTGCCATAATTTTACCCCCTATATATATCTATTACATTATCATTTTATCACATTTTTCTGAAAAGGCAGTCAACATAATCTCTTTCCCATTGCTGTTTTTCTTTTTAACCTGCCGGCCAAAGAGTTATAATGGTGGAAAGTGAACTAACCATAAAGTGAAACTTCAATTAGCGGGGCGCTTTTCCCCGCTGATTGTTAGTTGAACTTATCGTGCCCTTATGGGCAGTTTGACCCCCACTTATCCTCTTTTGATTCCTCTTTAGCCCTAAAGTGAAGGTCTTACTGCCCGTTGGACGCGAGAAAGTGAGATAGCATGAAATATTTGATTTACTTTATCATTATCGCAGCATTTATTGATACCTTTTCCCAGCTCCCTATTATGAGCCCTTTTGCCAAAACCTTTGACTCCTCACCAGCCTTTGTGGGATTAATTGTTGGGATGTATTCCTTCTCGAATATGATAGGCAATATATTAGCAGGCTATTGGATTGATAAAAACGGAGCAAAAAAGTTTTGGTCCCTGGCCTTTCCTTAACTGGCACCATTTTAGTCCTGTATGCATTTGCTGAGACACCTTTGCATTTAATTACAGTAAGGTTTTTTCATGGGTTATTTGGCGGGTTTCTGGTACCTGCAGCTTTTACAGTCATCGCAGACCGCGGAAAATCAGACAAACAAGGAAAAAAATGGCTGTATCAGGTGCTGCTGTTGGCTGTTCTGCCATTATCGGGCCTGCTTTTGGCGCTGTGGTTGCTTCCAATTACAGCATAAACTGGGTCTTTTTAATTATAGCAGCAACGATGATCAGCAGTGCAGTCCTGGCCTTTGTGTTTTTGCCATCAGGGAATCTGAAAAAGGTTAAAGAAGAAAGCTCTCATTCTGAGAAAATGCTTTCATTATTAAAGAATCCTATGCTCGCAGCAAGCTATTTAGGAGCTTTTTCACTCATGTTTGCTCAAGGGGCACTTGCTTACCTTCTCCCCTTCAGGTAGAAGCTCTGCAATTTGATTCAATGTACAGCGGAATCTTATTAAGCACTTTCGGAATAACCGCAATTCTTATTTTTCTGCTGCCTATTAATAAAATTTTTGATACATTTAAGCATCACAATAGCATGCTTTCAGGGATGCTGATCATTGGAATTGCACTCATTCTGCTAAGTTCAGCTTATTCTCTTGCATTCATGTTTTTATGCATGGTCCTTTACGGCACCGGGTTTGCTCTTTTATTCCCTTCCATTAATGCCCTTATAGCCAGCCATACAACTGAAAAAACAAGAGGAAAGGCATTTGGCCTCTTCTATGCCTTTTTTCTTTGGGCGTTGTAGCCGGCTCCACCGTATTAGGTTTAATGGGAGTAACTTTCAATATAGGTTTCTTGATCGCCGCAGCGCTTTTACTGTTAACGGTATGCGGGATGTTCATATACTTTAAAAAGCAAAGTTCCCAAATATTAGAGAGCCAGGAGTGACCGAAAATGAAGGAATTAGTTGGCAGCTGCTCTGTTTGCGGCAAAGACCTATTCTGTCTTGATGGATTCTTCAACGGAGTTCATAACGAAAAAAATGAAACAATCTGTTTTAAATGTATTGAAGAACAGGAAGAATCCGCAGAGTAAGCATCTGCGGGTTTTTTTGTTCCAATGATTTTTTTATAACTTTATAATGCCTTTTGAAAAATGTTCTTCGAAATATGATATATGTCACTTATTTGAAAAGCTGCCGCTGTTAAACTTAAAGCAATTAATAACTATTCTCACTGCAGTTGATTCACTGTTATTGGCAGCTATTTTAAACTATCAGCCAATTAAAGGAGAGGTCAAAATGAAAAACAAAGTCGTTGAACTTGATGTAAGAGAAGATATAAAAAACAAATTGGAGCCATTTCAGAAAATCATGTCCGCGGTATCTGGACTGGATGCCGAAGATGTTTTTATTCTGCATGCACCATTTAAGCCCATCCCTCTTTTTGGAGTATTAAAGGCAAAAGGGTTTGAATATAAAACTGAAGAAATTGATAAGAAGCATTGGAAAGTGATCTTTACTAAGAGCGGTGAGTCAAAATGAAGCTGGATAACCGGGGACTGGAGCCGCCGCAGCCCATGCTGAGAACACTTGCAGCTCTTGAAAGCCTTCCAGAAGGAGAAACCTTATTAATCATTAATGACAGGCGGCCCATGTTTCTTTATGAACAGCTGGACGAAATGGGCTGCAGCCATGTAACTGCCGAACAGGAAGATGGAAGCTTTTTAATAGAAATTAAGAAATAAGCAGGTGATCCCAATGTTCGCCAAAACAAAAAATGAGACCAATATCAAACTTCCATTTTTATTTATACTTTTCAGCCTGCTCTGTTTAATAGGAGCTATGGCCCTTATTCTTTTTAAAGGGGATTCCATCATCAGCAGCCAATTTCGTGTACCCGCAATTTGGTCAGCCGCTCATCTTTTTATATTGGGATGGGCGCTGATGACAGCAATGGGAGCCATTTATCAGCTCGTTCCAGTGGTTTTTCTGACACCAATTTGGAATGAAAGGTTTGGCTTTATCCAATTTACGGTTACTGCCTTTGGAATATTATATTTTGCCCATAGTTTATTTCATAATCCAGAGAGTGCACTGCTGCCTGGGCTTATTACTTTAACGGGGATCTTAATGTTTCTGCTGCAAATGTTCATGACTTTAAGGCAGCAGGCGAAGCCCAATGTATTGACTCTTTTCGTGGGAACTGCACTAATTAGCCTGTTAACTGCAATTCTACTGGGAATCCTTATGGTCTTCAGCATGAAAACTGGATTTATTTCTGATTATTATCAAGCAGTCTTTAAAAGCCACATACTGTTCGGAACAGCGGGCTGGTTTACCCTCTTGATTTTTGGATTTTCCTATAAAATGGTTCCCATGTTTTCCTTGTCTCATGGCTACAGCATGAAGCCGGCCAAATACGTCTTTACGGTTTATGCATCAGGGCTGGCTGCGGCAGTTCTGTCTTTTTTCACAGAGAAAAACTCACTTTTTACCATTGCATTAATGATTCTGGCAGGCGGATTTGCATTCTTCACCTGGCACATGCTGCAAATCCTGCAGAGAAGAGTAAAGAAAAAGCTTGATTATTCATTCCGCTTTGCTCTGCTCGCTATACCTGCAGGACTGGCCATCCACCTGGGAGCTTTCATATGCTCGCTTACCGGGAGCTTCGAAAGTGCCATTGGATATCTGGCATTTGCATACCTCCAGCTTTGGGTAGCATTGAGCATTATGGGTTATTTATTTAAAATTGTTCCATTCTTATGGTGGACTTGGAGATATAGCAAAGAGATAGGCAAACACAGTGTGCCTTCGCTCAAGGATATGATGAATGACAAGGCATCCATTCCGGTTCTTTCCTCCCTTATTCTCGGTATACTCAGTGTGACTGTTTCCATTGCATATGAACACCTTGCCCTGTTCCTTTCCGGCCAGATTTTAACTCTTGGAGCATCCATTGTTTTCTGTTATTTAATTATTTCTGTTTTAAAAAATAGGAGGAATGAACATGAATCCAGAAGAATTAGTTCTCAGCAATCTAAAAAGAGTTATGGATCCTGAGTTAAATATAAACGTGGTTGATTTGGGACTTATTTATAATATTGATTTTCCCGATGATGGCAAGGCAGTTATTACCATGACCCTGACAACACCCGGATGCCCGCTTCATGACAGTATTGTCAGCGGAGTGAAATATTGCATTGAAGATCTGAAGCAATTTTCTGCTGTTGAGGTTAATCTTGTCTGGGAACCAGCCTGGACCCCTGCCCGTATGACACCTGAAGCAAATCAGCTTTTGAGAGGTTAACAATAAGGCAGTGCCCGCTTGGGGCACTGCCTTTGTTCAACTCTTTATGGATGGCTCTGCAGGCAGAACCTTTTTTATCGTTTCACGCACTTCTTCGTTTTCATTTTCATTCATTAGAATGTGAACTGTGCCCTTGTCTTCATGTGTTCTAATTAATCTCCCAATACCCTGCCTTAACCTCAGAATCATATATGGCAGATCAACCTCTCTGAAAGGATCAGATGAACCTTCTCTTTTGGCTGTAAAGACCGGATCATGAGGAGGAAATGGCAAGCCAAAAATAAGCACATTTTCCAGGGATCTTCCCGGTATATCAAGACCTTCCCATAAATGGACAGAACAGAGTACTGAATACTCATCATTTTGGAAATTTGACACGAGGGTACTTATTTCTGCATCTCCTTCAAAAAAGATTGGCACACTCAATTTTCCTGATGCAAAGGCTTTGAATTCTGCCAATTCAGAAGCGCTATTGAATAAAACTAAAGCCCTGCCTTCTGTCATCATAATTTGTTCAAGAATATAATCCATCTTCGCTGTGGCAGATTCCTCTGCAAATTCCGGCATGCGAATAACCATATTCTCTTCATAGTCAAATGGGGAATCTACGGTAAATGATAAATACTCATCTACCCCAAGGCTCTTTGCCATATAATCAAAGGATTTATTCTCTGATAATGTTGCTGAAGAAAATACAAACGGCTTCTTCTGGGAAAATACTTCTTCCCGCATAATATCTTCCACCATTCTTGGCATGATGACCAGGGTTCTTTCACCATTTGTTTCTTCAAACCAGGTAATTCCTTTTAAATCCTTTAGGAACAGTGAAAGTGAGTATGCGATTTGCTCAAGATATTCTTCGACAATTTTTAAGTCATATTCATTAATAACGTACATTTCGCTTTCAAACACCAATTCTTCCTCAAGTGTATTGATTAAGTTCTGGAGTTTACGGCCTTCTCTCATTACATCGGCAGTTTTTTCAATCGTTTTCTTGTCAGAGCCTGCGTCACCAGAAGCGGACATGGCAAGTGTTAAAAAGAAATGCTCATTCTGGTAAATGGCATCCTCAATTATATTTAACGTTTTTTCACGTACATCATTAGCCATGAGTCTTGTTAAAATGGATTCCAGTATCTGCTCAGTAAAACGATAAGTCAGAGCCTTTTGGGATGCATATTCCAACAAATGGCCTTCATCAAAAACCACACAGGAGCTCTCAGGAAGCAAAGGCAGCTGCCCTTCACGTTTTCTTGATTCCTTTGTCCAGATATGTTCCATATAAAAATCATGCGAACAAATAATCAAGTCTTTTGCGCTCCGGTAGTATTCCCTATGGAGGGTTTGACCACAGCGGTGGCGCTTCTCACAAGTAAAACAATCCTGGATTGAATCCCACGAGACATTCTTCCAATGCTCATCCGGCAAATCAGGATAATCTTTCCGGTCACCATATTTCTCAAACTTTTGCATGGAAGATCCTGTTTGAACAAAATCCGGGAGATCATCAAAAATGCGGTTATAATGATCATGAACATCATTCGCTACGAGCTTATCCAGCTTATTTAAGCATAGGTACTGATCACGTGATTTTGCCAGCCTGACATCAATATTCAATCCTAATGCTTTCTCCAGCTTGGCAATATCTCCTTCCTTTTTCACAAGCTGCTCAATTAAAGTCTCATCCGCACATGCGATAATAGCAGGTTTGTTTATGTACCTTGCATAGCTGATTGCATATAAAAGATAAACAATCGTTTTCCCAGTCCCTACACCAGCCTCAGCAAAAATAACACTTTTGTCTTTAAATGCCTTCTCAAGCTGAAAGGCCATAAATATTTGTTCATCCCGAATTTCAAATCCTGCTTCAGGCAATATATCGTAAAAAACATCTCCGATCCACTCGCTTAGCTTTTCGTAAAAAGATTCGCTTTTGGATACGGCAAAAGGCATTCGGTTAGACATGCTACCCCTCCGTAATTAAAAAGTTAAAGCGCCTTTTTATCCAGACGCTTTGATTTCAGTTCTATCAGTATTTCATATTTAGATTGTTAATAATCAAATGAACATCATATAATTTTATCTCAAATACTGCAACTGTCAAGATTTATAAAAAAACGAATATTGATCTTTTACATAAAAAAACAGGGGTGCTATTAGGCAGCCCCTGCTCAGGTATTGACGATTAGTTAACACGTGACATAGAAAATGACAATGCCTGCTGCAATTCGTCCTGTGCATTTTTTAGACTCTCCAGTGCTTCTGCTGATGGATCACCGTCTCCCTGTATTGCTTCAAGTGTTCCATTAAGCGCCTGGGAAATTTTATTAAAATCAATGCTTGAATGTTTCATTGCCACCCCTCCTTAGAAAAGCGCAAGCGCCTTGCCCACCCCCGACATGCACAAGACGAGCCTCACGGAAAGGCGTTTTGTGCCTTTTTGGGAGGAATGGCTTGTGAACTCGAGGGGGTAGGCGCTGGAGCTAGACAGCTCTCGAAAAAGAATATAGATTCTGATGTTGAAAAAAGAATCAGATAGATATATTCTATACAGCCTCAGGAGGAATTATGCTTTTGTTTTTACATCTAATTATTTCTTGGCGGTCTTTTGCCCCAGTACTGATAATAGTCTGTGCGAATAAAACCATTGAAGAGCTTGCGTTTCTTAGTCGCTTTTTTTCCAAAGTGATTTTCAAATTCCTCGTCTGAAGTCAGCATATAAATCGACCACGTATCAAGAGGGGCCAAGGCCCTCCCCATTTCAGCGTACATTCGCTGTACCGCTGCCTTCTCACCAAGTCTCTCCCCATACGGAGGATTTCCGACAATGACACCATATTCCTTAGCAGTCGTAAAATCGCGCACTTGCATTTGTTTGAAGTTTATTAAATCTCCCAATCCGGCTTCAAAAGCATTTTCTTCTGCTATTTTCACCATCCTGTGATCAATGTCAGCACCTGTAATATCGAGAGGCTGATCATAGTTCGCCAGGTCTTCAGCTTCGTTTCTTCCATCCTCCCAGACTTTTTCAGGAATCCATGACCATCCTTCCGAAATGAATTCACGATTAAAACCTGGTGCAATATTCTGGCCGATTAACGCTGCTTCTATCGGAATAGTGCCAGATCCGCAGAAGGGATCTGCAAATGGCTTATCCGGGTTCCAATTAGTCAGCATAACCAGTGCAGCTGCAAGTGTTTCCTTTAGGGGTGCTTCCCCCTGCCCCGTACGATATCCCCGTTTATGGAGTCCACTTCCGCTGGCATCGATGGTCAAAAGCGCTACATCTTTATGAAGAGCAACTTCTATTTTAAATAACGGCCCATTTTCTTCGAGCCAGCCTGTCTTATTATACTTTGTTCTCATGCGTTCCACTATTGCTTTCTTGACAATAGCCTGACAATCGGAAACTGAAAAAAGCTTGGACTTCACAGACTTTCCTGAAACAGGAAATTCGGCATTTTCAGGCATATAATTTTCCCAGGGCAGCGATTTTGTTTTCTCAAAAAGCTCATCAAAACTTGTTGCTTTAAATTCTCCCACTTTTATGCGTATTCTGTCTGCTGTTCTCAGCCATAAATTCGACCGGACAATTGCAGCTTCATCGCCTTTATATGTTATTCTGCCGTTTTCAACTTCACATTCATATCCGAGATCGCGCACTTCTTTGGCAGCGAGTGCCTCAAGCCCCATGGCCGTAGTGGCGATTAAATCGTATTTAGACATATTTTCACCCTAACCTAATTCTTATTACTATTATGTATACCCTAACTCGGCTTAGCAATCAACATATAAAGTATATCTGTTTATTTACTTACCCGCAATGAGCCTTTCAGGTTCTCTGATTGGTCATCTTGGACTTCAGCTTTGCTTTTTTCTAAAAGTTTTGTGTTTTTGCTAATGAATTAGTCCGTTGATTTCCACTGCGGGAAGTTGCTTTCCGCGGGGAGGAACGGGAGCCAGCTTCGGCTACGGGGTCTCCCGCTCCCCTCCTCCCGCAGGACATTGAATAAGCTACTTTGAATTTACACCATTAAACTAAGTTATTAAATAGCAACAAACTTTACGAAAACAGCTTAAACTTCTTAACAGCAGGCAGAAAAGTAAAAAAGCTCTCCCAAAAAGGAGAGCTTGAATTTATAACACTCATACTGTCTCACTAATAACGTTCTGTAAGCCATGTTTTGTACCGTAGTACTGCAAGCGACAAATGTCTCGTACTCAGGTGGTAATCATCTATCTACAGGCATCTGCCTGTCCTTCCCGTTGTTCATTTCCTCAGGGAAAGTGCCCCTACCATCATTTGGGTTTCTCGCTCGCGGGGTTTACCTCGTTCCACCCTTTTCATTTCTGAAAAGGCTACGTCACTGTGGCACTTTCAAGGTATTCATGCCATATCCAGAAGGACTTAGGCATTTTCCCTGCCGTCAGCCAGAGCTAGCTCAGACTGCCCTAGCTTATGAATTCGCTAGGCACGAACACTACAGGCATCTCAGCCTGTGCGAGCATGGACTTTCCTCTACAATATAAAACATATTGCAGCGATTACCCGAACGCTATTAATGATCACAAAGAATATTATATGTAATCTGCGATGGAATAGCAATGGTTTTAAACAGGAAAAACTGTTAATTCCTGTCAATCATACAATTTACTGCCAAAAACGTGTTTTTCCAGATTTGATAATCTTTTTAGAATATCAAAATTGGTTGTACCTGCAGTTTGTGCTGCCGGTCTGCGTGAAGCATCGTCAACCTGTTTTTTCAATCTCATATTTTCCTGCTGAAGATCTTCAATTTCCTGATGGAATGCTTCATAATCTTTTATGACCAAATCTAAGAACTTGTCAACATCTTCAGGCTTATAGCCTCTCATAGCTGTCTTAAACTCTTTTTCCAAAATATCTTTTGCAGTTAATTTAATTTTATCGGATAGCATGATACTCACCTCAGTATATCGCCAATCATAATTAATACTATTTTTCCAGAGATATGTACATTTGTCAATTTATCTGTGTATTATTCAAATATGTCTCTCTGAGAGAATTGTTCTTCTTCTACAATCAATTGTAAATCATAAAAGGTGATTAGTCTAATTTCATATTCATTTTCTTCCTGATATTTTTTTGCGGTTTCATACAAATATTTGGGGCTTCCCTCTTTTTCCAAATCATAAAAAAGAAGCAGCACATCACTTTTGCCGACAAAAAAATGATTTTTCACCCTGAATTGCTGAGGACTTTCATAAGGTTTTTTTGATACTGAATCAACAAAATCAGCCTGAAGCAGTATGGATTCATACCATTCTTTGTTCGCATCCTTCCAGGATGCTTCCTGCTCCAAAAAGGAGTTATGAATGCAAGCTTCAGGTCTTCGTAACCTTCCAGCTTAAGGTCAGATACAACTTCAGCCGCCCAAAGCTCGGCACCCAGCTGCCCGCTGATAATTACCCACTCGAGCCCATCATCAATCAGGGAAAGCAGGCTTTTTCTTATGGCGGTTTTTATATAGCCGACTGCCGGGTCATCATTTTTAAATATCCCTACTTCAAAAGGCTTATACCCTGAAATAACTGCTACTTTTGTCAATTGCAAAAACTCCTTAAAGAAATCTGGCCGGGACTCATTTAAGTTTCCATTTGATATTTATATAAATAAAACAAGGGCATAAAGCCCTTGTTGATTATCTGCCGGAAAAACTCGGCCCTTGTTTTGGCCCCATTCCGGTTGATGCTCCTGCTACGCCAGTTCCTGGTCCGCCATATCCTGGACCCATTCCCATACCTGGGCCCATTCCCATACCTGGACCCATTCCTGGGCTATATGCACCTGCCACGCCTGGTCTTGGTCCCATATTAACATTTGATTGTGTCACCTGGTTCACATTTGACTGAGTATGCGGGAAAGAATGCTGATTCTCATAGTTAATGTGGTTTACATGAGTATGATGTGTAGGATGAATGTGTGGAACCACAATGTTCTGGAAAGAATGAGTTACACAGCATTTTGTCGGATGAACAACAGCAGGCATCACCTGCGAAGGTCTTGGTCTGCAAAACATGTAAAGATCCCCTTTCTAAATTGTTTTTACATTAACAACCTATGTGAGAAAGAGTAATCTTGTACTAATGAAAACACCTATTTTTTAGGTACTAGCCTTAGAGCATGCTGTAGAAACTGTCTTTTAAATTGGAGAAAACGATTGCTGTAGTGAAAATCACAAGGAAGAATAAAAATAAGATTGCTTTATACATTTTACCAGCCTCACTATATAAAATTCCTAAAAAAGTACCACACAAGTTATAATTTTACCTGTAAGAAGAAGTACATACAACTAGGAAATAGTGGATTTTTTTGTCTGGTATATTAAAATTATGTTACAGGGAAATTTAAGTTCGATTAAACTTTCGTTCAAGCCGTACAATCCGCCGATGCAATTCTTCCTGTTTTATTTTCAGCTTTTCTGTTTCGCCACCTGAGATATCTTTCATCATGTTAAAAGCTTTTTTCGCATATATAATTGCCTGGCCTATATCCTTTAAGCGATGCTCATAGATCTTGGCCAGTTCAATGCATGATATTACCTTCCTATTCATCAGGCCTTTTTCAGCAATATCCTTCCATAATTTTGCCGCCTCATCCCAATTTTTATGTTTCTTATGCTCAAAAGCCAGTGCAAACCTGGCATCCAAAGCTTCAGAAGACTCTCCTTCAGATATTCTATTAAAGGCTGTCTTCGCCTGTGAAGATTCACCCAATGTCGAAAGCCATCTTCCTACTTCATAGACCTCACGGGGAGTCTGTTTTTCATCCAGCTGCATTATTTGGAAAGAAAGATGTGTATAAAGACTGATCAGGGACAAAATATCTATTTCATTATGTTTAATTATTCCCAGCATTCCTTCAGGATTTTTTCTTTCCACAAAATCAAAATAGATCATCGGTGCCAGAAAACCCGGAATATCATCCTTTCTTTCGATCCCCAAAACATCTTTTTCCACTGCAGTAAGTTTTATCCTCTCGAGTTTGTGCTTCCACATTCTCCTTGCTGCATGATACAAATCAAAATGGCCAAATGGAGGAAGTTTGGGGACATGCTCCTTCAGAAGGGTATGCCTCGTTTTTACCTGCGGCCAGTCGAAAGCCTTCCCGTTGTATGTCACCATTGTTGAATAATCAATGCTTTCAAGAAAGCTTTTATACAATGGAATCTCGGCTCCAGGATGAGGAAGGATATGCTGCTTCAGCTTTATTTTATCTCCGTGCAGACTGGCTTGGCCAAGCAGGAAAATAGTGTTTCCAGTCCCTCCGCCTAAGCCTGTTGTCTCTGTATCAAAGAAGAAAAGATTTTCCGGCCCATGTCCGGCAGCAGACAGCGGATGCGTGATGCCTGAAGAATTCCAGGCCTCCACCGCCGCTGTAAACTGGCCAAAAGAATAGATTCCATGCATTTGATCAAGGCTATATTCCTTTTCCCTCACAAGGCAATAGGAGTCTTCAAAATAATATGGATAGACACTTTCGGCTTCCCATACTTCTTTAAATGGCACATCGATATTATTCTTTGACAACTTGACGGGTGATGGCTGTTTATCCTTCTCTGTACCGAGATGGCCCTTTAGCCTGTTCAGTTTGTTTTTAATGGACAAGTCTATCACCTGCTCGATTAACTCCATTTTTAAAAGAGCTGAGAATCCTGAGTACGTCTTTTTTCGCGGTTTCTGAAGAGGTATCAGTTCCAATGCAGGAAGGACACCCATGCTCACATGAACATCTGCTGACCATTTCCATCGTTTCGTGCATGATATGTTCTATTCCCCCAAAAATCTTCTCGCTTAGCCCTACCCCGCCGGGATACCTGTCATAAAAAAAGATCGTCGGCTTTTCATTATGGGCCGCTTTTACCTGTGGGACAACATGAACATCCTGAGGATCGCACATAACAAAAAGAGGCACAATATGTTTAAGCGCATGTGCTGTTCCGATGAGTCCCTGCTCAAGCCGGTCTTGCTTATAATTTAAGGATTCCTTGTTAAACGAAAGCCAGGTTGAGCTTGTATGAAGTTCTTCTTCCGGAAGTGTTATTGGACCGGATCCGATATTTTCATGTGTTTCAAACTTAATTTTCTTAAAGATCGTAGCCATTGCCACAACACTTACATCCCCAAACCCTACTTCCCCAATGGTGGATGATCTGAGTTTATCCTGTTCCAGCACCTTTAGCTCAACTGCCAGGTTAGCATCTGTAAAATAGTCTACATCCACTTCGCGGACAAATGCTTTTTCTCTTCCCAATCAAGCATTTCCACCTGAAACTGGGTCCCCTGGTGGAGATAGATTGCTTCTTCATGCAGAAGGGTCATAGCGGAAAAGCGGTCCATTTCGCCAATAACTTTCACATTCGCGATATCCGATTGATCGATTATAACGACATTTTCCTGTGATGCTGAACGGAGGCTGATGTTATGGGCAGGAAATGAGTCTTTCATCCAATAAAATTTATCTCCATTTTGATGCAGTACCCTTTCTTCTGCCAGGTATTCCAATACCTCTTCAGTTTCAAAGGTGCCAAAACGTTCCCCGGCATTAAAAGGAAGCTCATAGGCTGCACACTTGATATGATCCACCAGAATAATAAGATTATCTGGATTAATTCTGGCTGTTTCAGGACTTTTATTAAAAAAGTAATCAGGGTTTTGAATAACATATTGGTCAAGCGGACTGGAGCTTGCCACCATGATGACAAGCGATTCACCATGCCTTCTGCCTGCACGGCCAGCCTGCTGCCATGAGCTGGCAATTGTACCGGGGTATCCGGTCATAATACAAACCTGCAGCTGTCCGATGTCCACTCCGAGCTCAAGCGCATTTGTGCTGACAACTCCATAAATCTCCCCTGAACGAAGTCCTTTTTCAATTTCCCGCCTCTGAGTTGGCAGATAACCGCCTCTATAACCCCGAATGGCTTTAGGTCCCAACTTATGCTTTACAAGCTCCTGGAGGTATGTCAGCAGAATCTCGACTCTGACTCTGCTTCTTGCAAACACAATGGTCTGGATTTTATTTTTCAGTAGTTCACCTGCGAGCTTTCTCGCTTCTAGAGTAGCGCTTCTTCTAATATTCAGCGGTTTATTGACAATAGGAGGATTGTAAAATACAAAATGTTTTTTCCCGCTCGGGGCTCCATTATTATCTACAAGTTTCATCGGCTTTTCTGTAAGCTTTTCTGCGAGTTCCAATGGATTTGCAATTGTTGCAGAAGTACAGATAAAAATGGGGTCACTTCCATAAAAACGGCAAATCCGTCTAAGGCGGCGTATGACATTGGCTACATGACTGCCAAATACCCCTCTGTAAATATGAAGTTCATCTATGACCACATACTTCAAATTTTCAAACAAAGACACCCATTTTGTATGATGGGGCAATATCGCCGAATGAAGCATGTCCGGGTTTGTTATAACCACATGCCCAGCCCTGCGTACCTTTTGCCGAATATTTGCTGGTGTATCCCCGTCGTATGTATAGGAATTGATATCCAATCCGGACTCCTGGATGATTTCATTGATTTCGCTTTTTTGGTCCTGAGCCAAGGCTTTTGTCGGAAACATATAAAGCGCCCTTGCATCTGGATCATTGACGATCGTCTGCAGGACTGGAAGGTTGTAGCAAAGTGTTTTGCCTGAGGCCGTTGGAGTAACTGCCACAAGACTGTCCCCATTCATGGCTGCCCGATAAGATGTTTTTTGATGTGTATAAAGCCTTGTAATGCCCCTATTTTGCAATGCTTCTATTAAAGACGGATGTATGTCTTCCGGAAGGCCGGCAGTCTTAGCCTCTTTTTCTTCTATTGTATGCCAATGGACAATATTATCTTTATATTGCTGTTCAGATATAAGTTCTTTCATGATTTCAGGCAGATTTTTACGCACTTTCATCTATTTCACCTCATACCCCTATTCTAGCGAATAAACGTTCGTTCTAACAGAGCAAACTCTTAAATCCCATTAACTTTTTATGGAAATATTCTATTAAACTCTAAAATCCTTCGTCCTCAATTCCCTAAATTAGACTTCATGGGAAAAATTGACTGAAAGTTCTAAATATAGGACAATATTATGTATATTTTTCATTTTTTTAAGAGGTGAAGCCATGCTTTACAGCATTTTAAAATCAGCAGCGGTGTTTTTGTTAATTCTAATTGGATTTATCCTGATTCTTCTTCTTCCCCGGGAACAAGAAATAGCTGTTTTTTCGGCGTTTCATGTTGAAGCGGATTACCCCTTTAGCTTTGAATTATATAAAGAGAGAATACAAGATTTCACTGTTTATATAGTAACTGAAAAAGGTTTGGGTGATGCAAGGAGCGGACGCCCAGTCAGTGAGGAATCAGCGATATTTGTTAAGCGCAGCATTAAGATTATTTTGCCGGCCTTCATGGTCAGCATGCTGCTTGGCACACTGATGGGTGCACTCCAATTTTACAGGAGAAAAAATTTTCCGGGAAGCTTCAGAACTTTCTTTCCTGGCTGTTTTCTTCCATACCCGATTTTTTCTTTTTATTGCCATTCAATACCTTCTGATTCTGTTGATGCAGCAAGGGCTTCCTTACTTTAAGCTATATGGGCATGAAAATTGGTATAGCTTTTTACTGCCGCTCATTTCTTTATCCGTGTTTCCATTTCTTCACATGTCCCGTTTTACCTCGGCTGCACTTGAAAATGAAATGGGCGAAGAGTATGTGCGCACCACCTATGCAAAAGGGCTTGGCGACTTTAAAGCACTCCTGCATATGCTATGGAATTGCTGGTCCCCCATTTTGAACCAGGCGCAGCTGGTGATGCTCTATATCCTATCCAGTCTGCCAATCATTGAAAAGCTGGCTGGCTATAATGGGGCAGGCAAGGAGCTTCTATTCAGCATAACATCTAATGATGAAATTAAGGCACTGTCCCTGATGCTCCCTTTTCTCTTTATCATGTTTATTACTATTATCCTTTCACAGATAGCAAAATTCTGGCTCATGCCAAAAGGAAGGGCGTGATGGAGTATGCGCGTTTTAATATGGTTTAAGAGACATGCCCTATTTTGCACAGGAACTGTTTTTCTGATGCTACTATTGGCAATCACGTTTGCCGGACCTTATCTTCCTTTTGTAGACCGCGAGTTAACAAAGATTACTTACATCCTTAATGAGGATAAAAAGCCCGTTATACCGCCTTATCCGCCATCAGAGGAATACATATTCGGCACTGACAAAAGCGGAAGGGATTTACTCAGCCTGATTATATTGGGCGCAAAAGAAACCATTTTGCTGGTCGCCTGTATAACTGGCCTGAGATATACACTGGCAATTCCGCTCTCCTTTCTTGCGCACAAAAAATGGATGGGTACACACCTCTTCCTTAAATGGCTTAATGGACTGCTGTCATATATTCCGACCATCATCATTGTCATGCTTCTTGCCATGCTTCCGCCATTTTTGTTAACTGAACACCGGCCCCTATTCCTGCTCCTAATTATAGGTCTGGCAGAAATGCCCCGTGCCGCAGAAATGATAAAGCTGGAATTTGATCAGATTTCTTCCAAAGAATATATATATGGAGGGATTGCTGCTGGAGCTTCACCATACAGGCTTTTCAGAACATACTATCTGCCTTTTCTATTTAGCAAGCTTCTTGTATATATGGTTACAGACCTTGGAAAAGTCATGTTTTTACTTGGTCAATTAGGGTTTGTCGGCATTTTTATTTCCCAGGATTTAGTTCAATCCATGGGAGGAGATTGGCAATTGGTCAATAATTCGATTTCTTGGCCTATGATGCTGATGAAAGCCTTTGAGGATATAAGAGGCCCGATTTGGATTCCTTTCTTCCCAGCATTTGCAATGACCTGTGCCATCTTAACGTTTAATATATTCGCTCAGGGATTAAAATCATTTTTCACCAAGAAGGTCCGATATATTTAGACGTCCCAGCCGGACTATCTTCTTTAAGGAAACTGATTTTAAAATAAGCTTTTCTTTATATGAACGTTAAGAATGTTTTTTGTTACAATAAGCTTTATAGGACAGACGCAAGAGGTGGATTATGAGAGCAGAAGAAATTAAGGGAGTTCTTTCCCAGTTCTCTCTATTTAAAGAACTGAACAATGAAGAGCTCGATAAAGTGGTAGAGATATCAATTTCACGGGATTGGAAAAAGGAAGCCATGTTTTTCTTCAGGATGACCCGCTGGATAATGTTTATTTTATTAACAACGGCAGAGTTAAGATTTATAGAAGTGATATTAATGGAAAAGAGCAGATTGTTGCCATCTTAACAAAAGGCGAGATGTTTCCTCACGTAGGATTTTTCAGAAAAGGGGGATATCCGGCTTTTTCGGAGGTGCTTGAAAATGCTCAACTCGTCGTTGTACCAATTTCGCAATTTGAAAAGGTACTAATTGAAAATCCCGTGCTATGCATTAAGGTGTTTAAAGTTCTGGGCGAGAAGATTGTTGATCTTCAGGAGCGGCTGGAAGCGCAAATTTTAAACAATACTTATGAACAAATTATCAAATTACTTGTCCGTCTAGCCAAAATGCATGGAAAAACGCTTGAAAACGGCAGCTTTCTTTTAAAAGGGGACTTCACCAATAAAGACCTCGCCAATATGATTGGCACTACAAGGGAAACGGTCAGCAGGACTTTAACCAAAATGAAAAAAGAAAAGTTAATTGAAACAGATCAGGATGGACATTTAATCATAAACCCTGATCAGCTCTTAGAGACAATCTTTTAAAAACCGCCTATGCGGTTTATTCTATTTTCCAGCTCAAGCGTTTACTCCCTCGAGGTTTCGGCCGTGAGCACCAAAGGAAAGATTCCTTGGAGGTTCTCGCAGTCGCAGGAACAAGCGGTTTTACTTGTTCCAAAGGGCGCTTCCGCTTTTCTTTTAACCTTATTTGCTCAACAGGAACATCCACCCAATTGGCAGCATAGGATATGTTGAAAAATCCTGTTTGAGAGGGGATGGATGTATATGGAGGATCCAAAGAAAAAGACCGAAATGAGCCTTTTGGTGATTTAATGAAATCGATGAATCAGCTTTTTCATGAAAAACCCGTTAGAGGATTTCTGCAGACCATGGATGATTTCTTTAAGAATCCCTTCCCAAATTCTTCTTCTTTTCATGTCGATGTTGCGGAAACCGAAAAAGAACATATCATTAGTGCAGAACTTCCAGGAATAAATAGAGAGCAAATACAAATTGACATCCTGGACAATTATATAACCATTTCTGTCAAGTCCTCTGAGATGGTGACAGAAGAGGATGAGAAAAATAAAATCTTTAGAAGACAGCAAAGCATGCAGCGTTCCAGCCGGACCGTTCCGCTTCCCCAGCCAGTTAATGAAAAGAAAGTAAAGGCAGTTTACCAAAACGGCCTTCTGCAAATCACGGTGCCAAAGCAGCAGGGAAAAAGAATCGTAATCGATGAAAGCTGATCCTGCCTGCAAGCCAGGTAAAATTAATTCACTAATGCGGCCTGGTTAAACAAAAACAAGCAGGCTCAATGACTGCTTGTTTTTGTTTAAATGAACTAATTAGCTGTCTAGTTTAGATGTATCAATCCAATTATTGAAATAACCGGTCGGAACACTGAAGTAATCTTTTGTGAAGGATATAAACTCCTTTGTATCGACCTCTTTATAACGGAAATTTTGATAATAATCTGACAGGAACTGCATCCCCACGGCTTTAGGGGATTCTCCTTTTAGGGTATATTTTTCCTGAATCATCTGTAAAATCTCCAGAGAAGGCTGCCCATAGATATAGCCTGAATGCTTTACCTCATTAACCGGCACATTTGAATATTGCCTTCCAAGTCCAGCTTCTTCAATGGCCTCCATTCGAAAATGGGAAATGCCAAATGCCTGTCTTTCAGCCTGGTTTTGACCTGCATAGAAATACATAGAGGTGGCAAATTCAGTAATTCCTTCATCAATCCACGCATTATTGTAGGGGTCATTGGCCACTACTCCATAAAAATACTGATGCGCAATTTCATGAACAATAGATATATCATAAAATCTCTTATCATCAATATAAGGGTTAATGGTTACAATACCGGGATATTCCATAAATTGTCCATCATCTAAAACGATGTCAAGCTGCTCATGCGGGTAGTCTCCAATATGATCCTGATAGAATGTTAATGCATTTTTGGCCAGTGTCAATGAAGCTACAGGGTCTTTGTCATGATTGCTTCTTGAAAACAATCTGACCTTCACGCCGTCTTTCGCTTCCGTTTCATGAACTTCCATATCCTTCATGACAGCAATGAAGAAATCCCTGACCTTTTTGGCTTTAATATGCCCTTCATTCTTCCCTTCTGCAGGATCTTTGTCTGCTGTTGAAGCCAGAGAATACCCTTTCGGAAGCTTATAGGAAACGTTGAAATCAGAGAAGCCTGTATGAAATGTTTCCAGTCCTTCCATATACGGCTCTTTATTCCATTTGCCTTTTTGATAAACTGCAGCCATAGGGTACCATTGAGCAAGATAATAGTTTGTGTCTACTTTTGAAAAGCGGCTGCCTTTGTCAGGGACTGTAAATCCATATTCGATCTTTACATTATGTCTTCTTTTATCTTTCATTTCAGGTTTTAACTTTATGGTTAACGTATCACCCTTTAGCATAAATGACGCTTTTTGCCCGTTCACTGTTACCTTCCCGATATCTGCCTCAGATGTTCCCTCGACTGAATCAAATGTATGTCCCTCTGCAAAAACGTTTGGAATGAAATAAAATACAAGGTCTTCCCATTCTTTATTTGATTGGTTTTTCACTTGGATATTAGCATTGGCAGTGAAATAACCTTCGCCATTCATTTTCAGATCAATGTTGTAATCCGAGTGGCTGCCGCTTTTAACGCCAATATTGGCATCTTTTGCTGCCATTACATAAATTCCAGCACCAGCAAAAGCAATGACTAGTGAAGAAAAGGCTGCTTTTGGGGCAGAAAATGACCAAAACTTCTTTTTTGGCCATATTGTTTTCTGGAAGGCTGAATTAATGGTTCATGCCCTGTCCTAATCCACGGTGTACGCTGATAATTTGACTGAAATCGATTCTTCAATCCATTTGCCAGAAGGCTGAAGGATACTGTTGTATATAAAAGGACTGCAAGTGGCGCAACTAATATATGAGTGTTTCCATAGATATTCAACCTCGCCTGCCCAACCAGCCCTGCGAGCTCTTTTGTAGCTGATAGGTATATGATGGGGTCAAATCTCATAATGGTTCCGCCGACAAAAATATTTAAAAGCGCCAGCTGGCCCATAAGAGCAATCACATACACAATTTCAAGTATAAACATAACAAGGAAAGTTTCCTTTAACTGAGGAAATAGATGCTTCCAAATCAAACGGTGTTTTCCAGCACCCAGTGCTTTGGCCGCTTCGATATAAACGGACTTATATAATTCAGCGGTTTTAAGTCTTACAGATGATACGATGCTAGGAATGCTGATGATCGACGCAATAACTATAAAGTAGACTATTAATACATTTTGTTTAAGGCTGCTGTTGAAGCTTATTGGCGCCAGGAAAAAATACAGGATCAGAAACAGCGGAACATAGCTCCAGGCATTTTCAAAAGCAATCAGCCAGCCTGGTGTCCGTTTCAATGTGCCAGCATACAAACCGATGATTGTTCCGAAAGCCATTTTAATCATCGTAACAGCAGCTGCAATAAAAACAGTGTATCTTAATCCATATAAAATCATGGACAAAAGGTCGTAGCCCCATTTGTCTGTCCCCAGCGGATAGGAGGGTGATTCAAAGGGCTCTAATGGCGGGGCCAAAACCTTCCCGTTTGTATATTGTGTTTCCAGTGCTGCAGTCAATGAATGCGGTGCAAGATAAGGCCCAAATATACTGAAAAAAGCAAGCCTGCAACCATAAGAATTCCGATAATCAAGGAGTAATTTATTTTTAGCAGCTTATTCATAGATAAAACCCCGTTTAAACAGATAGAATATGAGCCTGTTAGAAATATAGACAATTAGAGAAATCAAAAGCATGGCAAACAAGCCAATTGCGATCGGCTGGACCTCATTGCTCTGAAAAATAAATTTAGTTATGCCGGAGACATTCATAATATGTTCAATAATGAAGAGATTGCCAATCGCCAGGGAAATCACTTTGATTAGCTCAGATTTAATAAATGGCTCCAAATTTTTAAATACATGCTGAAAATTTATGTAATTCAAGCTCATTCCTTTAGCAACTGCAGTCTTTATATAGTCCTCCCCGCTTGTTTGATAATATTTTACCGAAACAAGCTTAAATAGATATAGAGTTGGAGCTAAGCTTGCGAGCACTGTTGGAAACCAGGTGTTAAGGGCTCCTCCATCCGGCCTTAGTGAGATCACTCTGATCCCCGTCATTTTATATATTTTAACGGCGAGAATCATAGACATTACAATGATGATAAAGTCGGGTATGGACGCAAGGATATTCAAGAATGCACCAAAAAGCTTAGTTAGTTTGAAACGGCTGATAAATACCCCGAAAATAAGACTTATAACTAAGGAAGCATTCACAGCAATCAATACAATTAGCAGACTGGTAGTAAAGTTATCAGCAATATCCTCGGCTATAGGACGAGTTTGCCGGCCGAGCTGATAGGTACCCAGGCTGCCCCCGCTTACTTCTTTAATAAAATCTCCATAAATCTGCGGTAGACTTTCAAAGCTCCAATCAAGACTCCCGTTTGATGGATCAACAGAAATAATTTTTGGCAATGCCGCAAGTAGCAAAATTAATATAAATATGATAAATATTTGCTGAAGAGCACGAACCATACAAATCCCCCTTTATGACCATGAGCCATTTTTCTATCTTTTCACTTTTATCTAAATTTTGTCAATCATGCGTTAAATTCTCCTGGATAATAATTCCTATACAATGGGAGTCGCAAAAAATAGACCAGCTATTTTATTTTCAAATATATTTAATTTTTTTCAAGTCTGATTTTTATATATAATTCCATGCCATTAAAATAAGAGATAAAAAAAGGCCTATTCGGCCATGATCAGTTAAGCTTTAAATATTCCGCCAATCCCTTTTACCATCGATGACACTTGCGTTACAGCTGACATCATCTGACCTGCGGTATCCACCATTTTATTGAGATCAAGCGAACCATCCTGGGCTTTAAAGGAATTCATAATGCTTTGCACTCCAGATGGCTGTTTAGGAATGAATGATTGTTTAGGATACGGATTCATATACGGCATCTGCTGCGCAGCGGACTTGCTTGCCTGAGTTCCGTAATAATCTTCAGATTCTAATGGGTTTTGAAAAACACCAGCATTTTTCGAACCGGTCTTTGCGTAGTATCCTTGGTCATAGTTATGCTGCGGATAGGGATTTGGTGAATAATTTTGCTGCTGCAATCCTGCCATCTGAGGCGGCTGATGATACTCCATATTATAAGGCAAATAATAAGGGTTATACTGTCCAGCAGAATTATTATAATTCTGCATTGGCTGCTGCCTCATATAAAATTGGCCATTCGGCCCCATATAAAATGGATCCATGTATATACTTTGATTTAAATGGCCGTATGGCTGCAGATGGCTCGCTCTATTCATTACTCGGCCAAACATGGGCAAACATCCTCCCCATTCAAAAAATATAAGTATATTAGCAATAATTCCAGGCAAAAGCCTTCTAATTATCACCAATATAATATATGAAAGTTTTGCCCAGAATGTGAAAGGATCAATTAACATTAAAAATGGAAGCGGTTTCCGTTTTTGTCTAACTATGAAGAATCATGTCGGAAGTTTGATTTTTTTAAAAACGATGAAAAATAAATTTTCATGATAGGATATAAAAAACAAAACAGTTTCTTGTCCCCTTTTTCATTTACCGGGCTGCGGGGAAGAAATTTCTCCGCGAATCAATATTCTGAGGAGGCAATATCATGAATGTTCACGAACTAAAAATGAAGTTTCATCAGCTGCGGGAGTATACTCCTGAAAATGTTAATGAATTATTGGATTTTGCTAAAAAGGCCTATATCCATAATGAAATTTCCAGTACAGATTATCGAAATCTCGTTCGTGAGCTTGAAGCTCAAGGAGCGGCCGTTCCGGAAAGCTACAAAGATAACACCCTCCAGGATTCAGTAAATGCATAAGAAATATTTAAAAAAGGGACCCTATTTCAGGTTCCCTTTTTTCTTCACCTACTAATTTTATCAATTGCTTTAGGACATACACGGCCGAATTAACATAATTAATGAACCTGGTTTTGCTTGTTTCAGGGAAAAATGCCTGAATGGAGACCAGTTCAATATGTTCAGCAGCAGATTCAATCTGCTGAGGATAAAGATTTCGGGGTTTATGAATGCCAATCCACTCCAGGGCTTCTTCTTTCCATCTTTCATTTATGGATTTAACATCATCGGCAAAAGGTTTGACTTCATTATAAAAATCACCCTTCTCACCTGATTCCTTAACCTTTTTAAACCTGCTGTCTGAGATTTCTACACATTCAAGCAGCTGTTCTGTCATTTGCAGCAGGGAATTTTCATGAACCATTCAGCATCAACTCCAATTAGAATAGCGGAAGGCGCCCGCTTAATAAAGGCACGCAGACTAAAACGCCACGTCCGGTGGCAATGTCTGCATGACCCACATCCTCCCAAAAGCTATCGCTTTCGGTCGTGCGATGTTTATGCTGACGAAGCCTTCCATGTCCTGTGGGCCTCATACATAAGACTCTTTAACCTTTTGGACGGATTGGCTTAGACCCGAGAGCCGATGGCGCCTGGAGCTAGACAGTTTTCTAACTTCAGATCTTATACGCTTTATTAAAAAATAAAAGTAGCTAGTCAACATTAGCTACTGAAGGATACTGCTATTCTATGCCACTTAGAAGCCAAGTTCAAGCTTCATTGCTGCTGACCTTTTTGTATCTTCTATATTGTCTGCCTCAGACCTGATTACCGTCATGCCCTCTTCAATCGCTTCCAGCCTGCTTTCGCAAACCTCCAGTTTTTCTGACTGTTCATAATACCAATCCTGGCGAAGCCCAGACAAATTAGACTCCAGGACATTTTCAAGCTCTTCCAGCTGATCATATATTTCTGTAAGCATGGCCAGCAATTCATCTTTTTCTACCATTTTTCCCTGCATACAAAAAACCTCCCGATTTCTTTTTCTCCTTGCTTCCTGCAATAAATACGACGAAGGATACAGTGAAAATTTTGCTGTGTGCCTACATAATTCTATTTCGTTTGTAGGTTTCCTCCATGCATGACAAAACTAGAAGTGATTCGTCAAAGAAAGTTCTTATTTGCATGGCAGCAACATGGTTTCGACAGCCCCCGGAAGAATGAAAACAGCGTCATTGAACAAACTAATTAACGGAGGTGTAATGTAATGGCAAAAAAAGAAAAAGAAAAACAAAATAAAGCACAGCCGAAAAAGCTGGAAGAAACAAAAACAGGCTATGGCAATAAGAAACTTGAAGGCCCTGACCGCCCTTCAACTTAAAAGAACAAAGGCGGAAGCGCCTTGATCAGCCCCGACAGGCATAAGACGAATCACGCAGATTTCTGGAGTGATTTGGCTTATGACCCGAGGGGCTAGGCGCTGGAGCTGGATGCAGATATTTTTTCATCAAAGTTATCCACATTGTTATATTTTATAATTTCATAGACATTGTAAAAAGCAAGGGATTCCTTGCTTTTTTCACTTTTCCGCTAACAAAGCAAGCGAAATAATTTCCCCAGCTTTGCAGCAGTATGAAGCTGTTTCTGCTTATGCAAATACCATTTGGTAATATGGACAGGGTGCTTTAAGACAACCGATTCAGATGCCCATTTACTTTTAATGCGTTTTTTTCGGACCAATCATTAAATTGATGAATGTGATGGGTGATTATCGGGTATGTACAGCGTAAGAAAGGGGTGGTTCTCCGTTGTCTTCCCTCAAAGTATTTCTCATAATCATGTCTTGAACCAGTATGAATTGTGCCTGAAGCAAATTCATACACGTCCCCATAATAGCTGGTGTCAAATAAGATTTCTGCCAGCCGTTTTCCAAGATCAATTCTTTTCGACACCGAGCGGAAACCATTGACACTTGCCCCGTATAATTCCCCTTTACAAGTAGGGAAGATTACAGAACTAAAATGAAGATAGTCCTGAAAGGAAAAAAGCAATGTATGAAAAACTTTATTCTTATAAATTTCATGTTCCATTACAGGTTCTTGGATAACATTTTGTTCATTGATAATCAGTGAAATCATTAACCTCTTTTTATTTCTATTTTTCCAGAAAGAAAGCCACTCCTGTTCCATAAATGCCGATACACGAAAAATTTTTAATAAATGAAACATTGGCCTATTTATTTTCGTCGAATAATGATAGAGGAGCAATTGCGGAAATGCATCCTGAAAAATCAGCCAATTGGCCCTTTCATATGTAATATAAAGCATGTCCCGCAATTTCTTTCCTATCAATTTAGGAAAACAGTTTCCTTCAAGATCACACATATTCCAGCCGGCATTTCGAGACACCATGGAGGCAAGAAACGCCCAGCGTATCTCAGGATGCTTTTTATAAAATCTGAAATATGCTTCCGTTCTTGAAATATTGTCCAGGTTATATTTTGCAGTCATCTTCATAATATGATCCATTATTGCCTGTTCCTTTTTCTCATGGCTATTCAAGAATTTCCCAGGAAGAAACATCGCATTTCACCTCAGAAAATGAATGGTCTGTATTTGGCCAGCAGGCAGACACTCCAAATGACTCTGTAAAACGAATAAAACTGGAAAGTAACGCTCAAATGGAGTTTCCTATATACTTTGTTATTTAGAACTTTTTATTCAACCAAATCATGCTTACTTTTGTTATTATAGGGAGTAGTTTAAAACGAGGTGAATGCATGAATTTCCATTATCCTAATGGCAGGAGATATACTCCTTCTCCCAATAGCGCCAAAAAATTAACACCAGAGAAGAAATGGACCTACAGCAATCGTGGAATGACACTGGAGGAAGATATTAACGAAACGAATGAATTCTATCTGGAACATGGAATAGCCACTATTCATAAAAAACCAACGCCTGTTCAAATCGTCCAGGTTGATTATCCAAAGAGAAGTGCGGCCGTTATTAAAGAAGCATATTTCAAACAAGCATCAACAACAGATTATAATGGTGTGTATAAAGGGAGATATATTGATTTTGAAGCAAAAGAAACTCAGAACACGACCTCCTTCCCTCTAAAGAATTTTCATGAACACCAGGTGAAGCACATGGAGAAGGTATTAGCCCAGCAAGGGATTTGTTTTGTTCTTCTCCGCTTTTCTGCTACCGAAGAAGTTTTCCTTTTAGAGGCACATTATTTGCTCTCATACTGGGAGAGAATGAAGGCTGGGGGAAGAAAATCAATTACCAAGGGGGAAATCGAAATGCATGGCCACCACATTCCGCTTGGATTTCAGCCCAGAATTGACTATATTAAGATAATAGATTATCTTTATACCCTTAAATAAGTTTTTTTACAGTTCCATTGTCAAGAAAGGATGAACATAGATATGACTGAAAAATATCAATCAAGAGAGGAGCGCCGCAAACAGCAATCCAAGCCTAAAAAGAAGGGCAGAAAAAAGGCACAGGCACTTTTAAACGTATTTTCCTAATTTTAATTGCCCTCGGGATTGCTGGAATGCTTATAGGAGCAGGCGCTTTTGCTTTTATGGTGAAAGACGCACCAAAGCTTGATGAAAAATTGCTGAAGGATCCAATTTCTTCACAGATTTACGATATGGAGGGCGAATTCATTACTGATGTAGGCTCCGAAAACCGTGATTATGTCGCTTATGAAGACATACCAAAACTAGTGGAAGACGCGTTTTTGGCAACTGAGGATGTTCGCTTTTACAAACATAATGGCATGGACTTAATTCGATTAGGCGGTGCAGTAATAGCCAACGTAACTCGCGGATTTGGTTCTGAAGGGGCAAGTACGATTACCCAGCAGGTGGTAAAGAACTCCTTCTTAAATAATGAAAAAACGCTAAGCAGGAAAGCCCAGGAAGCCTGGCTCGCATTCCAGCTTGAGCGCAAGTATACAAAACAGGAAATCTTTGAGATGTATGTGAACAAGATTTACATGTCAGAAGGGCATGGAGTTTTAACGGCATCGAAAATCTTTTTTGATAAAGAACTAGATGAGCTGGAGCTGCATGAAGCGGCCCTCTTAGCCGGCATGCCGCAAAGCCCGAACAATTATAATCCTTTTGATCATCCTGACAAGGCAGAGAAAAGGAGAAATATTGTCCTTTCACTGATGAATCAGCATGGTTTCATTACAAAAGAACAAATGGAAGCAGCCCAAAAAGTTCCTGTGGAATCTACACTTGTGGCTGAAGAGAAAAGAGAAACAAACGAATCAAAATATGATTCTTTCATCGATGTTGTCTTGGATGAAGTAGAAAAGAAATACCCGGATCTTAACCCATATTCTGATGGATTAAAAATTTATACGACCCTGGATCCAAATGCACAGAAACACGTAGAAAACATCTTAAACACTGATGCAGCGGTAGCGTATCCAGATGACGAATTCCAGGCAGGAATCACTTTGCTGGATACAAAAACTGGGGAAATAAGAGCAATTGGCGGCGGTCGCAACCAGGAAGTAAAACGCGGGTTTAACTATGCTGTAGATCAAAAAAGACATGCTGGTTCAACTTTTAAACCGATTGTCGATTATGGCCCAGCAATCGAGTATCTAAAATGGGGAACCTACCAGACTATTGTTGATGAACCCCACACATATTCCGGCGGAACAAAAATTAATAACTGGGACGGAAAACATATGGGCCCTATGTCCATGCGTGAAGCCCTCGCCCGTTCACGTAATATCCCGGCCCTGAAAACCCTTCAGGAAGTAGGAACTGATAAGGCTTTAGAATTCACCAATAGATTAGGCATCCCAATGGAAGAAATGTATGAGTCATATTCTATCGGCGCATATGAGGTTTCCTCTCTGCAGGTAGCCGGCGCATATAGTGCTTTTGGGAATAATGGCTTTTACACTGAGCCTCATGCCATCAAGCAAATTGAAATGCGTGACGGCACGAAGCTTGACTTGAAACCAGAGTCTGAAGTAGTGATGAAAGATTATACAGCATTTATGATTAGTGACATGCTGAAAAGTGTAGTTAAATCTTCATATGGAACTGGCCGACAGGCAGATGTTCAAGGATTGCCTGTAGCAGGAAAAACAGGAACTACAAACTACACTGATGAACAGGAACAGGAATGGGGAATTCCTAGTGGTGCTGTGCCTGATGCATGGTTTGCAGGTTATACGACGAACTATACAGCAGCTATATGGACCGGCTATCAGGATAGAAAAAACTATATCCCTGCAGGCGATGAGCAAAAAATTGCGCAAAGACTTTTCAGCAGTCTAATGGCACATGTTTCAGAAGGAAAAGAAACAGAAGACTTCAAGGTCCCTAACTCCGTGGAGGAGGTTGCCATTGAAAAAGGAAGCAACCCTGCCAAACGGGCAAGCCAATTTACACCTAAGGACCAAATCATTTATGAATATGCTGTAAAAGGCAATGCTCCGACACAAGTGTCTGAGAAGTTTGATAAACTCGACTCCCCTTCTGGTCTGTCAGCGAACTTTGACCAGGAGACAAATGAAATTGCATTATCATGGGAATACCCAGAAGACGCAGAAGGCACTCAATTTGAAGTGACGGTATCCGTAAATGAAGGCGGAGATCAGCAGCTTAGCGTCACTTCTGAAAAAGGCTTAAAAATTGCCAACCCTCAGCCAGGAGCTGTTTATACCTTTAAAGTAACAGCATTTAAAGGTGATCAGCAAAGTGATCCTGCCTCTGTAAAAGTAGAAATCCCTGATCCAGGCGTCATCGAAGAAGATGAAACTGAAGGTGAAGGACAAGATGGAACTGGCGAAGAGGAACAGGAAGGTCAAGAAGGACAAAATGGTGAAGACGGCCAGGACGGAAACCAAGATGGCGACGGTTCTGGAAATGGTGAAGGTGAAGGTTCCGGTGATGGTTCCGGAGATGGCGAAGGAGCCGGAAACGGTGAAGGTAATGGTGAAGGTTCCGGAGATGGCGACACCGGTACCGGAGAAGGAAATGGAGCGGGTGCTGGAGATACAGGAGGTACTGGAGATACTGGAGGTACTGGAGGTACTGGCAGCGGCGGAAACGGCAATGGCAGCGGCACTTCAGGCTCGAGCGGTTCTGGAAATGGATCTGGCACATAACTAAATAGAAATGAAGAGCTGGCTCAGGGTTGAGTCAGCTCTTTTTTTATCTTTGTCCTGCTGAGGTTTTATGGAATGGACGGTATTGGTACAATTGTGTCCGGGTAATTCGTGATTGTAGGCAGCTTCCTCCTTTGGCGCTCGGATTCTTTGAAGTTGTGCGCGATTCTGTTGGGTTCGCGCGGATCCCGGTCTTTTGCGCGTGCATTTCTTCCGTTTGTGCGCGGTTTCCTCACTTTCCGCGCTGTTTAATGAGATTTTTGCGCTGAGACCTTTGGATTCGCGCGAGTCTCGGTCTTTTGTGCGCCCATTTCTCCGGTTTGTGCGCACTTTCTCTCCTTTTACGCGCGGCTTTTTTGGAGTTGTGCGCGATACTTTTGGGTTTGCGCGGGTCCTGGTCTTTTACGCTCGCATTTCTTCCATTTGTGCGCGCTTTCCCTCCTTTTGCGCGCGGCTTAATGGGATTTATGCGCGGGACTTTTGGGTTTGCGCGGGTCCTGGTCTTTTACGCTCGCATTTCTTCCGTTGTGTGCGCTTTCCCTCCTTTTGTGCGCGGGTTCCGGTCTTTTACGCTCGCATTTCTTGTGCGCGCTTTCTCTCCTTTCGCGCGCGGCCTTAATGGGGTTTATGCGCGGGACTTGTAGTTCGCGCAGGCTATTGTTTTCTCTAGCCATAGAAAAAAGCGCCTATCATTTAAAGGCGCTTTCTCTTCGATTTTTCCAATGCAAGCATCTTCATATATTGCTTTTCCATTTCAGACATTAGTTCAGACAGCTGTATATAAGAATGATAAAAAGCCGGTCGTGCAAAAATGAAATTCAGCCGTTCCTTAAGGTTCACTGGCTTTATTGGCAATTCTCCAGGATCTGACTGAAGGTTTACCGGCTTGCTGTTTGCCCAATACAATAGCTGTAAAAATACTCCCAAAGATACTTTCATCGGATCTAATGCTGCCTTCTGGTCCCGGTTCGAAAAGTGCATACCCAGAAGATGTTTCTGCCCTGCCCACTCATTCATTAAGACAGGAATAAATTTTTCGCTGGTTTCCCAAGGCCTTACAGCAGGTATGCCCCTATAAAAAGCCGCTTCATATAGAAATGGCGGTAGAGGCTGATAAGCGGAAAGGGATCTTTCTTTTACAGCCAATGAATCATTCATTTTGTAAAACAGGGAATGGCATAATTGTTCTGTAACAGGAATGACTATCTCCCCGGTCATTTTGCTTGCTTCACCTTCATACGTTTCTTGCCTTCCCGGCATAAATCTAGCAGAGGGCAAATCTCACATTGAGGATTCTGTGCCTTACAGTGATATCTCCCAAAAAAGATCATACGATGATGAGTAATTGACCATTCATCCATCGGCACTTTCTTCATTAATGTCTTTTCAACTTCCAGTACAGAGTCCTTCCAGCGGCAGAAGCCAAGCCTTTTGCTTACTCGTTCAACATGAGTATCGACTGCAATAGCAGGCACTCCATAAGCCACTGAGACAACGACATTGGCAGTTTTGCGGCCTACTCCAGGAAGCTTTGTCAGCTCATCTCTGTCACGCGGCACTACACCCTCATATTCATCCAGAAGCAATCTGCACAGCTTTTGGATATTTTTAGCTTTGTTGCGATAAAGACCAATTGAGCGGATATCTTCCTGCAGTTCCTCTATGGAAACATTGAGGTAATCCTGGGGTGTTTTATACTTTTGGAACAGGTTTTTTGTCACTTTGTTTACCAGTGCATCAGTACATTGTGCAGATAGTGCTACAGCTATGACTAATTCAAATGGATTGGAATGATTTAATTCACAATGTGCCTCCGGGAACATTTCCCCCATTGCATCAAGGCAGTATCTTATTTGTGTTTTATTTAACAAAGAAATCACCAACTTACTATCTTCAATATTTTGGGTGCAGCTTTAGCCTGCTTACTGTTCAAGCCAATTATAAAAGGGAACAGATTTCGTCGTCTGTGACGGAGTGTCTTCCCTCTTTGTCCTTAGCTGTGCCTGGTTCTGCCTGAATTTTTTTCCATAGCTTTTAGCCTGTTCAATCGTTTTTATGCCATTCTTTTTCCACTCAAAAAGAATCCTGTCTATATATCTGAAATTCAGTTTGCCGGACAGGACAGATTCTCTTAATGCAGCTTTTATAATATGGGGATCATGATGATCATCATCCATCCAGAGCGCAAGTGTTTCACATTCAAAAGGTGAAAGCGGCCTGCCGAATTCCCTTTCAAAGCAAGTATAAAGATCTGTTTCCTCCTGCTGTATCTTAACAGCTTCCTCTTTCTTGCCGCTGAGCAGAAACTGATCAATGAGCTTCTCCCAAAGCGGATCTAGATGGTATTTTTCATATCTGATGCCATCAGCAGAGTAGCTATCTTTGATATCAAAAAATCCTTTTTGGATTAGTTTCCTTAGCATATCCGTACATTCAGCCACAGAAATGGTCATGCGCGAAGATAATTCTACAGGGGTGGGAAATTCATTCCCATGTTCAATATAGGAAATTACATGAAGAATTAAGACGAGTTCATGCTCATTCAAATTCATTTCTTTATATTGAGAAAGCAGGACTCCAGGTATTGAAATATTTCCTTCCTGAAGCCATTTTAATAAACTATTTTTAGACATTCGGGACACCTCCTTCTCAGTATATCATGAACACAGTGGCCAAAGTGAGATGAAAAACCGGTAACTTTTCCATGAAGATTCAGCTTGACTGCTTTCTTCTGGAAGATGTTGCGGGAATCTGAAGAAGCAAAAAATCCGCGGAAGGCGGATTTCTGCTTTATCTATCAGTTTTTAAAAAATTATGGATATAGGCGGTTTAATAAACGAGGAAAAGGAATTGTTTCACGTACATGCTCGACGCCGCTTATCCACGCAACTGTTCTTTCAAGTCCAAGACCAAATCCCGAATGCGGTACGGACCCATATTGACGAAGCTCCAGGTACCATTTGTAAGCATCCCTATCTAACTTATGTTCATCAAGGCGCTGCTTTAGAAGGTCATAGTCGTGAATACGCTCAGAGCCGCCGATGATTTCTCCATACCCTTCAGGTGCAATCAAGTCGGCACATAATACAACATCTTCTCTTGATGGATCAGGCTGCATATAGAATGGTTTCAGTGAAGTTGGATAGTGTGTGATAAAGACTGGCTTATCATAGCTTTCTGCAATTGCTGTCTCATGCGGTGCACCAAAGTCGTCTCCCCACTGGATATCATCAAAACCTTTTTCCTGAAGAAACTTAATTGCTTCATCATACGTGATGCGCGGGAATGGTGCCGTAATTTTTTCAAGTTTCTCCGTATCACGGCCTAGTGTTTTGAGTTCAATTGAACAGTTCTTAAGAACAGATTGTACAATATGAGCTACATATTCTTCCTGTACTTTCAGGTTATCATCAAACTCACAGAAAGCCATTTCAGGTTCAATCATCCAAAATTCGATTAAATGACGGCGAGTTTTGGATTTTTCAGCACGGAAGGTCGGCCCGAATGAAAATACTTTTCCAAGAGCCATAGCAGCTGCCTCCATATAAAGCTGGCCGCTTTGTGATAAATAAGCATCTTCATCAAAATACTTTGTCGCAAAAAGTTCCGATGTACCTTCTGGGGCGCTTCCCGTCAAAATTGGAGGGTCAACCTTTGAAAAACCTTGCTCGTTGAAAAACTCATAAGTTGCCCGGATAATTTCATTTCTGATTTTCATGACTGCATGCTGTCGGCGGGAGCGCAGCCATAAGTGACGATTGTCCATTAGGAATTCAGTTCCATGTTCTTTAGGAGTAATCGGATAGTCCACAGCCTGATGAATAACTTCCAGGCCTGTAACCAGCATTTCAAATCCGAAAGGTGAACGCTCATCCTTTTGAATCTTGCCAGTAACATAAACGGAAGATTCCTGTGTAACTGATTTTGCACCCTGGAAAATCTCTTCCGGCACTTCCGCTTTCACTACAACACCTTGAATAAAACCAGTCCCATCGCGCAGCTGTAAAAATGCAATCTTTCCGCTTGAGCGCTTGTTGGCAATCCAAGCTCCAATCGTAACTTCCTGATCAACATATTTATGAACTTGAGAAATTGTTGTTTTTATCAATTTATGTTCCCTCCAAAAAAATCTAAGCAATCACTTCTTATGTAACGCTATATATTATACCTTCAAGCACATTGACAAGCAATATTAGTAATATTTTAAGTGTTCTTACGAAAAATACAGAAGGAGGCCGGATATAATCCAGCGCTCCTGTTTCACAAAAATTAGAAAGTCCAAAATTTTGAACGTCGATTTCTAACGTAAGCCTTGAAGTGTACGGGGTGGGCAAGGCGCTTCCGCTTTTCTTTACTTCATGTTCTTTTCTACAAATCCATGCATCCGTTCCACAGCTTTTTCTAATAATTCAAGAGAAGTTGCATATGATAAACGGATATTATCCGGAGAGCCAAAACCAGAACCTGGAATTACTGCAACCATCGCTTCCTCAAGAAGAGCCTTAACAAATTCATCGACACTCTCAAAACCGGTCAATTCTGCTGCCTTTTTCACATTGGGAAACAGGTAAAATGCTCCTTGTGGTTTTACACAAGTAAAGCCTGGTATGCTGATTAATTTATCATAGATAACATTTAATCGATGTTCGAATGCTTCTCTCATTTCTTCCAGTGTATCCTGTGATCCGGCATATGCAGCGATTGAACCATATTGTGCTGTTGTTGTCGGGTTGGATGTGCTGTGGCTGGCAAGGTTGGTCATGGCCTTAATAATATTCTTATTACCTGCTGCATATCCAATTCTCCACCCTGTCATGGAATGAGACTTGGATACCCCATTAATGATAATGGTTTGTTCTTTAAGTTCAGGTGAAATTTCAGCAATCGAAGTATGCTGGTGGCCGCCATATACCAGTTTTTCATAGATTTCATCAGAAATGATAAGGACATTATGCTTTAAACAAACCTCGCCAAGCTCCTTTAATTCCTCCGCTGAATAAAGCATGCCGGTCGGGTTGCTTGGTGAGTTAATAATCACTGCCTTGGTTTTGTCAGTTATGCTTTTAGCCAGCTGTTCCGGTGTGATCTTAAAATCATTCTCTTCTCTTCCCTCTGCATAAACAGGAATACCTCCTGCTAGTTTAACCTGTTCAGGATAGCTGACCCAATATGGAGTCGGGATAATGACTTCATCCCCTTCATTAAGCAAAACCTGGAAAAGTGTATATAAGCCATGCTTTGCACCATTGGTAACGATGATTTCTGAAGCGTCATACTCAAGTCCCTGGTCTTTTTTAAACTTGTTTGCGATTTCTTTCTTTAATGCTGGAAGACCTGCTGAAGCCGTATATTTTGTATGTCCCTCATTCATTGATTTCACTGCTGCATCGATAATATGCTGCGGCGTATTAAAATCCGGCTCGCCTGCTCCCAATCCAATAACATCATGTCCCTGGGCTTTTAGCTCTTTTGCTTTTGCTGTGATTGCCAGAGTTGTTGATGGTGTCAACGCTTTTACTCTTTGTGCCAGTTGAATCTCCATTTGCTTGCTTCCTCCCGATTTTCTCCTGCACTAAGGCGCTGTAATGCCTCAGGCTATAGATTTTCAATTTTTTTAGCCATTCTCCTGTTTTAAAATCTATATAATAATAATTTATTAAATCACTGCCGGAACGGTAATGAATTTCCCATAATGGAATATTTTTCTCCATTCCAAGCCGCACAGACATGATTTCAGCAGCATTTTTCTCCTGCTTAAGTCTGTTAATGGCCTCATTTCTGGAAATTCCTTCAGATTCTTTCAGTGTAACGATTTTCCCTTTTTTTCTGGAACCCACACATATATACTTGTCCCATCATGATCTTTACCCTCGATTACATAGTAGGTCTCAGTGCCATGATATAAATTGAAATCTTCAGTTTCAGCAAGATCTGTTTCCTTTTTCGCAAGCTCTACAGCCTTTGATTCTGCCGCTCTAACCGGCTTCATGCTGTTGAAATAAATTAAAGAGCCTGCTCCAATGCATATGACAAGCAGAATAATGATACCCCATATTGCTCTCTTCATGTCTCAATCACTCTTTTATGTACGATAAATCGTAAAAATCGCTTTATTTTGGTCTTCCTGATCAAGCGCCAAACCGAACATCAAATCTTTTTCTTTTAAAGTTCTGTTCAGTGCATCAACAATTTTATACAGATCCGGGCTTTGCTGGATCTTCACGGTAGATAAAACCTCAATTTTGCTTTCCATTCTGGAATTCCTCCTCAGCCTCTACAATATTTGTAACTTATATACCCAGCCGTTAAGGTTAAACTAATTTTACAAAGAAATAAATCTCAGTAACAGTATAACAGCAGAATTGATTAACTGGTATTAAAACAACTACAAATTTTCTTCTGGTCCACCACGTCAAGCTGCGCCGCAAGCGCAGCTTTTTTCCATTTGGCCATTAAATTTTGATTGCTAATTATTTGGCCTGTTGAAAGTGATAAAATTCCCCCTAAAAGTCATTACCTTCACAAAATATTTCCCTTTGATATTTTGGTGAAGGTATATGTTTATTTGAACTCCTCGCCCTGGAAAATCGTGAATAATTCATAATTAATGTCTGTAAATTTGATGGTGACGGTTCCGTGCTTTCTTGTATAATATACATCAACCCAGGCATCGTTTAACAGCCCGAACAGATCCGAATCATGTTTTATGGATGGTTTATAAAAAAGAATGGCGATCTGCGGATCCAAATGTTTGATCATCTCTTCTGATATGGAATCGTTCCTGCCAAACGCAGGAAGTTTTACAATATTAACATTGGATAACTCTTTTTTCATGAGAAAATCTTTAGATTTTGGACTAGTCGAGTTCATAAATAATACACGATGCCTTGCAAATGTAAAGGAAATATCCATTCCTTCCCCCGATTCATTACCTGCGTAAAGAACTTCTGCAAGCAACCCCGGAAATAGCTGCTGCTTAAAATTCTGATTCCAGGCATGCAGACTAAGGTCACTGATTCCGTTCTCAGCCCTCAACTCAGAAACTGCAGAATCATAGGCAATAATTTCTTTAACCCCAAAATCTTCTATCAGCCATTTAAGGCTGGCCACGTTATATAATTCCTCATCTGTCAGGATAATAGCTGAAATCCTATTTACGCCATATAATTCAAGAAGCTTCTTTAATTCTTCCTCTGTTCCTGGCCCGCCGGTGTTAATAAGGACTTTTTCGTCATTTCCATGATGAAGCAAGGAAGCCTCGCCATCAGACAAGGAAAAAAACGTAAAAGCCAGCTCATCACTTTTTAGTTTTAGATCAATGCTTTCCACTTTAACAGGAACTGCTGGTGAATCCTTAGGTATGTAATACCAATTCGTGAACAGTAGCATAAAGGCGAACAGCACGTTCATCTTTCCATTCCTCCTACATATGAACAAAAGCATACTGAGGATTTATAAATAAAGAACCCACAAAATTATAATGCGTTAATCATCTAAATTTATCCTGATAAAAACCAGATGCCTTGTTCTCATAGTAGGATTCCGGTGAAAATCGCGGAATTTTTTACAGCCAAGTATAAATTAATTCGACAATTTCATCAATATTACTTTTCTGGACAGGAATAGGCGGAATGGAATCCAGAAATGCCTTTCCATACCTTGCGGTGATAATTCTTCGGTCAAATATCACGATGACTCCTCTATCCGAACTTGTTCTAATTAATCTCCCGACACCTTGCTTAAAGCGGATAACTGCTTCGGGCAATGAGTATTCGGAAAACGGATTTTTTCCTTCCTTTGCAATTTGCTCATTTTTCGCCTGTGCCATCGGTTCATCTGGAGGTGAAAATGGCAGCCTGACAATTACAAGACAGGAAAGATCCTCACCAGGGATATCCACACCTTCCCAAAAGCTGCTTGTCCCTAAAAGAATGGCTTTATCAAATCGCTGAAAATTCCTCGTAAGTCTTGATCTGCTTCCGCTTGTAACACCCTGGGCAATGAGAACATAATCCTCCAGGAACCCTGATTCCTTTATAAGCTCATAGGTTCTTCTTAACATCTCATGCGAAGTGAAAAGAATCAGCATTCTTCCTTTCGCTGCTTCCGCAATTGAAATTATATGCTCGGTAATTGATGCCACATACTCCTCGAGCGGTACTGCATTCACTTCAGGCAAATCATCAGAAATCACTAGCTTAACCTGCCTTTGATAATCAAAAGGAGATTGAATTTGCTTTAGAGTGCATTGCTGTTCCTCAAGCCCTAGTTCCTTTAGAATAAAACTGAAAGAATTTTTCACAGATAAAGTGGCAGATGTAATGACCGTACTTTCCTTTTGGCTGAAGAATTGTTCATTAAGATATTCAGAAACTGATACAGGCTGTGCATAAACAGTTGTAGCATTTTGTGCAGAGCGAGTATCCATTTCAATCCAAACAACAAATTCCCGGGACGGCAAGTGAAAGATATGGTTTAAATCCTCATACATTCCCCTTAAATCATCCAGAATGGAAGCCACTTCCTCCATTAATGCCTTCTCCTCAAGAGAAAGAGCTGATTTAATATTTGTAACTGCTCCTACACGGCTGTCTATGCCCTGGATCAATTCCTTAAGCATAAATTTAAAACGTTCGGCACTCGCTAATACGACATTCGTTTCCTTGTTATCAGCATTTCTATTAAATCGGACCGTAATTCGATTTACGCTTTTTTTGCTTTTGTATGTTTTTTAGCATAAATCGCTATAACTCTAAACAACTCATCCATTTCATGAATAATGTCAGCTATTGTTTGGTTGATTTCAAAAGAATGCATGACATCATCAGGTGCCGCTGCTTTCTCTTCCACCAGCTTTTCAAGCTTATAATACAGCTGCTTCTGTTCAAATAATCCAATTTGACCAAGCATCAGCCGAACTGATAGATAATCAAGCTTATTGCCAAAATGTTTCCCAGAAGCCTTAACAAAATGATGTCCCTCATCGATCACCACATGGCTGAATTCAGGCAAAATAACATTATCTGCTGTTAGATCCGTTAAAAGCAGTGAGTGATTCGTAATAATGATATCTGCCTTTTGGGCATCCTTTCTTGCCCTTAGATAAAAATCTCTGGAAATCCACGACTTATCCTGTAAAAAAGCTGTTTCATCATTCTTTATCCTGCTCCAGTAAATCATCCCGCCGCTTGACAGGTTTAATTCATCAATATCACCTGTGTCAGTCTCCAGCAGCCAGACAAGAATCTGCATTTTGCTAAGGGTTGTATCATAATTATCTTCATCATCTCTTAACGTTTGAGCGAACTTCGCAAGGCTGATATAATGGCTTCTTCCCTTCAGCAATACAGCTTTAAGCGGGAATGGCAGCATTTTTTGAAGCAGTGGAACATCCTTCCTCAGCAGCTGCTCCTGAAGCTGTGTTGTATATGTACTGATAATAACAGTTCTTCCGCTTTCCTTTGCATAAACAGCTGATGGAACAAGATATGCCAAGGACTTCCCAACACCAGTGCCTGCCTCAATCAATGCATGCCGTTTATTTTTGAACGCTCCATAAACCGAATCCATCATGATAAACTGGCCATCTCTTTTTCAAAAGAAGGGAAGGCTTTAATGAACATTTCCTGCTTTTCCTCTTCACTGAAAGGAAAGCCCTGAAATTCGGAGCCTGCTAGTTCCCGTGGTTTCATTTCTTTTTTCAGTGCAATCCCTCTGTGAACTTCAATACCATCATCTAAATAACCAATCCTACTTTCATTAACCGCAATGAACTCGTCCAATAATATATCAAGATCACTCTTTAAGCCTCCAGACAGCTTATGCAGCAGGTCTATGGTGTTATGGGGAAGGTTTTTAAGCTTATTCAATAATATTAACAGGAGCTCAGCGGTCACATACGCATCACTGTCTGCCTGATGGGGACGTTCATGATTAAGGCCTTCCCGGAGTGCAAGATCAGATAATTTAAAGCTATCTGCAGTCGGAAAAAGAATACGGGCCATCTCAACTGTATCAAGAACAGGACCGTAAAATCCGTTATATCCTGCCTCAATTAATTCTTCCTGTAAAAAAGATAAATCAAATAAAACATTATGAGCCACAAAATAAGCACCCTCAAGCAAAGTCAAGACTTTAGGGGCAATTTCCGAAAAGAGCGGGGCATTCTCGACCATTTCATCTGACAATCCTGTCAGTTCTTCTATAAACGGGGGGATGGATTGCTCCGGGTTTACAAGGGAGGAGTATTCCTCTGTGATTTTTCCGTTTTCAATCACCACAGCAGCAAATTGTATCATTTTATCGCCTTTTTTCGGGGCGTTCCCGGTTGTTTCCAAATCCACTACAACATATTTATTACCCATGGCTAACACCTCAATATTCAGTCATTCAAACGGTATCATAAAAACGGAAAAAGAAAAAGGCAAATAGCTTTTCCCCTTATTATTTTTCTTCCACTTGAACTATGCAGTTATTCAGGCTGTTTATAAAAAAGAGCTGAATCTCCATAGGAGTTCAGCACTTTATAAAACTCTATTTAAAAAACTGTACTTTCCGGCTCTGCATGTATCATGTCAGCGATCCGATTGCTGCTGTCCATTATCGCTACCTTTGGTTCATGATAAGGCACCTTTTCATCAGGAACGAGAGCATATGAAATGATAATGACAATATCCCCTTCCTGTACAAGGCGTGCAGCTGCACCATTAACACAGATTACGCCGCTCCCTCTTTCACCGGGTATAATATAGGTTTCAAATCGTGCTCCATTGTTATTATTAACAATTTGAACTTTCTCATTGGGAGCCATGCCTACTGCTTCAATAATGTCTGTATCGATAGTGATGCTGCCAACATAATTAAGATTGGCTTCTGTTACTGTTGCACGATGGATCTTGCCATTCATCATGGTGCGAAACATGCTGTCTTCCTCCCTTAGCTTTGTTTTTTTACTGATATTATAGCGTTATCTATTAAACGGGCCTTTGAGAATTTAACGGCCATTGCGATGATGATTTTACCTTCCAGGCGGGAAAGCTGTTTAAGGTGGGGATAGGATAGGATTTCAATATAATCTATTTCCCCGCTTGTATTTTTTGTGATGAATTCCTTCATGCAGGCTAGAATCTTCCGGGGATCTTGTTCCCCTTCATCTATAGCGGACTCCGCCATCTTAAGACTTTGATGGAGAGCTGCTGCTTGATCTCGTTCTGCCGGAAGAAGATGTACGTTTCTTGAGCTCTTAGCCAATCCATCTTCTTCTCTGACCGTCTGAACAGGGACAATTTCCACTGGAATATTGAAATCTCGTACTAGCCCATCAACAACGGCCACCTGCTGAGCATCCTTCATCCCAAAATATACTTTATCAGGCTGTACAATGTTAAAGAGCTTTATAAGGACCGTTGCAACACCATCGAAATGTCCCGGCCTGGATTTTCCGCATAAAACATCCGTACGATCCTGTACTTTAGCTGTTACAGACGGAGTCTCAGGATACATTTCCTCTGCTGAAGGAAAGAAGATGTAGTCATTCCCCTCTTTCTCTGCAAGGCTGCTGTCACGCTCGAAATCCCTGGGATATGTCGCTAAATCTTCTTTAGGGCCGAATTGAAGCGGATTGACAAAGATGCTTACCACTGTCACATCATTTTCTTCTCTGGCGGCACTTAATAAGGAGAGATGACCTTCGTGTAAATAACCCATTGTCGGGACGAATCCAATTGTCTTTCCTTCCCTCTTAAGCTGTAAAGCAATACTTTGCATTTCTCTTATATCAGTAATCGTTCTCATGCTTTTCCTCCGTACAAGCTCAGCAGCTCTTCCTCTTTCATCTTGAAGGAATGGGAATCATCAGGAAATGATCCGTTCTTCACTTCTGCGGAATAAGCTGCAAGACTATCGGCGATAATTGGGTTCAGGTTTTCATACTGTTTCACAAACTTTGGAACACGCTCTACACCGTATCCCAATACATCATGGTAAACAAGAACCTGTCCGTCTGTATCCTTGCCGGCCCCGATCCCAATGACAGGAATCGTCAATTCATCAGTAATCTGCTTTGCCAGCTGTTTTGGAACACACTCAAGGACAAGAGCGAAAGCTCCAGCCCTCTCACATTCTCTGGCATCATCAATCAGCTTTCTGGCTGCTTCAGCGTTTTTCCCCTGAACTTTATATCCCCCAAGGACCCCCACAGATTGTGGTGTCAGGCCCAGGTGGGCAACAACAGGAATGCCTGCTTTTGTTAACGCTCCGATTTGTTGTGCGACTTCATCACCGCCTTCAAGCTTAACAGCATGTGCCCCTGTTTCCTGAATGAGCCTTGCTCCATTTATAAGTGTATCTTTTGCGGACAAGTGATAGCTCATAAACGGCATATCAATCACAATAAATGTATTTTTTGCTCCACGTTTGACAGCCTTTCCATGATGAATCATATCCTCCATTGTAACTGGAACAGTTGAATCATAGCCCAGCACTACCATCCCAAGCGAGTCCCCCACAAGAATCATGTCCACATTGGCCCCTTCGGCCTGTTTGGCAGCAGGGAAATCATAAGCTGTCAGCATTACAATTTTCTCTTCATGTTCCTTCATTTTTAGAAAATCAGTTGTTTGCTTCATCATTCGTCCTCCTTATGCAGGAAGAGGCAATAAAACTTCCAAATGAGTTAAAAAACAGAACATTAAAAAATCCTTCTGTAGGCAGAAGGATTTTGCAATAGCTCATATATCAGTTCATCCCTCTGTCCCGGTCCATTTTTTTGGATCTAGGCAGATATCTATTTATTTTATGATTCGCTCAAAAAAGGTGCAGTTCTTTTAAGGATACTGCCCATAAAAAGTATATCAAAAAGGCAAAAGAATTGGCTATAAAAATTTTAGGCAAACAATTAAACATCCAGCTCAATGTCCGCAGAATAGACATGATGGACCTTTCCGCTGCTGTCTTCGATCATCAGGACTCCATCTTCTGTAATTCCAAGAGCCTTGCCATATATACTGCCGGTAATAGTTCTTGCAGTAAGGTTCTTACCAATGCTGACAGCATAACTTTCCCATAAAAGCTTAATCGGATAGAAGCCTTTATCTAAATACAGTTTATAAAGGTTTTCCAGTTTTGCCAGTAATACTCTAATCAGCTCCGCTCTTGAAAGCTTTTCGCCTTTTTCAATGGATATAGAAGTGGCAATGTCTTTAAGTTCATCTGGATAATCATCAAGCTCCTGGTTAACATTGATTCCGATGCCGATGATTATTGAAATAATGCGGTCTGCATCCGCCTGCAGTTCCGTCAGGATTCCTGTAACTTTCTTCCCGTTCATTAATATATCATTCGGCCATTTAATTTGCGGTGTTAAATCTGTCAGCTCTTCAATCGCCTGTACAACAGCCACCGCTGTAATGAGCGTCAGCTGCGGTGCTTTCGGAGGTGGAATATTCGGCCTCAGGATAACACTCATCCATACGCCTGTTGATTTCGGGGAATGCCATCTCCTGTCCATTCTTCCCCTGCCTGAAAGCTGTTCCTCCGCGATGACGACCGTTCCTTCCTGCGCACCTTCGTAAGCAAGGCGATGAGCAATCTTCTGTGTTGAGTCAACACTTTCTTCATGATGAATTTGACGGCCAAGTGTTTCAGTCTGCAGACCCAGCCTGATTTCATCAGGAGTAACCTTTTCAGGTGTTTTCGTAATCCGATATCCCTTTCTTCTGACCGCTTCCAGTTCAAAGCCTTCTTTCCTCAGCTCTTCAATATGCTTCCATACAGCCGTTCTTGAGCAGCCAATCAGGTCGGCTAAATACTGGCCTGAAAGGTATTCCTCCTTGCTCTTCGTAAAAGCATCAATCAATTTTTTCCTAATTTCTGATTGCAATTTATGAGCCACTCCCTTATGGATTCATTGCTATTATTCAATTCGCCGCGCAAGACAGCTTCCTCCGTTTTTTCAAGAATTGCTTTAATCCAGGGTCCAGGAGGTTTGCCAAACCAATCCATCAGGTTATCTCCGGTAAGCTGAAGATCGCTTCTCTCTTTAATCGGCAGGCAATTATATTTACTCACCAGGATATCGGTTCCCCTGCTTGAGTCCTCATGCACGATTACGTTGAGGACCCGCTCGGCGTTTAGTGAAACGCATCCTGCCTGGTAAAGGGAATAGGCATCCCACATATTTTTGGCTCTATACCGAATCCATTTATTAATTGCCAATATCTTTTTTATTTTCTTTACAGGCAGTTTCCAGCTTTTGAAAAAGGCTTCAGCCTGCGACTCGTCCAAGTTAAAGATGCATGCAAGAAAGGCCCACATTTCATCCACTGTCAGTTCAGCTGCATTATAATCTTCTGCCTGCATTAATTCCTTTTGGAAGCCAGACATATTTGGCAGATACTTAGATAGTCCTGTTTCCCCAATTATCATAAGAGCTTTCATCCGGCTGGTTCCTGCTAATAGTTTTTCGAATTCTGCCAGCTTTCTTTCAACTGCAATGTTTTCAAGTAAATGAGCCAAAGATGCCAAAGCATCATAAGTGTTTTTTTCAATTTCGAATGCAAGCTGACTATAAAAGCGGACTGCTCTCATCATTCGAAGTGCATCTTCAGTAAATCTCTCAGCAGGCTGTCCAACGGTGCAGATTCTTTTCTCTTCTATTGCTCCCCTGCCGTTAAATGGATCAATAAGATGCCCTTTCTTATCCATAGCAATGGCGTTCATTGTAAAATCTCTTCTTTTCAAATCCTCTTTTAGAGACCTGATAAATTGAACCTTTGAAGGCCTCCTAAAATCCAGATATTCAGCCTCTGACCTGAAAGTTGTAATTTCATAGGGTATGCCATTATGCAGTACAACCACAGTGCCATGCTCGATGCCCACATCAAGTGTTCTTGGGAATATGGTTTTGACTTCCTCAGGGGCAGCGGAAGTGGCAATATCGACGTCCGCAATTTCCTTGCCAAGGATAAAATCCCGTACGGAGCCTCCTACAAAATAGGCCTCATAACCTGCCGCTTCTATATTCTCGAGGACAGGAACTGCCCTTAAAAAAGCTTCATTCATCGAAGGTCACCTTTTTCCAAAAGTTCATAATAAAACTCTTCATATTGAATGACAATCTGACTGGCACTGAACCTTCCTTTAGCGAGTGAAATGGATTGGGAAGCAAACCTTTCAAGCAGGGACTCATCATTAAGCAGTTTAATTGCTTTTTTTGAGATATCAGTTATATCCCCCAGAGTACAAATATAACCTGTCTCACCGTCGCTGATTACTTCTGGAATTCCCCAGTATTAGTGCCGATGCACGGCACTCCGCATGCCATTGCCTCGAGAGCAACAAGTCCAAAGCTTTCCTTTTCGGATAATAAGAGCATTAAATCACTGATGCTGTATAGCTCCTCCAGATTATCCTGTTTTCCCAAAAACAAGACCTTATCTTTAAGCTGCAGATCATTCACCAGCCTGCATATAACGGTCATTTCCGGTCCGTCTCCTACTAATAGCAGCTTGGAAGGAACTTCTTCCGTGATTTTTGCAAAAGCCTTAACAACATCAGGTACCCGCTTTACACCGCGAAAATTGGAAACATGGATGACAACCTTCTCATCCGGTTTTATGCCATATTCTTCTTTAAGATAAGCAGAGTCGGTTTTCTTGTATATTCTTTCATCTATAAAGTTATAAACTGCTCTTATAGATTTATCAGGTTTTATCAGGTCATAAGTTTGCGAAATGAGCGCATTGGATACAGCTGTAACGCCATCAGACTTTTCGATTCCGAAACGGATCGCATCTGTCAGGGATGGATCATACCCGAGAACTGTAATATCCGTTCCATGAAGGGTGGTAACAATCTTAATATCCGTGCCGCTCATCTGCTTAGCCAGAATCGCACAAACTGCATGCGGGATTGCATAATGCACATGAAGAAGGTCAAGTCCTTCACGTTTTATCACTTCTGCCATTTTACTTGCAAGCGCGATATCGTAAGGAGCATATTGGAACACGGAGTATTGATTTACATCTACCTGGTGATAAAAAATATTTGGGTACATCCTTTTCAGTCTAAAAGGGAGGCTTGATGAAATAAAATGTATTTCATGGCCTTTTTCAGCCAGCATTTTACCCAGTTCTGTTGCAACAACACCTGATCCTCCCACCGTGGGATAGCAGGTGATACCTATTTTTAATTTTTTCTCATAATTCTCCACCGAATATATCCATATTAATCATTAAGGGCTTATTGACTTTAAAGCCCTCTGCATATTCCACCCCTGCCTGTTTTCCAAATAGGCCTTCCCTCGCTGCAACAGTCTCAATATAACCGTTGACAAGCGGAGTATCAAATGAACCAGGTTTTTTTACAAATTGACTTTGATAAGACTCCAGCCCTTCAGCTTTTTTATCCATAAAAGATGAGATATCAATTAGGAAGTCAGGCTTATGGAAACCATTTATCATGTAAAAGTGAAGGCTTTTCACCTTATGCGGAGCAAAATCCCCCCTGTTTCGTATTTTCTTATTCCGGCCGAAAAGACGGCTTCTTCCACCAGCCGGGCACAATGGCCATGGTCAGGATGCCTGTCCTCCATGTAAGGTGCAAACACAAGAACAGGCTTGTATTTACGGATCATTTCCGCAATCTTTTTTATGTATTCCTGATTATAATATAAACCCTGTCAGGCAGATTAAGTGTTTCCCGCACACTAACCCCCAGAATATCAGCTGCTTTCAGTGATTCCTCTTTACGGATTTCAACCGTCCCATTAGAAGAAAGCTCGGCCCGGGTCAAGTCGCATATTCCAATTTTTTTCCGATTGAGGCAAATTTGGCAATTGTGCCGCCCATGCCAATTTCAACATCATCAGCATGCGCACCAAATGCCAGAATATCAAGATTATCCAGGTTCATTCATGTCACCTTTTTCACTTACAATATTCCTCCATGATAAATCATTGCGTTCCAGTCCTTTAATAATAATTTCAGCAGTGCCCATATTAGTCGCCAATGGGACCGCATATACATCACAGAGGCGCACCAAAGCTGAAACATCCGGCTCATGAGGCTGAACAGTCAGAGGATCTCTAAAGAAAAATACTACATCCATTTTATTGTTAGCAATTAAAGCACCAATTTCCTGGTCCCCGCCAAGTGGCCCAGACTGAAAACGATGAATGGAAAGGCCAGTTTCCTTCATGATGCGTGAACCGGTTGTTCCAGTAGCGTAAAGGGTATGTTCAGCAAGAATTGATTTATAGGCGATTGCAAATCTTACAATATCATCCTTTTTCTTATCATGGGCAATTAAGGCAATATTCATGGTGGCACCCCTTTCTAATCAATAATATTTTCGAGGCCGTAGACGAGAGTATCAATTTTTAAAACTGTATCGACAGCAAGTTTTACTCCAGACATAAAGGAAGCCCTGTTATAGGAGTCATGGCGGATGGTCAATGTTTGTCCCTCCGAACCGAACATAACCTGCTGATGAGCAATCAGGCCAGGAAGCCGTACAGAGTGTATATGCATGCCATCAAAGTTTGCGCCTCTTGCACCAGGAATCGTTTCCTTCTCCTGTGAATGGCCCTGCTCTTTGTTCTCTCTTACATCAGCAATCATTTCTGCTGTTTTCACTGCAGTTCCAGATGGAGCATCCAATTTCTGGTCATGGTGGAGCTCTATAATTTCCACATCGTTAAAATATCTTCCTGCTAATTGTGAGAATTTCATCATTAATACAGCACCAAGTGCAAAGTTTGGGGCAATAATGCAGCCGATTCCTTTTTCCTGGCAAAGTTCTTCAAGCTCTTTCAAATTTTCCTTCGAAAAGCCTGTTGTCCCAACAACTGGTCTAACACCATACTCCAGTGCTGTTTTCGTGTGGAACATTCCTACTTCCGGAGTGGTCAAATCAATAAGCACATCTGGTTTTAGTTCCTGAAAGCATAAGGCAAGATCTGTGTAAACCGGAACCTGGCCAAACTGTGAAAACCCTTCAAAATCGCCAAGAAAGCCTCCTCCATTTTTATGGTCGATCACTGCAGCTATTTCATAATTTTCTGTTCGATTAACAAGCTGGACGGCTTCACTTCCCATTCGTCCCCGCGGTCCCGCTATAACAATTTTAACTTTATCCATTGTTTTCTCTCCTTCTATTCTTCAATTCTTGTCCATCTGTCTTTATCACGTGTGCTGAATTTTTTCATGACACGATCGTGCGCTTCTTCCAAGTCAATATTTAAGGAATTAGCAAAGCATATTAGAACAAAAAGCATATCTCCAAGCTCTTCTTCGATCGCTTTTTCTTCCTCGGTGGATTTTTTGGGTTTTTCACCATAGTAATGGTTTACTTCCCTGGATAGTTCCCCAAGTTCTTCAGTCATTCTTGCAAGCATGGCCAATGGACTGAAATAACCTTCTTTAAATTGGCTTATGTATGTGTCTACTTCTGTTTGCATATCTTTCATTGATTTTGCTGGTTGCATTTATTTCACCTCTGCTTTTTATAGGTGTATCTATATACGGAGATTACCACTTTTCATGTTAAGCTAAAGATCGGCTATTTTACAAATATTTTTTATCATCGAGCTTATTTGATTCCCCTCTGCCATCTTGTCCCGGAAAGGTCATTGCTCTTATATTCTGTATCTTATATAATTAGATACGCTTTGGTATTGTGATATTCAGGCAGTGGAGGGATAATATGCATTTTGGAGTAAAATTTAAGAATATTTTTTTCATTTTGCTTGGTGCGGCCATTTTTTCGTGGGGCCTTGTTCATTTTAATATGCAGAATAATTTGGCTGAAGGCGGATTCACCGGGATAACACTGCTCTTATATTTCCTGTTCAAGTGGGATCCTTCTTATACAAACTTGCTGCTGAATATACCCCTTTTCTTTATAGGGTGGAAACTTCTTGGCAGGAATGTTTTTGTTTACACGATTATCGGAACGGTCGCTGTGTCCATTTTCTTGTGGATTTTTCAGCGGTACCAGATCGAAATGCCTCTAAAAGAGGATTTAACTCTTGCTTCTCTATTCGCCGGAGTCTTCATCGGGATTGGACTTGGGACCATTTTCAGGTATGGGGGCACAACAGGCGGAGTGGATATAATCGCGAGGCTTACCCATAAGTACGCAGGGGTAAGCATGGGAAAAACGATGTTCATTTTTGACTTTTTTGTTATAGCACTTTCTTTAATTACATACTTGGATTACAGGGAGGCCATGTATACTCTTGTTGCTGTTTTTATCGGTGCCAAAGTAATTGATTTTATGCAAGAAGGCGCCTATGCAGCAAGGGGAGCGATGATCATTTCAGAACAAAATGAAGCGATTGCCGATAAAATCATGAAAGAAATGGACCGGGGTGTCACCGTGTTAAAAGGCCACGGCTCCTTCACTAAGATAGAACGGGAAGTGCTCTATTGTGTAGTTGGCCGCAATGAAATTGTTCGTTTGAAAAATGTCATCACAGCTGTTGATCCGCATGCATTTGTATCGGTTACAGCTGTCCATGACGTACTGGGGGAAGGCTTTACTCTGGATGAAAATAAAAAGCCGGTTGAACGCTAAAGAATAGATCCAGGAGATGCCATAATGGCATCTCTTTTTTCAGCAAAAAGAAAAAGCCAGCTAGTGGTCTTGCCCCTGTCAAGTAGACAACATAAAAAGCTAAGCAGTGAGCGCGTGTCGATATTCAATCGGCGCGCGTATCTTTAGTTTCTTTTGTCTTCGTTTGTAATGGTAGAGGTAATTCTCAAGAGCTTGTTCTAGTTCTTCTTCTGACTTACACTTATTTATATACAGCTTCTCGGTTTTGAGGTGTGAGAAGAACGATTCTACACTGGCATTGTCCAGGCAGTTTCCTTTTCGAGAGTGGCTGCCCTTGATGCCATAATCCTCTAATCGGCTGCTGTATAGCTTTGACGTATACTGGAAACCTTGATCTGAATGGAGAACGGCTTCAGCTACGTCTTTTTTCTTGTCCATTTTTCTACTGTATTTAACACAAGTTCCAGATCATTTCTCTTAGATAGCTCCCAACTTACTATTTCGTTATTAAAGAGATCCTGTATGACCGATACATAATAAAATTCTTCTCCAACAGACACATATGTTATATCCGTTACCATCTTTTGATTAGGTCCTGCAGCCCTGAAATTCCTTTTAAGGCGATTAGGGAAGAGGATAGAAGGACTACGACCGTGCCATTTTCTCTTCTTTCGGATGACTGATTGTATGTCCATTTCCATCATCAGCCTGCAGACCTTCTTGTGGTTAATTAAATACCCGTTTTCATTTAATTCATCTGTAATACGAGGCCGGCCAAATTCAGGATGCATGAAATGGATCCCCAAAATGTGCTCACGGATGACTTGTTCATCCTTAGCCTTCTCTTCCCGTTTAACATTCGTTTTTTTCCATTTGTAATAGCTAGCCGGTTTGATATAGGCAATCTCCAGCAGCCAGGAGACCGGATAGGTCCCCCTTAACTCATCAACCAGTTCATATTTTATTCTTCTGGGTATGTTTCCTCCTCCTTTACCAGATTTGGATACTGCTTTTTTAGAAATTCAACCTGTGCTTTTAAATAATCTCTTTCCTCTTCAACCGATTTAAATTTAGTCCTAGGCCTGCCTTTTAAAGGGTTAGAGACTCCTTACGCTCATCAAATGGTACTCCATCTTTCCATTTCTTAACCCACACTTTAAGCTGGCTGCAGTGACGAATTCCCAATTCTTCTGACAACACTTTATAGCTCTTAGACCCATTCACGTATCTCATGACGGCATTATGTTTAAACTCCTCCGAATAGCTATTAAAAGTTTGTCCTTTCTTTGCCATAGAAAAAATCCCCTCCAAGTAGCATTCTTTCCTCCATGGTAACATGAAGGTTTTTTTGAATGTCTACTTAAAGGGGACATTAACACTAGCCGGCTTTTTTAAGATAACTATCTAGCAGCTTTTCTTACTCGGATCTTGTCATACCTGTGTAAATAAGGATTAAACGCAGCAATTCCAGCACAGCAACAGCTGCTGCCGCCACATATGTCAATGCAGCTGCATTCAAAACTTTTTTGTTTCCCGTTCTTCATCGTTTCTGATAATTCCGAGGGACACTACCTGATCCATTGCACGATTAGAAGCATTGAACTCCACAGGAAGAGTGATAACCTGGAATACCACTGCAGCTGCCATAAAGATAATTCCCAGCAGCACCATTCCGCTCAATCCTGCAAAAAAACCGATCATGATCAGAATCCAGGAGAAGTTTGAACCAAGATTTGCAACAGGCACAAGCGCATGGCGAAAACGCAGAAAAGCGTAATCCTGATTATCCTGAATTGCATGGCCAACCTCATGGGCCGCAATGGCAGCTGCTGCCACTGAATGGCCGTGATAATTTGTTGCTGATAGCCTGACAGTTTTAGAACGCGGATCATAATGATCCGTTAAATGTCCCCTGGTCTCTTCCACGCCAACGTTATATAGGCCATTTTCATCCAGGATTCTTCTGGCTACTTCAGCACCTCTCATTTGTGTGGATGAAGGAATTTTTGAATATTTGCTGTAAGCTCCCTTAACTTTCATTTGTGCCCAGAGCGGAACAAGAATAATTATTGCAAAATAAATGAGATATCCTCCCATTTTGTTACCCCCCATCAAGCTGATCATGTTGAATTTTAACCGCTGGCTTTTCTCTCCAGCATATGAGTAGTTCTAATTATCTTTTTCCCATTTTCCTTTATTGCAAAACGGAAAAGACGCTCAATTATTCTTTTTGTTCAAAAATAAGGGTGTAGAAATTTTTGAACTTCGAGGACTGTCTAGCTACAGCACCTACCACCTGGAGGTCACAAGCTTGTCTAGTTACGGCTCCTAGGGACCCGGGGTCATAAGCCGTTTCCTTCCAGAAGGAAAAACACCTTCTTACAGGAACCATCTTATGCCTGTCGTCCCTGGGCAGTCGCCTCCACTTTTCGGTTTGTCTAGTTACGGCTCCTAGGGACCCGGGGTCATAAGCCGTTTCCTTCCAGAAGGAACCATCTTATGCCTGTCGTCCCTGGGCAGTCGCCTCCACTTTTCGGTTTGTCTAGTTGCGGCTCCTAGGGACTCCACATTTCGGGGACTCCCCCAAAAAGGCAAAGAACACCTTTTCATGAGGCTCGTCTTGTGCTTGAGGCACACAGGACAATGTAGGCTTCGTCAGCAAAAACATCGCACGACCGAAAGCGAAGCTTTTAGGAAGACGTGGCGTTCTTAGTCTGCGTTCCTTTGTGGGCAAGGCGCTTCCTCTTTTCTTATCACGATCTGTTTTTTTGTCTTGCCCTGTCTCCCTTATATTTTCTCCAGCCTACGTAAGATAATGTAATGATGATAATACTCCCGGTTGAAATGATTACCCACCAAAGGGATGGGTCCGTTTCATCTTCTGTCATTTCATCAAAGATTGTCTGCAGATCATTTTCCAATGCCGCCAGCTCCTGCTGACTTGCCTGCTGAGAAAGCACCTGCGGCCGATAATGATCGATAAAATTAATGCGTGCGTTCAGTTTTTGTACCTTTTCGGCATCAACATCAATTTTTAAACTGGGATAAATAACCTCATATAAAGACAAAAAGGAATTCAAATGTGAATGAAAGTTCTCGTTATTGCCTCTGTATGCCGCTTCCTTAACTTCTCCAAATACAGTCATAATCGGCTTCTCCATTTCGGTCCACAAAGGCTGATACTTTGAGGAGATTGCATCCATAACCAGGCGGAACTTTGTTGCATGATTCAGCCGTTCTTCATGGCTCATTGATGTATTGACAGCAGCTTGTACAGCATCATCATGAGAGACTGTAATAATCCGGAGTTCGTCCATTGTAAATGGCCTTTCCTTGCCATTCACAGCAACAAATTGCTCGGAAAAATACTCCAAAAGCTTCTTGGCATCCTCATACCTATGAAGCTTAACCATCTGTAAGGCTTCATTAGATAATTGATCTAATTTATCTATTTGTGTTGTCTTATCCGCAGACACCATTCCAGGCAATAACATAATAATGAATAAGAATGCGATTACTTTTCGCCTCATTAAACTTGTCCCCCTCAAATTACTATTAGATAAATATGAAAAGAGGGACAAGGTTAGACCAGAAATTAATTCAGCCAGCCAGGATATTTCTTTCAAACAAACGAGGAACCAAATCACTCAATGGTTTGGATTAGGACAATCGGAGCACTATTTCACTATATCCAGACTAAACCGATTCTTTCTTAAGACGAAGTAATAAGCGGTTCCTAAGGAAAAAATACTGAGCCAAAATGTAAAGTAGCCAATTTGCGGTGTGTAAAGATTTAAAATAGGGTAGCGCGGCAGCATGAAAAAGACATAATCAATTACATCATTATGAAGAGTCCAAATTGCTGTTAAAACTAGATGCCATAGTTTAAAACGGTAGAATGGTGCATACAAAACACCCTGGACTGCCATTGCACCATGCGAGAAGATCAGCATGAGCGCTACAGGATCCAATTCACCTGTCACCTGAAAAACGAGCAAATTCATAACCACAGCCCATATTCCGTATTTAATAAGGGTTACAATAGCTAGCGCTTCAAACAGCGGCCAATTTTTGCCCAATAGAAAGGCGATAAGCACAAACATAAAAAACAGGCTCGCTGTAGGACTGTCCGGTACGAAAGGCAAAAAAATCGGCGGTGTATCGACAAGCTGCCACTTATACCATACATACCCATAAATTGTGCCTGCCGTGTTAATGACCAGTAGCAGTATCAGCATAGCTCTGCTGCCTAATAAAGGATAGATCCATTTCATATTTTGTTCTCCTTCTCTATGTACACGATTATTTCATTATTTTACCACACCAAATGCCTGTAAAAAAACCGAACAATTTTTGTGCATAAAAAAGAAGCTGGCAGTGCCAGCTTCTTTACAAATTATTTGCTTTCAAGGCCAGAAATAAACTCAGCAAGCTTTTGAAGTTCTTCATCAGTGCCTTTGAACATTCCCGGAGGCATGGCGCCTTTACCGTTTTTAGCAATGTCAGCAACTTCTTCAGGTGTTAATCCAGTATCAACAAGTGCAGGTGAACCTGCTCCACCCTGAAGATCTCCTCCATGGCAGGAAATACAGCCGTTCGCTTCAAAAATCTTGTAGCCTTCGTCCTCTTTATCAAATTCTACTTCAGCTACAATCTTACCTTGCTGTGCAGCAGCTTCCCAGTCATGGTGTGCAACAGACTCCCAAGTCAAGAAAGTGATGCCGGCAAGAGCCAATAGCATGAAGCCAGTTGCTAAAGGACGCTTGGATGGGCGGCGTTCAGGTCCGCGGTCAATGAATGGCGCAAGCAGCAAAGCTCCAAATGCAAGACCCGGTATAATGAAAGCACCGATTGCATTATAAGGTCCTGAAGCATAGCTGTATTTCAGAAGCTGGTACAAGAACAGGAAGTACCAGTCTGGCAGCGGGATATAAGCTGTATCACTAGGATCAGCAATTTTTTCTAATGGCGGCTCATGCGCAATTGTCAAGCATAGGAAACCGATAAGGAATACAGCCCCTACCATCCATTCCTTTAACAGGAAGTTTGGCCAGAATGCTTCTGTTTTTCCTGGATATTCCGAATAGTCTTTCGGGATATTCGGTTTGCGTTCTGCAGGAACACGAGAGTCACCTACGAATTTCATACCTTTACCACGATGCATTGGGCGATTTCCCCTCCTTTTGCAATGATCAAAAAATTATTTCTTACAACGGTCCTGAAATACCCTGTTTACGAATCATAATAAAGTGGGCAGCCATTAACCCGAATAGTGCAGCCGGTAAGAAGAATACATGGATGGCAAAGAATCGGGTGATCGTCTGAGCGCCGACAATATCAGAATGTCCGGCAATAAGTATTTTCAGATATTCTCCAATCAGCGGAGTTGATTCTACGATCTGGATTGTTACTTTTGTAGCGAAAAGGGCTTTCATATCCCAAGGCAATAAGTAACCTGTCAGTCCAAGTGCAAGCATAATGAAGAAAATGAGCACTCCGACAATCCAGTTTAATTCACGGGGCTTCTTATAAGCTCCCTGGAAGAAAACACGTAACGTATGTAGGAACATCATTACGATTACCAAACTTGCTCCCCAGTGGTGCATTCCGCGGACAATCTGTCCAAATGCAACATGGTTCTGAAGATAATACACGGATTCCCATGCATTTTTAATATCCGGAACATAATACATTGTCAGGAACATACCGGATAAAATCTGAATTACAGTTACAAAAAACGTCAGACCGCCAAAACAGTAAACGAATGCAGAGAAATGATGTGCAGGGTTTACATGCTCTGGAACTTCGTGGTCAGCAATATCCCGCCAGATCGGCGTAATATCTAAACGTTCATCTACCCAATCATAAATTTTGTTTAACAATTATTACGCCTCCTTTCGCGGTTCAGCCTTGCCTAAATACAAAAAGCCGTCTTTTTCTGTGTAAGGAAATACATCCAGCGCTGCAACCGGCGGTGTACCTGGAACGTTTGTCCCATCCTTTGTATAAAGGCCGCCATGGCAAGGGCAGTAGAAATGATCAGGGTTTGATTTGTCAGTATTCCAGTCGACTACGCACCCTAAATGCTTACATACTGGAGACAATGCTACAATTTCACCTTTTTCATCCTTATAAACCAAGCAGTGCCGGTAACTTCGGATGTGTACCAAGCATCCTGCTGTTCAAATGTGTAATCAACCCTTGTTGGCGTTTCAGTAATTTCAGCCACTTTTTGCTTTGTTGGGATAAAATCACTCTCACCAGCTGCCTGCAATACAGGATCGACCGCAAAACGGACCATCGGCATCAGCATGCCAGCTGCCATGAAACCGCCTACACCAGTAAGTGTATAGTTTAGGAATTGACGTCTAGAAACTCGATTTTTGCTCATACTTTTCCCCCTCTATTATGAAGTTAAGTCCAACGGACAAAATTCAACACAATATAAAACTAGGACATAACAATGATATATCAATCTTTATGTAAGGTCAATATAATCCTTTGGCGAAACATGTAAATAGAGCGGCTTAACATTCACACTATTCACCATTTTGCCACTTTTGCACGAATAAATTCAACAGCTGCTTCACCTGGTCATCCAGAATGGAATTTCGATAGTTTTCATCCATATGCTCAAGAGGCAGGGATGGCAGCCAAATCAAACCTCCTTCCAAGCGGTCTTCAAGGGATTTCCACATGCTATCTGAAGTTAGAAGGAATATGTGCTTAAATCCCTGTGCCTTCAATTCTGCTTCCCATTCACTCAAGCCGCTGAGCAGGCTTTCTTCCCCTGCTGATTTCAGATAGGCATAGCCAGGAAGCATGATCAGACGGCCTCTGAATTGCCGTTCAAGCTGGACACTTAGAAGCGATATAAATTCTGTCATGGCTACAGACTGTTTAATATCATCACCAAATGATACTGGAAGGAGCGGCAGAACTGCAGTGTCTACATATTGCTTTTCTTTAAGGAACATTTCGATATCCTGTGATACCCATTTCATATCATTCACTCCATTACATATATTTGCCTCCCTTAATATATCATTAATGCTTAGAGTGCTTCAAATCAGATTACGCTATAGGGCGCAGACAAAAATAAGAGCCCTGCTTTTATAAAAGCAAGGCTTAGGTTGTTTCTAATTTATTCAGCTGCTGAGTCAAAATGTTAAAAGCTTTTTTATCCTGCTTATCCAGTGCTTCATCAATCAGCTCAAGAAGTTTTTCTCTTCTGAACTTCTCCAGGCTTTCTGTCAGGAACCTTTCCGCGATCAGCCGGTCCTTTTCATTAATCTGAAGTGTTTTAGGCATAAAGGGATTTTCCTCCATGACAGCTGCATACTGATGGGCCTTGTTGGAAGCATGGAAATTAAGCTGAATGTAAATCTCTTCATCCCTGTTTAAGCGGATATCATGGAAGGACTTCTCCGCATCTGTAGTCATTACATTCTCTTTATAAAAACGGAAAGGAACTTCATCCACACAGTGGGCGGACATGATCAGGCCTCTTGGACAATACTGTGCCTGTTCCACAAAATGCACCTTCTCCATAAGCTGGTCATGGCTCATCAAATAATTGAGAATCCATACGCATTCTCTTCTTTTGAGCTGATAATGGTTTAAAAACCAGCGGATAAAATCTTTCTTCTCGTTGACAGATACAGGGGTCGCCATTTTTGATTCCCTCCTCTGCTTACAGACAAATTTGGCCTAACTGAAATTACAATAAGGGCACCCTACGCTAAAAAAACAGCTTCCTTATTTAATCAAGAAAATCATCAGTAAGTCTTTCCAGAACATCGAGGTACTCTTCATTGCCTGGCTCCAGTTTGATTAATGTATTAAAAATTTCGGCAGCCTCTTCCCTTTTTCCTTCCTCTGCTAAAAAATATCCGTAATCTGAAAGAAAATCAGGCTGCTGTTTAAAGAAAGTATATGCAAGCTGGTATTTGTTTAATGCCTCTGAATATTCTTCAGTATGCTGAAAGGCAACAGCTGAATCCCATATAAGCTGCGGCTCTTCAAGCTCGTTCAAAATATCAGTGATCTCGATTACATCTTCATATCTTTCGTGCTGCAGAAGCAGTCTATTTAAATAAATGGCTGCCTGGACATATTCGGGATCCAGTGCAAGAGCCTGTCTGAACATATCTTCAGCTTCTTTTTCATTGCCATTTTTCAGGGCAAGCTTACCGCCATAGAAAAATAGTTCTTTATTAAATTCGTCCAGTTTAATGCCTTCCTTTACCGCTTCAAGGCCTTTTCCAGCCTCTTCCTCCCTCTCATATGCCTGGGCAAGATATAAATACAGTGAATGATACTCGGGGTCCAGATCCTTCAGTTCTGTCAACTTTTCAATTGCTGTACGGTTAAAGCCCGCTTGCAGCGCTGTAAAAGCATAGCTGAAAAGGGTATTAATCTCCAGTTTATCAGCAAGCGCTTTTTCGTAATATGGAAGGGCTTCTTCAAATGCTCCTCCTGCGCTGAGAATATCCGCCATTCTCTGATTTACATTTATCCCCGCAATGACTTCCTCTTTACCGAGAACATTTTCGTAAATCCGCTTTGCTTCCAGGAATCTTCCCTGCTCTGCATAAAGTTCTCCCAAAGCAAAATCTACAATTACTTCTTCAGGCAATATTTCTTTTGCTTTCAGCAGCTTTTGTTCGCTGACTTCGAATAGACCATCCATTTGATAAAGGTCTGCTAATAGAAGAAGCGACTGCGGAAAGCTTGGATCATGCTCATTTATTCTTTCAAGGACGAGGATGGCTTCCTCTTCATTTCCCAGATCAATATGTGTTTCAGCTAACAGAACGAGCAGTTCCCCTTCTTCCGGATATGCTTCCAGAAGACGTTCATATAATGCTTTTGATTCTTCAAGGAACCCATACTGGAACAGTTCTTCTGCCAGCAGGAACCTTTCTTCATGTGAACCATCCAGCAGTATTAGCTGATAGCTCTCCAATGCTTCTTCGTGATGACCGTTTTCTAAAAGAGTAATGATTTTATTTACTTTATCCATACTAAATTCCTTTCGAATGCTAATCGGCTATTTTAAAGTAAGCTGGCGTACTGATATTAACATGCTCGCCTGACCCTGAACGGAAAACCACTTCTTGCCCGGCTCGTATCACTTTCCCCCTCAGTACAGAAACAGCAAGTTTATCTCTATGATAATGAAACAGCTGTGATTCTTCAACGGTAAGACCTTCTGCAGGTTTTTCATATAAATTATAGCTGATTTCACCACCCTGATGGATATTTCCTTTTAACGGGTAAATTCCTGCTTTGGAAAGGACTGACCGGGATAGCGGTTCGTGTTCATTCAGCTCATTTGGCATGGAAGGGATTTTCTGCTCCTGCATCATTTTTTTCCATAATGTATTAATTCTGCTTTTCTCCTTTTCATTCCTGCTTGCAAAGATTGGGGAAAGCGGGCAATTATAAGGAAACATGGCTTCCCGCAGCCACCCCCATGGTACAGCTTCAAGCTCCTTTGCATCCTGTATTTCAACAAAAACAACAGGAACCCTTTCCCTCTTGCATCTTCTAATAAATGAAGGTGTGAGGAGACGGACAGGAATCTTAACACCAATAATATAATCGATTGGACTGCTTAACAAACTTGCCTTAAAGCATTTCAGGTCACTCTTCATGGAATATTCATGCTTTACAGGTGCGGCTGTTAGGAAGGCTGTACAGCCTTTTAATAGGAACTCCCTTATATAATACTCTTTGAGTTCAATAAAAGGCTTTTCCAGCGGTATAGATGTATCCAGAACCACAAATCCTGCAGCCATAATAAATGCAGCGGCATCCATTCTGGCAAACTGAAACCTTCTCATTTCTGCCTGCATCAGTGAAATCTCATTATTCTTGATCAGCAGTGATGTTTTTATCAGCTTGTCTTCCTTTAAAATATTTGCATTCTCAATAATATAAGTCATAAAACCACCCTCTAAAACGGTCTTATGACAAGCTATGAATTTTTCTCGCAAATATGACTGATTCAATAGAAAAAGAGCTGCAGGAAATCAGCTCTTTTTTAAATGACAAGAATGTCCAAAATTCCGAAGTTTGATAACTATCAGCGCAAGCAGCCTGCCTCCTCGATGTGCCGGGGCGTGCAAGGCGCTTACAGCTTTTCTTACGTCTCCGAAATCAGGCTTTCAAAATGCTCAAAAAACGACGGATAGGATACAGAAATAGCTTCTTTCTGTTGAAGCTGAACTTCCCCCTTTGAAATGGCAGCGGCAACTGCAAGCATCATGCCGATTCGATGGTCCCCATGGCTTGAAACAGTACCTCCAGAAAGGGATGCCCTCCCTTTGATCACCATTCCATCTTCCGTAGCAGTAATATCGGCTCCAAGCTTTGACAGTTCCTTGACAACCGTATCAATGCGATTCGTTTCCTTGACTTTAAGTTCTTCTGCATCCTTGATAACTGTTTCTCCCTCTGCCTGTGTTGCGAGCAGGGCTATAATAGGAATTTCATCGATAAGCCGAGGAATGAGCGCCCCTTCGATAACGGTTCCTTTAAGAGTGGATGTTCTAATGGTAATATCTCCTGCGGGCTCGGCTAAGCCATTTTCATATGGCTCAATGCTAATATTTGCACCCATCTGCTGCAATACCTCAATGATGCCGGTTCTTGTAGGATTGAGCCCGACGTTTTTCAGTTTAATCTCACTGTTAGGCACAATGGCTCCTGCAGCCAGGAAGAAGGCAGCAGAAGATATATCGCCTGGAACATGGATTTCCGTCCCTGTTAGCGTTTGACCGCCTTTAATCCGAATGGTATGCCCATCTGCTGCAACTTCCCCGCCAAATTGCTTAATCATTCTTTCGGTATGATCACGCGTCTTCATAGGTTCAATAATGACTGTTTCCCCACTGGCCTGCAGGCCGGCAAAGAGCAGCGAGGATTTTACCTGTGCGCTCGCTACAGGAAGCTCGTATGCTGCCCCGGCCAACGGTCCGCCAATTACTGATAAAGGGGTAAATTCACCATTCTTCCTGCCATAAATCTTCGCCCCAAATAAACTAAGCGGTGCGGTAACTCTTGTCATTGGCCTTTTTGCAATTGATTCATCCCCGACAAGGACTGAATGGAATGGACGGCCAGCCAGGATTCCCATCATAAGGCGAATGGTTGTACCGGAATTGCCAACATCCAGAATAGCTTCGGGTTCATGTAATCCATCCATCCCCTTCCCCATAATTGTGACTTTATTGCCTTCCTGTTCAATAGATACACCCAGCTTTCTAAAGCAGGCTATCGTACTTAAGCAGTCCTCACCAAGCAGGAAATTGGTTACAACAGTCTTTCCCTTTGCAATTGATCCAAACATCACAGATCGATGAGATATGGATTTATCACCTGGTACCGCAATTTCTCCGCTTAATCCCTTAAGATTTGTCCTTAAATTTGCCGGAATCATATTAATCACCCTTTGCTGGTTTATAAAGGTCTTCCCTGCTGAACTATAGACCGATGGTTGTTTCATAGCTTGTATATTGTTCTAAGCAATTAATGGCCCGTTCCCGGTCCTCTTCAGTTTGAAAGCTGATAACCAAAACTCCATAAATTTCTTCTCTTGTTTCCAGAATTCTGATATTCGTAATGCTGATTTCTTCCTTAGCTAAATATCCAGTTATTTCTGAAATGACACCTGGGTAGTCCGGCACATCGACGAAGAGATCATAAAATGCCGGAATTGCGCCTTTTTCTTTTTGCGGCAGTTCATCCCTGAACAATTTTGCACGGAGGAAATACTCAAAAATGCCCTCACTGTTTTCTTGCCTGAGGATTGATTTAACATTCTCCATTTCCTCCTGCCAATCCTCCATTAACTTAAGAAGCACTTCTTTATTCTGAAGCAGGATATCTCTCCACATTGCAGGGCTGCTGGAGGCAATCCTGGTAATATCCCTGAATCCGCCGGCAGCCAGTCTTGGAATCAGCTTTTGTGAACGGCTTGTTTTTTCTGCCTGATGCACTAGAGAAGCAGCCACCATGTGCGGAAAATGGCTCACAATACCAGTTATATAATCATGTTCTTCAGGCGATAAGGTTAGAAATTTTGCTTTCGTCCCTGTGAGCCATTCTTTTAACCTTTCAACCTCTGCCGTGGAAACGTGCTCTTCAGGAGTGAGCAGATAAAAGGCATTTTCAAAAAGCAATGCTTTTGCTGCAGTAACACCGCTCTTATGAGAGCCAGCCATTGGGTGGCCTCCGATAAACGTAATTCCTTTTTCCTTCAGTACCTTAGCGCAGCTGACAATTTCCTTTTTAGTGCTGCCTGCATCCGAGATGATGACCGTGTTTTTTAATTCACACTCTTTTAATATATGTATAATTTTTTGTGTCTCCTGCACAGGTGCAGCTATTAAAATTAAATCGGCGTCCCTTGCTCCATCCTCAATTGTAGAAGAAATTCCATCTGCGACCCCAAGCATTTCAGCAAGGCGTCCCTGCTCTTTATTTACATCAAAGCCGATGATCATGCTTTCACTATGGCTTCTTTTTATCGATAATGCCAAAGAGCCGCCGATCAAACCAAGGCCGATAATAAAGATTTTCCCTCTCATCCTCTCACCGCCTTATTAAAAATAATTCAGAGGCATCTATATGCCTCTGAATGGATATCAAAAAGTATTAATACTAAGAACCCATATTGCCTACAATGCTGCAGCCTGCTTTGCAAGGTATTGATCCATGGCGGCAAGCACACCATCATTCTGTTCCTTGGAACCTACTGTGACACGGACATATCCCTGGAAGCCAAGTGCTTTGCCGGAGCGGACGATATACCCTTTTTCAAGCAAAAATTGAAACACTTCATTTGAATCTGCATTAAAGTTGATTAAAATGAAATTTCCCTGTGAAGGGTAGTATTCCAGTCCATGTGCTTCACAGAAAGCATAGAATTGTTCCAGCCCTTCCCGATTTTTCTGTCTGCACTCTTCGATAAAGTTCTGATCCCCTATGGCTGCAGCTGCTGCAGCCTGAGCAAACTTGTTTACATTGAACGGCTCCCTAACCGGCTCAAGAGCTTTGATAGTTTGAGGATCTGCAATTCCATAGCCTACCCGAAGGCTTGCTAAGCCATAAATTTTCGAAAATGTACGAAGGACAATCAAATTTTCGAATTTCCGGATCAAATCCAATGCATTGTAGTAATCCTCAGCAATAACATATTCATAATAAGCTTCATCAAGGACTATCAATACATCACGAGGCACCTTTTGCAGAAAGGAAAGCAATGAAGATTCATTAACATAGTTTCCTGTCGGATTGTTTGGACTGCAAACCCATACTACAGCTGTATTTTCATCAATTGCAGCCAGCATTCCATCAAGATCATGTCCCCCATCAACTAATGGAATTTCCCTGATCTCGGCTCCTTCTACTACAGCATTATGCCTATATTGAGGGAATGTTGGCGCAGCCATTACAGTATTTGTTTCCGGGCTTAATAAAGCTCTGGAAATCATTTGAATTATTTCATCCGATCCGTTTCCAAAAATCAGCTGATCTTCCTGTATGCTTAAGTGTCCAGCCAGAGCAGTCCGCAGTTCAGAAGCATAGCCATCGGGATACAGCGCAAAAAATGATGTCGACTGATTCATAGTAAAAAGAACTTTTTCAGAGCATCCAAACGGATTTTCATTTGAAGCAAGCTTAACTATTTTATCCAGACCGTATTCCTTTTTTACTTGATCAATTGATTTTCCCGGCTGGTAAGGAGTTAAATCCAACAGCTGTTCCTTCCATTTCATTCAAATCCACCTCTTTTTATCACTTTTACTTATTATCGTATTAAAGCGTTATTTGATCTGCTCCTATATTATCACAAAACTCTCCATTAAGGAGAGTCTGTGGTCTTTAGATCTGGCCGGAGCTGGATGGCTTCACGCAAATATATATGGCAGATATTCTCCTGAGGGACATCTATATTCACATGCATCATTACCCTAATACAATTACGAAGTGATCCTTCAACAGGTATTTCCCTCATGCACATGACAGGAACATAGGTCCAGCCCTCTATTGAACGCATTGCCTTTGCGGGAAAGGCTGCTGTTAATTCTTCCGTAACGGATATGAATACAGAAGCAACATCCTCAGAATTAATCTTATTCTCCTGAATCATTTGTCTGATCAGCATCTCAGTTGCCTCTAATATCTCAGATTCACTATTCTTATCTACGGTGACGGCTCCCCTCACCCCTCGAATCACTTGCAGCACCTCCCAAAGCTGATTCACCAGCCTTTTTATCTCTTAGTAATAAAGTCTTCCTTGTTTATTTTAAAAATATTGCGAGCTCCTGCAGAATAAAATCATCAGAAACCTGGTGTATAACGGGACTGCCCACTTCTTTCAAAAGAACAAAGCGGACATTCTGGCCTTCTGATTTTTTATCCTGCTTCATCCGTTCCAGCAGTTTTGAATGCGATAAATCTTCCGGGAGATCCGTTTGGTAGCCAAGCTGATCAAGCCAGCACCGGAATTCGTTAACATCAAAACGCAGATCAAGCATTTTATTGCTTAATTGGAGTGCGAATAGCATTCCTACTGCAACAGATTCTCCATGTGTCCATTCTCCATAGCCTTTTTCTGCTTCAATTGCATGACCCAAGGTATGGCCGAAATTCAAGAATGCGCGAACACCAGCTTCCTTTTCGTCCTCAGCAACGATCATGCCTTTGATTTCTATCCCCTTTGTAAGCATTCCGCTTAATTCATCAGAAGGAAGCCCTTCAAGCGAGCGGATGTTGTCTTTAAGACTCAAATAAAAGTTCATATCATGTATCAAGCTATGCTTTATTACTTCTGCAAACCCTGAGCGCACCTCTTTTGGAGGAAGGGAATCAAGAAAATTCAAATCATAAAATACAGCTTGAGGCTGATAAAAGGATCCCACCATATTTTTTCCTGAAGGATGGTTGATGGCCACTTTCCCTCCAACGGCGCTATCATGCGCCAAAATGGTAGTAGGAATCTGAATGAAGGGTATCCCCCTCATAAATGTGGCAGCCACGAAACCTCCCAAATCTCCGACAGCTCCCCCGCCAAACGCCAGAATAAGAGATTTTCGGTCAAGCTTATGTTCCAAAGCAAATGACAAGCATTGATAGTAAACTTCAAATGTCTTTGCTCTCTCCCCGCTTGGCACTGTGCAGACTTTTGCATCTATACCCCTAAGTGCTGTTTCCAGCACAGGCAGATGTATGGCCCGGACCGTTTCATCTGTAATTATCATTAAATTGGTTAGAGCCGGAAAAGTATCTTTAATATATGATCCCAATCCCTCAATTGCTCCTGACCCTATATAAACTGGATAGGTCCTCCCGGGGGTTTTGATTGAAATACTATTCATTAAAACTCCCTCGCAAATTTTCTTTGCTGCTCAACCGAAGCTTTTAATGCTTCGAAACGGTCAGAATAAAATTGATCCACAATAGCTGAAGCCAATTCCCAGGCAATTACATTTTCTGCAACGACTGCAGCTGCAGGTACTGCACAGCTGTCAGAACGCTCTATGCTTGCTGAGAAGGGTTCCTTTGTTTCAATATCGACACTTTGAAGAGGCTTATAGAGGGTAGGAATTGGTTTCATCACTCCTCTGACAACAATAGGCATACCCGTTGTCATGCCCCCTTCTAAGCCGCCAAGCCGGTTCGTTTTCCGATAATAGCCTTTTTCAGGATCCCATGTGATCTCATCATGAACTTCACTTCCAGGCTTCCTTGCAGCCTCAAAGCCAATGCCAAACTCAACACCTTTAAACGCATTAATGCTCACCATTGCCCCTGCAAGCTTTGAATCGAGCTTGCGGTCATAGTGTACATAACTTCCGACACCCGGAGGCATGCCTTCAACAATAACCTCTACTACTCCGCCAATGGAATCCCCATTTTCTTTCGCGGAATCAATGGCATCCATCATTTTTTGGCCGGCATTCTGATCCAGACAGCGAACAGGCGATTCTTCTGTGATTTCCTTTAACTCTTTTAGTGAAGAATAATCTCTTTTGCTTGAAACAACCCCGCCAATTTCAATAACATGGGCTGCAACTTCAATCCCCAATTCAGAGAGCAGTTTTTTGGCAGCTGCACCGGCTGCCACCCTCACTGTCGTTTCTCTGGCTGAAGATCGCTCCAGCACATTCCTCATATCCCTGTGCCCATATTTTAGTGCTCCATTTAAGTCAGCATGGCCTGGACGGGGACGCGATATTTTTCTCTTCACTTCACCCTCATCCTCAGGACTTAGAGGGTCCTGGCCCATAATCTTTGTCCAATGCTTCCAATCATTATTCTCAACCACAAGTGCCACCGGCGATCCTAATGTATATCCATGCCTGATCCCCGCTGTTATTTGAACAGTATCCTTTTCAATTTGCATCCTTCTGCCTCTGCCATAGCCTTTCTGGCGTCTGGCAAGTTCTTCATTTATATCTGAATCAATCAGCGGCATTCCTGCAGGCAGCCCTTCAATTATAGTGGTCAGCTGTGGTCCGTGAGATTCACCAGATGTAAGATATCTCAAAACTCTTTCCCCCTTCAACTCATTAAAGGATTATGTATCAATATAACATAATGATAAATATAAGAATAGATAAAATTGAAAATTCCTATAATATTTTATTTCTTCTTATGAATGGAGCCATTTTAACACGAATAGATATTTACTACAAAACGGAGAAAAACAAAAGAAAGAGGATGTCAGAAAATCATCCCCTATGCGGTTACTTTTTTATTCTTTTCTATAAAAAAAGGTTTCAGCAGATTCCAAGTGATAGCGGCCTGAGTTAAAAATCTGTTCAGTACTCCCAACAAAGAATATGCCATCTTTTCTTAATGCGCTGCTGAATTTATGATAAAGCTGATCCTTTGCTTCCTCTGTAAAATAAATAAGAACGTTCCTGCATACAATTAAATCGAACGGCCCGCCAAAATCGTCTGCAAGAAGATTTTGCTTTTTAAAATTACCGTCTTTTTTATATCCTCGGATATTTTAAAGAAACTTCCTTCACGCCCAAAGAACTTCTGTCTCATGGTTTCAGGAACCTCATTAAGCGAACGCTCAGGGTATACACCCATCCGGGCCCTCGCCAGGGCATTTTCATCAATATCTGTTGCAGTAATCTTTATTTGGGATAGCGGCAGCATTTTTGATAAAATCATGGCAATTGTATAAGGCTCTTCACCAGTGGAGCATGCTGCGCTCCAGATTTTCAAATTCCTATTCTGCTCTAATAACCCCGGCAGGATTTTTTTTCGAGCACCTCCCATCTCTGCGCATTACGGTAAAATTCGGAAACATTTATCGTCATCCTGTCCAAAAAATCATTCAGGAGTTCTCTATCCTTGACTATGCCATTAAAAAAATCTCCAAATGAATTAAAGCCTTTTTTCTCATACAATGAAATGAGCCTTCTTTTCATTTGTGCTTCTTTGTACAGAGATAGGTCGATTCCTGTTTTTCTTTTAATATTTAGAATAAAATCCTGATAATCGTTAGCCATTCCTTTTCCCCTCTTATAATAATTGGTGAGCTTTTTGACTTCTATCTATGCCCGCCCAGCCGTAAAAATGAATTCGGTTACAAAAAAAGCACTTGTCAGGGACAAGTACTTTTTTTGAATATTAGTTAATCCATTCATTCATTAGTTTTTTGTATTCCACTTTTTCTTCCTCTTTGAAGAAAAGGCCGATCTCACGTTCTGCACTTGCAGGTGAATCTGATCCATGGATTACATTTTTCCCAACTGTAATGCCGAAATCTCCTCTGATTGTTCCAGGAGCAGCATCTTTAGGATTTGTTGAACCCATCATCTGACGAGCTGTAGCGATAACATTTTCACCTTCCCAAACCATTGCGAATACTGGTCCGGATGTAATAAAGTCAACAAGTTCTCCGAAAAATGGACGCTCTTTATGCTCTCCATAATGCTCTTCAGCAAGTTCCTTGCTGATGCTCATTAGCTTGCCGCCAACAAGCTGAAAGCCTTTCTTTTCGAAACGGGAAACGATTTCCCCGATTAGATTGCGCTGTACTCCGTCTGGTTTAACCATTAAAAATGTTCTTTCCATTGATTCCACTCCTAAAACTTTATGTATAGTGATTTATGTTAATCCACGAAAATATTAACATTGTTTTGAAAATTTAGCAACAGAAATCTGAAAGCGCTTTTACTTAATAATTTCCTCCTAAACAAAATTGCCGGCACCTGTAAAAGTGCTGGCAATTAATTGGCGGATTAAAATTTTCTTTTGCCTATAAATTTTGCAATATCCCGCAAAGCTTTCTTTGACCTGGAAGGAGGCAGCTCTTCGAGAACCCCCAAGGCTTTCTGCAGATATTTATCACTAATTTGCAGAGATTTTTCAATTGCACCGGAGTCTTTGACCAAAGCAATTATCTTCTCAATATCACTTCGTTCAGTTCCTTCGTGGACTCTGCTGATTTGATCGCAGATGATGCTGTCCTCCATTGCAAATAAAGCAGGGAGCGTAATGTTACCCTGGTGGAGATCTCCTCCCGCCGGCTTGCCAAGTTCTTTTTCTGTACCGACAAAATCCAGGACATCGTCAATGATTTGATAGGACATTCCCACAAAATAGCCGAATTTAAAGAGCTTTTTATGTATATCTTCCTCCACATTAGCTGCAATGCCGCCAAGCTGACAGCTCACCGCAATAAGCATGGCTGTTTTCCTTTTAATTCTCCGGAAATATGTCCTTATATTCTGATCATAGTTATACTTATCTTTAATTTGCTCAATTTCTCCTATGCAAAGTTCCACAAGGGTATGGGAGAGAATTTTGTGAGCATGCGGATTTTGTATATTGGTTATTAATTCCAAAGCGCGTGCGAAAATATAATCACCGGTATACATGGCAATCTTATTATCCCACTTTGCTTTAATGGTAGGCTGCCCCCGGCGCAGTTCTGCATCATCAATAACATCATCATGGACAAGCGACGCCATATGGATAAGCTCCAGTGATACCGCTACGTTTTTAATTTTATCAATATCATATTCTCCGAACTTTGCAGCAAGCAAAACAAAAACTGGCCGGATTCTTTTCCCCCGGCCTGCAGCAGATGCAGGGAAGCCTGATGCAATAGAGGAGACTCAGCTTTAATCGTCTCCTCAAGCTCGTTCTCTATAACAGTTAAATCTGAATTTAAAAATGAATACATCATTTTCAATTTCATTTGCTTACTCACCCAGCTTATCGATCCCGTCTGATCTATTCTCTATCGTTCAATGAGAAACATACAGAACAAGTTATTATTTTTTATTTCGTTCCAATGTGTACTGCAGCCACACCGCCGCTATATGGCTTGAATGTGACGTTCTTAAAGCCTGCTTCTTCGAACATTCCTGCAAGTTCTTTCATCCCAGGAAAGTCTCTGGCTGATTCCTGCAGCCAGGAATATTCATTAAAACTTTTGGCAAAAAGCTTGCCAAACATAGGCATGATAAAACGGAAGTAGAAATAATAAGCCTGCTTGTATCCAAACAGAGTTGGCTGAGAAGTCTCCAGACACACTGCTATACCGCCAGGCTTTGCAACACGGTGCATTTCTTTTAATACCTGCAGATAATCCGGAACATTGCGAAGACCGAAACCGATTGTAACATAATCGAAGGAATTGTCCGCAAAAGGAAGTTCCATTGCATTTCCATGCACAAGCTCGACTTGCTTCAGTTTCCTATCCTTAATTTTTTCCTCACCGATTTTAAGCATATTTTTACTGAAATCCAAACCTACAACTTTACCGTTTTCACCTACTGCTTCAGCAAGCGCAATGGACCAATCGGCAGTACCGCAGCAAACATCAAGAGCCTTTGAACCCTTTTGAACATTCATCTTTTTCATTGTATCTTTGCGCCATCTTAAATGCTGCTGAAAGCTGATAACTGAATTCATTTTATCGTAGTTGCCATAAATCTTTTCAAATACGCTATGAACACGTTCTTCTTTTGATTGCTGCATATTTTATCCTTCTTCCACAAAAGTTTTAGCCACAGACTGACTATTATTAAAAATGCAGTGAATACGCTGCTCTAATAATTCATTTGCAAGAGGGAATTTCCTCAGGGATTGATCAACTATATTCCTTGAAAAATCAATATATCTATCACAAATGAGAATCAGATATCTCCGCTGCTCAGCAGACATGTCTTTCACTTTTGGGAAAGTCAGCTTTTTCAGGGCTTCAAAAACAACTGAGGTTCCTTCCTTAATGAACTGCTGCTTCTCTGCAATCAATCGCTTGATGAATAAAAGATTGGATATTACCTCTTTCCAAGCTGCCTTGCTGAATGCATCAGCCAGTTTTTCAAATAGGGACGCCTCAACTTTTTTGACTGAATTCATCAGGCTGTCAACTGCATCAGGAGACTTCTGATATAGCGAAATTTTATGCTCATTTACATCTTTAATCCCATCTGCGAAGGCCCTGATCATTTTAATATCATCAAAAGCTGCGAGAATCTTGTAATATAAACCGCTGTAATAAACACCTGCAAGGACAGTGAGCTGTCTATGCTTAAGACCTTTGTCTTCAGATTCATCGTTCTTAACAAGTTCATGGGTATCAAGGGCGATTTGGATAAGCATTGCAGTAACTGCATATTTTTCTGCTTTTGTGTCAGGTATTTCCACATCATTCAGGAAAGAGATCAGAAGCAGAAGCTTGTCTTCATCAATAACAGGAGAATCAATATACCTGAGCAGATAAGGGTGGTTAACTTTTTCTCAATCTGTTCTTTTATATCTGCTAATTTAATCTTCACATCATGCATGCCATCACCCTTGTTTCCCCTTAGTTTTCTTTTTCAGCCGCGCGCTTTCTCCATGTAAATACTGCGACAAAGAGAACGGGCACAAATTGCCTTACACATCTTATCTATTTTAGCCAATTCATTGGTTACTATTAAAGTAAAACGGGCAAAAAAAGCCTTTTACCCGGTATCTTGTATTCAAGAGAAATAATCAAGCAGAAACAATTATATCATAAATTACAGGAACATGTCAGGACATTCTCTTGTGAAAATATCCTATCCTTCTTTTCAAAGGGAAGGTTATTTCTTAGCTTCACTTTCAAGTTCCCCATAGCTTGTCATTATTCTTGCATTCCCCCGGATCTTAATCGCGGATGTATGCTCGGTAAATTGTGCAATCATTACTTCTCCCTGATCAAGTTTTTCTGAATGATGGAATCTTGTATCAGAGCCTCTTGTTAACCCTATGACATTAACACCGTCTTCTTTGGCTTTTATCACAATATATTCATTTGCTGATGGACTTTTCTTTTCCATTTAAACCATCCTTTGCTTCATATGTTCATGATAATTACTTACAAAAAAAGGCTAAAAGTTTTATCTTTCAGCCTTTGACCTTTTTATAGCCTGAACTCCTTCATTACAGAGTTCTCATTATTATTGTTTAATAAGCGAAAGCACTTCAGCCCGTGCTCTTGCATCCTCTGCAAACACACCTCTTACTGCTGATGTCACCGTTTTTGAACCAGGCTTTTTAACTCCGCGCATTGTCATGCACATATGTTCCGCTTCCACAACGACCATTACACCATGGGGCTCAAGCTTTTCCAGAATGGAATTTGCCACAGTAGATGTAATGCGTTCCTGAAGCTGAGGACGCTTGGCAACCGCCTCCACTGCTCTGGCAAGTTTGCTTAAACCTGTTACTCTGCCGCCCCTTGGGATGTAAGCTACATGAGCAACACCAAAGAAAGGTACAAGGTGATGTTCACACATAGAGTAGAATGGAATATCTTTAACTAAAACAAGTTCTTCATGATCTTCGCCAAATACTGTTTCAAAGTATTCTTTAGGATCCTGGTTAAGCCCCATAAAAACTTCTTCATACATTTTTGCGACTCGCTTAGGCGTATCAAGAAGTCCTTCACGATTCGGGTCTTCTCCGATAGCTTCTAATATTAAACGCACCGCATCCTCTATCTGGGCACGATTCACTTCTGCCATAATTATGCCTCCTATGTATTAACACTGTGGTAATAATATGTTCATATTAGCATAACCCTTTCATTCAGGCAAAACTGAAACTTCCGTGTCTTTCTCTAATTTAAATATACAGCTCTTTCCCCTGTAGCCAGGGTGATTTCAGATCGGATAAAAAAGAAAAAACCGCGATTATTCGCGGTTTTTAGCTCAAGCATAAGCTTTAAGCACTTGTATGTAGATTATTTAACTGCATCTTTAAGCGCTTTACCTGGTTTGAAAGCAGGAACTTTGCTTGCAGCGATTTCGATTTCTTCGCCAGTTTGCGGGTTGCGTCCTTTACGGGCTGCACGCTCGCGAACTTCAAAGTTTCCGAAACCGATTAGTTGTACCTTATCACCATTTTTCAAAGCATCAAGGATTGTATCGAAAACAGCATCAACTGCTTTAGTCGCGTCTTTTTTAGAAAGTTCGCCAGCTTCAGCAACTGCGTTAATTAGTTCTGTTTTGTTCATGCCTTTCACCTCCTCCCAAATATGGATAAAACCCAGTAAAATAAGATTCCTTACATACATTTGTAAACAAAATTACTGAATTCTATACGTTATGGCGTTTTTTTTGTATAACAAGCCCTATAATAAATGATAAATTGAAATTTTTCAATCCAAAAATCATTATAAACCCTTTAAATATAAGGGTTTCGGCCGCCATAACGGTAATTCTGTTAAAAGATTATCACAATCAAATGCTGTTATCAAGAATATTTCATGATTTAATGGGAATCTTTTCTTCTTTGCAACATATTTGTAATAAGTTGACCTGTTTTTATTACCCTTACGGCGCTTTTTAAAACACTATTTTAGATAATCAATTGCAAATTAAGCAGTGAATTTTTCAAACATTTCCTTTAAATTAGAATAAACGTAAAAAAAGACTCCAAAAGGAGCCTTCATTAAAGAATAATCGCTATTAATCCGCCAGAGCCTTCGTTGATGATTCTTTCTAATGTTTCTTTCAGTTTGTATCTTGCATTTTCAGGCATTAGGGAGAGTTTGGCCTGAATTCCTTCTCTTACGATGGAGCTTAGGCTGCGTCCAAAGATGTCGGAGTTCCAAATTGAAAGCGGATCGTCTTCAAAGTCCTGCATCAGATAGCGGACAAGTTCTTCACTTTGCTTTTCTGTTCCGATGATAGGTGAGAATTCAGATTCTACATCCACTTTAATCATATGAATGGATGGGGCAACGGCTTTTAGCCTTACACCAAAGCGGGAACCATGGCGTGTAATTTCCGGTTCATCGAGGCTCATATCAGCCAGCGAAGGAGCAGCAATGCCGTAGCCGGTTTGCTTTACCATTCTCAATGCATCGGAAATTTGATCATACTCTGCTTTGGCATGAGCAAATTCCTGCATCAGCTCAAGCAAGTGGTCTTTTCCGCGGATTTCAACACCCACTATCTCTTTAAGTACCTCATCATAAAGATCATCTGGCGCATATAAGTCAATTTCGGCTACTCCCTGCCCCATTTCAATACCTGCGAGGCCTGCCCGGTCAATGAATTCAAAGTCGCTGAATTGATGGACCACTCGGTCGACATCTCTTAGCCTCTTTATATCCTTAACCGTTTCTTTAACAGCTTCCTGATAGCTTTCACGAAGCCAGTGATCTTCATGCAGCACCATTACCCAGCTCGGAAGGTTTACATTGACCTCCAGTACCGGGAACTCATAAAGAGCTTCACGCATAACGTTTAGTACATCTGATTCCCTCATGCCCTCAACACTCATGGCCAGGACAGGGATATCGTATTTTTCAGCGAGATCATTTCTCAGGGCATCCGTATTCGGATGATGAGGCTGGACACTGTTAATGATCATGATAAATGGCTTGCCAACTTCCTTTAACTCTTCAATAACCCTTTCTTCGGCTTCCAGGTAATTCGCACGCGGGATCTCTCCAATTGTTCCGTCAGTTGTAACCACTACTCCGATAGTCGAATGCTCCTGAATTACCTTTCTAGTTCCTATTTCAGCAGCTTCATGAAAAGGAATCGGCTCTTCATACCAAGGTGTATTGATCATTCTCGGGCCGTTTTCGTCTTCATAGCCCTTCGCCCCCGGTACTGTATATCCCACACAGTCCACAAGCCTGATATTTACATCCAGCCCTTCTGCAACATGCACTGTAGCAGCCTGGTTAGGGACAAATTTCGGTTCTGTTGTCATAATCGTCTTGCCGGCAGCACTTTGAGGAAGCTCATCCTGTGTGCGGGCACGTTCTGCTTCATTCTCCATATTTGGCAGAACAACTAGTTCCATAAACTTTTTTATAAATGTAGATTTGCCGGTGCGAACTGCGCCAACTACTCCAAAATATATATCGCCGCCAGTTCTTTCGGCAATATCTTTAAAAATATCAACCTTTTCCAAGTGATCCCCTCCTGAAATCTTGAGTTAATGGGATAATATTATCCTATCTATTATGTTTGGACATTATATGTGTATGATGTTGTCCTACATTGTTATGACAGTTTTTTAAAATTTTTACCCCCTATCAGGAATGTGCATTGCACCTGCCAGCCCAGCTGGAAATCTCCAAACCAATGACAGTCTGAAATGGACAGCTTACCATTCCAAATTTCCTTTTTATTTTCAAACTCCCCTTACTCTTTATTCCTTTACCTTTATGCTTATAGTCAATAGTTGAAGAGTGGCTATAAAAGTATATAAAAAAATAACCCTTCTCCTACAATATATTTTGCAGGAGAAGGGTTATGACTATTTCACCAAAAAGATTGGATCATTTGTGGCGGGATCGATTGTGTAAGGCAGGGAATAGGCAGGAACAAAATCAGAATCCTCTACAAGAAGATCTCTAATATCTTCTCCAGGTTTAGGCTTGTTTTCCTTATTCTCCAATGCCTGATATAAATCAGCCCGATAATCCACGTATACCTCTGCATTGCCGGTAACAACATACGGGAGGCTCTGGCCGCTGTATGGACTGAGGGCTTTAGGTTCTTCCTTAAACCCTAATTTTTTGAAATCCATCGTAAAGACATTTTCTGCTATCTGCTCTTTATATGGCGGGAACCCATGTGCCTTAACCCTCAGGTTAATATCCCTTATAGTTTCAGCAATTCTTAAATCAAAAATCTTCACTTTTGGATCTGTTTCTGCATCAACGATTACATATTGAAAAACTCCGCCGGATTCAAAGGCATTCCCAGGCGGCTCTGCCATATATTCGGGGGCAATTTTCTTAAAATCAATTGGATATTTTTGATATATAGGGGTCGTCTGATCCTTGGTTTTGATCGGCAAAAGGTCTCCATTTGCTTCCCGATATTGGTCCACTGCCGACTGGACAGACTGAAGCTGATCCTTATAGGCTATCTGATTTTGTGATAATTTCTCTTCAGGATACATACAGCCCGTCAGAATCAAAGCACCGCTCAACAAGAGCAAAAATATATTAAAAGCTTTTTTCATTTAATCAACCCTTTATGTAAAAGTGCTAGCTGCTTGTCGGACCGCTGAACACGACAATCACTATAATAATCCCGCTTATTATCATTAAAAAGTAGGCAACAATGGCTGTTATAATCTTAAAAACTCCAGGTTTCAGCTTGTAGCGGCTAAGATAAATTAATATTATAGATAAAAACATAAATCCCATAGAAGCAAGGGATATCCACATTTTCATTAAAGCCGGCGACATACAAATCAACTCCCTTTTCCGAAATGTATTATAACATACTAATTGAATAAATCTAAAAACTTTTCATTACGAAAAAATTAAACACAAAAAAACTGAGGCAAAGAAGGGGCAATTCTTTACCTCAGCCATTTGACTAAATAACCCAGCACCCTGTTCATTACACTAGTTTGCTTCGTTGCATTGTATGCAGGAACCTGCTGTCTCGCATCATCTAATGCCTATATTTTTCAATTAATAAACATTTCAGTCCTTTTTATTCCCGCTTTGATCTTCCAAAACGTTCGCAAGATCTTCCATCTCATGTGTTTTTCCTCTTGCCATCAGAAGATCAACAGCATCCTTCGCAATTACATTATTAAAAAGAACATCATACAGGACAGTAGTAATCGGCATTTTTACATCATATTTTTGAGCCAGCTGATGTGCTGCCTTTGTTGTCCTGACTCCCTCTACGACCATCCCCATATTATCAAGGACTTCCTGCAGATTATGGCCCTTTCCAAGAAGGTTGCCTGCTCGCCAATTGCGTGAATGGACAGAAGTGCATGTAACGATCAAATCACCGATTCCCGCTAAACCGGAGAAAGTAAGCGGGCTTGCCCCCATCTTCATACCGAGACGGGCAATTTCAGCAAGGCCTCTGGTTATCAGGGCTGCCTTTGCATTGTCTCCATAGCCTAAGCCATCTGTAATTCCAGCTGCAAGCGCAATAATATTTTTCAAAGCCCCGCCAATTTCCACTCCAATGATATCCGGGTTTGTATATACTCTGAAATTGTTATTGATAAACAAATCCTGGATTTTTTCGGCAGCAACCATATTTTTTGATGATACCGTAACAGTAGTTGGATGCCGCAGACTAACTTCTTCTGCATGGCTTGGGCCAGAGAGTACCACTACACTATCCAGAAGATTTCCAGGCATTTCTTCTTCAATCATTTCAGAAATCCGGAGAAGTGAATCAGGTTCAATGCCTTTACTTACGTGTACAATGGTTAGAGGCTCTTTTCTACTTCCCTTGATCTTGCCGACTACTTCACGAATTGCCTTTGTCGGTACTGCCAAAATCAAAGTGTCTGTTCCGGTTAAAGCCTCTTCAAGCGAGGTGTATCCCCTTATTTCTGCAGGCAGATGTATCCCTGATAAATATTTTTGATTAGTATGGTGCTTATTAATTTCTTCTATCTGATCAGGATTATGGCCCCACAGTCTGACGTCATGCCCATTATCCGCAAGCACCATCGCCAGGGCAGTACCCCAGCTGCCAGCACCTGCTACAGCTACACTTTCTTTTTTCCGCTCCATTTGATCACTGCCTTTCAATGTATTTGGATGCATCAAAAATTCATCCGATTCTGCCTGCCAGACAACATTAAAGCTTTCCGGCTGGCATCATCGCATTATTTTCTTTCCCTTGCAAATATCTTAATAGGTGTGCCTTCAAAACCAAAAGCGTCTCTAATTCTGTTTTCAAGGAAACGTTCATATGAAAAATGAAGAAGTTCAGGATCATTAACAAACACAACAAATGTCGGCGGCTTCACAGCAACCTGTGTTGTATAATAAATTCTTAGGCGTCTTCCTTTATCTGTAGGTGTTGGATTCATCGCAACAGCATCCATAACGACATCATTGAGGACGCTTGTTTCAACACGCAAAGCATGGTTTTCACTGGCTGTATTAATCATCGGGATAAGAGTATGAATACGCTTTTTCGTTTTAGCTGAAAGGAAAACAATTGGTGCATAATCAAGGAATTGAAAATGCTCACGGATATTTTGTTCAAATGCCTTCATTGTTCTCTCATCTTTTTCAACTGCATCCCACTTATTGACTACAATAACAACAGCTCTGCCTGCTTCATGAGCATAACCGGCAATGCGCTTGTCCTGCTCGATGATTCCTTCTTCCCCATCGATGACCACTAGGACAACATCGGAACGTTCGATTGCCCGCAAAGCTCTCAGTACACTGTATTTTTCTGTTGTTTCATAGACTTTCCCTTTTTTTCGCATTCCTGCAGTATCGATGATGACATATTCCTGTCCGTCAACCTTCACCTTCGAGTCGATAGCATCTCTTGTGGTGCCTGCGATATTGCTGACAATGACCCGTTCTTCACCAAGCATTGCGTTTACAAGGGAGGATTTCCCGACATTCGGGCGCCCAATTAAAGAAAACTTAATGACATCTTCTCCATATTCAGTTTGGCCATGTTTCGGGAAATGCTTGGCTGCTTCATCAAGCAAGTCTCCAAGACCAAGCCCATGAGAACCTGAAATAGGAAATGGTTCACCAAAGCCAAGTGCATAAAAGTCATAGACTAAATCCCGCATCTCAGGGTTATCGATCTTATTTACCCCAAGAACTACAGGCTTTTTGGCTTTATATAAAATTTTGGCAACTTCCTCGTCTGCAGAGGTAACACCCTCTCGCCCGTTTACAAGAAAAATGATGACATCCGCTTCATCAATCGCAATTTCTGCCTGAAGCCGAATTTGCTCTAAAAATGGCTCGTCTCCAATATCAATTCCGCCTGTGTCAATAATATTAAAATCATGAGTCAGCCATTCTGCCGAACTATAAATCCTGTCCCTTGTCACTCCCGGAATATCTTCGACAATGGATATCCGTTCTCCTACAATTCTGTTAAATATCGTTGATTTCCCAACGTTAGGACGCCCGACAATAGCCACCACTGGTTTTGCCATGAACATCACCCTTTCAATTCTTTATTTAAATTGTTTAAACATCCCATCTATGTTCCAGAAATGCCTTTACCTTGAGTAAGCATACAGATGGCTGTCCACAATAACACTACATTGATGTTAAAACCATCCAAACAGCTGTACATTTATAAAATAAACCCTTCTCAAAGATAGAAGGGTCTAACTTAGATATTTTAACAAAGAGAAACCTTCCTAGCAATGAAAAACTTGGAAGCTGGATTAATGCTTAACAATTACATATAGTTCATCTGTTAAAGCATGGGCAATACCGTCAAGAATAGCTTCGAGATTGGCTGCGATGATTTCCATTTCTTTTTTATCTTCACAATGAAATACGGCGGTTCCTGAGGGTATCTTGGCTGGATTTGTTGTAATTGCAGCCAGTATGAATTTTTCAAGCACCATACGCTAACTTCCTTTCCCATTCGTTTGCCGTTCAGTAGGCATCCTAATCGCGTTTTCGAGTGTCGGAACCGCTTCGATGATTTTTATGGCTTTATTGATATTCTTTTCCTGCGGCAATACAAAAACCCCCACACGCCCATCATCAAGGTCCCTTTTCGCAAGCGGAACAAGCGCAGGAGTTCCGGAATCCCGGTAAACACCCAAAGCAGTAGAAACATCATGCAATATAGCCTGTCTCTGCCCAAGATTCGCAATAGTGGAGCGGGCATTGAAATTTTTAGGTTTTAAAATAAATCCCATCCCATATCGCAGCACTTCCTCTTGTCTTTCAGGCAAACCTATATTCATGATATAAATATTGTCAACATACAAGCCCGCTCCATCAAATCGCGGCTCTACAAACTCAACTTCAACGATTTCCTTCAGCCTTCCCCCTGACATTAATTTCTTTGAAATAAGTACGGCCAGAATGGCTGCCGCAAGCCCTCCCCATATATTAAATAGCAGATAGCCAAGCGTACTTAATAAAGATGTAAAAATCACAAGATAATTTCTGCTTTCGAAGGCGATCGCCACGCCTTCTATATACGTTTTGCCTCTGGGAACCATTTCGTAGCTGTCCAGTTCAGTAAGCGTGTTTCTCTCCATGTTTCTGACTTCCCTAAACTGGGATGCAGCAAGGGTCAGGAAGGTAATGGCTGTGAATTCTTCCTCCATAATTGAAGGGATGGCCACCGTTCCCAGGCCAGCAGCAATGAATCCCAATGCAACGTGTATAATTTTTCCATGTAAGTATGTAGGATATTGCCGGTAATCCGTCCTCAGCATATAAATACGGGTCAAAGTTCCGGCTGCCAGACCAAAAAGTATCGGGTACGTATATTCGCTCATGATAATTTTTGTTTCTCCCTTTCGAAATGTTTAAAGTTGGCTTCAATATATTTGACGGCCCATTGCACTGCAATCCATACGGCCGATATGGAAACAGAGATTGCCATGATATCCAGAAAGGCCAATGATCCAATAGTGTACGGAAAGGAAAATTGATTAAGTATGAGCGCATAAAGAACTTCTCCCTGGATGCTCCCGAGCAATATTAACGGCAGTCTGAGCATTCTGTTTTTTTGCAGGAGAACTGCCAAATAAACAAGAAGGACTGACAGCATCCAATTTCGTGAGAATATTACCCAAACCGGATCAAACAGTTCAAACAGATGAAATGTGACATATGCCATCATCAGGATGAAAGCACAAAAAAGGAAATAAAGTTTACTCAGTTTTTTTAATCTCCCAGCAAAAATATATAAAGATACAAGCAGAAAAAGGCCACCAATACCAGTTTCAACATTGAAGATTTTAAGTGTCCAGGGTGACAGCATAATGAAGAATAAAATCCAGGCAGATAATAGAAACCTGTATTTATTATTTCGATCCATAAAAAAAGTCGCCATAATCCAAACCATCCAGGAAATCCAATAGAAAATTAATCCTTCCATCCTCTACCTCCTATCATTTCCATTATGGCTTTTTCATATGTAAAATAACCCTGCAAGTTCAAAAGGATAATTCCTTTGGAATCAAAGCTATCTTTTTGCATAATTCTTTTGCACTCATTTCATCTTAATAACATGGAGGTGTTTAATATGGGTAAAGACAGACAGGAAAAAAACTTAAAAATAGCGGAAAAGTGGAATCCGATCGCGACCAGGCACTTCATTATGCTGGAGCTGCCAAGATGCAGAGCCCCGAAGAAGCCAGATCTTTGAATGATTCAAAATACAGTTAAAAAGAAAAGTGCAAGCACTTTGCTCACAAAGGAACACAGACTAAAAACGCCACATTCTCTCAAAAGCTGGCGCATTTGATCGTGCGATGATTATGCTGACAAAGCCCTCCTTTCCTTGGGGGCACCAAGCACAAGATTAGCCCTGCAGGAAGGTGTTCTTTCCTTCTGGAATGGAATGGTTAGCTTTCGTCCGGAGCCGAAACCGGACAAACTTGTGACCTCGAGGGTGGAGGCGCTCCTCATAAAAGCTAATGCTTTTAATCGTGCTATGGTCATGCTGTCGAAGCGTTCCTTGTGGACCCAGACAGTTATCGATGTTCAAAAATCTAATATACACGCCTCTGAAAGCAAAAAATAGCTCTCGTCATTTGACGAGAGCTTTACTTTGGGATGATCCGCTGGGAATATGCCTTTGTATCAATGCCACGTTCATTCAGCCAATGATGGGTCCCTCCAGTTATGATAATTGGAGACTGCTGAAGCTGGGCGATGTTTGCTGCCCCCAAGGCCGTCATGAGCACTTTCAATTCGGTATGCATATTGTTAATCTCTTCAATGAGTGCTTCAAGTCCTTCTTTCATGAGCACTTTCAAAAAGTATCCCGCCATCCCTGCAGCTCCTGCACCAAGAGCAATTGCCTTAGCTATTTCATGGCTTGACTGGATCCCCCAGAAGCTATGACAGCAATATCTTTTTCCAAAGATACAGCTTCTGCAATGGAAACTGCTGTCGGAATTCCCCACTCATTAAAAAACGTTAACAGTCTTTCTCTTCTTGCATTTTCTATGCGGGAGAAATTCGTTCCGCCAAATCCGCCGATATCGATTGCTGTAACACCGGCTGATGCAAGCATTGATACTGTTTCTTTATTCATGCCAAACCCCACTTCTTTTACAACTACTGGAACTTCTGAATGGGAGACGATATGTTCAATTCTTTTTAGGGCCCCCGAAAATCACGGTCACCTTCAGGCATGGTCAATTCCTGGACTACATTTAAGTGAATTTGCAAAGCATCTGCTTCTATCATATCAACCGCTGCTTTTGCCTGATCGATTGTAGCTTCGCTGCCTAAGTTGCCAATAATAATTCCATAGGGGTTTTCTCTCCTGACAACCCTGTAGGATTCTGCTTCACTTGGATCCTTCAGTGCAGACATTTGAGACCCTACTGCCATAGCAAGGCCTGTTGATCTGGCAGCCAGGGCGAGATCCCGGTTAATTTGAACCGTTCTTTCTCCTCCGCCTCCTGTCATGGCATTTATAAAAATTGGCGAACTTAATGAAAGTTCGCCAATTGAAGTGCCTAAATCAGCCTGATCAAGAAACGCATCAGGAAGACTTTGATGAATAAATGCAATATCCTCTAAACCGGTATTGCTGTTTTGGCCCGTTGCCAAAGCATGCTGGATATGATCCCATTTACGTTTTGATCTAGACAAAATTTATCACCATTACTTTTTTAAATTCTTTAGCTGGTCGCCTATCATATCACCAAGAGAGAAGCCTTTATTTTCTTCAGGAAGTTCATAGTCAGTCACTTCTTCCTGTTCTTTTTCAAGAAGATCTTTGATGCTCAATGACAGGCGCTGGTCCTGTTCGTTCACATCAAGAACCTTTACTTTTATTTCCTGTCCTTCGCTCAATACTTCGTGAGGAGTTCCAATATGCTTATGCGCAATTTGAGAAATATGGACAAGGCCTTCCACTCCTGGGAAAACTTCAACAAATGCTCCATATGACACCAGTCTTTTTACTGTTCCTTCAAGAGTGCTTCCTTTAGGAGCCTTTTCACTGATATTATCCCATGGCCCTGGCAAAGTCTCCTTAATGGAAAGTGAAATGCGTTCATTATCCCGGTCTACACTTAATACTTTCACTTTCACTTTTTGGCCTTCTTCCACAACATCTGAAGGCTTCTCTACATGCTCATAAGAAAGCTGGGAAATATGAACAAGACCATCGATCCCGCCAATATCAACAAATGCTCCAAAGTCAGTAATTCTTTGAACTGTTCCATCTAAAACCTGACCTGCCTGAAGGGATTCAAGCACTTGGTGTTTCTGTTTTCCTTTTTCTTCCTCTATTACAGCGCGGTGAGAAAGAATCAGGCGATTTTTATCTTTATCAAGCTCTACAATTTTAAATGTCATCGTTTTGCCTTTATAATCAGTAAAGTCCTCAACAAAGTGAGCTTCAACCAGGGAAGCAGGAACAAATCCGCGCACACCCAAGTCTACTACTAAGCCGCCTTTAACAACATCTTTTATTTCTGCTTCAAAAACTTCACCATCATTGAATTTCTTTTCAAGGGTTTCCCAGGATTTCCCGGCATCCACTTTTCGTTTAGAAAGAATAAGGGCTTCTTCCTCCACTTTTAAAACTTCAAGCTCGAGCTCATCTCCTTCTGAAACCGCATCGCTTGCTTTTTCAATATGAAGGCTTGAAAGCTCGCTGATTGGGATAATCCCATCCAATTTGCTGTCAGCAAGATCAACAATGACTTGCTTTTCTTCTACTTTGGTAACTTGGCCTTTTACCTTGTCACCCACCTCAAAATTTTTAACTTCTACTTGATTCATTTCCTCTGACATATGTATTCCTCCTTAATCCAATGGCTGCTTTCAAATTTTTAATCTGTATTCAACTGCCTGCCATCCAGGCAAGAACCCTGTGTCAGCAGCAGAAATACTCGAATGGCTATTTATTTTGCAGGCTATTTTTCAACTGTTGTTGAATGTCTCTTTCTGCCCTCATAAGAAAAGCGTAAACGCCTTGCCCACCCCCGACAAGAACAAGACTTGTGACCTCGAAGGGTTAGGCTGCTTGCGCTAGACAATTCTTGAAGTTCAAAGTAAAGGACAGCCTTATTTTTCGAATATTTTCGCCTTTTTAAAAAATGCCTTTTTACTAACTTCTTACAAAAGAAGTTTTTTGTCAAGCAAGAAGGTCTATGAATAATCTTCTATTAATTTACGTATTTCTGACATAATCAATTCAGTGGTTTCCTCCGCCGAGGCCTTTCTTTCCCTTAGCTCTTTCATATCAATTGGTTTACCATATACAACTTTTAATCTTGAAAAAGCTTTATAGGGGCCAATAATGGCGCAGGGAACGACATTCGCTTCTGACCTGAGAGCAAAAAAACCTGCACCTGCCAGTCCTTTCCCCAGCTGCCCCGTTTTACTTCTAGTACCCTCTGGAAACAGCCCTAAAACCTTTCCTTCTTTTAATATTCCAAGCCCTTTTCTCAATGCCTCTCTGTCACTCATTCCTCTCTTGACAGGAAATGCGTTGAGATCGGGAAGAATTTTCCCCAGAACCGGTACATTAAAAAGCTCTTCCTTGGCCATAAAATAAACTGGCCTTGGAGCATTAATGCCGACCACCGGAGGATCGAGATTATCTATATGATTAGAGCATAAAAGGACGCCCCCTTCAGCAGGAAAGTTCTCCTTCCCAATTACTTCAAATCTGTATATGGGTTTTAGAACTCCATAGACTGCTGCTTTAGCAAAAGAATAGAGATTCACTTTGAACCAATCCTTTCAATAGCCAGATCCATTATCTTATCGACTACCTGACCAATTGACAAAGAAGTTGTATCAATCTCCTTTGCATCATCTGCTTTCTTTAAGGGAGCTACTTCGCGCTCAGAGTCCAGCTTGTCCCTTAAGGAAATTTCTTCCTTCAGTTTTTCAAGATCAGATGGATATCCCTTCTGGATATTTTCGTTATGTCGCCTTACAGCTCTTTCATCGACAGAGGCTAAAAGAAAAATCTTTACTTCTGCATGGGGCAGGACATGGGTTCCGATATCCCGGCCATCCATTACAACTCCTCCATTTAAAGCAAAGCTTTGCTGGCGCAATACCATTTCTTCTCTAACTAGTTTATGCATGGAGACTATAGAAACAGAATTTGTCACTTCAGAAGTCCTGATTTCATTTGTCACATCCAGCCCGTCCAGATAAATTAATTGCCCTTTTTCGCCTGGCTGCAGTTCAATAACTGTATTGTTTAGAATCTCCATAAGAGAAGCTTCATCTTCAAGACTTGCATTCTTCTGAATAGCTTTATAAGTCAAGGCGCGATACATGGCACCAGTATCAATATATATGTAAGATAATTTTTCTGCCACAATCTTTGCTACTGTACTTTTCCCTGCAGCAGCTGGGCCGTCAATTGCAATTGATATACGTTTGCTCATAGTTCCTCCTGTACCCCTGGCCGCTTCTTTCCCAGGTTCATTCAGCTTTATTTTAACATAATAAGTCTGCATCAGTGCATAATTAAGCTGTTTTTTAAGTCTTGCAAATATTAAAAAATAGCCCCTGAAAGGCTTATAGATGATCGATTTTCCCGACTGCCGGGACAAAAAATAAGCAGGCGCCTGCCTGCTAATAATTTTCCCTGAACGTTTCAAGCAGCTCAGTGAAATTCTGATCTGTAACACCCTCATACTGAGTCAGCTGCTTTAATTCCGGAAAAGCATCCATATGATGAAAGAAAAATTGAGTGAACAGCAAGAAAACAAATTGCACAATAATTAACTTTAGAATAATCCTCTCCACCGTTTTCATTAATGCCATCTCTCCAACTGGTAAAATAAGAATAAGCCAATAGACTTCACCATCTATTATGAGAGATGAATATAAAAAATATTCCTTTATTTATATTTCCAGGCCTTTTTCTTCATTGCCAGTTGCCTATCGAAACAAAATCGCAGGAGCAATTGTCTATCCTGGGGCTTACCTCCAAAAACTGAACAGAAATAAGCGATTTTCCATTTTGAGGTTCAGAAACTCTGATTACCTTACTTTTAAGCCGTAAATAATAATTGTCGCCGTTTTGCATAGTTAATACGAAATAAGTGAGTATTTGCATATTCGCTATTAAAGAGCTGCCTGTTTGTGCGATGATTGCAGCCCCGCCAGCACTAATATCATCCGTAACGGATACAAAAGGACTAAACTCATTACTTTCCGGGTGGATAGCAACATCAACGGGTGTTTCAACCCGGACAAACTGACGCCGCTGAATTTTTACCAAATGTTCGTCCCCTGGATATGATAAAACAATCATCGGGATCTTCAACTTAACTCTTCCCATAACCTCGCTTTCGAAAAGATATACCGTCCCATCTTCAGCCAAAAAGGTTGCCTTCAGCTGAGTCCCATCGAGCAGGAAAGCAGTTTTATTTGTTTCCTGTACTATCGGATAATCAATATATAGATTATTTCCTTCTCTTTCAACAAGCTTGCATTTATATTTCTCGGATTTTTCCGAGTATGTTAATTCGAGCAGCACTGTCTCTCCAATATTTATCACACTGACACACTTCCCTTATTAAAAGGATAAACTTGTCATTTAATTATGACCGGTATAAAAGATTCCCGCAATAGCATTTTTAAAAAACTTAGGCAAAAAGACCCAAGTGCTTCCTAAAGCAAAAAAAGAAAGCCTATACGGCTTTCTCTACAGTACATCTTCAAATACTGGCTCAGCATTTTTTAGCTTTTCTACTTTTTCTTCTTGTCCTGTTTCTGCGTTTATATAGATTCTGTAGGTATCTTCACCCAATGTGCCTAGAATTTCATAACAGGAAACTTCCTGTTTTAAATCATTAATGATGATTGCCCGTCTGTCTTCCATGACTTTCAGTTGTGGATTCACCTTGGCTCTCGCCTCTTCTGCAGTAATTGCAGGCTCAGGAATTTCTCTCTGGTGATGAGCTTTTAAATAATCCTCAGCAGAAAAGGCTGCCATACTGCCATTATCAAGCGCAACTTTCACACGAATGGAGTCCGGATAAATTCTTACGCCATCCTGATTGGATACGAAGGTAAATACGCCTAAATTGTCATACTGAGCACTCTCGAATAAATCAAGGTCCTTGAAGCCATTATCTTTCAGAAATTTAATCGCATTATTGCTTGCTTCATTAAGGCTTACTTTTTGTTTCGCCACTTCCCGATCCAGTATGAACCAGATAGGATACCCGCCTTTCTTAGTGATATCCATGTTTGCTTCTTCTTTTGTTTTCTTATTTTGAATACTGACACTATAGAACCCGTAATCAGATCCTTTGCCGTTTTCAGTCACTCTTATATTTACATTTTTCCCCAACTTTGCATATTGCTGACCTATTCGTGCAGCTTCTTCTTCTGTTATTTCTTTACCTTTAAGATATTTGTAATTTTCATCCTTCCTCTGCATATTTACAAATGCCGGTCCAAAGTCTGTCTCTCCATAGCCTTCAACCGTTTTTTCCACTGTCTTAAATCCATCTATGATTGTATTATCTGCAGCTTCCCCATTGGAAGCGAGCGCCATTTCTACATCCATCCACCGTAAGTTCTTTTCAAGCACCATATGCTGAACTTTGCGCAAATCCTGCTGAACATCAGCCGACTGTTTATAGAGCTGCTTTAGCGCTTGATATTCTTTATCCGATAAAGGTTCCTTCTCCAAATCCCTTACTGCTGTCCGATAACTGAAATCTCCAATATTGGATAGAAACTCTTCTGTTTTATTGAAAGGAAGAAGTGAGAGAGGCAGCTGGCCAACATCTGAGTGGGCTTCTGAAGTCAATCTCCACACTTCTGCCAATTCAGGTGATAGTGAAGCTCTCGAATTCATTGCTAAGGTTGTTCCGATTTTGTCATGCAATAGGTCAATTTGGTAAGTTAAATCATGAAATGCCCTTTGATAATTATTTTCGGCATTAATTAGGATTGCATTTTTCTCCCGGTGTTCCTGATAACCCCAAAACGCTGTACCGGCAACACCCAGTGCAAGTACGCCTATGAGAATTCCTCTAAGCATGATCATTCACCCCTCTATTTACAGAATATATGTTTTCCAATCTGCTTGATTTGCGGCCGTGTCCAAATCCATCCGCTTGTTGCTGTATCCGGGTTAAAGTAATACAGTGCCTCGCCTGTTGGATCCCATCCATTAATGGCATCAAGGACGGCCTTTTTTGCAGTTTCATTCGGCGTTAACCATATCTGTCCATCGGCCACGGCGGTAAAAGCACGCGGCTCAAAAATAACGCCAGATACAGTGTTCGGAAATGATGCACTTTCTACACGGTTTAAGATAACTGCGGCAACTGCCACCTGGCCTGTATACGGCTCTCCTCTTGATTCTCCATAAACCGCATTGGCCATTAACTGGATATCATTATCTGAGAATCCGTTAGGCACATTTGCAGCAGTCGGCTGTTTAGGAGCTTCCTGCTGCTGTGCCGTTCCCCCGGAAGATCCACCTTGCTGAGGCTTAGTCTGCTTTTCAGTGTCCACCCCGCCGTAATGGGTAAATTTATTGCCCTTATTAATTTGTTCTTTCACATACTGTTCATTATACTTGGATGCTTTTACGAGCTTATTTTTTGTTTCCTGGCCAGCAAGCCCATCTATCGGAAGGCCGAATTCATATTGAAAATTCCTGAGTGCCCAATAGGTTCCCCACCCAAAAACTCCATCGATTTTCCCATTGTAGAATCCTAAATACTGCAGGCGGGACTGAAGCTCGATTACATCATTTCCCACTGCTCCGTGCTGGATAACCTGGTTCGAAAAGGCATTAGCTTTGTCCATATTCCCGCTAAAAGGAATTCCTAGAATACAAAGGGAGATTATGAGTAAAACCTTTCCTGCCAAAAAATTCTTTTTCATGGATTTTAACCTCCAAAAGTCAATCTTTTTTCATTGACCCTATTTTTTGTAGTCCTTGGCTTTTTATTCAATAACTTGAGTCTTTTTACTTTTGGTTTATTTTCGGCAAAATAAAAAACCCTCCATCAAGAATGGAGAGTTTTCTGTAAATCAAATTGATTATTCATGTGGTTTAGACTATGTGCCCTTGCTTTTTTGACTTTTCTTAAGCCCAGCCACCAAAGGAAGATCATAAATGGGAACATGATAAAAATCCAATGTTTTAAGGAGATCAGGATATAGTCGTAAATACCGTGAAGGAGAAAAGGTATAAAGAGCGAAAAGGCTATCCATTTTTTTGTCGAGGTTGCCGAGAATTTTCCTTTTCCTATATAATAGCCCATGATAACACCAAAGAGAGCATGACTGGAAACCGGAAGCAAGGCCCTTCCAAGAGCGTGTTCCACACCGAGTGCGACGAGATAGAAGATATTTTCTGCAGTGGCAAAGCCAAGTGATACAGAAGCACCATACACAATTCCATCATATGGTTCATCAAATGTTATATGCTGATAAATAGTATAAAATAATATAAACCATTTAAAGAATTCTTCCAGCAGACTTGATGACAGAAATGCATCCATCAAACTAGACTGCAGCACCCCTTCAGTCTCTAAAACATACTGGATGAACATGATAGGGAATACGAGCAAAGCACCAAACAAAAAAGTTTTAAAAACCATTGATATGGGTTCAGACTCATATTGATCTTTTAAATAAAAATAGCTTAATAATGCCAACCCCGGCGCGATGCCAGCGGATAATATTCCCAGCATGAGCTGCCCTCTTTTCAATCTGTTTTCTTAATCGTATCATGATATAGAAAGAATTAAAATGATTATTCAAATATTGGAAAACAAAATATTTCACATCATATTTTGAGTCAAAGCTAGAATTGGGGGATTAACATGGAGAAAAAAAGATACTTGTTATACACACTGGAGGCACCATTTCAATGAGTGAGGATGCAGCAACTGGTGCTGTAAAGCCAACAGATAATAATCCATTAACTGAAAAAACAAAGGAACTGCTTTCCCTTGCAGAATTACTGGTTGAAGAGCCTTTTCATCTCCCTTCACCGCATATAACACCTAGAGAAATGCTTAAATTGAAGGAAATCATTGAAAAAAACCTGGCAAAAGAAAAAATTAGCGGCGTAGTCATTACCCATGGAACAGATACATTAGAAGAGACAGCCTATTTCTTGGATCTGACTGTTAAAACATCTCTTCCCATCGTTGTTACTGGTGCAATGAGATCAAGTAATGAAATCGGCTCTGACGGACTTTACAACCTAATTTCCTCCATTCGCGTGGCTTCATGTGAAGAAGCAAAAAACAAAGGGGTTCTGGTTGTTCTAAATGATGAAATTCATACTGCGGAAAATGTGACAAAGACACACACAAGCAATGTATCTACTTTCCAAAGCCCGCAGTATGGACCAATCGGAATAGTCACAAAGAGAGGTGTATTATTCCACAACACGCCCACAAATAGAGAATATTATCCTTTAAATGCTATTGTTAAAAAAGTCACACTTATTAAAGCATTTGCCGGAATGGATTCTTCTTTGCTTTATGCGATAGGTGATTTAGATTTTGACGGAGTTGTGATTGAAGCACTTGGACAAGGCAATTTGCCTCCAGCCACAATTGAAGGCATTAAGGCTCTTACAGAAAAGAACATTCCGATTGTATTGGTTTCCCGATGTTTCAATGGAATTGCACAAGATGTGTATGGCTATGACGGAGGCGGAAAGCATCTAAAGGACATGGGTGTTATTTTCTCAAATGGACTAAACGGGCAAAAAGCAAGAATTAAACTGCTTATCGGACTGGAAACCCAGCAAAATATCGAAGAGATTTTCCAAATATAAATTGGCAATAACAAAGGCTAATCACTTGTGATCAGCCTTTGTTATTGCCTTTTTCAATTATAGCTTTTGCTATTTGTCCGCCATGGAATCTGCCATTTTCAATAAAAATTTCGTTGGCATTATTCCCGGCAGCTATTACACCCGCAATAAATATTCCAGGGACATTCGTTTCCATCGTTTCAGGATTAAATTGAGGGCGGCCCGTTTCTTCATTTATTTGAATTCCCATACCCCTTAAAAATTCATGGTCAGGATGGTAGCCGGTCATGGCAAATACAAAGTCGTTCTCAATGTCAAAATGCTGGCCACCTGCCATGTAGGTCAGCTTATTTTCACTGATTTCTTTCACATGTGCATTAAATTCCATTTTGATGACGCCGTTTCTGACTAAGGACTCAAACTCAGGGAGAATCCATGGCTTTATGCTGGGTGAATATTCTGTTCCGCGATAGATCACCGTAACTCTGGCTCCTGCTTTAACCAGTTCGATCGCAGCATCGACGCTTGAGTTTTTCCCGCCAATTACCGTTACGTCTTTATCAAAATAAGGATGGGCTTCTTTGAAATAGTGAAACACCTTTGGCAGATCCTCCCCTGGAACTCCCATGTAATTTGGATGGTCGTAATAGCCTGTAGCAATTACTACGTAATTGGCGGTATAAATGCCCTTATCTGTTTGTACTTCAAATACATCAGATGGATTTTTAATTACTTTGAGAACTTTTTCAAAGGCATTTACCTTAATCCCTTTTCTTTTTACAACTTCCCGGTAATAAGTTAGTGCCTGGTTTCTCTTAGGCTTATAATTTTCTGTTATAAAGGGTACCCCGCCGATTTCGAGCTTTTCGCTCGTGCTGAAGAAGGTTTGGTGTGTTGGATAGTGGTAAATTGCGTTTACAATATTGCCTTTTTCGATAACAAGCGGGTTTCTCCCAGCTTCCTGAAGGGCTATGGCAGCTGCCAATCCGCATGGTCCTCCGCCAACAATAATAGCGTCTATATTCAAGATTCTCACTCCTTAATCAATACCCATGAAAAAAAGTTTCATGTTGCTGTTTTTCTTACAAATAATTGTTTTAGCCTATAATATGCGCGTTCAAATCAGCATGGGGCACTTGCTTTCCGCGCGGAGAGATGAGAGCCTCCTCGCTTCCGCCTGCGGGGTCTCTCACTTCCCTAACCTCCTGCAGGATACTGAATAAGCGTCCTAGAAATAACCCCCACGAAGGAAATGCGGATGAATTCCGTGGATAAAGTGCCCACAGCGAAGATCAACTCAACAGGTAAACTTAGTTTGAAGATAAAAAGCAACCACCTTTACTGAAAACAACTGAAAAATCTCCCATCAGTTTATGATAGGAGATTTTTTATGATTATTCAAATGTCTTACTTTCACCAATGGGATTTATAATTAAATCCATCCGCGGAATCTTGAAGCTTCCGCCATTTTTCTCACACCAACCATATAAGCAGCCAGGCGCATATCCACACGACGGGTTTGGGACGTCTGATAAATATTATCAAATGACTTAACCATTACCTTCTCAAGCTTTTCTTCTACTTCTTCTTCGGTCCAGTAATATCCCTGGTTATTTTGCACCCATTCGAAGTATGAAACCGTTACTCCTCCAGCCGAGGCCAGCACGTCAGGCACAAGCAGAATTCCGCGCTCGGAAAGAATTCGTGTTGCTTCCAAAGTAGTTGGGCCGTTAGCCGCCTCCACTACAATGCTCGCTCTTATATTATGTGCATTTTCTTCTGTTATCTGATTTTCGATGGCCGCAGGAACCAGAATATCGCAATCAAGTTCAAGCAGCTCTTTATTTGTAATTGTATCATTAAACAACTTTGTCACAGTGCCAAAGCTATCACGGCGATCCAAGAGGTAATCGATATCAAGACCGTCTGGATCATATAAACCGCCATAAGCATCTGAAATGCCAACAACCTTTGCACCAGCATCATGCATAAACTTTGAGAGGAAACTTCCAGCATTACCGAATCCCTGAACAACTACTCTTGCACCTTCCAGATTAATGCCTTTTTCTTTGCAGCTTCGCGTATGCAAATTGTAACCCCTTTAGCTGTTGCTGATTCCCGTCCATGTGAACCGCCTAGTACAAGTGGTTTACCTGTAATGAAGCCTGGAGAGTTAAATTCATCAATCCGGCTGTATTCATCCATCATCCATGCCATGATCTGCGAATTGGTAAATACATCAGGTGCAGGAATATCCTTAGTCGGTCCCACAATTTGACTGATTGCCCGTACATAACCGCGGCTTAGCCGCTCTAACTCACCGAAGGACATATCGCGAGGGTCGCAAACGATTCCGCCTTTACCTCCGCCATATGGAAGATCCACAATTCCGCATTTTAAGCTCATCCAGATTGACAGTGCCTTTACTTCCTTTTCAGTTACATTCGGGTGAAAACGAATACCGCCTTTAGTAGGACCAACAGCATCATTATGCTGGGCCCGGTAGCCAGTAAAGACTTTTACTGTTCCGTCATCCATCCGTACAGGGATTTTCACTGTCATCATGCGAATTGGCTCTTTTAGAAGCTCATAGACCTCATCAGAATATCCCAGCTTCCCTAAAGCCTTATGTATGACAGTTTGAGTCGACCTTAAGACGTCCAATTTTTCAGCTTTATTTGAATCAGTACCTTTCTCGGCTACCATTTGTAAACCTCCTAGAAAAATCACTTTCATTAGTTGTCCGCTTCCATGGATTAGTATACACCTTTGCCTAATTTATGCAAGAAGAATAATGTACTTTTCCTCATTTTTTAATATTTTCATGAAACCGCTCTCAGCCCTGGTATTAAAGGGAATTTTCTGTTTACTCCTAGTACCCGTTTTCCCGTTTTAACCTAAAGGAAACATCCATTTCCCTCTTTACTGTTTAGTTAAAAACTTTTCCATTTTTATGCTATTATTGCATTTGATTGACTATACTTGTTTTACCCAATTTTTATATAGTTCATGACCATTTAATCCAAAATCACTGTATTTCGCTGTAATCATCCTCCCTGATAATCTGTGCGGGGAAGATTGCCTTTGTTCAAAAAAAGAAAGAGGATTTCCCTCTTTTCAGCCTTATGGAAAGTATTTTACCAGCTCCTTTACTGCTTGGGACTCGATAAGTACTTTCCCATATTCCTGAATAACATGTATGCTGGTAAAGGCTGAATCACCGTACTCAGCTAGTATGGCAATTACTCTATGAACGTTTTCTGCCGCTATATCAGTAACATGATAATAATACTTCTCTTTATAAGAATAAAGGCTTCCTTCCTCAATCTGTACACGATTCAGCTCTGCAGCCATTTGAATTACATCTTCAAAATCCTGGAACTCGAATAATATATCTTCACTGCCCTCAACAGTTACTTGCATTTCAATAAAACCATCCTCAAGGAGCTCTTCATCATCCATCTGCTCCTCCATTGTAACGATCATAACCATTCCCTGAGACTGCATGGAGAATATCTCCACAGCAACTGAACCTTGAATATCTACACCAAATTCTTCACTTGCCTCTTCCAGCATCTCATGAAAAAGCTGATGCCATTTAAGTGAATCCTTCCAGACATCTTCCTTAGTCAGTCCTCTATCATTTAAATCATCTAATGTGAGAAAGATTTTGATTTTATTATAATTCAAACGTTCTAAGCGCATAATAAGCCCCCTGACCTGAACCAACTCTTTGATTTAGTGTATGAAACATTGCGCAGTTTGTGAGTCGTCTTATTTTGTATGGCTAAAAAGAAAAGACCCGGCAATTTACCGCCAGATCTTATCTTATTGGAGCCGTTTTCTAATCCATTCTTCCCATTCATTTGTGGAACTGCCGGGAATTAACTGTTCATACTTCGTTTTTTCTTCATTACTGAGGGCATCAATCCCGAATCCCCCAATGCCTACATGCAAATTCCCATAAGTCTCTGCAAGGCTCTCTGACAGTTTTAGAGTTTCTGGTACGTTGGACTTCATCGTACAGGATAAGAATATAAACTTTGGTTTAACTATCTCAATCACAGTTTCGATATCTTCTTCAGCGATGCTTGTCCCAAGGTAAACGACTTCAAATCCTCTTCTGCGCAAAAATAAAGTAAAAATTAATAGCCCTAATTCGTGAGCTTCACCTGGTCCGCAGACTGCTATCACCTTTGGCAGAACTCCGTTATGCGGAAAAGAATGCAGAATCATCCCAATTCTGGATCTTAATATAGATGAGGCAAAATGCTCATGTGCACTTGTTATTTTCCCCTCTTCCCATTGATGCCCGATTTTTACAAGAAGTGAACCTAATATATCAATAAGAACTTTATCTATTGTATAAAAACTGAAAGCCTGATTAATTAAATCATGTGCTTTTGTTTCATTAAACTGAAGGAGAGCTTCAAGCAGCTCATTGGCGAGGGCACCAGACCGATCACCTTCCTTATCCATCTGAAGCGGCTCGGCATTCAGTTCCTTATTTTCCAGAAGGGAAACAGCCTGACTTATGGAAAAACCCTGATCCACTTTCCTGATCAGCCATTTTAACACTTTGATATGTTCCTCTGTATAAAGCCTATGGCCAGATTCATTTCTCTTTGGAGCAACAATTTGATACCGTCTCTCCCATGCTCTTAACGTTCCTGGCTGAATGCCGAGCATCTTAGATACAGCCTTAATATTATACTTTCCTTCTTCAGTTGCCATACCCAGCCCTCCATTCATTACTAATTATAAAAACCGCCGGTAGAACTGTAAAATCTGGGTGTGTTTTATTTTCAGCCCTTATTAATTGTAATGAAATGAGTTTCCGGCTTTGCCCCCAGCCTCAATGGCACACCGGTCGTACCATAGCCGTTGCTGATCAGAATAGTTGTTTGCGGCAGCACTTTTATCCGGCCCTTCTCATAAGGACCAAACCCGAAAATGCGAATTTGCCCGCCATGTGTGTGTCCACTTAACACCAGGTGAATATTTTGTTCTTTTGTTATACTGTTAATGATTCTTGGATCATGGCTGACCAGCACCTGAAACCCCCTGAGCCTGCATCCTTAAGTGCAAGGTCGAGCCGATCCCTATCCTTGCTTAGATCATCTGTTCCCATCAAAATAAAACGTTCTCCTTCATTTGATTCAAAGGAAAGGGCAGTATTATCTAGAATTTTTACTCCGCATTCGAGAAGCAGAGCATCGAGCTCGTGGTAATCCGCTTCATAGTCATTATTCCCCCAAACGAAATAGACGGGCCCGCATTCCTTTAATCCCAAAAGGTTCTTCTTTACTCTTTCAAAAGGGACTCCTTTTTCCAAGAGATCGCCGCCGATGATGACCAGATCAGGCTTCTTTTCTTTAACCTCCCCGATTATCGATTCTGACACCGTCCTCTTATGAATATCCGAAATAAAAAAAGCTTTACTTCACCGAAGCTTTCCGGAAACTCAGGAAAAGAAAGCTCTTTATATATAATTCTATCTGCAAATGCCTCACTAAACATATACATTAGTAAACACGCACCGCCAATTATGGCCAAAGCTATTAGGTATATCATAAATCCTCCTGCCATCAATCGCCTTCGATCAGTCTTCGGCAAGATTGATTTTCTTGAAATCTAAAGAAATAATACCATAAATTACTGAAAAACAGAAAAGGGCAAATGCTTCCCATGGCGAAAGGACTGACAAAACAAAAAAGCCTCCAATTAGCAATAAACTCAGCACAGGCCCAAATAAAGCATCCATATGTTTTAATGACCTTATATTTTTTAAAAGCCTGGCAGTCCACTCGATAATACTTCTGATGATCTCTGCGTTGGCTATAAAGGCGATAAGGAAAAAATCATTCCCATGACGAAGCCCGCCGGCTCCAGTACAAAAATGACAATCATATCCGAGATGCCCATTGGAATAGACACCGGAAAAAATTTAATAAATAATATGCCGCTAATAAAGCCTGTAAATAGCTTCAGCAAAATAAAAAACAAAATAAATCCCTCCCATACAAAGTGTATGAGAAGGATTTATTTTGTTGACTATATTTACTCTAGTACTCAGTTATGTCCAAAACACGGAAACCCGATTTTTCAAGCCGGCTGATGAACTTATCCATATTATTATTTTTTTCAACCTTCATCACGATGCGGCGGACCAGCTTGTCGGTTTCATCAAAGGTAACAAGGGAAATGATATGTTCATGAAAATAATGGGCGATTTCGGCTAAACGTGCAATTCGCCCTTCCGCTTCTACCGAAGTAAACGCAATCCTGACACCGGATTTATTGGTTCCGAAGGCCGATTGGAATTGAGCGAGAACATCAAAGCGTGTAACAATGCCCAGAAATTTTCGATTATCGCCCAAAACTGCAAGTAAAGGGAAATCCTTTAAATCCAGAAGCGTTTTTTCAAAAATCTCATTTCCTTTTAAATATTGCTCCTGATGTGTGGCAATATCCTTGACCAGTGTTCCTTCCAGGAAACCCTCCTTTGAATTACCTGACAAAAGAAGTTCTCATATATTCCATATCTCGTAATTATGCCGGCATATTGATCGCCATCCAATACAGGAAGCCCGTCAATCTGATGGTCCTCCAGCAGAGCCAGAGCTTCTTTCAATGGTGCATCCTGTCCGATTGTATAACAGGTATGTTTGGGGATCATGATACTTTTCACAAACATTGCCATCACCTCAAAGTAACATTAATTAGACCTAACATTTAATTTCGCCATCACCTCAAGTTTCCCTTCTTTTTATTAGAGTAAACAATCATAAAAACACTGCACTTTTCATAAGTTTCAATGACGCATAAAAAGGAGGGATTATGATGAATACACTCCGTAAAACCTGGCACCCTTATGTAAGCCCATTTGACCCTTGCACTCCTATAAAGGTCAAAACTTATTCCACTCCTCCAAATCTATATATGGGATTTCAGCCGCCAGGGCTTGAACAATTTACGCCAATGGAGGCTTTAAGAGCAGGAACGCTTTGGAAGGCTTTCTATGATCCATGGTACAGTCCCTATGAAAAAGCCAGGGAGGGACAATAGCCATGAAACAATTGCCGGCAGATTACTATCAGCTTCTTGAACAGCTCCAGGCTGTGGATTTTGTCCTTGTTGAACTGACTCTATACCTTGACACTCATAACAATGATTCTGAAGCCATTAAGCAATTCAATCACTATGCAAAGGAACGAAAAAAACTGAGAAATGCCATTGAGAGCAAGTATGGTCCATTAATGCAATTTGGACACAGCTATTCCGGCCAGCCTTGGAATTGGGATGATGCACCGTGGCCTTGGCAAGTATAAACTTTTTCCCGGCGCCTTCTTATATGAAGGCGCTAAATAGGAATATATCTGGATATTTGAAAGGAGCTGAGAAAGAATGTGGGTTTATGAAAAGAAGCTGCAATATCCGGTAAGGGTAAGCACATGCAACCCCAAACTGGCAAAGTTTCTAATTGAACAATATGGGGGGCTGACGGAGAACTTGCTGCTGCCCTAAGATATTTGAACCAGCGTTATTCTATACCTGATAAGGTCATCGGGCTACTTACAGATATTGGAACAGAGGAGTTTGCCCACCTGGAAATGATCGCAACAATGGTATACAAATTAACGAAGGACGCTACGCCTGATCAAATGAAAGCCGCTGGTCTCGGTGATCATTATGCTGACCATGATAACGCACTGTTTTACCATAATGCTGCAGGTGTTCCTTGGACAGCTACTTATATCCAGGCAAAGGGAGACCCAATTGCAGATTTATACGAAGATATCGCAGCAGAAGAGAAAGCCAGAGCAACCTATCAGTGGATCATTAATATGAGTGATGACACGGATTTAAATGACGGACTCCGGTTTTTAAGAGAACGAGAGATTGTTCATTCACAGCGCTTTAGAGAAGCCGTGGAAATTCTTAAGGAAGAACGGGATAAGAAGAAATTCTTTTAAAAGATACTTAACAAAAAAGAAGCAGGCAAGCTGCTTCTTTTTCCATTAACTGCACTGTCATTTATTCTCATGATAAAGATTTATATCATAATTTTTTTTCATCATTTCGAAAACAGTATGGCGGTTTTTCCATTCATCTTCTTTTTTCCAAAGGTCTTTGCTCTTATCTATTATTTCACACCTTAGAGCATGATATTCTTTTTCTGCTTTTTCTCTTTTTTCCCTCAGAAGGTTCATAAGCCCATATAGGCCAACAGAAAAAACGAGCAAATAGAAATTAGCTGACTGATTGACAAAAGCCGAAAACATGGAAGCAAACGAGTAAGAGTAAGGCTGCATAACACTTTTATAAATATATAAAAAGAATAAAAAAGAAATAAAAACAGTTGCCCACATGGCAAGTAAATGCCAGGACTTGAATCGATCAAATTTTTGCTTTCTCTCTACCACTTTCTCAAGCATTTTTCTGGTAGCCTGATCTGTACGTTCGTCAAGCATTCTAATTGGCGATTCCAATACTCTCCCTCCCTTTCTCAATAATGTATGAGCCTGTCCATTATTATATGACTAAGAAAGAGAGGCCGCTGCCTTACCTGTTTCCGCTCCTTCTATTGCTCAAGCGGAATCTTTAATACCTGGCCCGTTTGTATTTCATTCGACGGCAAATTGTTGGCTTGCTTTATTTTTTCAATTCCCGACTGGGATTTATAATAGGTCATGGCAATTCTAAAAATTGTTTCCTTTGGTTTGACCGTATGGTAAACAACTTTGCCTTCCGTTTTTAATTCTTCCTGTTCCTGTTTCCCGGCAGTTTTGGAAGAGTCTGTACTTTCAGGTGCTGTTTGCTGGGCTTGCTTTTTGGAATTGGATTCAGATCCTTTATCTTCTTTATCAGTCGTTTGAGAGGCCTCTTTTTCCTGCTGGACTTTGGCATCTTCTTTTACTTGAACGCCCTCAGCTTTTTCAGGTTTCTCAGGTTCCTGGGATTCCGGCTCTTCTCTTACTTCTATGGTTGTCCCTTCCCCTTCATCATTTGTGGCAAAAACGACCGTTTCAGAACCGATTTCTTCATTTTCTGCATTTAACCCGGCATTAATGCTTTTATCACTACTTACATATTGATATATACTGAAAATGGTGATGGGCAAAAGGATAAAAAATAAAGCAAGCAGGCGAATAACTGGGTATTTAACCTTCCATTTACTCTTTTTCCTTTTTTCCTGGTGAACACGGCTCCGTGGCGGCAAAGCGGATTTTTGCCCGCTATATTCCGCTTCCTGTTTTCGGTCAATCTTCTTACGGAGTCTTTCAGCTTGATCTCTATAAGGGTCTTCTTTATTCATGTTTCATCCCTTCCTGTAATAAAAATCATAAGAAGTATATTTTGTGTGCTGCTGTTAATGATCGTTAATTGAATTGTCCTCTTCAGCTTTCCTTATAGTTTTTTTCAGGTAACGTTTTCGAATAAGAATACCAAGAAGAAAGTCAATCAGAAAATGCATAACAATCGTAACAAGCAAATTATTGGTTATATGATAAATATAACCTATTAAAAAGCTTAATGTAATAATATTTACAAACAAAAACCAATTAAAAAGATATCGATAATGAACAAGCGCAAAAATAAGACTGGAAATAGCAAGGCCAAAATGGGTCTGAATGACTCCCCTGAATAGAAGTTCTTCACTAAACGCCACCACAGCCGCAATAAAAGCAATATGGATAAAACTGCGATTCTGAAAGATTTTCTCATTTAATCCTCCATCATCATACAGCACTTCAGGGAGAACCTTCATCAACACGATATCAATCAGGACAACTGCAGCTCCTGCCGCCGCTCCAATTACAAAAATGTTTATATCATTGAATTCAAAAAGAGCTTGGAACTCCCCAAAACTATTAAACAATATAATACTTAGTATCAAAGAAATGGATAAAATAAGCACCTGAGTAAGATAAAGATGGAATAATAGTTCCTTGTCAGTCAATTCCTTAATAATGTCCGCGTATCTTTTCCTCATTTTGGTTCACTCACTTGGAATCAGGAGGTATTCCAGATGATTTTTCCAATCATACAGCGGGCTTTCCTGATTATCTGAATTTGTATTCCTTAAGAAATTTTCCAATTGCAAACCGCAAATATCGCAGCAGGATGGGACTGAGGCATTTTTTTCCTCATCAAAGCAGGAAAGTATACTCTCTCTCCGGCATGTCTTCTTGTAGATCCACTTATATACTTCCTCAATGCTATCCCTTTTCAGTTTGATTCTGCCTTCATAATACTCCTTCATCTCCTGCAGAATCCTTCTGTAATCGAGTCCAGATTTGCTTTTCCTTTCAAAAAAATCATTAAAAATTCGCCACTGAACATCGGTCAAACCGGAACGCTGCTTAATTTGCTCTTCAAAAGGACCAATATTCTGGATCGCATTTGGGTTTTCTTCTATCCATTCCTTAATCCAATCAATTTGTGCTTTGTCAGGCAATTCACTTTCTGCAAGCTGTATGGGAAGCTGCTCATCACCCGGTGCATAGAGCATAATGGCTATACTTTGATTTCCATCTCTCCCTGCCCGGCCAATTTCCTGCAAATAGGATTCAATCTGAAGAGGCATATGAAAGTGTATTACATACCTGATATTATCTTTATTAATCCCCATGCCAAAGGCGCTTGTAGCACAAATAAGATCGAGCTGCCCATGAATAAACTGCTGCTGCACAAGGATACGGCTTTCCTGGTCCATTCCCCCATGGTAAGCCATCACTCTTTTGGCTCCTTTGTCCCTAAGCAGCTCAGCTGACTGTTCCGCCATTTTTTTGCTGGAAAAATAAATAATTCCAGGGCCCTGAAGGATTCCAGCAAGCTCCACAAGTCTCTCTGTTTTTTCACGGAAATTCTCTAACCTTTCTACAGATAATGCAATATTAGGACGGTCAACGGAGTATATAAATTCGCTGCAGTCCAGTATGCCAAGTGACTTTTTTATATCTGCTTTAACTTCAGCGGTAGCTGTAGCTGTTAATGCCAGAGTAACCGGGTTCCCTATCATTTTCCTGACTTCCCCAGCTTTAAATAATCGGGTCTGAAATCATACCCCCATTGGGAAATACAATGAGCTTCATCCACAACAAATAAAGCAATGCGCAATTTCTTCAACTGTGATAGTACTGACTCATAATAAAGCATTTCGGGTGAAATAAAGATAAACTTATATTGATTCAGATGAATCAATGCCTGTTTTTTCTCCGCGGGTTAAAAAGGAATTGAATGCAATCACCTTTTTTCCCCATTCATCATAAGCTGTTCAGCCTGATCCTGCATAAGGGACAGCAAAGGAGATATAATAATCACCTGACCTTCAATCATATATCCCGGCAGCTGATAACATAGGGATTTACCTGTACCTGTAGGCAGCATGGCAACAGTATTCCTCCCTGAAAGCACAGATTCAATGATCTCCTTTTGTCCAGGTCTAAAGGCAGAAAATCCAAATTTGCTCTGTAATAGCGCTTCTAATCTCATTGTCCCTCTCCAAGCTTTGCAATGACTAATCTGATTTCAAAATAATCGGATTCCGGCACCAATTGACGTATTTGCTTTAATTGCAATGAATCAGCACTGTTCGCTGCTTGAAGAATCAATTTCTGCTTCTTTTCTGAAACATAACTTGTGATATTAAAACCGCTGTCATTTAACGCTACCTCCACAACATGATCCTCAATTGTGCTTTTTTCAAGTTTCTCGTTTTTGCGATCACATCCAAATCCAGTCCCTGTTTTAGCAGTGTATATGTTTTTTGAGCAGACAACGTTAGCTGAACTTCATTTCCTGTCCCGCTCACTAATTTATCGATAAGCGGATATTCGTCAGGATTTTCTCTTACGCTTGCAAGGATATGATGAATGGCTCCAAGGAACTGATGGTGATAATAATCATGACTGATTCCCAGCTGTTCTGAAGTCTGAACAGCAGTGAGGCCAATACGGTTATAGCCTGTCAGCCTCAATGTCAGTACAGCAGGATTAATATCACTTAGTCTTTCAAGGCACTGGCAAAGTTCCCTGTTTAGCACACTTCCTACTTCATTGCGGGCGAATCCAGATGTTCTCAAAAAGTATTTCAGCCATTCGTGAACATCTCTTTTTCTTTGAATAGGAAGGTATTTTACATTGTTATTATTTAAATGTGATATAACCTGAATTAAAAGAGTAATCCTCTCCCAAAACAGGTCACCTGCACTATAATACAGCCATCCGTTTAATGAAGACGGTATTGGACATTCTAAAAGAGACCTTTCCAGCTCTTCCTTACCATCTGAAGTCAAAATGTAATGCTTTTCATCAGTTGGAGTCATCCAGCTTTTGCTTACAATTTCTTGTGCAAGTTGATCCAGAACATCCCGGCTTAAACTTCCAAATGTTCTAAAAAGCGGGGTTAGCTGAAATAAATGAGCATCCTGAATGGTTTGGGAAGATTTTTTTCCATTGAGCAAATGTAAAATAGAATATATAGTTCTTTGTCCCTGTAATTCTTTAATACAGTACATTATTATAGTTTTTAAATAAGATCTTTCCATTTTTTTCACCTTACGGCCAAAGATTTTTTTCTTGTTTTAAGAAGCTTGTTGCCCCTCTTCCATTTTATCATGAAAGAAATCGGCAGGCCGTTTTAATTATTTATTCACAGGGTAAATTATGCCTAAACCCTTGTGTGATAAGCATTCTCAATACATTTTCTATTGAAAAGTTGAACATTCAGTTTTACAATAGATGTGAGGAATGTGTTACCATCATCTTGATGGACGATTAATTGTTTAAATCTTGGGAGGTTTTTTTCATGGCAAAGTATACAATTGTTGACAAAGAAACATGCATTGCATGTGGAGCTTGCGGCGCAGCTGCACCGGACATTTATGATTATGATGATGAAGGCATCGCTTTCGTTACCCTTGATGATAACCAGGGTATCGTTGAAATTCCTGATGTATTAGTTGATGATATGATGGATGCATTTGAAGGCTGCCCAACCGATTCAATTAAAGTAGCTGATGATGCTTTTGATGGCGATCCGCTTAAATACGAATAATCCTTCAACCATACTTTACCCTTTGTTAAGCTGCTGCTCCCTTTCATCATGAAAGGGAGTTTTTTATGTTAACATTTAACAAGATTAAATGGAGTGAACAGAAAAAGCAGCGGCACATTTGCCGCTGCTTTAAACTTATATATTATTAAGCTGCGCTTTTTATAACAGCCTGCTTCTCCACCCAAGTTCTCATGCGTGTAAAAATAAGCATGAAAACAAATGAAATGATTAAACCTTTTATAATATTGAATGGCAAAATCCCTGTCACAATCATAGTTCTCATTTCAGGTGCTGACATTGCAGGGAAGTTAAGGAAGAAAGTATATGCCGGCAGTATTACAAGGTAATTAAGCACACTCATTATGACAGCCATAACCATTGTGCCGATAACAAGTCCAAACGTCATGCCCTTTTTTGTTTTCAGCTTGCTGTACATATAGTAAGTCGGCAGGACGAACAAAATGCCTGCGGCAAAGTTTGCAATATGCCCAACAGGTACTCCTGTTGCACTCCCTGTCATGAAGTAGTCAAGAATATTCTTAATAAGTTCCACCAAAATCCCTGCTGCCGGCCCAAAAATTAACGCAGCGATTAATGCAGGAATATCACTGAAGTCAATCATCAGAAATTGCGGAAACGGCGGGATTGGAAAATTGAGAAGCATTAATACGTAAGAGATGCTGCTCAGCATTCCGATGGCAACCATGGTTTTGATATTAAGTTTTTTCATGTTCCTCTCTCCTTTTAAGGACTATCTCTCCTAAAGAAGAAAGGTTCAGCTAAGCAAATGTCTTCGCAATAAATAACCCTCAAGCTAATATAACTTGAGGGAGAGTTGCAAAGGCACGCTTAATAACGTTCAAAACCTGCATTTTTTGAACGTCTGCAGAACCTCCATCTTCTCCCATCCAGACTGTACTGTCGGCTTTGGAATCGCACCAAATCCTGCCCAAATTAACCGCAAAGGTTTCTCTTCAAAAACTCTGCTTTCAGGCTCGCGGGCTTAGAGTCAAGAATGACCCATCACCGCCGGTCGGGAATTTCACCCTGCCCCGAAGATAGACCGTATTTATTTATACAAATTAATTATACTGAAAAAAGTTATTCTGTGAAGGGATATGTTTACCTGACAGATATAGAGAATCTCTCTAACCGAGAGCCTTACAGATTTTTATCGATATAACAAAAAAAGACGGCAATATGCCATCCTTTATATTATCCAAGCGGAAATTCCTTTCTTTCTCCTTTTGAGAATGTCATGATGGACTGATACCCCACTTCTCTTGCAAGATCAATTGCTTTTTCAAAATCTGCACCTACATGTTCAGGAAAGTGTGCATCAGACGAAAGAACAATCGGGATATTTTTATCATAGCATTTCTGAAGAAGCCGTTTGTCCGGGTATAGTTCCCCCACTGGTTTTCGCAGACCAGCCGTGCTGATTTCAACACATGTCTTGGATTCTGCCAGCGCATTGGCTGCACGATCATATTGCTCCAGCAGGAATTCTTCGTCCTGGGGAACATATTTAAAAATTTTCACGAGGTCTAAATGGCCAACAATATCAAATAAATTTGACTGAGCCAGAGTGACCACCTGATCAAAGTACTTACGATATACATCATATAAATCCCTTTTATCCCATTCTTTCCTAAATTCAGCCAGGTCTATGCCGAAATCTCCAACCCAATGAATGGATCCAATAACATAGTCAAAAGAATAACTATTGATAAACTTCGCCATTTCACGGTGTTTGCCTGGCGTGTAGTCCATTTCAATTGACATCTTCACATCTATGTCATTGCTCCACGCTTCATGAAAAACATTCACATAGTCTTTCATATCATAAAAGCGCCTTTCGTTTACCCATGAATTCTGCAGGATGTCTGCTGTCTGATAGAAATGATATGCATGCTCTGAGATTCCAAAAGATTCAATCCCTTTCCGGGCTGCAGCATCTGTGAATTTTCTTAAATAATCCAGGCTCAACGTGCCATTTTCGAGATGATTATGATAGTCTGTAAGCATTTCTCAAACTCCCCCAGTTTTTTTACCCATTATACTTTAAGGGAGTAAAGCGGTGCAATCATTTCTATTCTATTTTTTGCGAATGATTAGAATTTGTCCAATTTTTATAGTATCTGAATCGGCATTATTTAATTCTTTGATTGTTTCTGCCGTTGTATCATGCATTTTTGCTATAGAAGATAGAGTATCTCCCTGTTTAACAGTGTATTCTAAAGATTTCACGGGTTTTATCAATAGTTTTTGACCTGAAAAAATGTGATCAGGATTAATATTATTTAAATCCGCAATTTCCCCGGCCCGCAAATTATAGTGTGCAGCAATAGACCATAATGTTTCCCCTGTTTTAACTATATGGTAAGTTTCCTCGAAACCATTTTTTATTTTCCCTGACTCAAAATTAGATGGCCGTGCTGAAACTTCACGCGCATTTTCAACTTTCATCACTGCATTTACAGCTTGTCCAACTTCTCCCATCCCAAATGCAACAGAAGGGTCAACTGCATTTATTTTATCAGCTGTCCATGCCTGCGTATGTATTTCAAAATGGAGATGCACCCCTGAGGAGTCACCCGTGCTTCCCATCAGTCCGATTTTCTGTCCCAGCCCAACACTTTCTCCTTCAGCAGAAAAGCGTTTATCCAGATGGGCGTATACTGTTTCAGTTTGATTGTTATGTTTAATGAATATCACATTTCCATATGTTTGGGAATAATAAGACCTGGACACAATTCCTGCGTCAACAGCATAAACTGGAGACCCGGAATCTCCAGCTATATCAATGCCTTTATGCTGTCCTTCTCTTGTCCCAAACGTGTCTGTAATTACACCATCTGCAGGCCATACCCAATGCTCTGTCAGTTCCGGAATTTTTGGCTCGGCAGCTTTAGAATGCTTCCCTCCCAGAAATAACAGACTCACACAAAGAGCCATTATTCCTGCGATAAAGAAACGTCTTATGTAATCCTTCATTCTTTTCCTCCTATGTTGTCAGCTGAAATATCCGTACGAGTGCCTTTCAGTGACCGCACTCTCTTTCACCCTATGACAGCTTGTACTCTTTTAGAACAATTAATAATAAAGCTCTTAAAAGCACAGTTATTAGTATACTTCCAGCAGCATAGTTTTTATGCAGACCTGAGGGATTTTTATCCCTGAAAAAGAAAAGGCAGCCACATGGGCCGCCTCTCTAATTTGGCAAATCTCGTTTATTCGCTGCTATTGGTACTTTTAATTCTTCTGTAAGGTCAAACTTGCCTATTTTATCAACATCTGCATTTTCCAATTTAACCGTGTCAAAATCAAAGTCTTTTGCCGTCAGAAGTATTGCTTCAATCGCATGAAGTGTTGATTCATCATCAATTATTTCTGATTCATTATTAAAACGGATTAAGAGTTTGCCATCCTGTATTTCTTCTGTTTCAAAATCAATGTCTTCTGGTATGGATGCCTGTAAATTATTTTCAGTCCGGTTTTGCTTCATAGCTGTTAGAGCATCTTTTATAGAGTTGAGCTGCTCTCTTAGCGGGACCAGGAATGGTGTTGAATCTGCGCCATTTGGATATAAGAAATAATAAATTAAGTTACCATTGCTATTTTCCGGGATAAATTCCTCTCTATATCCGTAATGGCTAAATTCAATGCCGATTTCCCCTTCAGTCATGAGGTTAATCTTTTCAATATCAAGATTATTCATTATATTGGACAAGACCTTCTCTAAAAGTAATTCTGTCGTGGAAGACATACTATATGGATGATCCGCTGGCACATCAACAGTTAACATTTTATTTCCCTGATCATAGGTGAAATTTGCTTTCAGAGGATAGTAATCCTCTAAACCCCATTCATCTTCGGTCAGCCTGCCCATTGTGTCTTCAAATAATTCAAATTTCGTCCTGGCAGGATTTTCATCAACTAAAACACTGACGGGTACAATATTTTGTGCCGCCTGATCTGGAATCGCATAAGTCAGTACCTCTTTCCCTGCCAAATCTTCTTCATAAACGGCAGTAGGGCTAGATTCTGATGCAACCGTCTTCTGGCTTATCTCCTCATCATTTACTTCCGCTTCCGCTTCCGGCTCAGTGGACAGCTCTGCCTGGTCCTGTTCTTCTGAGCCTTTCTCTTGAGCAATTAATTCAGAGTCTTCCTCTTTTGCTTCCAGAAAAGTGTTATTTTCACTTGTTATTTGTTCAGATGAGGTTGATTGGTCCGCTTTCGATTCGACCTGCTTATCGGCAGACTCCTGCCAGCTCATAAGGTTTGGGACGAGAATAAAAAGCAGGAGCAATGCAGCAGCCGCTGCGATAGATGGCAGGATCCATGTTTTGTTTTTTGCTTTCCCATCTTAATTTCGATGGCTTGATAAATGTCTCTCGGATCACGATCATCTTTAATTTTAGGCAACTGACTCAGCAATTCCTGAAGCTGCTCATCGCTCCACTTTGATTCCTTCATTATCCATTCCCTCCTTTACCTTAAAATCTTCCATATGTTTCTTAAGCACCTTTAAGGCACGATGCTGGGTTGTTTTAACCTTGCTTTCGGACCAGCCAAGTGCATCAGCTGTTTCATTAATGCTGAGTTCATGTATATATCTCATAATTATGACAAGCCTCTGGTCAATGGTGCATAAATCCAGACAGCGGTAGATCAGCTGAATTTCTTCTCTTTGCAGGGCAATTTCTTCCGGCAAGGGAAGTTCATCCTTTACCTCCTGAGTTGACCAGTCAAATTTCTCCATAATCCTTTGCTTCCAGCCCTTTTGCTTGCGAAAGGAATCTATGGCAACATTCCGCGCAATGGAAAAGAGCCATGTTTTTTCGCTGCTTTTCCCTTCAAACTTTTCATATGATTTTAATACTCTTATATAGACTTCCTGGACTAAATCCTCAGCCAGTTCCTTGTTTTTGACCATATAAAATAGAAATTGAAAAACGTCATGATGGTATTTTTTATAAAGATCATCAAAAACGGAGTCCATGGATTCCCCTCCCCGTTCAATAAAATAGTCGTTCTCTCTCTAAAAAAAGTTACAGTTTAACTATATTATTATTTTGCAGAAAAGCGCAAGAGCCTGTTTGGGTGCAGGATTACTCCCTTGCCTTCAAAAACGCCCGGCCTGTTGATTAGAACTATATTTCAAAAAAAGGGAAGGAAACTTTATGCATCTCCTTCCCTAAGCCTATGACAAATTGTTTCCCGTGTATCAAGAACAATCGCCACATTTCTCGCCTTTATCCTTCATTTCGAGGGATAAAGATTGAAAATGTCGTACCGTGTCCGGTCTTGCTTTGAACGGTAATATGTCCTTTATGAGCTTCAATTATATTTTTTGCAATTGCAAGGCCAAGGCCAGTTCCAGATCGGCCTCTCGTTCTTGCTTTGTCCGCTTTATAAAAGCGTTCAAATACAAACGGCAGGTCTTCTTCAGGAATCCCTGAGCCAGAATCTCTCACTTCGATAAACAGTCCCCGTTCATCACTTCTCTCGAGCACTTTTACCTCTCCATTCTGAGGGGTATGCCGGATGGCATTATCAATCAGATTAGTCATAACCTGTTCAATTCTGTCCGGATCAATTTGAATAGGGACACCCTTGCTTTGCAGATCATGTTCCAGACTAATTTCCTTCTCTTTTGCCAGCCCCTGGAACTTCCTGATAATTCTTTGCAGATAGGAATTCACTTCAGTTTCTTCCATTGTCAGCTGAATATGTCCGGCTTCCATTCTGGCAAGGTCCAGCAATTCATTCACAAGCCGGCCCATTCTCAGGGATTCATCATAAATGACACTTGCCATCTCTTTTTTCTCTTCGTCCGTTCCGGCAATATCATCGACAATCGCTTCACTATATCCCTGCATCATAGAAATCGGCGTCCTTAATTCATGAGAAACATTCGCTATAAAATCGTTCCGGAGCTTATCAAGCTTACGCTCTTCCGTCATGTCCCTGATAACCGCAACCGCTCCTCTTATATATTTATTATTATAAAGAGGGCTTACGATTATCACCCAGGAACGTCCTTGTATAGAGATTTCTCCGATCTGCTCCTTCTCGGTATTAACAGCAAGCTGGAAAAGCTCCATGACTTTGGATGGCACTTCCTCTGTATTATTCTCAATGTCATCCAGTTCATAAAACCAGCTTTGCAAAAACCGCTCTGCAGGAGGATTTGTGATGAGGATCGTGCCATCCCGGTTGAAGGTGATTACCCCATCAGCCATCCCGCTTAGAATGCTTGCCAGCTGTTCTTTTTCCTGGCTTAGAGCATTCATATTGAATTTCAGCTGTCTGCCCATTTGATTAAAAGCCATGGCTAATTCGCCAACCTCATCATTAGTCAGGATCGGAACCTTTGTGTCGAATTTACCTCTTGCTACCTCAAAGGCAGCTTCTTTCATTTTTCTGAGCGGAGCATTAATTCTTGTCGATAAGAAAAATGCAAAGATGGTTGTTAGGATAATGGCAACTCCTGCAGCCAGCAAAATAAATTTAGTCGTTGAACGCAGTGTTTCATGCATGACTTCAATGGATTGATAGATAAAGACGGCCCCATTGCTGCTGTCCCCTTCAAGAGGGACCCCAATTATAAGAATCTTGCTGTCATCATCTGCGGCTACATCTGTGTACTCAGGATTAACGGATGTTACTTTTTTTACAGTCTTATCTTCCGTGAGGACTTCTTTTAAATCATCTTCCTCGGTGAGGTAGGAGATAGGGAGTTTTAATGAACCTGTATGATTTGGAGAATAGTAGTACTCTTTCGGCGAGTTAATAATGACTACTTTTGTAACATCGTCGACAAGTTCCCAGGAGATCTCCAAACCGACTTCACGATTATGCTCTTTTAAAATTCTGGTTATTTTATGGGCTGTATTTGATAATCCTTTCTCTGTTTCATTTATATGGTAATTTTCAAAAAACTCAAGCAGCATGACTGTTAAAATTAGCAGTACAAAGGAAACTAACAAAAGAATTGTGCCCCAAAGCTTACCTGCAACACTCCTAAAGAGCATCATTCATTAATAACCTCGAACTTGTAGCCCACTCCCCAAACAGTGACAATCATTCTGGCAGCCTGCTCAGAAACTTTATTTAATTTTTCACGCAAGCGCTTCACATGTGTATCGACAGTTCTTAAATCTCCGAAAAATTCATAGTGCCAAACTTCCTTAAGCAGCTGCTCCCTGTCAAAAACCTTATCCGGTGCCTTTGCCAGGAAATAGAGAAGTTCATATTCCTTTGGCGTTAAACTGACTTCTTTTCCATCAGCCAACACTTTGTGAGCATCATTATCAATCGTTAGATGAGGAAAAACAATTACATCCTTTGCTGTTGTTTCTGTTTGAAGGTAGGTAGTTTTAGAAGACCTGCGCAATAATGCCTTCACTCGCAGCACAACTTCCCTCGGGCTGAAAGGCTTTACAATATAATCATCTGTGCCCACTTCAAATCCCTGTACGCGGTTAACTTCTTCCCCTTTGGCTGTCAGCATGATCACAGGAGTAGCTTTTTTCTCTCTCAGCTCTCTGCAGACTTCAATGCCGTCTTTGCCGGGCATCATTAAATCCAAAAGGATGACATCGTAATCATTTGCGAGAGCTTTTGACAAAGCCTGGTTTCCATTTTCCGCTTCATCAATCGAATAATTTTCACGCTCAAGGTACATCTTTAATAAACGGCGGATTCTTTCTTCATCATCCACTAGTAGAATTTTCACTTGGTTTTCCATTTTTCAAATCCCCCTAACGTTCAATAGAAATGGCTCTTCTCAAAAATCTATTTTAGCTAAAGAATTCTGCCCGTGGATTTCCGCTGCAGGCACTTAGCGACACACGGGGCTGCCTGGATTCTCCGACGCTTAGCGTCTGCGGGGTCTCCCTGGTACGCTACTCCCGTAGGACGTTGAATGAGCTTCCTCGAAAGAACACCGCACGAAGAAAATGCGGATGCATATTCGAGGATCTCTCACCTTCCGCTCCAATCAAATCGCGGTGACACATAGTAAATATAGAGCAGAAAATCACAGAAGAATTATAGCTTTAATTAAAGCCTTCACTGTTGTGAAGTGAAGGCTTGTATGATTAATATCAGAATTATTATCTTTGATTTTTGAGAACTGTCTAACTCCAGCGCCTACCCCCTCGAGGTCACAAGCTTGTCTTGTTTCGGCTCCCAGGGACTCGGGGTCATAAGGCGTTTCCTTTCAGAAGGAAGAACGCCTTCTAACAGGAACCGTCTTATGCCTGAGGCCCGCAGGATGCGGGTCATGCAGACGTTGCCACAGGACGTGGCGATCTTAGTCTGCGTACGTTGATAGGGCAGTCGCCTCCACATTTCGAGTAATCCTCCCAAAAAGGCAAAGGACGCCTTTCCGGGAGGCCCGTCTTGTGCTTGTCGGGGGTGAGCAAGGCGGCTTCCGCTTTTCTTGTTATGATCCGGCGTAGGAGTGCAATCCTGCAATGACCAGGTTTACCGCAACCAGGTTAAACATGATAATGATAAATCCGATTACTGCAAGCCACGCAGACTTTTCACCATGCCAGCCCTTTGAAAGGCGAAGGTGAAGATAGGCAGCATAAAATAGGAAGGTAATAAGTGCCCATACTTCCTTTGGATCCCATCCCCAGAAACGAGTCCAGGCAATTTGTGCCCATATCATGGCAAATATCAACGCTCCGAGCGTAAATACCGGAAATCCGATTAATACTGAACGGTAGCCGATCTCATCAACCAAATCCAGATTAATATTTTTAGCAAGCGGCTGAAGCGCAGCTCCAACTCTTTTTCGGAGAATCAATCTTAATGCAAGATATAAAATGATACCTGAAGCCAATGACCATATAACTGTATTTAATTTTTTTGCATTAATAATTGCAGGCATTTCCGCCAGCGGTTCAAATTTCCCTTCCGTAATCAGCTTTCCTTCGTTAGGACCTGTTAAAGCGGGCATATGATACTCAAGAACATCTTCCTGTCCGTTTTTATCAACCCAGTTAAATTCGGCCTTGTAGCCGGAAGCTGAAAAGCTTGAGCTTATAATAATAAAGCCAAGTGTACAAACCAAGCCAAACATAACGGCTTCTAGCCAGAATCTCTGTTTGCTTTGCTTAGATTGATCGACTGATTTAACCAAATAGATAATTCCTGCAGCAAAGCTGACAGCTAAAATAGCCTGTCCAACTGCTGCAGTTGTAACGTGAATATGAAGCCAATCACTCTGCAGAGCCGGGATCAGGGGTGAAACTTCCCGCGGAAACATACTTGCATAAGCGATCATAAGCAAAGCAACAGGAAGCGTAAAGACTCCTAAAATAGGTGTTTTATAAATTAAGTAAATCACTATAAAAGCACCTACAAGCGACATTCCAAAGAATGTTGTAAATTCAAATAAATTGCTGACAGGCGCATGCCCGGCTGCAATCCATCTCGTAATAAAGTAGCCCAACTGTGCAGCAAACCCGATAATGGTAATCCATAATCCGATTGCCGCCCATTTGTTTGGCCCTTTGTTTGTATTTTTCTTATCCTTTATGGAGCCAGCAAAAAAGACAGTAGCAATTAAATAGAGGATAAAAGCTGTGTATAGTAAATTGCTGCTTATTGTAACCACTCAGATTCCTCCTTAGCCTTTCTTTTCACTTTGATTTTGCAGCTGGTCTTCCGGCACCTTAATTCCGGTTCCGTCCAATGCTGCCTCTATTTCCCTTTTAAGTCCATGCCAGTTTTTGTTAGTGTGTCCGGCTACCCATACTTCTCCATTGACACGGCGCAGCCAGATTCTTCGATGGTTCCAATAAGACCCCTGTGCAACACCTATCATGAAAATAACACCGCCCAATGCAATAATCCATAGGGTTAAATCTTTTCGGACAGTCAGAGCCGATACATTTTTAGTATCTATGCCTTTAAATGCCATCTTATATTCATTATCACCAAAAGGTTCAATTGTCTGTCTGATTGCAACGAAGCTAATTTCGCCATCTGGCTTATCCGGAGTAAACATTTTAAAAACAAAGGCAGGATTATTAGGAACTCTGGACTTTGTTATCGGTTCCCCATTTTCATCAAATTCAAAATCAGGAAAATAGCTGACAACTTCAGCTTTATAGCCATTTCCAAGATCATATACATCCTGAGGATCGTTCAGGTCGACTGTTAAATCACCATATTCTTCACCCGTTTTTTTATTGGTCAGGGCAAAGGACATTTTGTTAAGCTCATTAAGCTTGTAATCTACTTGGTATAATGCAAATTTTTCAAACTTCAGAGGGTTATTTACCTTAATTTCAAAATCCTTAACTTTCTCGAGATCAGCCTCTTCCCCTGCAACTGTATCTCCCTGTTTTTTATAAAGAGTCACATTGGACTGATAATTTTTTGCTACCATTCCTGCTTTATCGATCGCTTCTTCAAACACTTCTTTATCTTTCTCTTTATCGTACATTTCAAGGATGAAGCCATCATTTTTAAGGTAGTATTCTCCATTGGTTTCAGGAATGACCTTTGTCTCGCCTTCCCGGATCCAGAGTATTTTGTCAACGTACATGCCTGGTACAAAACGCAGCATTCCGCCGATTAAAAATATGATAAGCCCTACATGGTTAACGTATGGGCCCCATCTTGAAAAACGTCCCTTCTCGGCAAGGATGTTTCCATCCTCTTCTCTGATGCTGTATTTCTTTGATTTTAATTTTTCTTTTGCCATAGTAAATGCCTGATCAGTGTCTTCTGCCTGTGAAACCCCAAAAACCCGCTGGCGCTGGAGATAGCTTTCATGACGGCTTACCCTCTGTTTTTTAGAGCCCTGTACAAAGGGATTACCCTATCCAGACTGCATATTACAAGCGATATGCCGATTGAGGCAATCAAAATCAAATACCACCATGAGCTGTAAAGGTTATGGAATCCTAAATCATAGTATAATTTGCCTATCCATCCATATTGATCTTCGTAATATTCTTCAGCAGGCATGATCGGCGGAATATACATTTCCTGAGGGAGAATCGTTCCTAGGGCTGAAGCAATCAGCGTTATGACAATCAGCCAGACTCCAACCTTTACAGACGAGAAGAAATTCCATATTTTATCAATTATGGTTTTGTTATAGGTTTGCGAACGGCGTGCACTACCTTCATACCGCATATCCAGAAGTTTCTTATCTTTTTCTTTTTCTTCCAATACCTTGCCGCATGACTCACATAGTATCGTTCCTATGGGATTTACATGGCCGCAGTCGCATTTTACTTCTTTCATATATAAAACTCCCCGTAACTTATGGTTTAATCTGTTCCATATAGTTCTTGATTGTATCTTCAGTCAACTCTCCTGTAATATACTTGACTACCTTCCCGTCTTTATCGATAAGGAAAGTTGCAGGAAGAGGATTAATCCCGTAAGCTGATTGAACCTGGGTATTCTTATCAATGACAATCGGGAAAGATAAATCGTAACGCTCAGAAAATTTATTAACTGCCAAATCTGTTTCTCCTACATTGACAGCCAAAACCTGAACACCCTCATCTTTAAATTGCTTGTATTGGTTGTTCATATATGGCATTTCTTTCTCACAGGGCTTGCACCATGTTCCCCAAAAGTTCAGGAAAACACCCTGGCCTTCATAATCTGATAACCGGTGTTTATTTCCATCCATGTCTGTCAAAACGAAATCAGGTGCCTTTTCTCCTACAGCAACCTTTTGAATCTTGTCTTTCGTAAAATTAGCGTATAGCGTATATGCCACGGCAGCACCAAGGACAAGCAATATGACTGTTCTCATTACCAGACGCTGCTTCTTCATAAAAAACTTCCCTCCTAAGGCATCCTTTTCAGATCAAAAATCGTACCTTTAATACGTTAATATGTAACATATGGAAAAAGAATTTAGCCTCATAGCTGTTTACTATTATAGCATTTTTCATCATACCTATATTGTTAACAAATTATCGTAACTGTGACACTTCTATGAATTTTTATTGTGCTCACTATTTCTTCTTCATAGCAAGTGCCCGCAGCTGTTTAACTTCATGGGCAGTAAGTTCTCTCGCATCTCCCGCTGATAAACCCTGCAAAGTAAGATAGCCGTATCTCTCCCTCTTCAGTTTCAGAACAGGATGGCCAATGGCTTCAAACATCCTTCTAACCTGGCGATTTCGTCCTTCATGGATGCTGATTTCCACAATGGCTGTCTGTTTTTTCTTATCCATTGATAAAAGTTTGGTTTTAGCAGGCGCTGTTTTTCCATCTTCGAGGACCACTCCTCTTTGAAGGCTTCTCATGCTTTCTTTTGAAGGGATGCCTTTTATCTTGGCAACGTAGACTTTTTCAATCTCATTGCTTGGGTGCATTAAAAGATTTGCAAATTCCCCGTCATTGGTAAGAATGAGAATTCCGGATGTATCGTAATCCAATCTGCCAACAGGGTAAATTCTTTGTTTGATTCCTTCAAAGAAATCCGTGACGACTTTTCTGCCTTTATCATCGGAAACGGCAGAAATTACTCCTCTTGGCTTATAGAGAAGGAAATAAACGGGCTCCTCTCTCTCAACTGGAATTCCATCCACTTCAATCCGATCTGAAGGAGAGACCTTAACTCCCAGTTCCTTCACTGTTTTTCCATTAACCTTTACACGGCCTTCAGCCATTAGCTCTTCCGCTTTTCTTCGCGAAGCAAACCCAGCATGGGCAATAACCTTCTGCAATCTTTCCATATATGTCACCTCAAAGTTTTATTAACAGTATTTCATACTTTTTCACTCCTACTGAATTATGACATAATTCGTCAAGTTTTCAAAGCAAACCATAGTTAAAACAGCTTGCATCAGAAATAGTCTGTAATTACTGAATGTTGGAATTTAGATAAAAATAAAAAAAGACACCTAATTAGGTATCTTTTAATTAATAGGATGTTTTGTTTTTAAACTGATATCCGCTGATTTCCGCTGCGGCTAGTGAATCCGCAGAGAGGAACGATAGCCTCCTCACGCCGGACATTGGATTTTCTTCTGTGAATTTACACCGCACGAAGAAAATACGAATGCATTTTCGAGGATCAAGTGCTCTCCAGTCCAATCAGCCCGATGGTTAAACTTCGTTTGCAGTTAAATAGCAACAACCTGACTCATCGTTAAGACCCTATATTAAACGCCTTTTATTTTCCATTCTGTTTTACATATTTCCAAAAACAAGTGTTACAATCACTATGGAGGCAATGATGCCTGCCAAATCGGCTAAGAGTCCGACTTTGAGGGCATCTCCTATTTTTTGATTCCTACCGCCCCAAAGTAGACCGTCAGTACATAAAAAGTTGTATCTGTACTGCCCTGAAGCACTGAGGCAAGTCTGCCTATGAACGAGTCGGGACCATGGACAGCGATTAAATCACTGGTCATTCCCAGAGCTGCAGTACCAGAGATCGGACGGATAATAGCCAGGGGCACGATATCAGGAGGTACTCCAAGGGCATCTAGTCCGGGCCTGATCAGATCCATAAAATACTCCAGAGCGCCGGAAGCCCTGAAGACCGATATGGCTACAAGCATGCCGACAAGAAACGGAATGATGGATACAGCAATTTTTATGCCTTCTTTTCCGCCTTCAGTAAAGCTTTCATAGGTAGGAACTTTCTTAAATGTTCCATATATTAATATAAATCCTATTAAAATAGGAATTAACCAAAGGGAAACAGCTGACACAATCTCCATCCTAACCTCATCCTTTACGCGTTCTTCGATAATAGAAATAACGGTCAATCATTATTGCGGCCAATGTTGAACAGAATGTAGCCACTAAAGTGGGACCTACAATATCAGTTGGCGAGGCGGAATTATAATTCATCCGTATTGCAATCACGGTTGTAGGAATTAAAGTAAGACTTGAAGTATTGATGGCCAGAAAGGTAATCATAGAGCGGCTCGCTTCATTTTTGCCCCCATTCAATTGCTTCAGCTCTTCCATAGCTTTTATACCGAGCGGGGTAGCTGCGTTTCCAAGACCGAACATATTGGCCATCATGTTTGACAGCATATATCCCATCGCCGGGTGATCACCCGGCACCTCTGGAAATAGCCTTTTCACAAGAGGCCGGAATAAGGAAGCAAGCTTCTTCAGCAATCCGGCATCCTCTGCAATTCTCATCATTCCCAGCCAAAAAACGAGTATGCTGATTAGACCGATACATAACGTGACCGCTTCTTTTGCACCATTGAAAATGGCTTCGTTCACTTCGTTTATGGTGCCATTTATCATGGCAAAGACAATGCCTATAGCGGTAAGCATTACCCAAATGATATTAACCATTGATCTTCACTCCCGCAATGGAGGTAAAAAGACCCTTAAAGTATTCTAAAAGCGATTTATCTTCTTTTGCTTTATCATGCTTGTAATATAAAGGAAGTTTTTTAACAGGCTGATCTTCAAAATACACTGTTGCCTGTCCTATGACTTCAGGCATTGTCCGGCTGTCTTTCCACTCTGTTTCAGGTTTCTGCAGCTCTATATTAATCTTAAACTTGTCTTTTTCCTCTTTTAAAACAGGGTAGTGGTAGGGATGCTTTAAATAAACTTTGCCTTTATAATATTCTTCATCAATATCATCTATAATTCCCTCGGGCAGGACTTCCACAATTTCATAGGTTTTAAAAGCTGTCTCATACATATTAATATGGTCATTCCAGTCATCGGGTCCGTTTAAGGTTACTGCAATCAGATTAAGGCTGCCTTTGGATGCTGTTGTAACAAGAGTTCTTTTTGCCCTTTTTGTATATCCTGTTTTTCCCCCGGTGCAATACTCATATAATTCAGTCAGGAGCCTATTTTTATTTTTCCACACCCTGTCCCAGCTTTCATTCGGATTTGGTGCTCTGTGCACCTTTGTACCAGCAATCTTTTGGTATGTCTCATTATTCATTGCATACCTGGTCAGCAAAGCCATATCATACGCTGTCGAATAATGGTCTTCATGATCATCCAGACCATGGGGATTTGCGAAATGTGTGTTCTTCATGCCAATCTCTTCAGCTTTCTTATTCATTAAAAAGCCGAATCCTTCAAGACTTCCGCCAACATGCTCTGCGATTGCAACAGCAGAGTCATTGCCTGAACGAAGCATGAGTCCATAGACCAGATCTTCAAGCTTAATTTTTTCGCCTGCCTTTAGATAAATCGAGGAGCCTTCCGCTCTGACAGCACGCTCACTTACTTTAACCATGTCGTCCATTTTTCCGGACTCTATAGCCAGAATTGCTGTCATTATTTTTGTAATACTTGCTATTCTCCTCACTTCATTTGCATCTTTCTGGTAAAGGATACGGCCAGAATCCTGCTCCATTAATATGGCACTCCGGGCACTTACTGAAACAGACGCTTCTGCCTTCTGAGGAATATTCATCACCATCAACGCGGTGGCCAAAACCATGGCCATCAGCCTTCTAAACCATTTCATTGCACAAAACCCCGTCTCCTTTGTGGAATGTCAAATTGAGCGAAATACAGGATCCCCCCGCAGAGAGGAGCTCCATGTTTTTCATTTATTTGTACAAGTTTATGCAGGACAAGTAGTGATATGACTATTAAGTTTGACTTGTCAGGCGGCTTTGGAAAAGGCTTGTCCATCAAAAATGAGGGGAATACTCTTGGTACTCCCCTTTTTCTTATTTCTTCTCCTATTTAGAACGGCTTCCATTTTAACTCAGATGCTTTTAAATACCTGTCTTCTACATCCTTCCAGTTGACAACATTCCACCAACTTTTCACATAATCTCCACGATTATTTTTATATTGCAGATAATATGCATGTTCCCATACATCTAAAACCAGCAATGGGATCGTATCCCACTGGGTTAAGAGCATATGTCTTTCCGACTGAAGTATTTCGAGTCTGCGCGCTCTTGGCGACCAGACCAGTATTGCCCAGCCTACGCCCTCTACCTGTTTGGCTGCTTCAGTGAAATGGTTTTTGAACCTCTCAAAGCTCCCAAAGTATTTGTTAATTTCTTTGAGGAGTGCCCCAGAAGGTTTTCCTCCGCCCTCAGGGCTCATATTATTCCAGAATATCGTATGCAAATAATGGCCCGATCCATGAAAGGCGAGTTCACGGGACCAGTGTTTTACGAGACTGTAGTCATTATTGTCTCTCGCATTTTGAAGCATCACTTCTGCTTTATTCAATCCATCCACATAAGATTGATGATGCTTATCATGATGCAGTCTCATAATTTCACCTGAGATATGCGGTTCAAGTGCACTGTAATCATAAGGGAGCGGAGGCAAAAAGTGCTTACCCGCAGAAATGTACGGTTCATTGATATAGATATTTCCAAGCTGCTGTCTATTAGTAAAATAATTCTCCATATCGGAATGAAGAGTATCTACGTGTTCCTGCAGCTTTTCCAGGGCTTCAATATCGAGGGGACCGTTTATTCCATCCATAATTTCGGTAAAATGATCCAGCCTTTGCCACAGTTCATCGTTTTGTTCAACATCCTCCGAGTCTAAGAAATCTCTTAGCTCTTTGTTCCATTTTGTAACTTCCTTGATGTAATCTTCCATTTTACTCATACAATCCCTCACTCACTTCTTTTTATAGCTCACTTTCTATTTGTATGAGTGGAAGTTTGTACGTTTTCCAAAGAAAATTGGAAACCTGCATATAAAGTGAAACTTCAATCTTTTACTGCCCGCTAGACTGCAGTAAACCCGCCCACAAAAAAAGAACAGCCGCCTGCTGTTCTTCAACATTCCTATTTTGATTGAATCATTTTTGTCCGGTAGTCGGTTTCGTAATATTCAAGTTCCTCCCGAATCCGCTGGAACTCTCCTTCCAGCTGCCTGAACATTGTTTTTAGGCTGTCAGGAACTTCCTCGTGGAATTGGATTGAGTTTTTTCCAGTATATGCTGAACGGCTATTCTCAAACCAGGCATCATTTTTCGGAGAGAAAAACTCTTCAATGCACTGATGGTAAATCCGATATAATGTCTTTTCGGCAGCCCCCTTTTGGAAGGGTTCACTTTTTAAAATGATCGTGCAGGTATCAAGCCCTTCTTCACAATAAACCAGGAGTTTTCTGACATGTGAAAGAATGCTTTTATAATAATTCACATTTCCCTGCTTTTCTGTTTCAAGATCTTTAATCGTTGTATTATTTAAGAAATCTTCAAAAGCGGCAACGCTATTACCGAGGAAATTTTTCACATCTTCCATTTGTGATTTAACGATTGAATTCCCCATCCATTACACCCCCGTATTTATACACTGGCTATTACTGCGGTTGAACAATAAAATCTAAAGGTGATCGCAGGTCAAAGGATTTTTTATTCTCCAGCGCTTCAAAAATGGATGGAAGCTTGGAAAAGTCCAGATCCTGAAAATAGGATGCAAAATCAGCCTTTGAGTTAAGATAAATTCGTTTGCGATGCCTAAAACCCGGGTTCTTTAATAAACATGAAAGAGCAACAAGATCCTTGAACTGCACCTCTCTCGAACCAGCAATGAAGACCGGGTCCTGTTCATAGGGTGTGAACTCATTCATGGATTCATCAAAGAAACGGACATATAAAACATGAAAAGTTTTCTCCTGCCCATCTTCTTCGAACACAATCTCGCTTCTGTTAAAAAAGTCTTCCGAAGTGTTCGGCTTTTCTTTTTCAAGCTCGTATCCAATGCAATGTTTAATCAGCAAGCAAAACCCTCCTATTTCCCCCGACGGTTTTAAGATGATATGTATGACAGCTGTTTTAAAAGGAAAGGGAAAAATATAAATCTATTTTACCACACTTCCTATGTAATGTGTCAGAAAACTCAAGAATCTAGCTCCTGGAACTTCTCAAAGAATAAATCTGCCTCTTCCTGGAAGGAATCCTCTTCTTCACTAACCTTATCGGGGAGCGGCGGAAGCTCTTCTATGCTTTTAAGGCCAAAATAATCAAGGAATTCTTTAGTCGTTCCATACAGGTAGGCCCGCCCTGTTCCTTCTGCCCGTCCAACTTCTTTAATCAGTACTTTTGCCGATAATGTCTGAAGAGGCCTCTCTGTCTTGACTCCCCTTATCTCTTCAATCTCTGTCCTTGTAATAGGCTGTCTGTAAGCAATGATTGCCAATGTCTCGAGTGCCGCCTGAGATAAGGAAGCGGACGATGGAGATTCTACCAGCTTTTTTAAATACGCAGAAAACTCTTTTTTCGTAACCAGCTGAAAAGTCCCTGCCAGTTCAACCACCATAATTCCGCGGCTGCTATTGCTGTAGTCTTCAATAAGGCTGTCCATGATTTCACGGGCCTGAAGTTCTTCCACCTCCAGAACATGGGCAATTTGCTTTAGGGATAAGCCTTCATCACCGGCTGCAAACAGAAGGCTTTCAGCAATTCCTTTCCAATTAATAATCTCCATACTATTTGTCTCCTTCCATGGACGCTACAAAGATATCCGAGAAGTTTCTGTCCTGCTCGACCTGTATTTCTTTGCGCTTGATTAACTCCAGCACCGCCAAGAAAGTAACCACTATATGTTCTCTGTCTGATATTGGAAAAAGGTCGGTGAATTTTTTCCTCCCCTTAAAATTCCTTAATTGGTCCACAATTTCAGACATCCGCTTCTCTATGGGAATCTCCTGACGGGCAACTTTCGCAGAAAGCGGCCTTTGCAGTTTCTTCCTTCTTAATAACTTTTGCAGAGCACCAAGCATATCATAAAGACTTACATTCAAATCAGCTTTTTCCTGCTGAGAATCATTCACATATTCTGAAAGGTCTGCAGGCGGCTTTGTATACATTAAACTTCTATCCTGTTCGCGCTCCTTAAGCTCTTCTGCAGCTTCCTTATATTTACGGTATTCAATCAGCCGTTCTACAAGTTCATCTCTTGGATCTTCCTCCATTTCCATTCCAAATTCATCCTCCAGCTCTTCCTCTTCATGCTTTGGCAGGAGCATTTTGCTTTTAATAGCCAGCAGTGTAGCTGCCATCACAAGATATTCGCTTGCTACGTCAAGCTGGAGCTCTTTCATTGTATGTATATAAATGAGGTATTGCTCGGTTATTTCTGATACAGGAATGTCATAGATATCGATTTCCAGCCGATTGATAAGATGAAGAAGGAGATCCAGCGGCCCCTCGAACGCATCTATTTTTACGTTATAATGATCATATTGCATAAATACCCACCAAATTTTCCTAATATTGATTCCGTTAAACGCCAAAAGACTATATCTAGTATAGATTATTCATTAATGTTATCCAATAGAAAAATAACCCTGATGTCCGGAATGCCCCCAATTTCATTTTCAAATTTTTTTGATGCGCCCAATCATTCAGGCAATTGCCTACATACGATGTATGGAAATAAAGATACAGGAGGTATTTTGAATGTCTAATTCTGGATTTGGAGATTGCGGAACCGGGTTTGCTTTAATTGTAGTGTTGTTCATCCTTTTAATTATTGTAGGAGCTTCCTGGTGCTTCTAAATTGTTGCGTTAAATACAGTAAATAACAAATTCAGCACTTTGCTGGCTGGACCTGAAAAAGGATTGCCTTTCAGAGACCAGCCAGAAGCGCCAAAATATACGTGTTCAAAAGCCCGGTTAAATCGCCGGGTTTTTATTTTTCTGATAACCGCTTCTCCTATGTTAAAATAAAGAAAGAATTGTCAAGGAGTGAAAGTATGTATCCTGATGCATATATCGAGTTCATGGTCCATTTTCATGGTGACCGTGATTATTTTGAATGTCACGAAATACTGGAGGAATACTGGAAGAATACAGATCGAAACAATAAAAGTTCTACATGGGTTGGGCTAATTCTCATGGCAGTTTCTTTTTATCATCATCGCAGAGAAAATAATAATGGTGCCGAACGTACTCTCCGCAAAGGAATCGGCATATTGGAGTGCAGTCCTGCAGATTTGACGGCACTGGGACTTAATGCAGATCAATTGATGAAAGACCTTAAGGACAGGCTCGAGCTGATACAAAAAGGCGGTAAGTACACGAGCGTTAATTTGCCAATAACAGACCACTTGCTTAAGGAAAAATGCATGGATGTTTGCTCCTCCAAGGGATTTGCCTGGTGCTCTGACAGCATTCTACTGGATAAAGAAATTGTTCACCGCCATAAAAGAAGAGATAGAACAATGGTCATTAAAGAGAGACTGGATGCCCTGAATCAGAAAAAAAGGCAGGAATAATAATTATTCGCTGCCTTTTTCTTTATTTTCATTATTGATATCACACTTGTTCAAAAAAGCTTCCGTTTCATCAGTTGCAGTTAACGTTTTGCCAGGGTATAGTTCATCCAATGCTTTTATCATTGTTTTGCCTATCCCTTGATGCCGGTGTGACGGGTTAACAGAGATATGCTGAATCTCCATGGTCTGATCACTTGATGTAACCCCAACCAGCCCAATTATATCTTCGTCTTCCTTCCACAAAAACAGCTGCCAATTTTCTTCTGATTCATATTGCTTCATCGTCTGCTGCAGCCTTTTCAGGTCTTTTTCATTAGGCATGAAAGATAAAAGACCCATTGCAATTTTTTCAAATGATTTTTTATATCGAATTAGCATATTAATCCCTCATTATTTGAATAAAAACATCATAACTATTTTTCCCACTTTTTAATATTTATAAACTTACCATAACAGTATATGTATTCATGCTGAATGTTGCTATTTTCGAATAAAAACCGTATAATTCATTGCCTTAGCGCCTTTTTTGATACAAGACGGCTCTAAACTATAAAAAACCAGTAAACCAGTCCCCATCCGATACTTAAGACAAGCAATAAAATAAAAAGAAGCCAATTGCTTTTTTCATGATTCCTTACTGCCCCCATTTATATAAATCCTATGACTCACAAACTATCATTCATTTTACACTATTCTTTTTGATAATTCCATTCTGCTTGCTGAAATAGGCATTTTGAGCTAATGTTTCAGGTAAAGAAGAATTGAAACTTTTCCGCATAAGAATCGTCTATTTACAGGAAGCCATTATAATTAAGGCAGACTTGTCATACATGGCTTACCTATTTTTGCTTCGGGAGGAAACCGCATGAAATGGAATAAAATGCTTGCGCTATTCATGATTTCGCTATTATTTATTATGCCGATACAGGCATTTGCCGATATGGCAGAAGGTGACGTAATTGTCACCCTAGGAGAGAATCTATCAGAAGAACAAAAAAATATGCTTCTGGCTGAAATGAAAGCTCCGAAAGATGCGGCCATCATTACTGTTTCAAATGAAGAAGAACATAAATATCTTGGCAATTATATCTCTAAAGCTTTAATAGGCACGAGAGCGATATCTTCTTCAGCTGTCACAATAGCAAAACAAGGCTCCGGACTTGAAGTTGAGACAAAGAATATCAACTGGGTTACTGATGAAATGTATATTAATGCCTTGATTACTGCAGGTGTAAAAGATGCGAAAATCTATATAACAGCTCCTGCGAATGTTTCCGGAACAGCTGCCTTAACAGGCATCATCAAGGCATATGAAATTTCGGCCGAAAAAACAATCCCTGAAGAAGTAAAACAGGCGGCTAATGAAGAAATGGTCGAAACAGCTAAGCTTGGCGATTCGGTCGGAAACGAGAATGCTGCTGCTTTAATTGCCAAAATTAAAGAGGAAATTGCAAAAAACTCACCTGAAACCGATGCAGAACTAAGAACTATTATCGAAAATGCCGCCAAGGAACTCGGCATCACTCTGACTGAACAGGAGATTTTAAGTTTAATAGATTTGTTCAACAAGCTGAAAGAGCTTGATATCGACTGGAATCAGGTCGGCGAGCAGCTTAACCAGGCAAAAGACAAAATATCCAAATACCTTGAAAGTGAAGAAGGCCAAGGTTTTTTAGAAAGTTTAAAGCGTTTTTTTGTGAGTGTAATAGACGCTGTTAAAGCCTTCTTCTCTTAAAAAATTAAGCTGCCTTGACGGGCAGCTTAATTTTTTATTTTTTCATTGATTGGCAAATCCAATCTTAAAATGTCCTCGTATGTTTCTCTTTTAACAACCAGCTTTGCCTCTCCATTTTCAATAAAAACGACAGGCGGCCTTGGAATTCGGTTATAGTTGTTTGCCATGGAATAGCCGTATGCGCCGGTGCAGAAAACCGCCAAGAGGTCTTGATCCCCTGCTTTTGGAAGAGGCAAATCCCAAATAAGCATATCGCCTGATTCACAGCATTTACCGGCAATTGATACTGTCTCTTCGGGTTTATCCAATACCCGGTTTGCCAATACCGCTTCATATTTAGCCTGATAAAGAGCCGGCCTGATATTGTCACTCATGCCGCCGTCCACAGCCAGATAATTTCTGACATTTGGAACCTCTTTGCGTGATCCCGTCTGGTATAAAGTTGTCCCTGCATCTCCCACAAGGGAGCGCCCCGGCTCAATCCAAATTTCCGGCATCTTCATTGAGTAATGTTCAGCCTGTTTCTTAACTTCCCCAATGATTTCTTCAACATATTGAGATGCATGAATCGGATCATCATCTTCTGTATAGCGGATTCCAAAACCTCCGCCTAAGTTAAGCACTATAGGTTCATAAGCATGCTTTTCTTTCCATTCTGCCATCTTTTCAAAAATTTTCTTGGCAGCCAAAATGAATCCTGTTGTATCGAAAATCTGAGAACCGATATGACAATGCAGTCCAAGTGTTTCGATCCAGCTTGAATTCAGCGCTTTTTGTAAAGCCGTTTCCGCCTGTCCATTCTGAAGGTCAAACCCAAATTTTGAATCTTCCTGGCCAGTTAAGATATAATCATGGGTATGGGCTTCAATTCCAGGTGTAACCCTCAGTAAGATTTTTGTCCTGGCTGCAAGAGATTCGCAAATCTCCTCTAATAATTCCAGCTCATAAAAATTATCGACAACAATACAGCCGACCTGATTCTTAAGAGCCATTTTCAATTCTTCTCTGCTTTTATTATTCCCGTGAAAATGAATTCTTTCAGGTGGAAAATCTGCAGCAAGAGCCGTGTATAACTCTCCGCCTGAAACTACATCCAAAGAAAGACCTTCTTCATCAACAAGCTGAACCATGGCCACTGTAGAAAAAGCTTTGCTTGCATATGCCACTTGTGCTTTTATTCCAAGCTTATCGAAAGTCTGCTTAAATCCCCTTGCCCGTTCTCTTATTAATGCCACATCATATACGTATAAAGGTGTTCCAAATTGACCGGCAAGATCGACTGTGTCCATACCGCCAATTTCAAGATGCCCTTTTTCATTTACCTTCATGGTGCCGTGAAAATACATGGTTCCCCCTCTTCCTTTTCCGCAGGAGCCAGGCCAGGTTCCCCTGCCCCCGTGATTAATCAGTTTATGAAAGAAAAAGACAGCTGCGTAAGAGACTGTCTATTCTGTTTCCTTTAATCCTTTATTTAATTAAAAAAACTTTACCATATTTCGTGTATTTCCGCAATCGGCATTACGCGTATTTCTTATTTAACAGGCTGCTTATAACGATTTTTAGTCTGGACAATACTCGGCCTGATCTTTGAACCGGGCATGGAACGGCGAATCAGGATTTGGGTTAAAGCCACCGGGCTGAATGGAATAAATGGCCATAGATATGGTGTATTTAAAGATTTAATGCTTGCCAGCAGGAGAATGATTAGTGTGAGTCCCACGACTAGGCCGGGTGTATGGAAAATGGCAACTGCCACAAGCAAACACAATCGCAGAATTTTATTGGCAATGCTCAGTTCATAGCTTGGTGTCGTATATGTTCCAATTGCCGAAAGTGATACATATAAAATGACTTCAGGAACAAATAGGCCAACATCTATGGCAATTTGGCCTATAAGTACAGCGGCTATTAAGCCCATAGCTGTTGAAAGCGGTGTAGGTGTATGGATGGCTGCAATCCTTAGAAACTCAATTCCGATGTCTGCAAGAAACAGCTGGGCTATGACAGGCACATTCGTTTCTTCGTTTGGTCCGATAAACGCGATCCTTTCAGGCAGAAGCGAAGGCTCCAAAACAAACAAGAACCATAGCGGCAAAAGCACAACAGAAGCCAAGAGACCTAAAAAGCGAATCCAGCGGACAAATGTGCCGACAGCTGGCGATTGCCTGTATTCTTCCGCATGCTGTAAATGATGGAAATAAGTAGTAGGTGTTATAATCACACTTGGTGAAGTATCAACAAAAACAATAACATGCCCTTCAAGCAAATGGGCTGCTGCCACATCTGCCCTTTCCGTATACCGTACCAGCGGGAAGGGATTGTAACCCTGTTTCAGTATAAATTCTTCAACTGTTTTATCAGCCATGGTAATGCCATCTATTTCAATGGCTTTTATTTCTTTTCTAATTAAATCAACTAAATCCTGATTGGCCACATCTTTAATGAAACCAATGGCAACATCCGTTTTAGACCTTTCACCTACGCGCATTATCTCAAATCGCAGTCTCTCATCCCTAATTCTTCTGCGGGTTAAGGCCGTGTTTACTATAATATTTTCTACATAGCCATCTCTTGATCCGCGGACAACTTTTTCAGTATCCGGCTCCTGAGGGGTTCTGCCGGGATAGCTTCTGACATCGATGACAAGCCCTTCTCCCTCTCCCTCGCCTACAACCACAATTAGACCTGAGAGCACCTGATCGACCAGCTCATCCATTGTTTTAATGTGTTCAATTGATTGATGCCTCAGCCTGTTTTCAATGATTTTAAAAAGGTTAGCGGAAAGTTTTTCACTGTCATTGATTCCAACCAATCCCTCAATGATAGCAATGATATAATTCGTATCCGTTAATCCGTTAATATAATAGAAATGTACATCCTTCCTTAAGATCGTTAGCTTTCTGACACCCAGATCGAAGCTTTCTCCCAGGCCGACTCTATTTTTCATATATTTTTCAATTTCATGTACGGATTCAAATATGGGTGTCTTATCTTCTTTCGTCTTCCTTTGTGCCATAATAGCCGCTCCTTTCCAATACAAGTTCTACTGCCTTTTTAGTAATCGGTGATCCTGCATCATAATGATCTTTTTTGGACATCTTCCCGATATCGCCAATTCCCACGATTATCGGCACATCCAGCTGATCCAGACAATAAACGGTATCACCATTGATTCTGCCTATTTCCATCTCGGGAACTCCAAACTTATCAACTCCGTAGGGGTTAATTCGCCATTATTATCAATACACACATCTACTTTTGTCCATTCGGCCTGTCTTGTTTTTGAGGCAACTGCTATGATTCCCAGAACATCGATATCCTTATGGCACGCAACATATTTCAGCGCATTCTCTCCAGTTCCCTCCCCGATAAACCCGCTGTCATCAAACATAACCAGGACAGGATCATGGGAAACCTTTTTTATTAGCTTGACGATTTGCTGACCGGTTAAGATTGAAGGGTTTCCATGCGACAAGGACAAACATCTTCCTCCGATTTCCTTAGCAACAAGTTCAACTGTCTTCCTTGCAAAATCGTCTCCATCTGTTATAAGAATGACGTGCCTCCGTTCATCCATAGCGGCTTTTCCTTTCCGAATCCTCATTTTTTCTTTAAATATGCCCAGCCGATTGCTTATTTATTTACAAAATAAATCCATTGAAACAGTGATCCGAACACCTTTCCAAATACAAATGCCATTAATAAAATCGCAATTTTCCCATCCACTCCGATTCTTTTCGCAAGGATTGGAAATACATTCAAAACTTCGGTTAAAGCTGCTGCCAGCATTCCAATAAATATTCCCGACGCGAGCCCCAGGGGGATTAAAAGCAGCGGTGTTAACTGGAGCACCGGATCCCATAAAGTTGCCAGGGCACCTGCCAAAGCACCCATAACAACTGCAGCTTCATAATGATGGATCATTTTCATCGTTTTGGTCAGCTGGGTCAGCCTCGGGATAATGCCTAAAACAGCCAGAAAGGCAACGAACCCTGAACCAACAGCGAGCCCCCCGCAAATCCAATGATCATTACCAGGACAACATTAATGGTCATCAAGATACTTCATACTCTCCTTGTTTTCTTTCAATGCAACATAATTATCAAGATCCAGCTGATAATTGAACATTTCCACTTCCAATGGGCTAGGCTCTTCATTAAGCCGCTTCTTAAAAACATGATTAAAGAATATGATCATGCCGAGCCCCAGGCCTATGGAATAGGGAATTTGAAAAATGAGGGGCTTTCTGTCCACTTCCCCAGTTATGAGAGTGTAAATTCTAAGCTGTACAGCCTGCATGCTCACATCTTCATGAAAATTCATAATTGCCAGGGCGGCACCAATAAACAGAAGCAGCCAAACCAGCAGGAAAAGAGGGAATGATACTTTTTGCTTTTTTGTAACAACCTCAACTATCGATTGAGCCGGCCCAATCGACTGGACCTCCAGGTTTGAAAATAATTGGGTAATGGCACGAATTACCTTCATAACGTCAATTATCACAATATTTTGGTCATGCTCATTTACTTTATATAGCGGAAGTGCACAAAGCTTTACATAAATATCATCATCGGCAATGACCTGTGCAATATCTTTAAGCATTATTATCTGATTGGGCCGTATTTGCAGACGGTGCCGCAAGCGAATATAAACTGTTTTCTCCAAAACGCTCACTTCCCACAAAGTGATTTCCTTTTTATAAACTTGGTACGACTATTTAGAGCGTTTCCGCTTTTGTGTCTATATTTAGTATGAGTTACATATATTAGCTTCATGAACTCCAATAATTGGCTGTTTAGAAAAGCAGCAGAAGTGGGGGATCTAGACAGTTATCGATGTCCAAAGCTTTATGCTTTGGTATTTTGAAAATAAAAAAAGACCGGATGGATTTATATATCCATTCGATCTTTCATTTGCTGGAGTATCTTTTTTCAAGACGCGATACCTGAACCTGGGAAATACCAAGCCTTGCTGCCACTTCAGATTGAGTCTGATCTTTATAATAGCGCAAATAAACTATCAGTCTTTCCCGCTCATCCAATTCGCGGATCGCTTCTTTTAGAGCTATTTTATCAAACCATTTCCCTTCATTGCCATCATCTATCTGATCGAGCAGCGTTATGGGATCTCCATCATTTTCATAAACTGTTTCATGTATTGATGAAGGTATCCGGCTTGCTTCCTGGGCTAGGATAATATCTTCCGGAGAGATTTCCAGAAACTCGGAAAGCTCTGTAACTGTTGGGATGCGGCCAAGCGTTTTTGATAGCTCATCTTTGGCCTTCCTGATTTTATTGCCCATTTCCTTCAATGAACGGCTTACCTTCACCGTTCCATCATCGCGGATGAATCTTTGGATTTCTCCGATAATCATTGGAACCGCATAGGTTGAAAACTTCACATCATAACTGAGATCAAATTTATCAACCGATTTCAACAAGCCAATACAGCCAATTTGGAAAAGGTCATCCGGTTCATATCCTCTATTCAAGAATCTCTGGACGACAGACCAGACAAGACGCATATTTTTTTGAACAATTTTGTCTCTCGCACCCTGATCTCCGCTTTGGCTTTGCTTTATAAGCTCCTTGACTTCATTGTCCTTTAAATAGGTTTGGCCCTTCTCTGCTTTAACCTCCACATCCATAGCAAGACTCCCTTAATTGCATAGCATTTTACTATTTGATAAATGCTTCCTTAATCGGATCTCTGTGCCTATCCCCGGCTGCGATTTGATTTCGATTTCGTCCATGAAATTTTCCATGATGGTAAAGCCCATACCTGATCTTTCCAGTTCAGGCTTTGTTGTAAATAACGGCTGACGTGCCTCCTCCACATCCATAATTCCAAGGCCTTTATCCTTAATGGTCAAATCAATGAATCCATCTTCAATCAGGACAGAAATATAGACAATCCCATTAGGATCATTTTCATAGCCGTGAATAATGGAGTTGGTTACAGCTTCGGAAACGACAGTTTTAATTTCTGTCAGTTCATCCATTGTCGGATCAAGCTGAGCAATAAAAGCAGCAACAGTGACACGAGCGAATGATTCATTTTGGCTAAGTGCGCTGAATTCGAGGTTCATCACATTTTTCATATTTCAGGCAACCCCCAATCTTTGCAGTGCGTTTTCTTCTGTCGGTTCTAAACGGATAATCTTAAATAAACCCGACATATCAAATAGTCTCTGCACCGCTGGAGAAATGGCACAAACAACCATTTCACCATGCTTTTGTTTGATTTGTTTGTATCTGCCCAAAATAACTCCCAACCCTGAACTATCCATAAAAGAAAGCTGCTCAAGGTTTAAAATAATGTGATGGATGTCATGCTCTTCAATCGCCCTTGTTGCCTGTTCACGCAGCTCATCTGCCGAATGGTGGTCCAGCTCCCCGCTTAAACGAATACATAAGACATCATGCTTCACTTCCAAATTAATGTTAAGACTCACTATCTTAGCCTCCTTATCTGGTACCCGCAACTGAAAAAGCCGCTAATACTCCATGCTCTTTCTCCGGATAGGATAAGCCGGAATCTCAAAAAATTCCGGTATCCGCCCTTATAGTGAGTCAATTTCGATGCATGATGTTTCATTTCCTTCCTGGAGACAAAACTAGTGCATTTTCGCTAAAAATAATTAACATAAAGATTCTTTTCGACAAAAATGAATGGTTATTTATTCAGCTTTTGAAAATAATCCCATAGATCTCTTAAACAAGGTCCACCATGATGCTTCCATACTATCTTCTTTAGCAACCAGAGGGCTTTCAACTAAAACTTTTCCATTCTTTTTCAAGGTTAGTGTCCCGATTTGATCGCCCTTTTGGACAGGTGCTTTAATATTTTTATTTAATGTAACTTTTTGTTCAATTTCCTCAATGCTTTCACCTTTTTTAGTTAATAGGGAAATCGGTTCGCTTGTCAGGGCTTCAACCATTTTCTTCTCCCCTTTGCTTACTGCAACTTTGCCAAGGACATGATTTCTTTCATACATTGGATGTGTCTTATATTGGCTAAATGCATAGTCGAGCATTTTAGTCACTTGGGCATTGCGTTCTTTGGAAGTCGGTGCGCCAAATACAACTGCTATTACCCGCATGCCATCTTTCTCGGCAGTTGCTGTCAAGCAGTATTTTGCTTCAGATGTGAAACCTGTTTTAAGCCCATCAACTCCTGGATAAAATCGCACAAGGCGATTTGTATTGACAAGCCAGAATTTTTTATCTGTGTCTTCACGAAGATAGGCTTCATAGGTTCCAGTAAAATCTGTTATCTTTTCATATTTAAGGAGCTCTTTTGCCATTATTGCCATATCATGTGCAGTACTGTAATGTTCTTTAGCTGACAGGCCTGTAGGGTTTTGGAAATTAGTGTTCTTAAGGCCTAATTCCTTTGCCTTATTATTCATCATTTCAACGAAAGCTTCTTCTGAACCAGCAATTCTCTCAGCCATTGCAACGGACGCATCATTTCCTGAACCAATAGCGATTCCCTGCAGCATTTGCTTTGTGGTCATTTCTTCACCTGGCTCAAGGAAAATTTGCGAGCCGCCCATTGATGCCGCATACTCGCTTGTCCGGATTTTCTCATCCCATGACAGCTTTCCTTCATCTATAGCTTCCATGATTAGAAGCATTGTCATTACTTTAGTCATACTCGCAGGCGGCAGCTGTTCACCGCTATTTTTTTCATACAATATCGATCCGGTATCACGTTCGATAAGAATTGCGGATTTCACATTATCCGCTAAATCTGCACTGCTTTCTCTTGCAAATCCTGAAGGAACAAAGATTGTTGCCATTAATAATGTTATTAACATCAATGAGACGAGTCGTTTCATCACACAATACCTCCATTCTTTATAGCCTCCATTTTTTCCATTCAAAGAAAATTTATACAGTTCTGGCTGACTAAAAAGAAAATAAGAGAAACAGCACCACAGCAAAAAGCCGCCAGACATGAAGTCCTGGCGGCTTTTTGCTGCTATATTATTCAGTTATTTCTTCATGAATCAATACTGGAGCCGGTACTTTTTCAGTCGACATAGCAATGTTTTCATAAAGCATATTTCTTACTTCTTCTACATTTTCGAAGTTGCTGTAGATGGTTACGAGAGATTCGCCCTTCTGTACCTGGTCGCCGATTTTCTTTCTTAACATAAGGCCGACAGCAAGATCGATTTCGGATTCCTTGGTTGCTCTTCCTGCTCCTAAAAGCATGGCTGCTGTTCCGATTTCATCCGCTGCAATCTCAGAAACATAGCCATCCTGCTTAGCTTCTAATTCAAATGTATATTTTGCCTGAGGCAATTTTTGCGGATCATCAACAACGGAAGCATCTCCGCCCTGAGAGCTTAAGAATACTTTGAATGTGTCTAAAGCGGAACCGTCTTTAATAACATTTTCAAGCTTCTCACGCGCTTCCTTCAATGAATTCGCTTTTTTCGCCAAGAAAACCATATGGCTGCCCAAGGTCAGGCAAAGTTCTGTCAAATCTTCAGGACCTTCGCCTTTTAATGTATCGATCGCTTCTTTTACTTCAAGGGCATTTCCAATTGCATAGCCCAGCGGCTGGCTCATATCGGAGATAACTGCCATTGTGTTTCTGCCAACATTATTTCCGATTCGAACCATCGCTTTCGCTAATTCACGTGAATCATCAAGTGTCTTCATAAATGCGCCAGCGCCTGTTTTAACATCAAGGACAATGGCGTCAGCACCTGCAGCGATTTTCTTGCTCATAATCGAACTTGCAATTAGAGGAATGCTGTCGACTGTAGCTGTAACATCGCGCAGTGCATACAACTTTTTGTCAGCTGGTGTTAAGTTTCCGCTCTGTCCAATTACTGCAATTTTATTTTGATTAACAAGCTTTATAAATTCATCATTTTCAATTTCCACATGGAAACCTACTACAGACTCAAGTTTGTCGATTGTTCCGCCTGTATGTCCGAGTCCCCTGCCTGACATCTTCGCAACCGGAACACCCACTGCCGCTACAAGCGGCCCCAGGACCAGTGTTGTTGTATCGCCAACACCGCCAGTTGAATGTTTATCTACTTTAATGCCTTCTATTTTCGATAAGTCGATTTGATCACCGGATTCTACCATCGCCATAGTCAAGTCGGCTCTTTCGCTCTCTGTCATTCCCTGGAAAAAGATAGCCATTGTTAAAGCACTTACCTGATAATCCGGGATTGATCCGTCTGTATATCCTTTAATGACAAACTGAATTTCTTCTGTTGTTAACTCAAGTCCATCCCTTTTCTTTTCAATAAGATCCACCATTCTCATCATCAAACACCACTGCTTTCATTTATTCTTTTCTTATGGCTCTAATCTAATCGGATTGTTGTTTTTGTTCAATAAGCAGCCCGTTGATTGCAGCACGGGACACTTGCTTCCCGCAGGGAGGAACGAGAGCCTCCTCTGAGCAGGAGTCAAGTGCCCTCCGCTCCAACCAACTTAGTAATTAAACTAAGTTAGCCGCATAGCCTCAGAATCAACATGCCTTAAAAAATCTTATACACCAAGTTCCTTAACAATTGCTTTCACATAACGAAGGAAATCGGCTTTGACTTTCTCAGTTGTTTCGATTACTTCTTCGTGGTTCAGCGGCTGATCCAGGATACCTGCAGCCATATTTGAGATACAGGAGATTCCAAGAACATTCATTCCTGAATGCTGTGCCACAATGACTTCTGGAACAGTTGACATGCCGACTGCATCTCCGCCCATTGTTCTCAGCATGCGAATTTCTGCAGGTGTTTCATAAGTTGGCCCTGTATTGCCGACATAAACTCCTTCCTGAATCTTCAGGTCTAGCTTATCGGCTATATCTCTGGCAAGCTTTCTCAATTCTTTGGAATATGCTTCTGACATATCCGGAAAACGCGGACCCATGCGGGAATCATTGGGACCAATAAGCGGATTGCTGCCCATATTGTTGATATGGTCTGAAATAAGCATGAGATCACCAGGTGAATAGGCTTCATTCACTCCGCCTGCTGCATTCGTAACAATAAGCTTCTCAACACCCATTTCGTTCATAACTCTTACCGGAAAGGTTACTTTATCAAATGAGTATCCTTCGTAATAATGGAAACGGCCTTGCATAGCAACCACTTCAATGCCGTTCAAACGTCCGAATACCAGTTGTCCTGCATGGCCCTCTACTGTTGATACAGGAAAATCAGGGATTTCGTTATAAGGGATTTTAACCGGTTCTTCAATTTCGTCTGCCAGCACTCCAAGTCCTGACCCTAATATCAGCCCAATCTTTGGCTGTCCAGTATACTTATTTTTAAGAAATTCAGCCGCATTTTGAATTTTGCTATAATTCATCGTCATTCTCCTCATCTGCTTTTTTATTCGTTATTTCAATTGATTTAAAAGCTTTTGCCAAAAGCCGGCATCTTTACATTAAAGTTATCAGCAATTGTTGCTCCAATATCTGCAAAGGTTTCGCTAATTGGAAGCTCTTGCCCTTCCTCCATGTCTTTTGAGTAAACAAGAAGAGGAACATATTCACGTGTATGATCTGTGCCATGGTGGACCGGGTCATTACCATGGTCCGCAGTGATCATTAATAGGTCGCCGTCCTGCATTTTTTCAAATACTTCAGGCAGGCGCTCATCAAATTCTTCAAGTGCTTTTCCATAGCCTTCCGGATCACGTCTATGCCCAAATAATGCATCAAAGTCAACAAGATTCAAAAAGCTCAGGCCCGTAAACTCTTTTTCAAATGTTTCAATCAGCTTATCCATTCCGTCCATATTTGAAGTTGTACGAATGGCTTCCGTTACCCCTTCGCCATCAAAAATGTCGGAAATTTTGCCGATTGCCAATACATCGAGGCCAATGTCTGCCATTTCGTTCATTACCGTGCGGTCAAAAGGCTTTAACGCATAATCATGTCTATTGGATGTTCTTTGGAAATTTCCCGGCTCGCCAATGAATGGTCTGGCAATCACTCTGCCGACCATATATTTTTCATCCAGCGTCAGTTCGCGTGCAATCTTACAGATTTCATACTGTTCTTCGATTGGTATTATATCTTCATGTGCCGCGATCTGCAGTACTGAATCGGCTGATGTATAAACAATCAAAGCGCCGGTTTTCATATGCTCTTCCCCGAGTTCAACTAGAATTTCCGTTCCGCTCGCCGGTTTATTGCCGATTATTTTTCTCCCGGTACGGGCTTCAAGTTCAGAAATCAATTCCTGCGGGAACCCGTCTGGAAATACCCGAAAGGGGTTTGGATATTCAAGCCCATGATCTCCCAATGTCCAGTCATTGTGTCTTTTCCGTTAGATGCTTCCTGCATTTTAGTGTAAAATGCCATTGGCTTCTCTGCTTTTTCGATTCCTTTGATTTCATTGATATTACTAAGCCCGAGTTTGCCCATATTCGGCATCTTCAGGCCATTCATTTTTTCTGCAATGTGGCCAATCGTATCAGCGCCTTTATCACCGAACTTATCGGCATCAGGCGCTTCTCCAATTCCTACTGAGTCCATGACGATTAAAAAAACGCGCTTATATGTATATGCAGACATATGTAAACCTCCTAATTATTTGAATACGGTTACAAAAATCATATTCGTATAGTACCCTTTTTAGGTTTATTTAACACTGATTCTCTTGCTGAAAGAAAAGCGGAACGCCTTGTCTGCCCACACACCTCAAGGAGGCAGGCGATGGACCTGGACAGTAAAAAAGGTAATTCTTTCAGTTAAATAAATATATAGATAGCCCTTTCATTCGTCAGAAGTCTGACATCTATATTTTACATAATAAACAGGTAAAAAGACAAGAAAAAGCTGCCTATTTTTCATGGCAGCTTTATGACATTTATATTTACTTAGTTAATTAATGGTTTAAGCACGGGGATGATATTGGCTGTACACATCTTTAAGGCGAGTTTTGGTTACATGCGTATAAATTTGCGTGGTGGAAATATCGGCATGTCCAAGCATTTCCTGGACTGCCCGCAAATCCGCACCATTTTCAAGCAGATGAGTAGCAAATGAATGCCTCAGCGTATGCGGAGTAAGTTCCTTCTCGATCCCTGCCTCCTGAGCCAGCCGCTTCAATATTTTCCAAAATCCCTGTCTTGAAAGACGTTTGCCGTGATGATTTAAAAATAACGCTTCATCTTTATGCTTTTTTGGAGCAAACTTTCCTCTTCCTTCATTTAAATATTTTTCCAGCGCTTCTGAGGCTGTTTTGCCAATAGGCACAATCCGCTCCTTGTTTCCTTTGCCTATACATCTTACAAAGCCCATCGTTAAATGGACATCACCTATGTTCAGGCCAATCAGCTCACTTACGCGAATGCCTGTAGCATATAAAAGTTCAAGCATGGCTTTATCGCGCAAACCAAAGTGATCCTTTATCTCTGGAAAATCCAATAAAGTTTCCACTTCCTGCATATTTAATACTTTTGGAAGCGAACGTTCCATTTGCGGTGTTTCTATATGGACCGAAGGGTCATGGCCAACTGCTTTTTCGCGGAGCAGAAATTGGTGAAAGGCCCTTATGGAGGCTATATGCCGGGCCAAGGTTTTTGAGGATTTGCCCTGTTTTTTTAAAAAGCCGAGAAATTGGACAATCTGTGTCCGCTGCACACTCTCAAGGCTTGAAATCTTCTCTTCAGACTTGAGATATTTCAGATAACTTTTCAAATCTCTTTCATAAGATACAATTGTATTTTTGGCCAGGCCTTTTTCTACAAGTAAATAATGAATAAAGTCCCTTAACTGATCATCCATATGATTGCATTACTCCCCATTTAAATAGAAAAGAATTAACCGGTCCAGCAAGCTCCTATCTTCATCTGTACCGCTCGCCGACACCTTAACAGCCGCTCCCTGTGGTTCGTCATAGCGGTGATAATCCTGGTATTCTTCGTTTAACCACATAATACCATAATAAAAAAGGATTGTGCATCCAGTAAAAATGACAAACACTTTAATGGTCTGAAAAGCCATACTCAGCCAGGATTTCATTGTTTGGTCCTCCATCACTTTTAATAAGCAAAGATTCAAATGCTTTCTATTATTAAAAGGTATGCCATTTTGGACAAGAATTATACCTGAATCTGCATAATTGGCGTTTCTTCAGGGCACTCTTCCTTTTTGTTTGTTATTGGGGATTTACTTTTATAACCAGGCTCTTATGGATTGTTGTTTTTCTGAAAGAAGCCCGTTGATTTCAGCACGGGGCACTCCAGCTTTCCCGCGGGGAGGAATGAGAGCCTCCTCGGCTTCGCGTCTCTCCCTTCCCTCTCCTCCCGCAGAACATTGAATAAACCTCCTTGAATGAACAACCGCACGAAGGAAATGCGATAGCATTTTCGAGGATCAAGTGCCCACAGCGAAGATCAACTTTGCGGTAAAAAATATTTTTATCCATTCGAAAACAGCAAACTTTGTGAAAATAGATCAAAATAAAAAGCCCATTCTAATGTAAGAATAAGCTTTGTCAATAAATATTAGTTTTCTTCTGTTTCGGTTTCGTTGTCTGTCTGTTTATCCTGGCAGCGGTAGCAGATGCCATGAAACGTAAGGCGGTGATCCTTTATTTTAAAGTTCCAGCGGCGTTCAACCACTTCCTCTACGTCTTCAAGCAAATCTTCCTGAATTTCATCAACAGCTCCGCACTCAATACAGACTAAATGGTGGTGAAAATGGGCTGCCCCTTCCTGACGCAGGTCATAACGGGAAACTCCATCACCAAAGTTAATTTTATCGACAATTTTTAGTTCAGTCAGCAATTCAAGTGTTCTATATACAGTTGCCAAGCCTATCTCAGGCGATTTCTCTTTTACTAGGAGGTAGACATCTTCCGCACTTAAATGATCCTCTTCGTGTTCTAACAGGACGCGAACTGTTGCCTCTCGCTGTGGTGTTAGTTTATAGCTGGATGAATGCAACTGTTTTTTTATTCTTTCAATTCTGCTTTCCATACCGAAAGTCCCTCCCTCGCCACTAACATTCTCATTATAACAGAAATGAGATCACATTCAAAATAAAATAATTATAAATAACAGATAAAAATTACTTTCATATAATAATTATTATAATATGATTCAAAACATATTTAAACCTCTTTATATGTACCCTATCTTCTTTGTTTCTATCCCTTTTCCTGCACAAACAAAAGACAGAGCTGGTAGCTCTGCCATTACATTCATTCATATGTTAGGATTGGATTGAGTTGACAACAGACTTCATTAAGACAGGCGAGATAAACGCCTCCACTCCGGCTGCAGCAATTAGAAACAGAATGGCTACTGCAAAAGCAACCATATACCTTCCAAAAAGAGGCATCATGGGCTGACCGACTTTTTTCATAAATTGTCTTCTTATCATTTTTAAAGAGAAAGAAACAGCCAGTGCTGCAGCGAGAATAAATATAGGTATAATGATCAGATTCTGGGGAAGGACCGATACAAAGGAAAGCAAAAACCCTTCCCATCCCATTTGGTTAACGAGAAAACCAACTGTAAAGCCAACCACCATCCCTTTCATAAATAGAAGAATCAGAATGACAGGCAGTCCAATTATGGAGATTCCCAAAATCCACATCAGTCCTATAAATTTTGTATTATGAAAAAAGCTCTGTTTGAATAATTCATCTGCTGCTGCAACATGTCCATCTGATACCTGGCCAAAAAACTGCGACAGATAATAAAATAAATCTTCCTTTTGTGTAAAGCTTAAGCTATTCACAACGATAGCCCCAAAAATGACACCCATCAGGAATAATACAACAACAAATAAATAGATTGAGGAATGTTCGCGAAAGTGGGCTGCTGCAGCGTTCTGGTACATTTTTTCTTCATTGCTCTTCCTCCTAAAACAAAACAGATTGGATATTAAATTCTATGCCTGTCCCAGATTTGTATGACAAAGAATTGGTTACTCCCCAATGGAAAAAAAGTCTTGAATACTTCAGTTATTTCCGCTATAATTTTCAAAATTATTTAAATTGTCATAGAGGGGAATGAGAAAATGGATTCGATTTTAAATGAGTTTCCAGAGAGGATTGAAACCGAAAGGCTATATATGAGACCTGCCTTGCCCGGAGATGGGAAAACAGTGCATGAAGCTATATTAGTTTCAGCTGCTGAGCTAAGAAAATGGCTTCCTTTTGCACAGAATGAACAATCAGTGGAAGAAACTGAAGCTGGCATCCGCAAATCTTATGCCAAGTTTATCCTTAGGGAAGATTTCCGTATCCATATTTATAGGAAAGAAGACGATGTCTTTATTGGCTCCACTGGCCTGCATCGTATTGATTGGGATGTCCGCAAATTCGAAATAGGTTATTGGGGAGATTCGAGGTTTCAGAAAAAAGGATATATTACTGAAGCTGCCGAAGGTTTGACGAAATTTGCCTTTGAGCATTTTCAAGCGAACAGAGTGGAAATTAGATGTGATCCGAAAAACATAAACAGCCGAAGGATTCCCGAAAGGCTGGGATACACGCTTGAAGGGGTACTAATCAATGACAGTCTGAGCGCAGATGGAAAAGAGCTTAGGGATACATGCATTTATGCTAAAGTATCTAAAAAACATAGAGCCTGATGGGCTCTATGTTTTTTAGATATCCATAATTTTGCCGTACTTGCCCCCGCCCCCTGCCTTGAGGTTTAATGTTCCTCCTCGGGCTTTCTCAATAAGCCTGGCTGTTTTCTCAGGGATTACTTTGCTTATTTCTGATAAAGGAACATCGTGAAGAATGGCCATTTCAGTGCCGAAATGATTCAGCAGCTTCTCCAGCATTTTCGGGCCTAACCCTGGAATGAACTCAAGCGGCACTTGATGAATATAGGGAGGCCGTTCAACGAGCAATTCTCCAGATGATTTTAGTTCAGAGATCCGGTCAGCCACGCCTTTGATAAATTTGTGGTTACCGCAATTTCTGCATATGCCCTTTGCTCCATCAAATGGGGCAAAACATTCAGAGCAAACAGTCTGATGGTATTTTCCAAGCAGCGGATCGAGCCCGAAATTGGCTTTCACCTTGCATTTTTCTTTTTCAGCCAAAGCCTTTTTCAGGCCAGCAAATGTTGGTGACTCCATTTCAAGGATTTGATATTCTCTTGCAATTTTTTTTAGTGAATGGGCATCTGAGTTGGTTAAAAAGGTATATCTGTGTAGTTCAGCTATTTGATCAGCCATCATAGTATCTGCACTGAGCCCCAGCTCTATTGCATCAATTAAGCCAGGATCAAACACTTCTGACAGCGACCGCTCCACCCCTTTCCCGAATAAACTTTTAAATGGGGTAAAAACATGGGCAGGTATAAAAAGCCCATCCAGTTCCTTCACTTTTTTCTGAAGAATTCTGCCTGAGGCATAAATTCTCTGTGAGCTTAATGTTATATTCTTTAAATGTCCCGATAGCCAGGCTGAGAAAACCTTCATAGCTGAAAGGGTCGGAAAGAAGCAAAGAACATGAATGGGGCCTTTACAGAATTCATCATATATTTCAAGCTCTGAGCCAGGTATAATCGTTAAATCTCCATACTGAAGTCCCCCGTCGCTATGTTCAGTTACCAGTCCTTTTTGAGCCAAATCCTCGATTTCAAGAATGACTTCAGGAGAATGACAATCAATAATGCCGATGATATCAAGCCCTTTTTCATTTCGGGCATGCCTGATGATATTTGTGAAGGTTAAGGATTTAGCGCCTGTTATTTTAACCGGCTTTCCCGTAAACGTACGTCCAATATGGATATGGAGATCAGTAAAAAAGCGCTTCATGCTATTTTTTCTGCGCCTCTTGCAGCTGCAGATATTGGATAGCATAAGCGGTTTTCGCATCATAAATCCTTTGCTGCTTCAGCAGGGAAATTGCTTCATCAAGCGTTACTTCCATAAGATTCACAAATTCATCCTCATCAGGCGAAGCGGCATTTTCTTTTTTCATAAGACCCTTTGCTATATATAAATGTACCAGCTCATCGGCAAATCCAGGAGAAGTGTAGAATGAGATCAGCCATTCCATTTCCGTGCAGCCGTACCCCGTTTCTTCTTCAAGTTCCCTTTCTGCACAAACTCTGGGCTCTTCTCCTGCTTCTAGCTTTCCGGCAGGGATTTCAGCAATAATCTTATCCAGCGCTTTTCTATATTGTTCGACCATCACTATTTTATTATCTTCTGTTACAGCCAATACAGCTACTGCCCCGGGATGTTTGATAATTTCCCGCTTCGATGTTTTGCCATTCGGCAATTCAACATCTTCCACCTGCAGACTAATGACTTTACCAGTGAAGATTTTTTCCGTATTAATCGTTCTTTCTTCTAGGCGGCTCATTGTTTTTAAGTCACTCCTGTTCTATTCCGATAATGATTGCTCATACATTTTATCATACTTGATGAGGGGGAGTATGGCATGAAGGTGTATGTCCACAAAAGGGGAATTATTCTGACCGGAAAAGCCTGGGAAGTCCGTGAGAAATTAAAACAATACAGCAGGCAGTACGTTCTTGTAAAAGACTGGGTTGAATCTCAGAACAATATAAAATGATAAGCCTCTAAATTTGAGTATGCCTCATTTGTTTATGTACAATTATAGAAAACACTCAAATGAGGTGGGTACTTGAAAAAGAGAAGACTTGGAAACTCAGACTTGTACGTAAGCGAGCTTGGGCTGGGCTGCATGTCAATTGGCACCAACCCTTCCCAGGCTCAGGAGATTATTGAAGCTGCCCTTGAGGAAGGAATCAATTATTTTGATACAGCTGACTTATATGACTTTGGCGAAAATGAAAAGCTTGTCGGACAATCCTTAAAGAGTGTCCGGGAACAGGTTATCATTGCTACCAAAGCCGGCAACCGCTGGAATAATAATAAAGATGGCTGGAGCTGGGATCCCTCAAAAAGCCACATCAAAGAAGCTGTAAAGGACAGTTTAAAAAGGCTGGGCACAGACTATATTGATTTATATCAGCTTCATGGAGGCACGATTGAAGATCCTATTGATGAAACCATTGAAGCATTTGAGGAACTGAAGGAAGAAGGATACATCCGGCAATATGGCATATCCTCCATCCGTCCAAATGTGATCCGTGAATATGCTTCAAAGTCCTCCATCATTTCGGTCATGATGCAATACAGCATTCTAGATCGGCGACCGGAAGAAGAAGCTTTACCGCTTCTAAATCAAAAAGGCATCAGCGCGGTTACAAGAGGTCCGCTCGCTAAAGGTCTGCTCAGCGACAAAATGCTGGATAAGGCAACGGAGTCAGTTAAAAAGAAAGGCTATTTGGATTACAGCTATGCTGAATTGGAAGAAACGCTTACCAGCATCAGGGAAAAAATTTCGGATGAGCGCTCCATGACTGAGATAGCATTTCAGTATAATCTTGCGGATCCCGCTGTCGCTTCCGTGACGGCAGGTGCCAGCAAGGCAGAGCAAGTTAGAGCAAATGCAAGAGCAATAAGAGCTAATCCCCTGAATAAAGATGAATTGACTATTATTCAATCCATTGCCAAGCTAAACAAATATGAGCAGCATCGATAATAATAGCTTGTAATAATGAGAGTAGAAGGGGCTGATGGAAAGTCAGCCCCTTCTTTTTTGAAAGATAAGAATATGTAATTTCTGAAGTTAGATAACTGTCCAGCTCAGGCACCATCGGCTCTCGGGCCTAAGCTGCTAAGCGTGCGCCTTCCGCTTTTCTTATTATTTGAACTCTTTCCAGTTAAGATCGCTTTCTCCAAGCAGTTCTTCAAAACTTTTATTTTTTTCGCGCAGTCTTCTTTCCTCTCTTTTTTTGCGCTCATCTTCTTCCTTCTGTTTATCTTCGGCAGCTTTTAATTCCTGCTTTTTCCCTTTTAATTGCTCCATTAAGTCCTGGTTTAGCATATCGCCAAGCGTGACTGGCTTATCGTCTTTTTTAGGCTGGGAATGGTGTTTTTTCTTTTTCATATAATCCCCTCATCAACTAATTTTGCCATTTATTATATCATATTTTTCTATTCATGAAGGAACAGGCTGCATGGCTATTACGACAAATACTCCAGGAACTCAATTCTGTTTCCGAATGGATCATCAACAAAGAATCGCTTCCTTCCTTCTATTGGCGGTTCTTCCTTTATAGCTATCTTCTGCTCTTGGAGACTGCTTCTCAAGTCTTCGAGGTTTTCTACAATAAATCCAGGGTGGGCTTTTTTGGCCGGCAGGAAGCCTTCCTGCACCCCGATATGGATTTCCTGATCTCCGCATATAAACCAGCAGCCGCCGCGCTTCTGAAGATTTTCAGGCTTGGGAATTTCCTTCAGTCCAAGCTGCTCACCGTAAAATTTCCTCGCTGCATCCTCGCAGCCTTTTGGAGCTGCCAGCTGGATATGATCGATTCCTTTAAATGAAAAACTCATTTTTTCTCCTCTTTTCTTTCAACCTCTTATTAAGAGGCCTATTTCTATTTCTCATTAGTTGTTTGCACTTTTGAATGCTGCCCGTTGATTTCCGCTGCAGGCACTCAAGCTTTCCCGCGGGGAGGAACGAGAGCCTCCTCCCGCAGGACATTGAGTTATGTGCAAATATAAACACTGAAATTTATTAAAAACAATTCAAAAATAATGAAAAGCACAGCATGCAGCTGTACTTTTCAAAAGAAATTAATAAGCTTCTGTTACAACGTTTTCATCAATTTGCAATTCAGGTTCTGTTGAATTGATTATGTCCTCGATTGTGAAGCCTTTAGCGACTTCAACAAGCTTCAAACCAGAATCAGTGACATCGATGACTGCCCGCTCAGTTATAATGCGGTCAACAACGTTTTTTCCTGTTAAAGGCAGGCTGCATTCTTTAAGGATTTTCGAATCTCCATTTTTATTGGTGTGGTCCATGATGACGATGATTTTATTGGCGCCATGAACCAGATCCATTGCACCGCCCATTCCCTTGATCATTTTCCCGGGAATCATCCAGTTTGCCAGATCCCCTTTTTCAGAAACCTCCATGCCGCCGAGAATGGCAATATTCACATGGCCTCCCCTGATCATCGCAAAAGATTCAGCACTATCAAAATAGGAGGCCCCCGAAATTGCGGTAACTGTTTCTTTTCCTGCATTAATTAAATCCGGATCAACTTCGCTTTCGGCAGGGTATGGTCCAATTCCCAGTAATCCATTTTCAGATTGAAGGACTACTTCTTTATTATCAGAAATATAGTTTGCAACCAATGTCGGCATGCCGATTCCCAAATTAACGTAAAAGCCATTTTCAATTTCTTTCTCAGCACGTCTGGCAATTTTCTCGCGGACTGCTGCTTTATCGTTACTCATGAGTCCCTCTCCTTCCGTCCGTATCTATTTCTTCACAGTCAGTCTTTCAATGCGCTTTTCCTGTTTTCCCTCAATCAGCGACTGGACATAGATGCTCGGCGTATGAATATAGTTCGGATCCAATTCACCAATTTCATAAAGTGTCTCCACTTCTGCAATTGTCACTTTGCCTGCTGCTGCAATCATCGGATTGAAGTTCCGGGCAGTTTTGTGATATACAAGATTGCCCATTTTATCGCCCTTCCATGCTCTTACAAGGCTGAAGTCTGCTTTCAGTGCCTCTTCAAGGAGATATTCCTTGCCGTCAAAAACCTTGGTTTCTTTCCCCTCTGCAATCGGTGTGCCTACTCCTGCCGGCGTATAAAAAGCAGGAATGCCGGCACCGCCTGCACGAATTTTTTCCGCCAGCGTTCCTTGAGGCAGCAGCTCTACTTCAATTTCGCCTGAAAGAACCTGTCTCTCAAACTCTTTGTTTTCGCCGACATAAGAACCGACCATTTTCTTAATCTGTTTATTTTTTAATAGCAGCCCAAGCCCCCAATCATCAACACCGCAGTTATTTGAAATGACAGTAAGGTCCTTGACCCCTTTATCAACTAAAGCAAGAATAAGGTTTTCAGGGATTCCGCACAGACCGAAGCCGCCAACCATAAGGACAGCGCCATCATGAATTTCCTGAACTGCTTCACTGAAGGAAGTACAAATTTTCTTCACTTCAATCACTCCTTTCATTGAAATACTCAATTTTTTTGCTTTTCATTTATTTTCGATATTCCTATGCAAGCTCCACCACCGTGGCTACCCCTGGCCACCGCCGATGCATAGAGTTGCAAGGCCTTTTTTCGCCTGTCTTTTTTGCATCTCATGAATAAGAGTTACAAGAATTCTTGCACCGCTTGCGCCGATTGGATGTCCGAGCGCAATTGCCCCGCCATTTACATTCAGAATCTCCTTGTTAAAACGAAGCTCCCTGTCAACTGCGAGCGACTGGGCTGCAAATGCTTCGTTTGCTTCAATAAGCTCCAATTCATCCATGGAAACAGAAGCCTTTTCAAGAGCTTTTTTACCGCAGCAACAGGGCCAATGCCCATGATGCTTGGATCCACACCTGCACTTGCATTTCCTTTAATCGTTACTAATGGCTTAAGTCCAAGTGCATCTGCTTTCTTTTTGCTCATAACAAGCAATACCGCAGCACCGTCATTAATCCCGGAAGCATTACCGGCTGTTACGCTGCCGTCTTTCTTAAACGCCGGGCGCAGGCCTGCGAGCTTTTCAGCATTCGTCCCTTTTTTGGATACTCGTCTGTATTAAAAACAATCGGATCCCCTTTTCGCTGAGGAATTTCCACAGGAACGATTTCATCATTGAATTTTCCTTCTTCAATTGCCTTTGCCGCCTTTTCCTGGCTGGCTGCTGCGAATTCGTCCTGTTCTTCCCGGCTCAGCTCGTATTTAGAGCAGAGATTCTCAGCAGTAACTCCCATATGGTAATCATTAAATGCACACCAGAGCCCGTCTGATATCATCGAATCTATAAGCTTTTGATCTCCCATTTTAAAGCCATTTCTTGCATTTTTCAGTATGTAAGGAGCCTGACTCATATTCTCCATGCCGCCAGCAATCACCGCTTCTGCATCACCGGCTAAAATGGCCTGTGCAGCTAAATGAACTGCTTTCAGCCCGGAACCGCAGACCTTATTAATCGTCATCGCGGAAACGCTTTCAGGAAGGCCCGCTTTAAGAGCTGCCTGCCTTGCCGGATTCTGTCCCAGACCTGCCTGCAGGACATTCCCCAGGATTACTTCATCTATCTGATCCGGGGTTACACCTGCTTTTTCAAGTGCGCCTTTTATCGCAATCGCCCCAAGCTCTGGTGCTGATACGTCTTTAAGGCTTCCATTAAAACTGCCGATTGCTGTCCGGACAGCGCTGACTATTACGACTTCTGTTTGTGCCATCTCTCTCATCCTTTCAAAACATCTCTCTGCTTGTATTCGTGCCAAGATCTCAAAATTCCTTTTATTTTGTCAAAATTTTTATTATTCTTGCAATCAAAAATGCTTTCCTACTACAATAAATTCAAGGGATTTAACATTTTTAAGAAAACGCTTACCAGGCACAATCTAAAATATGTAACGGGAGAGGAAAACATGACGCTTGCAATTCCAAATAAAGTAACCATCATTGAAGTGGGCCCTCGGGATGGACTGCAAAATGAAAAGTCCTTTGTACCCACCGAAGTCAAGAAAGACTTTATTAGAAGTTTAAAAAATGCAGGATTAACAGAATTGGAGCTTACTTCATTTGTGTCTCCTAAGTGGGTTCCGCAGATGGGGGATGCAGCTGAAATTACGGCAGATTGCCTTGATGCAAATACAAGGGATATCGTGCTGGCCCCAAACCGCAAGGGCATTGAAAGGGTATATATGACTGAATGCCGGGCCGTTGCCGTTTTCGTCGGTGTAAGCAATACATTTAATAAGAAAAATATTAATAAATCCACTCAGGAAAGCATGGATGAACTAAAGCCGATTATCGGAGAACTGAAGGAGAAAGGTTACTTTGTCCGCGCCTGCATCTCTACGGCATTTCATTGTCCGTATGAAGGAGCAATCGACCCTGAAGATACAGTTGGGCTATGCCGTCAATTTGTTGACGCAGGGGCTGATGAATTAAGCGTGGCAGATACAATCGGGATGGCTGCTCCCCATGAATCGCACGGGCTTTTTTCCCGTTTAAAAGAAGAGTTTCCAACTACCCTGCTGACTGCACATTTCCATGACACAAGAAAAATGGCCCTCACTAATATTTTTGCAGCCTTACAGGCAGGTGTCGACCGCTTTGATACTTCCGCCGGAGGACTTGGCGGATGCCCATTTGCCCCGGGCGCTGCAGGCAATGCGGCAACTGAAGATGTTGTGTATATGCTAGAGCGTATGGGAATTGAAACCAATGTTAATCTTAATCAATTACTTGAAGCGGTAAAAATTGTTCAGCCTCATCTTTCCAGGCCGATTGAAAGCACCTATTTCAGGCTGAACGCTCAAACTGTTCAATAGCAGCTTCTTAAGATGAATAATACGCCCTTTCTTATAGCATCTTATTAGATGAAAGCAACTGCTAAAGCAGCTGACGAACTCAAATCAGCTGAAGCCTATTAGAAGGGGGATTATCCGATGAGCCAAAAACGCGATAAAGGATATAGCCAGAAGGGAAAGCCGAATTCCGATACAGTAAACCAGACGATTGCTGCCGAGGATTTAGAAAAGGCAATTCATCCAACTAAAAGACAAAACGCAAAGCAATAAGCCGCCGAAAAGCGGCTTTTTTCATGCCGAGATTCCTTCTGAAATTTCTGCATGTCCCGGCTCACATCTCTGTTTTAATTTTATCCGGAATGGTAAAATAAAGAAAAAAGATGGAGGGATGGGTTTGAGAAGGTTTTTACGTTATTTATTTTCCATCGTACTCTTTCTTTCATCACTCGGCGTCTATTTTACCAATAGGCTTATGTTTATGAGAAAGAAGGAAGATGACTTTATTTTAGAAAGGGAGAAGGAGTCCGGCAGACTTGATCTTATCAAGTATGAAAGCCTGCCAAAAAGAGAAGTGCTTATTCCCTCCCCATTTGGCTATAACTTAAAAGCTGTGGCTGTCGAACCGCATAAAAATAGTCGCTATATTGTTATTTCCCACGGGGTTACGGAAAATAAAATGAACTCGATTAAATATATGAACCTTTTTTGGACCGGGGATTTAATGCGGTTATCTATGATCATCGCCGCCACGGAGAATCCGGAGGAAGAACGACAAGTTACGGACATTATGAAAAGTTTGATTTAAAAGCAATTATTGATTGGCTTAAAGCGGAAAAAGGGCCAACTATTCAGATTGGCATTCATGGCGAAAGCATGGGAGCTGCTACAATGATCCTCTATGCGGGAATGCTCGAAGACGGTGCCGACTTTTACATCGCCGATTGCCCTTTTTCAGACTTTAAAGAGCAGCTGGCTTACCGTCTGAAAGCAGAAATGAGGCTGTCTCCAAAGCTCTTTTTGCCTGTTGCCGATCTATTTCTGCGGATGCGTGAGAAATACTCCATCGCAGATGTATCGCCTATTTCTGTAATTGAAAATATAAAGAAACCCATCCTGTTCATACACAGTGAAAAAGATGATTTTATTTTGCCGACCATGTCCGAGGCTTTATACGAGAAGAAAAAAGGCCCTAAACAACTTTACCTTGCTGTCAATGGAATCCATGCCCAATCCTTCAATGAAAACAGAGAAGATTATGAAAAAGTCATCGACGAGTTTTTGGATCAGTATGTCAGCAGCAAAGATACTTTATCACAATAGAAACAGCTGGCTTCAATGTGAGCCAGCTGCTTCATATAGGATCCTCTAATTTTTCTTTTTCTTTATGATTTCCTTGCCCTCTGCCGACAGCCCTCTTGCAGTATGAAAATCTCCCATTTTAAAATAATAGCGTTTGTTTTCTTTTTTAATAATAGCCGCTTCTTCAAATTTCTCTTCCTTGCCGGCCACCTCTACTTTTTTTATATCTCCGCTCTGAATCTCGCCAAAAATAATCGGTAATCTGTTTTCTAATTTACCTTCCTTATCGTAATCATAAAAAGTATCTTTATAAACGGTCATATGTTCATTCTCATAATATTCCCAATGGTTATGGCCTTCATTTTTCCAGCCTTTTTTGTCACTGCCCTTCAAATAGGCAGCCGCCATGGCCTCGACCTCGTTTTGTCCATCATTCTGCTGCGTTAAATACAGCAGTATGACTCCATCTTTTACTTTTTCTTTATGTAAGACTTCTTTTACGTTGAATGGAATTCCATCATCAATCGCCTGGCCCATTGTTGCTGTACTGCACCCTGACAGCATCAGGAAAGCTGCCGCCAGCAAAAATAACTTCTGCTTCATTCGAATCTCCCCCATCAGCACTCTCTCTTCACCAATAATGACAAAACATCTTTGTTATTGTTATTCTATTTAGCCTGTAACCTTTTACTAATATATTAAAACCTTATTTTCCAGAATTTTGGAAGGGTATTTTTACCTATGTAACCTATTAAAAAAGACCGCCTTCCCTCAGCGGCCGCCTGCTACATCATTATTTTGTTTTATCAATAAAGCTCATCCTAGGGTTTAAATACTGATTTGGGCTTTTTAACTGAAAGCAATTTGCTTTCACTGAAAAGTCTATTGTTAAATCGTCATCCAAAAATACTTCCTTTGATTTTTCCGCATATATGCTGCCAGCGTTCGTTTTAATTTCCCTGTCATCTTCATCCAGGTCATTAACAAGCCAGAGAGCCGTTACCCCGCTTACTACACAGCCGCAGCCATCTATATCATACTTTAGTTTTATGAATCCATCTTTGCCGGCAATCCGTTCGGACAATTTTTCAGCCGCCAATTCAGTTAATGCAATTTCCATGTTTAAAACTACCTCCCCTTTGCATATGCTGTATTTTAACACAGATAGGAATAACATGCTTCTGAAAGAGACAGTTGCTTATTCAGCCACCAAAATGTGAAAGGATGATTGGATATGTCAAAGGCGCAGATTAAAGTAATGGATAATGGATCGCTGCGTGTAACAGGTGATGTAGAGTTAATTGATATGGATGGCAATAAATTTGAAACAAAACAAACCTTCTCCCTTTGCCGCTGCGGGAGGTCCCAAAAAATCCCATTTTGTGACGGCACTCATAAAGGAACTTTCCAATCCTGTGTCCGTGCGGAGAAAGCTCTCGACGACAAGCAATAAGGGTGGAAAACGGGGACAGTCATCCCCGTTTTTTTCATTTTTTATTCCTGCGGGTGTTGCTCTTTCATCCTGTACAATCCCCTGTAGCATTTCCCGGTCCCTGTCCGTACTGTCTTCTCCTGCCCCTGGTGCGATATTAGCCATCGGCAGCTGTTCCAGTTCTTTTCCTCTAGGCATATTTCTTACACCCCCTGCTGTTAAGGTGCTTCCCGCGCCCAAAAACTACCCGTTTTAAATTCATCCAGTTCAGACAGCTCTATTCTTCCGTGAACCGCGCATCCGCTATAGCGTTAATGGAAATACGGTGAATCTCCCCAAATCGATCAACAATATGAAGCTTTTGGCCAAGTTCATCCCAGTAATGGATGCTCCCGATGACCAGTTCATAATTTCTGCCCCTGTAATGAGTAAGTGTAACGCTTTTTTGAAATTCCATTGCCTCCGAAAGAATTTCATTCATATATTCAAATTTCTGCTCATCCAATTCCCGCTTTTGCTCGTACGTATCTTCCTCTGCCCAGTCTCTCAAGAGCTTTACATGTTCCGGCAGCATCATAGAAGTCCATTTTATTCTGCCCCGATCGCGAATCATGAGCTGACCCCTTTTACATCTTATGGCCGCCAACCAATGTCGCACGGTGCTTGGCGGTTCCTGCGCTTGTATAAGAGACGGCTCTTAGCAAAGCTCCTCCTCCAAACTTGGAGCGGATCCGGTCCACTGTGTAGCCGAGCTCCCTTTTTTCCAGCCATCCAAATCGAACAGATTCAGCTGCATTTCGCTGTCATCCGTAATATTGCCGAGGGAAATGGAAATCTGACGCACTGTTTTGCCCTCATAATTCTCGTCAAAAAGCTCGAGGCAAACGCGATAAAGATCCATCGTAATATTGGTTGGCTGGTCAACTGTCCTTGAGCGGTAAAAGCCTCCTCCAAATTCATCCTGGCTGTAGCCAAGGCCAAAACTGATGGTCCTTCCGGCTTTGCGGTGGCTGCGGGCCCTTCTTGCCACTTCCTCACACATCTCAAGGACCACATGCTTAATTTCCTTTTCCTCTTTATAATCCCTCAGTAAAATCTGGCTTTTCCCAAAGCTGATCTGCCCTTCCATGATCGGTGCCCCTATTTCCGACAGATCAATACCCCATGCATGGTGATAGAGCTGATTGCCCATAATCCCAAACTTTTTTCAAGCTTAGCCAGATCATAGCGGGCAAGCTGTCCAACTGTAAAAATCCCCATTCCATTCAATGTCTTTTCAACACGGCGGCCGATGCCCCACATTTCCCTTAAAGGGGATACATTCCACAGCTTTGCTTTCACATCTTCGTACGTCCATTCAGCAACCCCCTTTTTTCGCCTCAAGATCCAGGCAGAGCTTTGACATAAGCAAATTAGGCCCTATTCCTATGGCACAGGGGAGCTGAAATTCCCGTTCAATATCATCTTTTATTTTCCAGGCAATTGTCTGGGCATCACCCCAGAGATGCACTGCACCGTCTACTTTTATAAAACTTTCATCGACACTGTAGGTATGGATGGCTTCCTTGGGGACATAACGGTTAAACACCCTGGTGATTTCAGTGGAGATTCTTAAATAAGTCGCCATTTTCGGCTCCTCAATTCTAATGCGCGGATCATTTGGAACCTCAAAAAGCCGGGCCCCTGTCTTTATCCCAAACTCTTTTTTCATTCGCGGAGAGGCAGCCAGAACAACGCTGCCCTTCCGTTCCACATTCCCGGCAATTACAAGATAGCAATCAAGAGGATCCAGACCAAGCATGACAGCAGAACAGCTTGCATAAAAGCTCTTCATATCAACACACAAAATCTGATTATTCGGCATTGCGCTGTAATCAACCATGACATCGACATCCTCCTTCAGAAAAGCGCAAGGCGCCGTACCTGCTTATGCTGGCCGGCAGCTCCTGAATCCAATAAAAACAAACAAGAACATCCGTTCTATATATGTATACCCATTATATTAAGCGAATATGCGTTCGGTTTCAATGGAAATTTTACGCGTTTTTTCTTAAAACAGGTTCTTTTGCCAGGTGCCGATATTACCAGAAGCCAGTATAATCAGCTTGAGGTGCAAAAATAATGAACAAAAAAAATGATATATAAAATGGTTCAAAACTGTTTAAAGCAATATAACGAGGACAGCCATTCCATTTCGTTTGAGAGCAGGGAATTTGCAGAGATATTCAATAAAGTAATAGAGGAGAAAAATAAAGAAGCAGACAGCGAGCTGCATGAAATAGTAAATGATGTGGTATACGGGTATATTACTGGTTCACCATATTTTTGAATGAAAAAGAAGCCAAAGCGATTGCTCCGGCTTCTTTTCATTTCTGATTGAATGCACGCTTTCCAATTTTTTCGAAAAGCCCTGGAAAAAGTGTATAGACGATGCTTCCCGCATTCATCCACCGAGGAAGATTAATTTCCCTGACCGGCCGGAGCATTGCATTAACTACCTTGAGCGCAACATATTCGGGCTTAAGCATAAATTTGCTGACATTTTTCACATATGTGCCTTTTTCATCGGCAATATTGAAGAAGTTTGTCTCAATCGGTCCGGGATTAACAGCAGTCACAAAGACATTGCTGTCAGCCAGCTCCATCCGAAGGCTGTTCGTATAGCCAAGAACAGCATGCTTGGTTGCGGAATAGACACTGGATTTCGGTGTGGCAATTTTGCCCGCCTGTGAGGCGATGTTGATAATATGGCCGCTCCTCTGCTTCCTCATCACCGGCAGCACCATGCTGGTGCAAGCCATTAAACCAACTACATTTACATCAAACATTCCCTTTATTTCTTCAACGTTTGCTTCATGCGCTTCCCGGAAAACGCCGAACCCGGCATTATTCACAAGAACATCTATATGATCAAACCGGGCAAGTACCTCGGAAAAAACAGCCGAGACCTCGTCAGTGTCCGAAACATCAAGTTTATGTATGTAAACATCCACTGAAAAACGCCTAAGCAAATCTGCCTGCAGTTCCTGCAATTTGTCAAAACTGCGGGCAAGAAGGACAAGGTTCGCTCCCTCTCGGCACAAAGGACAGCCATCTGGGCCCCGATCCCTCCGGATGCACCTGTAATAATCACATTTTTATTCTTTAATCTGTCTGACAAATCAAACCACCTCTTTTGATGCGGAATACAAGAATGCTTCCTCCTCTTTATTTATATAAATCTCTCCTATTGAATGTAAATAGTCAAGCTGAGCAACCGTTTCGGAAATCGTCAGGGAAAGCTCCTTCTCATAAACTTTCGGAAAAAGGCGGCGGCACACTTCAAAAACAGTGAGCGATTCGGACTCGAGCCATGCCTTTACTTTCATTGCCCGCTCATGCTGCCGGCCAAGCCTTTCGTTTATTAACTCATTCACATTTGTAATATCCTCGCCATGTCCAGAGTAAAAAAGGGATATTGGAAGCTGCTGCAGCTTTTTCAGCGACTCATTATACTGAATCTGCGGCTTTGGCCGTTCCGTATTGCCGGGAAGCGGCGGCTCCAGGATGGGATTAGGAGAAATGTGTGCAAGCAAATGGTCTCCTCCAAGAAATACACCATCTTTCTCCCTGAACAGACCTATATGGCTCTGTGCATGCCCGGGTGTCTCCATTACCGTCCAATCGTCCAGCCCTTCAGGCTGCCTGCCTTCCTCCAGTTCGCCCGTCAGAGTACGATTGCAGGAATAGCGCAGAGTCTTTTTCATCTTATTTATAAAGGAAAAATAACTTTCAGGAATCCCAAATTCATTGAACAGTTTTATGTAAAATTCATCATGAAATTTTAGAAATTGGTCCGTCCGGGACAGCCACCTTTGGTTAACCCGGTGCCCGAACACATCGAGATTATCAGGGAAAAAGTCAAGCAGCCCGGCATGATCGGGATGATGATGTGTGAGGACAACCTGTTCAAAATCACCGGGAGTTAAATTCAGCTCTTTAAGCTGGGATTTTAAGGCTTCCCATGCTTCATCCGTTTTAGGGCCGGCATCAACAAGAGTCAGCTTTTCCCCTTTCACTGCATATACATTAACGTCACCGACAGGAAAAGGTGTCGGGATAACAAGCTTTGCAATTCCATTCTTCCAATTTGCCATTTTAACAATCCCCCTAAATCACTATATTTAAATAAAATAAAGCTGTTTTTTTATATACTTCCGCAGGCCATCCAAGTCATACAGTCCATATGCCCTTTAGATAAACCAACTTGTTTTACCCTTAAAATATCAGCATTTGCCATGCGTACAAATTACCGAAATTCCATAACATAATTTAGAAATCTTCATATATAAAAATAAGTGTACCGTTCTTTTTATCAATTGTCATTATTTTCACATAACTTTTGCACATTATTAATATTTTATAGGAAAATACTGCTTGACAAATAAGCGTGTCTTCTTGCATAATCACAATTAAAATTTGATTTCACAAACCAAGCTGCACTATTGGACAGCAGGAAAATAGCGATGAATAAGATTAGTAAATGGAAAACGGCGAAAGAGAGTGAAGCTCAGCGGCTGAAAGGCTTCACAGTCCACTTGACCATTGAACCTGCCTTATGAGCTGTTAGGAAAACCTAAACGCACCCCCGGCGTTATCGGGATCGAGATGCCTTTTCAAAGACAGCGGATGCAGCAGGCATGCTGCACTCAGAAGGAAAGGCAATGAAGGTGGTACCGCGGAAGCATAGTCTTTTCGTCCTTTACTGGATGGAAAGGCTTTTTTATTTTAGTCAGCCGGCATTTGGATCAATAAAGGAGGAATAACAGCAAATGAAAAAATTAGTTATTGTTGGAGCAGGATCAATGGCAGAAGCGTTAATATCAGGAATGATTGAAAGCCGGCTCATAACCGGCAGCAATATTTGGGTCACAAACAAATGCAGCAGGGAAAAGCTGCAATCCATGCAAAAAGCCTATGGCGTTCAGGCAACTTATAATCACAGTGAACTGTTCAGGGGGCTGAAACGGTTATTTTAGCGATGAAGCCAAAAGATGCAGCGGATGCCATTACTCTAATAAAACCTTATTTACAGGAAGATATGCTGATCATTTCTGTTCTGGCAGGCGTTTCAATCGAAAGCATTGAACTATTGGCGGAAAAAAGCTGCCAGTCGTGAGAGCCATGCCGAATACATCGGCAGCCGTCGGAAAGTCAGCGAGCGCCTTATCGGCTAATGAAAGAGTGACCAAAGAACAGATGGAAGCAGTAAGAGGCATTTTTGATACAGTGGGAAAGTCAGCGTTTGTTGAGGAACGTCAGCTCGATGCCGTGACAGGTCTGTCAGGCAGCGGACCAGCGTATATTTATTATCTTGCAGAAGCCATGGAAAAAAGCGCGGAAGAAATCGGGCTCGAAAAGGAGATGGCGAAAGAATTCATCATCCAAACCCTCATCGGGGCAGCCGAAATGCTGGCCAGGTCGGCCAAGGATCCTCAGCAGCTTAGGAAGGAAGTAACAAGCCCCGGCGGCACCACAGAAGCAGGTGTAAAAGTGCTTGAAGCAAACGGGGTGCAGCGAGCCTTTATTGAATGCATCAAGGAAGCGACAGCCCAATCCAGACGGCTTGGCCAAAGCTTCAGCAGCACAGTGAAAATTTAACTGGGGCATCTCCCCTGTAATTACGTCTTCTTATTGCAAACTATGAAAAAAGGATGAGAAACACGCAAATGCTCACTATTCTATTAAGCGCAAGCCTCCTTGTATGGATTGCAGTACTAATTGATGCCGTTCTGGGACTAAAAAGCCTGGACCGCCTTGAAGATAGCAATACGATGACTGATGGCCCTCTTCTTTCTATCATAACAGCGGCAAGGAATGAAGAAGCCAGGCTTGAGGAGAGCTTAAAAACCCAGCTGCAGCAAAGCTATAAACGCATTGAATGGATATTGGTCAATGATCGTTCAACCGACAGCACAGGAAGCATCATGGACCGCCTCCAGAAAAGTGATTCAAGGGTTAAGTGTATCGATATCAAGACTCTTCCCAGTGGATGGCTTGGAAAAAACCATGCCCTTTACATGGGATATTTGGAGTCATCAGGGGAATTAATTTTGTTCACAGATGCTGATGTATTATTTAAAAAGGACGCCCTCAGCAGGGCGGTTCATTATTTTAGTAAGAATGACCTTGACCATTTAACCGCGGCACCGAGCTTGATGGGAAGGAGTTTCTGGCTCAACACGTTCATTGCTTTTTTCTTTTCGGTTTTTCCTATTATAAACGCCCCTGGCTGGCGAACAATCAACGTTCCAAAACCGGCATTGGCATTGGGGCATTTAACATGGTATCCAGGCAATCCTATGAAGCAATCGGAACACATAAAGCAATAAGAATGCGGCCTGATGATGATTTAATGCTTGGAATGAAAATAAAACAAAATGGCCTCAAACAGAAATTTGCAACGGCGATGAACCTGATTGAAGTTGAATGGTATGAAAGCTTAAAAGAGGCCTTCAAAGGATTGGAGAAAAATACTTTTGCAGGCCTTCATTACCGGGTTAGCATGGTTCTGTTTGCAATTGCCGGCACATTCATTTCTCAGGTGCTTCCCTTTATCACAATTTTTTCAGCCGAAAAAGTTATTTTCAGTTTAAGCCTTGTAAACATCATTTTTTTAGCAGTTGTTTATACAATTATTACAAAAAGAATGTCCAAATTTTCCCCGCTTCTGTTTGTTGTATTTCCAATTACAGCTCTCCTGTTTATTTATTCCATACTTCGTGCCAGCATTCTAACCTTTGTAAGGGGCGGCATTGTCTGGAGAGGTACATTATATAGATTAAGCGAACTCAGGAATAAACGCTGAAGTAAGCAAACACCTTCCTAAGTGCATGTTCTTTTTCATTTGCGGAATCACCTGATATACTTAATATTTAGGATAGCGAAATAAGGAGGCATTGATTATGGAAACAAAGCTTTTTTCCCCTTTAACAATTAAAGGAATCACCTTTAAGAACAGAATTGTTATGGCACCGATGTGCATGTACTCAAGCCATAATGAAGACGGCATGGTTGAAAACTGGCACCGGACACATTATACGAGCCGGGCTGTTGGCCAGGTGGGATTAATCATCCTGGAGGCAACTGCTGTAACTCCGCAGGGACGTATTTCTCCGCAGGATCTGGGAATATGGAACGATGACCATATCGCAGGCCTGAAAGAATTAACCGGGCTAATGAAAGAACACGGGGCATCAGCTGGGATACAGCTTGCACATGCCGGCAGAAAAGCGACTGTCGAAGGGGAAATTCTCGCCCCATCAGCTATTGCTTTTAATGAAAAAATGAAAACACCTAAAGAAATGACAAAAGAAGAAGTGTCTGAAACTGTGGAGGCATTCAAAAAAGGGGCTGAAAGGGCGAAGAAAGCCGGCTTTGAAGTAATTGAAATTCATGCGGCACACGGCTACTTGATCAATGAGTTTCTTTCACCGCTAAGCAATAAACGAAGTGATGAGTATGGGGGATCAGCCGAAAACCGCTACCGTTTCCTCCGTGAAGTCATTGAAGCAGTTAAAACCGTTTGGGGTGGGCCTTTGTTTGTTAGAGTATCAGCACATGATTATCATGATGAGGGGTTAACTGCAGAGGATTATGCAGAAATGGGAAAATGGATGAAGGAGCAGGGAGTGGATCTTATTGACGTAAGTTCCGGAGCGGTAGTGCCGGCTAGAATAAATAGCTACCCGGGCTACCAGGTCAAATTCTCTGAAACCATTAAGGAAGGTGCCAATATTCAGACTGGTGCAGTCGGGCTAATTACATCCGGCCTGCAGGCAGAAGAAATTCTGCAAAACGGACGGGCAGATTTAATCTTCATTGCGAGGGAATTGCTGAGGGACCCTTATTGGCCTCGCACAGCAGCAAAGGAACTTGGAGCAGCAATTGAACCGCCTAAGCAATATGAACGCGGCTGGATTTAAAGAAAAGCAGAAGCACCTTGCCCACGAAGGGACGCAGACTAAGAACGCCACATCCTCCCAAAAAGCTGCCGCTTTCGGATGTGCGATCGCTGCCGCAACTTTCCTTGACCTGCGGCAACGTCTGCATGACCCCCATCGTGGGGCCTCACCTCGAGGGGGCAGGCTGCTTGCGCTAGACAGCTCTCAAGGTATACAAAGTTATAAATTCTGAAATTAAAATAAAGAAAAGGGATGGCGGTTCGCCATCCCTTTTCTATTAAATAATCTGCAGTGAATCAAGGAATACAATGATGATAACCAAAGGCACTACATAACGCAAAAGGAAATACCAGGCGGAAAAGATTCCATTCAGCGATTTTGAACCTTGAATCAATTCATTTCTCAGCAGATCCTTCTTCATTTTGTATGAAACAAAAATAGAAATGAAGAGCGCCCCTACCGGCATTAATACATTGCTGACAAGAAAATCAGCACTGTCAAATATCGTTTTGCCGAAAATTGAAATATCTGATAGGCTGCTGAAGGAAAGTGCAGATGGGACTCCTACGATAAAGATTGCCAATCCTGTCAGCCAGGCTGCACGGATTCTGCCTCTTCCCTCCTTATTCGTCAGAGCAGCCACCACTATCTCAAGCATTGAAAAAGCGGAAGTTAAGGTTGCAAATAGAAACAGTGCAAGGAATAAGAGCAAGAACACTCGTCCGAACAGAATCTGATCAAAAACAGATGGCAGAACAATGAACAATAAACCAGGACCTGCAGCCGGCTCAAATCCCAGTGAGAAAACGGCCGGGAAAATAGCCAATCCAGCTAGAATAGAAATAAACAAATTCATTCCGACAACGGAAAAGGCCGGCTGCATCAGATTTTCATTTTTAGATAGATAAGAGCTGTAAGTTACCATAACCGATACCCCGACACTTAGAGAGAAAAACGATTGACCCATCGCATAAAGGACGGTTTCAGACGTCAGATTTGAAAAATCAGGCTTTAAGAAGAATGCGACGCCTTCCATGGCATTTTCCAGTGTTAGGGATCGTGCAATCAAGATAATAAATAAAAGGAACAAAGCCGGCATCATAATTTTGCTGACCTGCTCGATACCCTTCTGGATACCTTTAGCAACCACTAAAACAGTTATTAATAAAAAGAGCCCTTGTGCCGCTACAACAGACACAGAGTCTGACACGGATGTGCCAAATAACTCTTCATAATTGCCGGCTCCATTCATAGAACCGGTAACCCCGTATACAATGTACTTCAGAATCCACCCGCCTATTACACTATAAAACGATAAAAGCAGAAAACAGGTAAATACGCCAAGGTAGCCAATCCAGTGCCATTTAGTTCCCGGAGCAATATCCTTGTATGCCGAGATTGCCTCTTTCCCCGTGCTGCGGCCGATCACAAACTCAGCCAGCAAAAGCGGAAAACCAATTAATAGTGAAAATAGCAGAAATAATAATATAAATGCTCCACCACCGCTTGTCCCGGTAACATACGGAAGCTTCCAGATAGCTCCAAGTCCGATTGCCGAACCGGCCGAGGCTAAAATAAATCCTATCTTCGATGACCATTGCTCATTTTGCTGCATGCCTGTACCTCCATAATTTACAATATAGATACTGCCTGGTTCCAGGCGGCGATAAGCTGGCGCCTGGAGCTTTTCTTAATAGAAACCGGCTGGGTTTCCATTTTTTAGAACTTTCCCAAAAAACAAAAAAGCCACATACTTCAAAAGGGACGCGAATCAGATTCACGCGGTACCACCCTTTTTGAAAGCATGTGACTTTCCACTCGAAATATAACGGATTAACCGTCTTTCCTGCTATTGAGCAGAAAAGATAAGCTCCAAGATGAAATTCATCTTATCTTTGTGCCAGTTTTCACCATCCACTGGCTCTCTATAAACAGGGAGATAAGACTTAATAGAGTCTCTTCATAGCTTTTTAATATAATGTTTTAAAGTATAAGTGTGATTATATTATGCCTGCAGGAAACCGTCAATGCCAAATTTGAAAATTCAATTTTTCCAGACATTACTTTTCGTTCCAAATCCGCCTCCATGCCGCACCCTCACTATCTGCCTTAATCTCGAAAACATCCGGGTTGCTCATCTTCATAAGATGCTCAAAGCCTGCATTTTCATCAAAATAGCGCAGCAGCAAAGTGGATAAATTGCCATGACTGACCAGAACGATATGATTTTCACTGGAAGCGATTAATTCATCCAGCAGGGAAGCAGCTCGTTCCATGCCTGACGAATGGGATTCTCCCCTTCGAAAACCAGTTCAAAATCGGAAAAGCTTTGCTTAAGCTTCTCCTGCCAATCATCAAAAAGAATGGAGGATAGCACCCTTTCCCCCAAACGGCTTTCCTCCACAATCTCAAGGTTTCTCGACTGTGCAAGCGGCCGGATAGTTTCCATCGCCCGCACAAAAGGGCTTGAATAGATGCGATTAATTTCCTTGTCTTTAAAGAAATCAATTAATTTTAATGCCTGTTCCCTTCCGCTTTCTGTCAATCTGGCAGAGAAAGGCTGGCCCTCAGCCTTTGCATGGCGCACGACATAGAAAGTTTTCAATTAATTCACCTCTCCTTTATCCAGCGGTATATGAATTTCTTTAAAGTCCTCAGCAATTACCGTATTGGGGAAAATTGTCTGCGATTCCTTCACAAGCTGTTCCCAATCCTGGCGTTCATATCGTGAACTGATATGATTCAGACAAAGCTTCCTTGCATTCGCCTCACGCGCGACTTTGGCAGCCTGCCGGGTTGTCGAATGGAAATAATCGTGTGCAAGCTTTTCTTCTCCCTGTGAGAAGGTTGCCTCATGAATTAATAGGTCTGCATGAGCCGCTAATTCTATTGCCGCATCGCAAATCCTGGTATCTCCCAGCACCGTGATGATTCTGCCCTTTTGAGCCGGGCCCAGAAAGTTTTTTGCTTCCAGAATATTCCCATTCTCAAGCTCTATGTTTTCGCCATTTTTTATTTTCTTATATATCGGACCCGGCTTAATTCCCGCTTCTGCAAGTTTATCCGCGAGCAATGTTCCCGGACGGTCCTTTTCAGTAACCCGGTAGCCATATGAAGGAATCCCGTGCTCGAGCAAGCGCGCTTCCACCTTAAAGTCTTTTTCATCCAATATAGTGCCATCACTGATTTCAGCAACTTTCAAAGGGTATTTAAGGTATGTACCGCTGACAGAGAGCGAGACTTCAATATATTCTTTCAGCCCTTTTGGCCCGTAGAGAGTCACCTCAGTATCACCGCCCTGAAAAGAGCGGCTGGAGAGCAATCCGGGCAGACCATAGATATGATCTCCATGCAGATGTGTAATAAAGATTTTTTCAATTCTCCTCGGTTTAATGCTTGTATGCAGTATTTGATGCTGGGTAGCCTCCCCACAGTCAAAAAGCCAAATGCTCCCTCTTTCATCCAGGAGCTTTAAAGCCATCGAAGATACATTCCTCAGTTTAGCTGGAATTCCTGCACCCGTTCCCAAGAAAAAAACATCCATTGAAAAAACAACCTCCTTTCCAGCAGTCAGGATAAAAAAATCTGTCAGAGCTTGCCAGTTCGAATATAAACAATATACCACAGCAACTGCGGAATATTTAAATCAATTGTTTTTTGTTTTATTTAACAGGATAGTTCCTGGCCTTTAGAAAGAAACTATGTTAAAAAGGCAAACTTAATATTTGCGAAAATAGCTTTAAACAGATACAATTTTATACTTGTACAGACGTTTTTTGCGAATGCAATATAACAGCTTTTATTCAAGCTGCGGGCGGGCAAATGCCAGTCCAGCCTTACATACAGAAATATTTTCGAAAAGAGGTTCTAGAATCGTGAAATCAAACGAAAAACCGACCGCATTAATAATGATATTTGGGGCAACGGGGGATTTGGCTAAAAGAAAATTGTTTCCCTCACTTTACCGCTTGTACAAAAAAGGCAGGCTGTCTGAACGTTTCGCGGTAGTCGGGATCGCCAGAAGGCCGCTCTCGAATGAAGAGTTTCAGGCAAGTGTCAAAGCCTCTGTTGAGTCAGCTATTAAAGATAACGGAGAACTTGAAGATTTTATTTCTCATTTTTACTATCATTCGCACGATGTAACGGATTCAGGCTCCTATTTGGCATTAAAGAGTGTGGCTGAAAAATTGGATGCTCATTATTCCCTTGAAGGCAACCGCATTTTTTACCTTGCCATGGCCCCTGAATTTTTCGGTACCATTGCAGAGCATTTAAAAGCAGATGGACTGACGGATGTGGATGGCTTTAAGCGCCTTGTCATTGAAAAGCCTTTTGGTCATGATTTGGAATCAGCGAAACAGCTTAATAAGCAAATTCGAAAAGCTTTTTCAGAAAATGAAATTTACCGGATTGACCACTACTTAGGGAAAGATATGGTACAAAATATTGAAGTTATCCGTTTTGCCAATGCCATTTTCGAACCTTTATGGAACAATCGCTACATCTCAAATATCCAGGTTACATCAAGCGAAGTACTGGGTGTAGAAGAACGCGGCCGTTACTATGAAAAAAGCGGCGCCCTTCGTGATATGGTTCAAAACCATATGCTGCAAATGGTTGCCCTCCTGGCAATGGAGCCGCCAATCCGCCTGACAACAGATGAAATCAGATCCGAAAAAGTGAAGGTATTAAGAGCCATGCGTCCGCTTGAAGGGGACCAGGTGAAAGAATACTTTGTCCGCGGCCAGTACGGAAAAGGCCAATTAAACGGACAGGAAGTCCCTGCATACAATGAAGAGCCGATGGTGGATGAACAATCAAACACCGAAACTTTTGTAGCTGGCAAGCTGATGATTGACAATTTCCGCTGGGCAGGTGTACCAATCTACATTCGTACTGGAAAAAGAATGGCTGCAAAATCAACGAAAATTGTTATCCAGTTCAAGGATATTCCGATGAACTTATACTATCAGACTGAGCAAACGTTAAATCCGAACCTGCTGGTCATCCATATTCAGCCTGAAGAAGGCATTACTCTATATTTGAATGCCCAAAAATCAGGACAAAACATGGAAGCCACACCGGTAAAATTAAATTTTGCCAACAAAGGCATCGATGACATGAATACGCCTGAAGCTTATGAAAGGCTTTTATATGATTGCATGCGCGGAGATGCAACCAACTTTACCCATTGGGATGAAGTGGCCCTTTCCTGGAGCTTTGTCGACAAAATTTCCGACGTATGGGAAAACACAAAAGAAGCAGGCTTCCCTAACTATGAATCCGGTTCAATGGGTCCAAAAGAAGCAGACCAGATGCTTGAAAAAGACGGTTTCTTCTGGTGGCCTGTAACAGACCTTGATGTTGAACAGTGTTAAATAATTTTCGAACCCCCTGCCGCGGCAGGGGGTTCGTTTAGGGATACCATGATCCGGCTTCCTGCAATTACAAAAAAAACAGCGCCTTTTGAACGCTGTTTTTTTATATTACTCCATCCAATTTGTATGGAAGATGCCTTCTTTATCTGTACGCTGATAGGTGTGTGCGCCAAAGTAATCACGCTGTGCCTGAAGAAGGTTTGCAGGCAAAGTTTCAGTGCGGTAGCTGTCATAATAGGACAGTGCCGCAGAGAAGCATGGTACAGGGATGCCGTTCTTCACAGCCGTACTGATAATTTCACGGGTAGCATCCTGGTAGCTTTCCACGATTTCCTTGAAATACGGATCAAGAAGCAGGTTCTTTAAACCAGGCTCACGGTCATATGCTTCCTTAATTTTTTGCAGGAATTGGGCACGGATAATGCATCCTCCGCGGAAAATCATCGCAATATCGCCGTATTTAAGATCCCATCCATATTCTTCGGATGCTGCTCTCATTTGAGCAAAGCCTTGTGCGTATGAGCAGATTTTGCTCATGTAAAGGGCTTTGCGGACACTTTCGATAAAGGCTTTTTTATCACCGGTGAATTCCGATGCAGCTGGCCCGCGAAGAACTTTGCTTGCGTTGACACGCTCTTCTTTCATGGCAGAGATGAATCGGGCAAAAACGGATTCAGTAATGATTGGAAGCGGTACGCCAAGATCCAGCGCACTTTGGCTTGTCCATTTGCCGGTTCCCTTTTGGCCGGCTGTGTCTAGGATGACATCTACCAGCGGCTTGCCGGTTTCATCATCTTTTTTCGTGAAGATATCAGCGGTGATTTCAATAAGATAGCTGTCAAGCTCACCTTTATTCCAATCGGCAAATACTTCATGAAGCTCTTCAGCAGTCAAACCAAGCACATTTTTCAACAGAAAATAAGATTCGGAAATCAGCTGCATATCGCCGTATTCAATGCCGTTGTGGACCATTTTCACATAATGGCCTGCCCCATCCGGACCGATGTATGTTGTGCATGCTTCGCCATTAACCTTTGCCGCGATATCTTGAAAAATAGGGGCAACCAGCTCGTAGGCTTCTTTTTGGCCGCCAGGCATAATGGAAGGCCCTTTTAATGCGCCTTCTTCACCGCCGGATACACCAGTACCGATGAAGTGTATGCCCAGCTCGCTTAATTCCTTATTGCGGCGCTGCGTGTCCACAAAGAAGGTATTTCCGCCATCAATCAAAATATCCCCTTTATCCAATAAAGGCTTTAGCTGCTCAATGGTCGCATCTGTCGGGCCGCCTGCTTTAACCATAAGCATGATTTTGCGCGGTTTTTCCAGGGAATCAACAAACTCCTCAATTGTATATGTACCTTTAAAATTTCTTCCTTCGACTTCCTTAAGCATCTCATCCGTTTTTTCGCGTGACCGGTTAAAAACGGATACAGAGTAGCCTCTGCTTTCAATATTCATGGCAAGATTTTTGCCCATTACGGCTAAGCCGATAACACCAAACTGTGATTTCGTCATCTTTTATTACTTCCCTTCCAGCCTTTAAGCGTGTAATTGCTTGTTCAAAAAGAAGATCTTTATTAAGATTATTTGAACATCATCCAATAAAAGAATCCACTTTACTTTAGCAAGATTCCTATTCTTATTCAACTTTCCTGTCTTAGTTTAGCTTATAGCCGCCTGAAAAACTCATGAAATATCATCTTTTTTACTGCCCTTCCCTGGCCTACTCTGCAAAAAGTCTTTATTAAAGCTGGTATCAGTGCCGATTTTGGGGCGGGGCAATTTCATTTCCGAAAGTGCACCTGCATTGTCAATTATTTTAGCCCCATATTTCTTTCGCAAAAGGTCCATTGTCTGAAATAACGGCTCTTTTTTAGCATCTTTTTCAAAACTGAATAAATCCAGCTGTTTAACTGCCTGATCGGGTTCGACAAGGTCTGTTCCTGTAATGCCCAGCAGCCGTACAGCGTTTCCATTCCAATGTTTTATAAAAAGCTCCTTTGCCATTCGATAAATTTCTTCATCCTGCTGAATAGGATTCTTCAGTTTGCGGCTTCTGGTAATGGTCTTTCTATCCTTATACCTAATGGTAATCCCCAGAGAAACCGCCATTACCTTTTTTCTTTTCAGTCTGGAAGAAACCTGTGAAGACAATTTTTCAAATACTTGAAGCAGCTCTCTTTGATTCGAAACATCCCTTGGCAGTGTGGTGGAATTTCCTACACTTTTAAATTCGGATGCCGATTCCGGATCAACTTTCCTAAGATCTTGGCCATTGGCTTTTTGTTTCAGTCTCGGGCCATTGATCCCCAGGGCTGCTTTTAATACAATTTCATCCGCTTTTGCCAATTCACCGATTGTGGCGATGTTCAGATTTCTCAGCTTTTCCCCGGTCTTCTTGCCGACTCCGTGCATTTCTTCCACTTGCATCGGCCATAAAATATGGGGTACATCTCTTTTTCTAAGAACTGTAATCCCCATTGGTTTTTTCATGTCAGAAGCCATCTTGGCTAGAAATTTGTTGGGAGCAACACCGATGCTGCAGGGCAAATCGAGCTGCTGGAAAATCTGCTTCTGTATCGTCTCAGCAATTTCTATTGGGCTCCCAAACTCATAGCTGTCTGTAATGTCCACATATCCTTCATCAATGGATACAGGTTCAACAAGAGTGGAATATTCGTGCAATATATCAAACATTCCCATAGAAGCTGCACGATATCTCTCAAAATTTGGCTTCATAATAATCAGCTGGGGACAGAGCTTTTTAGCCTCCCACAGAGGCATGGTGGTTTTTACCCCGAAGCTCCTTGCCTCATAGCTGCAAGTCACGATTATTCCGCGCCTCTCCTCCGGATTGCCTGCGATCGCTAAAGGCTTGCCCTTTAATGTGGGATCATAAGCCATCTCAACCGAAGCATAAAAACTATTCATATCAACATGGAGGATAACTCTCCCGTTTTTCGGATACATTTGCTTCATGCCGGCACTTCCCTGTAAAATCATTCACTTCTATTTTAGCAGATATTCTTCTTTTCTTTTATTATGAGGATTATAAAAGCAAAAACAGAGAATCTTGCTCCTCTGTTTTTGAATTCGCCCGCTATGCTGTTGTTTTCTGTGTTTTCATATACTCTTTTATTTCCCTTATTCCTTCCAGAGATTCCACCAGATTTGCAGGGTCGATTATAGTAATCAGCCTATGATCGATATTGGCTACCCCTGTAAAATAATTGGTTTTTTGATAGGCAATCAAACCTGGCTGTTTCAGGCAGTCTGCTGGAATATCTAAAATTTCCTTGGCTTCAGTCACCAGCACTGCAAATGATAGCTCTTCTGTCTGCAGCACGATCATCCTTGCCGAACCGCTATCGGACAGTGCCCGGCTGTAAAGAATTTCTTCAAAATCAACAACAGGAATTAGCTCTCCTCTGACTTTGACAATTCCTCTTACATAACTGGGCAAATGAGGGATCGGTGTTATGCCTTCCATTTTCTCAATGGATATAACAAAGGGAATGGGTGTGGCATATTCCTCATTTCCTGCCCGGAAAACGACAGCTTTATTATTTTCAGTCATTCCATTTCCTCCCCGGAAACTCTTATGTATAGAACTAATATACCATAGGCATTATTTTCTAACTAGAGAGGATCTAATAGAATTAAGTGATATAAAAAAGAGAACCGCTTCGGGTTCCCTTTCTTTAAGCTTAGACTTTAGACTTCTTCGATAATGGCAATGACCATTTCAGCCAGTTTATTTAATTCTTCAATAGGCATGCGCTCATTGGTTGTATGAATTTCTTCGTAGCCAACAGCAAGGTTGACTGTTGGTATGCCTAAACCGGCAATAACGTTCGCATCACTTCCGCCGCCACTGTGAAGAAGCTCGGAGCTTCGGCCAATCTTTTCAGCCGCTTTTCGGGCCACTTCAACGACATGGTCGCCTTCGCCAAATTTAAAGCCAGGGTACATAACCTGAACATCCACTTCAGCTTTGCCCCCCATTTCTTCAGCAGCACTTTCAAAAGCTTCTTTCATTTTAGCAACCTGCTGTTCCATCTTTTCAGGAATTAATGAACGTGCTTCTGCTAAAATATCAACATGGTCACACACGATATTCGTCTGCTGTCCGCCTTCAAAACGGCCAATGTTAGCCGTTGTTTCTTCATCAATGCGGCCCAGAGGCATTCTTGAGATCGCTTTCGCTGCCATAGTGATAGCCGAAATGCCTTTCTCAGGGGCTACACCGGCATGTGCTGTTTTCCCTAGAATAGCAGCCTTAACTTTCGCTTGTGTCGGGGCGGCAACGATAATATTTCCGACTTTGCCGTCACTGTCCAGTGCGTAGCCAAACTTCGCTTTAACAAGTGAAGGGTCGAGTACCTTCGCTCCGACCAGTCCGGATTCTTCCCCAACTGTGATAATGAACTGGATAGTTCCATGAGCAATATTCTGCTCTTTCAGGACTTTAACAACTTCAAGCATAACGGCAAGTCCTGCTTTGTCGTCGGCACCCAGGATCGTTGTTCCATCGGTTACAACATAGCCGTCCTTGATGGAAGGTTTAATACCTTTTCCAGGAACAACCGTATCCATGTGGGAAGTGAAATAGATTATATCTGTTCCTTCTTTGGTTCCCTGAAGAGTGCAGATGAGGTTGCCTGCACCGTGTCCGGTCTGTGCAGTTGTATCGTCTTCATATACCTCAACCCCAAGATCCCTGAATTTTTTCTTCAGCACTTTTGCAATTTGAGCTTCATACTTTGTTTCAGAATCAATTTGCACCAGTTCCAGAAATTCGTTTAATAACCGTTCCTCATTAATCATTTATGTACAAACCTCCAAATTTAAGCTTACTAAGCAAGTATAACTCCAATATTTTGGCACAGCAAATCAGGAATCCATTATAGCGGGATATTTCCATGCTTTTTATGAGGCCTGCTTTCTTTTTTATTTCGCAGCATTTCAAGCGCCTGAATGATCTTGATTCTGGTTTCTCGCGGATCGATGACATCATCCACCATGCCTCGGCTTGCTGCCACATATGGATTGGCGAACTTTTCTCTGTACTCCTCGATTTTTTGTGCCCTGGTAGCCTCAGGATCTTCACTATTCTGGATTTCCCTTGCAAAAATAATGTTGGCTGCACCTTGAGGACCCATTACAGCTACTTCCGCATTCGGCCATGCAAATACAAGATCTGCGCCAATAGATTTACTGTTCAGGGCAACGTAGGCTCCTCCGAATGCTTTTCTTAAAATTACAGTAAGCTTTGGCACTGTTGCTTCTGAGTAAGCATAAAGAATCTTTGCGCCATGCCGTATGATCCCGCCATGCTCCTGTTTAACACCTGGGAAAAAGCCTGTAACGTCCTCAAATGTAATAAGGGGAATATTAAAGGAATCACAGAACCGGATAAACCTTGAAGCCTTATCGGAAGAATCAATATCAAGGCCTCCTGCCATTACCTTCGGCTGATTGCAGACAAGTCCCACCGTCTCACCCTTGATTCGGGCAAGCCCGACTACAATATTTTTAGCAAAGTCACGCTGTACCTCCATAAAAGTATCTTTATCCACTACCTGTTCAATGACTTTTCGGACGTCATATGGACGAAGGGCATCAAAAGGAATGGCGTCTGTGAGATCCGGACGGTAATCATCGTCCTCATCCCGTTCTGACATTGGCGGTTTTTCCTCATTATTCTGCGGAAGGTAGCTTAACAGACTTCGTACCTGCTCAATAACTTCCTCTTCGGACTCGCCTCTAAAGTGTGCGTTTCCGCTGATTGTGTTATGCACACGGGCACCGCCCAAATCCTCCGGTGAAATTTTTTCCCCAGTAACCGTTTCGATTACTTTTGGGCCAGTTATGAACATCTGGCTCGTCTTTTCCACCATGAAGACAAAATCCGTGATCGCTGGAGAATAAACCGCTCCGCCTGCACATGGCCCCATAATGACAGAGATCTGCGGAATCACTCCTGAATAAATGGAATTCCGGTAGAAAATATGGCCGTACCCATCAAGGGAAACAACACCTTCCTGAATTCTGGCACCGCCGGAATCATTCAAGCCTACAAATGGAGCCCCATTTTCAGCTGCCAAATCCATTACATTAGCAATTTTTTTGCATGCATTTCCCCCAGGGCGCCGCCAAAAACAGTAAAGTCCTGGGAAAATAAGAAGATAGGACGTCCGTTGACTTTACCATAGCCAGTTACAACACCATCGCCAGGGCCTTTTTGGTTTTCCAATCCAAAATCCGTGCTGCGGTGCTCAATAAATGGATTCAGCTCAACGAATGTGCCCGGGTCAACTAATAAATCGATTCGTTCACGGGCAGTCAGCTTCCCTTTTTCATGCTGTTTTTGTATACGCTCATCCCCTCCGCCAAGTTCGACTTCCCTGCGGCGGTCGTATAACTCATTTATTTTCTCATAGATGTCTGCCATGCTTTATTTCAATCCTTTCTTTTCACAAAATTCATATAATATGCCACCTGTTGATTTCGGGTGCATAAAGGCTACCTGGGCACCGCCAGCACCAATCTTCGGTTCATTCTGCAGCATCCTGATGCCCTGTTCCTTCATTTGATTAATGCGTTCCTGTATACTGTCAACACCTAATGCTACATGATGAAGACCTTCGCCTCGCTTCTCTATAAACTTGGCAATTGGACTTTCTTCACTTGTCGGCTCAAGCAGCTCAAGTTTCGTTTCCCCTGCTTTAATAAAAGCAACCTTTACTCCTTGGCTGTCCACTTCCTCAATTCCGAGAAATTCAAGCTGAAGCACTTCAATATAAAATGGAAGCGCTTCATCAAGAGACCTGACAGCGATACCTATATGGTCCACCTTCTTGATCATATGTTTTCCTCCTCATGGATGTCGGAATTTATCAATTTCCCGCAGAATGCGGGCATATTTTGGGTCTATTATTTAAATATTCGTTAAAAATGTCGAAAATCCTTTTAAAAATTGAGCGGTTGTTCAATTTGAAGATTCTTAGTAAAATAATAGTAAGAATTGGAACGAGGAGGAATAGAATGTCAAATAAGAAAATGACAAAAGTGATTGTTTATTTAATGATATTTGCAATGCTCGCATCTACCCTCATTATGGGGATGTCGATGTTTTTATAACAGAAATTATGTAGACTTTTTCAGCTGCTGCGGAGGGCAATTCCGGGCAGCTTTTTTTCTGGCATGAATTTTTCTTATGTTCTATTTTTTATTCAGCATATTCTCAATTTACCTAACATGCATACCATTTTATTTTACTTCTTAAACGCTCTGCAATGCATAAAAAAACTGCATCCATTCAGATGCAGCTAATTATTATTTCAAAGGATCATTTTTTTATTGCCCCGTACTCTCTTCCAAGTTCATCAAAATTTTTTGGGGAGCTGACAACTAAAATTTTCGTACCAACCGGTACAGATTCATATAACGACTCGACTGCTTCATTCTGCAATCTAATGCATCCATTTGAGACGTACCTGCCGATGGATGCAGGGTCGTTCGTACCGTGAATGCCATAAATCCTTCCATCTGTATCCTCTGCGTCAAATCCAATCCATCTAGTCCCGAGTGGATTACGTGGGTCACCGCCCTTAATATCCTTTTTCCTGTAATAAGGATTAGCTGCCTTAACAGTGACAGTGAACATCCCTTCAGGTGTAAGATCATCGGTTTTCCCGGTTGCAGCTGTGATTACACTTTGTACTTTATGATCATGAATAAACGCGACTTCATTTGTCTGTTTATTGACAATTAAAAATGGATCTCCGGGCAGCGGGTTGGGTCCCAATGGCCAGATTGGGGAAAATGAAAAAAACATGATGGCCGCTGCAGCAAACTTCAGCATGATCATTCACGCTCCAATTCCTTTTCCTTAGTTTGCTTCTGCTGTCCGGTCTTGATTCATTTCCCTATCCTTTAATCCTTTAAAAGAGCTTTTTATAATTAAATACTGTTCCATTTCTTTTACAAAGTGAAGCAGCGCAGCCCGTGCCTCAAATTCCTCTCTTGTCTTGGGGAGCTCCATATTTTCAAAGGAAACTCTCATTCTGTATAATTTATCCAGAAATTGAATGGCCGTATTCCCTGGATGAATGTGGTCCGATAGCTCCTCAATAAAATCAGCAATCATCTCCCCTGTTCAACAGGCAGGGCTAGGGACGTTACGCTTGGAAGAACACGCTCAATAATCTCGAATTGCTTTTCCCTCATTTTAAAATAGTGATAATATAAGTTATCATTCCTTCGGAAGTGGTTTTCGACATCTCTGAAGGCCAATGTTTTAGCCTTATCGATTAATTCCATCGTTTCAGTGATTTCTCTGCCATCCCAGCTGCTTTCATGTGTACGCAAATACTTCACGATTTCATCAAAGATAATCTTAAAGTTATCTTCTATCTCGAGCCTATACTCCTTAAGCTTCGATTCCAGACTTGGCATATAGAGGTTTGCGATGAGCGCCACACCAATTCCGACAGTAATAATGCCCAGCTCATTCAGCAGGAGTTCCTTTGAAACTTCCCCTGCTGAATAAATATGCAGAATAATAACGGAGCTTGTCACAATACCATCGCTGGCCCTTAACATGACAGCTGCGGGAATAAAAAACAAAAGCAGCAGTCCTATTACAAGCGGATGATAGGCAATCCCCTCAAAGAACAAGGAAGAAAACACCATTGCCATTAAGCAGGCAAAAAAACGGTCCCATGAAGCTCGCAGAGATTTTTTCTTCGTTACTTTTATGCATAAAATAGTCAATATTCCTGCAGAGACAAAATTGTCAAGCTGCAGCATCTGTGCAATCATGATGCTAATGGAAGTTCCCACGGCAGTCTTGATTGTCCGGTAGCCAATTCTGTATTTCATATAGTCAAACTCCTATATTCATTTGCCCGCACCTAAATTTAAAGAAGGCTGTTTGTTTTAAGAAAAGTGAAAGAGAAGATGATCCTTTTGACCATCTTCTCCCATAGCATATATCGATTATAGCATTTTTTGCAAGAAATCCCTTGCACGTTCACTCTTAGGATTAGAAAAAATTCTTTAGGTGAAGAATCCTCTACAAGCACGCCGCCATCCAGGAAAAGCACCCTGTCTGCCACTTCACGGGCAAATCCCATTTCATGGGTAACAATCGCCATTGTCATGCCTGTATGGGCTAAATTTTTCATAACGTCCAGTACTTCTTTCACCATTTCCGGGTCAAGAGCGGATGTGGGCTCATCAAACAGCATGACATCAGGTTTCATAGCAAGAGCTCTGGATATCGCAACCCTTTGCTTCTGTCCTCCGGATAACCGATTTGGATATTCGTAGGCTTTGGCCGATAATCCGACCTTCTCCAAAAGCTCGAGCCCTGTTTTCTCAGCTTCCGATTTCGAAACTCCCTTAACCTTCATTGGTGCATAGGTCAGGTTTTGAAGAACCGTTTTGTGCGGAAATAAATGAAAATGCTGAAAAACCATTCCCACATCTTGGCGCACTTTCATAATGTTTGTGCCCTTATCCGTAATGTCCTGCCCGTTAATCATGATCCTGCCATCTGCAGGCACTTCCAGGAGATTGATGCAGCGCAGCAATGTTGACTTGCCGGAACCGGATGGACCAATAATAGCTACTACTTCGCCATCTTGAATACTGGTTGAAATTCCTTTAAGAACTTCAAGTTTACCGAAATGTTTATGCAAATTTTCCACTTTAATCACTGCGTCTCATTCTCCTTTCAATCCCTTTTCCAAGCACAGTCAGGATCATTACCATAATGTAATAGATAAGCCCGGCAATCAGTATTGGTTCAAAGTAGGAAAACTTTTCGCCTCCCACGATGTAAGCCCGGCGCATCACGTCTGTTACCCCAATAACTGTTACGATTGCAGATTCTTTTGTAAGGGTAATAAACTCGTTCATCAAAGCAGGCAAAATGTTTTTCATCGCCTGCGGGAGAATAATATCCATCATGGCCGGCCTATATGGGACACCTAAAGCCATGGCCGCTTCACTTTGGCCCTTATCAACAGCCAGGATGCCTGCCCGGATAATCTCCGAAATATAGGCAGCTGAGTTTAGTCCAAATGACAGGACGGCAGCTGTTGACGGATCAATTTTATACCCGATCAGCTGGGGCGATCCATAATAAATGAGCATCAGCTGAAGAACAAGAGGTGTTCCTCTAAAAACGGAGGTATAGGCATCTGCTATCCACCCAAGAATTTTAAATCTGCTGATTTTAAAGAATGATAGAATAATGCCTAATACAAAACCCAATATGCCTGCCATAGAAACTATTTGTAGCGTAACGCCAATGCCTTTAAGTATATATGGAAGGGAGGGAACGAACTGCTGAAAATCCAGATTCACTATCTTTCCATCCTCTCTCTATAAATAGTTTACTAGTTTCCAAGAAGAATAAAGCGTCCAAAGGAAAATATGCCTTGGACGCCAATTCCCAGCGGAATTATTTGTTATCAAACCATTTTACGATCAGGTCTTCCAATTCACCGTTTTCTTTCATCTTCACAAGCTCTGCATTAAATTTCTCAGTTAATTCGCTGCCTTTTGGAAAAGCCATGGCAGAACCTGCCTCCGCTTCAGCTTCTTCGATCGTAAAACCGGCAAGATCTTCATTTTTTTCAAAGTATCCTTTTGCAACAATATCTTCAATCATGGCAGCATCAAAACGGTCTGCCATAATTTCCTGAATCAATTCAGGGATGCGGTTGCGGTTTTCTACTTTCATATCAACTGTCTCACCAATTTCTTCTGCTTTATCAGCCTGAATAGAGGCAAGCTGCACACCTAAAGTTTTGCCGTTCAAATCTTCCAATGACTCAATTCCGCTTCCTTTTTCGAAACGATCATATGACTCGCTGTATAATATACATCACTGAAATCAACGTTTTGCTTGCGCTCTTCAGTAGGTGTCATCCCCGAAAGAACAAAATCGACCTGGTTAGTTTCCAATGCAGGAATCAGTCCGTTAAAGTCCATATCCTTCACTTGTATCTCATAACCCAATTTTTCAGCGATCGCTTTGGCCAAATCCACATCAAAACCGATGATTTCTTCCCCTTTTGCGGAATCTACATATTCAAATGGCGGATAATCAGCTGATGTACCCATAGTTAATACTTTTTTATCTGAGTTTTCCCCTGAGCCGCTTCCAGTGCTGGCTTCTTCACTTGTGCCGCATGCAGCTAATACGCCAACTAAAAGTATGCTTAAAGCAAACATGATGACTTTTTTCATTTTAGTTTCCCCCTATAAAATATGAATAATCTCTGCATAACTATTAATAAATATTCACTAAAATGAATTTTAACAGATTTTTATATTTATGCAATAAGATTTTTAAATATTTATTAGAAGTTTAATTATTCAGATAAATGGACATAAAAAAAGTCCCGTAATTCGGGACTTTTCCTGGTGAAATAAAAAAGAAAACTTTGAACGTCGAAAACTATCTAGTTCCAAAAGGAATACTTCGACAGCTTTACATCGCACGACCGAAAGCGGCAGCTTTTGGGAGGAAGTGGCGTTCCTTCGCGAGCAAGGCGCTTCCGCTTTTCCTGTTTAAAGCTCTTCGCAATATTTCTCAAAGGTATCCTGCAGTTTTTGAACAACAGCCATTGGCTCATGGCCTTCAATTTCATGGCGCTCGATCATCGTGCATAATTCTCCGTCTTTAAGAAGAGCAAAAGATGGTGATGATGGCGGATAGCCGGTAAAATAAGATCTTGCTTTTTCGGTTGCTTCTTTGTCCTGGCCGGCAAATACAGTCACCAAATGGTCAGGGCGCTTATCATAATGCAGGGAATGCATGGCCGCAGGGCGGGCAATTCCGCCTGCACATCCGCAGACTGAGTTCACCATTACAAGTGTGGTGCCTTTTTTATTAAGGGCTTCATCCACTTCCTCCGGTGTAGTTAATTCTGTATAGCCGGCATGCACGATTTCCTGGCGTGCCTGCCTTACAACATCATTCATAAATAAATTGAAATCCATATTCATAGATCATCGCTCCTTATGCTGATTAATCTTTTTCACTATATACATAATACCAATACAAGAACAAAATTTACAATCAAGTCATTTTTTTGAATAAAAAAGTTTAGCATCTGGGTTATGGGGGAAAGATAAAACTACAGCTAGATCCATACCCCTAAACTCCCTAGATTCGCCAGTGCCCACAAGGCACTGGCCATTTTTTCAGGAAAAGCTGCCCTGTTGAAGGACAGCTTCATTTCGAATAGACATTAAACAATTCTTCCACTGCAGATGTAACCGTCCTGTTTCCTGAGATAACCTCATTTTCGATTTTCGGAAGGAGCGGCTTAATGGCAGGATGATAAAAAAAGCTGAATTGAAGCTGATCCAGGATCATGGAATGGATCCATTGTTTTGTCTGGAGTCTTCTTCTTTCCTCAAATACACCTGAAGATTTTGCAGTATCTTCGAACGTTTTGATCACTTTCCATATCTCAGGGATGCCCTCTTTCAAAACAGAAGAGCAGGTGTAGGCTCTGGTTTGCCATCCCTTTGTAGCAGGCTGGAGAAAGTGAAGTATACGGTTATACTCTGCTTTTGTTTTCTCCGCTAATTTTTTGTTGCTTCCATCGGCTTTGTTGACAATTACCGCATCAGCCAGTTCCATAATGCCTTTTTTCATTCCCTGCAATTCATCGCCAGCCCCTGTCAGCGTTAATAGCATAAAAAAGTCCACCATGTCCCTGACAATGACTTCACTTTGTCCCACACCAACTGTTTCTACCAGAATAACATCAAAGCCTGCCGCTTCACACAGCAGCATGGTCTCTCTCGTTTTCCGGTGAACTCCACCCAATTTTCCTGCAGAAGGTGAAGGTCTTATGAATGCCCGGGGATTTCTGGAAAGCTGCTCCATCCTTGTTTTATCGCCAAGGATGCTGCCGCCGCTCAAGCTGGAGCTCGGATCGACCGCAAGCACCGCTACTTTTAACCCTAAATCACATAAGTATGTCCCAAAAGATTCAATGAACGTGCTCTTTCCTGCTCCCGGCACTCCTGTTATCCCAATCCTAAGCGATTGTCCTGAATGGGGCAAAAGTTTGTGCAGGATTTCCTGTGCATGGAGAAAATGATGTTCAGCGTTACTTTCAATCAGAGTGATCGCTCTGGCAAGCAGACCTCTGCTGCCATTCAAAATGCCTTCTTCAAGAACGTTTAGATCAGGGAGGGAGGCAGATTTTTTGAAACCTGCCTTTTTTCTCAAATTTCAGCTCCGGCTCGCCTGTATCCACACCACCGCGCACAATGCTTGTAAAATTATCTGCCTTTTCTTCATCAAACCATTCCGGTTTCTTATCCTCAGTCATTTACTGGGTCACTTCCTCATACCCGAGACGGCTGTAGATCTCCCTGATGACTTTTTGGGCTGCCACTGGAATGACTGTGCCCGGTCCAAAAATGGCAGATGCTCCATGCTCATATAAATACTGATAATCCTGCGCAGGGATAACCCCGCCAATTACGACAATAATATCTCCCCTATCCAATTTTTTCAGTTCAGCAACGAGCTGCGGCAGAAGAGTCTTATGACCGGCAGCAAGTGAGCTGATCCCAATGACATGAACGTCATTTTCTACAGCCTGCATGGCTGTTTCTTCCGGTGTCTGGAAAAGAGGGCCGATATCCACATCAAAACCGAGATCGGCAAAGGCTGTTGAAATCACTTTTGCTCCCCTGTCATGTCCATCCTGCCCCATCTTGGCAATCAGAATCCGCGGTCTCCTTCCCTCATTTTCAAGAAATTCATCTGTCATCTGCTTTACTTCTGCAATTTCTTCTTCGTTGGAAAAAGCAGAACTGTACACGCCGCTGATAGAACGGATAATTGCTTTATGGCGGTTGGCAACTTTTTCAATCGCTTCAGAAATTTCCCCGAGAGTGGCTCGAACCCTGGCTGCATTTACTGCTAGCTCAAGAAGATTGCCTTCCCCTGTATCTGCAGCTTTTGTAATAGCCGCCAAAGCTTCAGCAACTTTCTCATTGTCGCGGGAAGCCTTTAGCTGCTCCAGCTTCTCGATTTGCTTTAATCGGACAGCCGTGTTGTCAATGTCAAGAATATCAATCGGCTCTTCTTTTTCCAGCCGGTATTTATTCACACCAATAATGGTTTCTTTTCCGGAATCAATTTGTGCCTGCCTTCTGGCTGCCGCTTCTTCGATTCTCATTTTTGGCAAGCCTGTCTCAATCGCTTTGGCCATTCCGCCAAGATTTTCGATTTCTTTAATATGCTCCCAGGCTCGCTTAATTAACTGATCTGTTAAAGCTTCAACATAATAAGAGCCGCCCCATGGATCAATTACATTCGTGATCCCTGTCTCTTCCTGAAGGTACAGCTGCGTATTTCTGGCTATACGGGCAGAAAAGTCTGTCGGCAATGCAATGGCTTCATCCAGCGCATTAGTATGAAGGGATTGTGTATGGCCCATTGAAGCTGCATGCGCCTCAATGAGAGTCCTTGTTACATTATTAAACGGATCCTGCTCTGTTAAGCTCCAGCCGGAAGTTTGCGAATGCGTTCTAAGCGCCATTGATTTGGGATTATCCGGCTCGAAGGTCTTCATCATTTTTGCCCAAATGAAGCGGGCTGCGCGCATTTTTGCCACTTCCATGAAGTAATTCATGCCGATTGCCCAGAAAAACGAGAGCCTTGGCGCAAAGGAGTCGATATCGATTCCAGCTTTAAGGCCGGTTCTTACATATTCGAGACCATCAGCCAGCGTATAGGCAAGTTCAATATCAGCAGGAGCCCCCGCTTCCTGCATATGATAGCCAGAAATACTGATGCTATTGAACTTAGGCATGTATTTTGAAGTATATTCAAAAATATCGGCAATGATCTTCATGGACATTTCCGGAGGATATATATATGTGTTGCGCACCATATATTCTTTTAGGATATCATTCTGGATCGTTCCAGAAAGTTTCTCCTGGATTACTCCCTGCTCTTCCGCTGTAACAATATAAAAAGCCATGACAGGCAATACCGCTCCATTCATCGTCATGGATACAGACATTTGATCTAAAGGTATCCCATCAAACAGCATCTTCATATCCAGGATGGAATCAATGGCTACGCCAGCTTTCCCGACATCTCCCTCGACTCTTGGATGATCTGAATCATAGCCTCTATGAGTAGCCAGATCGAAAGCGACTGATAAGCCTTTTTGACCCATTGCAAGGTTGCGCCGGTAAAAGGCATTACTTTCCTCTGCAGTAGAAAAACCGGCATACTGCCGGACAGTCCATGGCCTGTTCACATACATGGTTGAATATGGCCCTCTTGTATAAGGGGGCAGTCCAGGCTTATCGTTTAGGTGCTCCATGTCTCTAAGATCTTCATTTGTGTACAGAGGCTTTACATTTATTTGCTCATTTGTTTCAAAGAGAAGTTGATCAATGGATGAATCGATTTCTTCCTCTGCTTTTCTTTTCCAGTCATCTTTGGCTGATTGTTTTACTTCAAGAATATCCAGGCTTTTAAAATCAGGTTTATTGGCCATTGCTTGCCGCCTCCATCTCGTTCAGCATATTTAAGAGAGTTTCATAGCAATCGCTTTTTACATGAATGTATCCGCCGATGCCAGCGTTCTGATATTCATCCTTTTTCCTCTCTTCGGGAAGGCCGGCTAAATAGATTTCAGCTGACGGGAAAGTTTCTTTCAATTGTTTAATTAAAGGTACAGCTATGCTATCGTATAGTTCATTTGATCCGCAAATAAAATAATGCCTGCAATTTGTTTTTTGAATAAATGCTTCAGCATCTTCAGGATTATATACCGAACCGCTTTTAACTGCCTCAACCCCGCCAGGAGCCAGGAAGCCTGAAATAAAATCAGCACGCGCCTTATGGTCTTTCAATGCTCCCAGACAGATAAGACCTGCTTCTGGACGAATGCCCTTTCCTTTTAATCTTTCAGATAAATTCCGCAAACCCTCGAAGGACTCAGAAAGACGAACCTGCTGGATAATCTTGAGATCACTCCTGCTGTTCTGGACGGTTTCCAATTCTGTCTGAAGCGGCTTTTCATCAAGATTTGCATATATATTCGTTCCGATGATACTTTGTTTTCTTGTATGAACATCTTTCTTCTTCTTTTCAAGAATTTGGGTAATCTGATCATGAACCCATCCTGTTTGAAGGGCATCCTTCATTCCTCCCAGCTCTTCTATCTCAAGGAAAAGTCCCCATGATTTGGAAATCAGTTCATTTGTCAGATGCTCAATATACCAGGAGCCGCCTGCTGGATCAGAGACCTTTAGTAAATGCGCCTCTTCCCTTAAAATCAACTGAGTATTGCGGGCAATCCGTTCTGAAAAAGGAGATTTGGCTCTTTCCAGATCATTATATGGACTGACATGAAGGTATTGTATTCCTCCCAATACTGCTGCGAACGCTTCATTCCCCGCTCTCAGCATATTTACATAGGAATCATAGGCAGACTTTGTAAAGAAGGACGTCTCTGCTGAAATGACCATTTTTTTACTGTCACCCCCAGCTCCGAATGCTTCCGCCACTTTGCCCCATAATACTCTTGCAGCACGCAGCTTGGCAATTTCCATAAAAAAGTTTGAGCCAACAGCAAACTTAAAGACCATTTTAGATAATATTTGTTCAAGGCCTTTGCCTTTATCAAGAAGATATTGCAGGTGATTTACTCCTGCTGCAAGAGAAAATGCAAGTTCCTGGACGGCATTTGCACCGCTATTATGATAAACCGCTGAATTCACCATGATTGTTTTCAGGCTTGGCAGATTTTCTTCTGCATTACTCATCGTTTTATTCAAAGCTTCGTATAGTTCATCGATTGAGCGGTCGTTCAATGTATCGGCAGCAGCAATAGCAAGTGGATCTGCGGCAACATATCCGGAGACTTTTTCTCTTTCTTTTACTTTTCCAAGTCCTGCTATTAATACATGCTGATTTCGTCCGGCATCCACACTGAAAGGGTACCTTTCATAAAGTTCGCCTACAGACAGGCTTATCTTCTCTGGATTTTTTAACTGTTCAGGCTCAAACGCAAGAGCTGTCTGCCCTGTCTTGATGGCAGCAAGAAGTTTATCTGACAGCTCTTCGGAAGAGGAAGCACTAATTTTCTGTGCAACCTTCCATTCTTCAGACAGGTATCCGGCTGCATAGGAACCTCTTCTAAAATCTTCTAAGCCCGGATACTGTGATAATGCACCTGTTTCCAGGTCTTCTCTGGAATAAAGCGGTTTCAATTTTATGTTTTCATATGTATTTCGTGATAATGTTTCTAAGGATTTCCCTTTAAGAGTTCTTTCCGCACTTTGTTCCCAATCTTCATTTGTCTGCTGCGGGAATTTTTCTTCAATCATTTTCTTTAATGACATAAATTTGCTGTCCTTGTAGCTGACAGCGTTCCCTCCCCTCATGCGGCAGCGGACCCGTTTCTTATAAGAAACAATGCCGCAAGAAAATTATAATAAAATTCTAAATTCTCCATATACCTATTTTAGTATACAAAAGAGAAACAAGCAATGAACAATAAGAAACCGCTGTCCCAAAGCAGGACAGCGGCAATTTTAATTACTAATAAATAGTTGTATTTTCTTTAGAAGTGTTCTCCAGAATTTCCTTCACACGCTGCAGGAAGCGGCCGCAAACCAGGCCGTCTAATACACGGTGATCGAGTGACATACAAAGGTTAACCATATCACGGACAGCAATCATGCCATTGTTCATTACTACAGGACGCTTCACAATGGATTCAACCTGAAGAATTGCAGCCTGAGGATAATTGATAATGCCCATTGACTGGACAGACCCGAATGAACCGGTATTATTTACAGTGAAAGTTCCACCCTGCATTTCAGCGGAAGTCAATTTACCTGTACGTACTTTTAAGGCAAGATCATTGATTTCACGGGCAATACCCTTAATCGTTCTTTCATCAGCTGCTTTGATGACCGGAACGAATAACGCGTCATCTGTTGCAACTGCAATGGAGATGTTGATATCCTTCTTCTGGATAATCTTATCACCTGCCCACATAGAATTAATCTGCGGGAATTCTTTAAGGGCCTGCGCAACAGCTTTCACGAAGAAAGCAAAGAACGTAAGGTTGAAGCCCTCTTTTTGCTTAAACTCACCTTTAATGCTGTTACGGTATTCAACAAGATTTGTAACATCTACTTCCATCATTGTCCAGGCATGTGGTGCTTCATGTTTGCTGCGAAGCATATTGGCTGCAATCGCTTTACGCACTCCAGTAACAGGGATTTCAACATCACCCGGCATTACTGGAACATTAGGTGCTGGCGCTGCCTGTTTCTGTGCAGGCTGGGAAGGTGCTGGAGCCGGTGCCTCTGTCTTTTCCGGTGCTGGTGCTGATGCAGCAGCTGCCGCTGTAGGAATATCTCCGGACTCAATGATTTTCATAAGGTCTTTACGCGTAATGCGTCCGCCTCCGCCTGTACCTGTCACCTGGTTTAAGTCAATGCCATGCTCTTGAGAAAGCTTTAAGACGGCAGGTGAATAGCGGACTCCTTTTGGAGCATCTGCCGAAATAGGTGCCGCTGGTGCAGAAGGCGCCACACCTGAAGGTGCAGCTTCAGCTTTGTCCTCTGCTTTAGATTCTGATGGGGCTTCCTGAGCTGCTTCTCCGCCGCCTTCAGTTTCAATTGTCAGAATAACCTGGCCAACTTCATAAGTTTCTCCCTCTTCTGCAACCAACTCTTTGATTACACCAGAGAAAGAGGATGGGACCTCAGCATTTACTTTATCAGTCATTACTTCAGCAAGCGGATCATATTTATTTACTTTATCTCCAACGGAAACCAGCCATTTGCTGATTGTCCCTTCAGTAACACTTTCCCCAAGCTGGGGCATTTTAATTTGCTCAATAGCCATTGGGTAACCTCCTTCTAGCTGCCCGCATTTGCGGGTCATGCAGCTAGTACAGCTGATCCGGTATGAATTCCAGCCGGAAAGCTGCACCATCTGCTCTTTCCATTTTTATTAACTAATGCCTTTATTAAAATTCAGCCAATTCGCGCATTGCTTTTTCTACTTTATCAGGGTTAACCATAAAGTATTTTTCCATAGTCGGGGCGTAAGGCATTGCTGGCACGTCAGGACCGGCAACGCGTTTGATTGGTGCATCCAATTCAAACAGGCAGTTCTCTGCAATAATGGCAGAAACTTCGCTCATAATGCTGCCTTCTTTATTATCTTCAGTAAGAAGAAGCACTTTTCCTGTTTTTGTCGCAGCTTCGATAATTGCTTCTTTATCTAACGGATATACCGTCCTTAAATCAAGGATATGCGCTGAGATGCCATCTTTGGCAAGTCTTTCAGCAGCCTGCAGTGCGAAATGAACGCATAGGCCATAAGTGATCACAGTGATATCTTCACCCTCGCGTTTTACATCCGCTTTTCCGATTGGCAGCACATAATCATCATCAGGAACCTCACCCTTAATCAGGCGATATGCACGCTTATGCTCAAAGAACAGTACAGGATCCTCGTCACGGATTGCCGCTTTCAATAATCCCTTAACATCATAAGGCGTAGAAGGCATAACAATCTTAAGTCCCGGCTGATTCGCAAATACTGCTTCGACAGATTGGGAATGGTATAGTGCTCCATGAACACCGCCGCCATATGGTGCACGAACAACGATCGGACAGCTCCAGTCATTGTTGGAACGATAGCGGATGCGTGCTGCCTCAGAAATAATCTGGTTAACCGCCGGCATTATAAAGTCGGCAAATTGCATTTCAGCAATCGGGCGCATTCCATACATCGCTGCACCGATTCCAACCCCTGCAATTGCTGATTCAGCAAGCGGAGTATCAATTACACGGTCTTCGCCAAATTTATCATACAGTCCTTGTGTCGCTTTAAACACGCCACCTTTTTTACCTACGTCTTCACCTAAAACAAATACCTTTGAATCTCTTTCCATTTCCTCGCGGATTGCCATAGTTACCGCATCGATATAAGAAATTACAGCCATATTCTCTCCCCTTACTGTTCAGCATAGACATGCTTTAAAGCAGATTCCGCTTCTGCATATGGAGCGTTTTCAGCATAATCAGTTGCTTCGTTTACCAATTTCATAATCCGGTCATTAATTTCCTTTTCAATCGCATCATCCATTACACCATTTTCTTTCAGGTATGCGCCAAAAGTAATAATCGGATCTTTTGTTTTCGCTTCAGCCACTTCATCAGGAGCACGGTAGCTTCGGTCATCATCATCAGATGAGTGTGGTGTTAAACGGTATGAAATGGTTTCGACCAATGTCGGCCCTTCTCCGCGGCGGCCTCTGTCCGCTGCTTCTTTCACAGCTTTATAGACTTCAAGCGGATCGTTTCCATCAACTGTTATACCTGGCATACCGTAGCCGATAGCTCTGTCAGATACGTTTTCGCAAGCAAGCTGTTTTTCAATCGGTACAGAGATTGCATATTTATTATTCTCACACATAAAGATAACAGGGAGCTTATGAACACCTGCAAAGTTCGCACCTTCATGGAAGTCCCCCTGGTTTGAAGAACCTTCACCAAAAGTTACAAAGGTTACCAGATCTTTTCCTTCCAGCTTTCCGCCAAGAGCAACTCCAACAGCATGAGGCACCTGTGTAGTAACAGGTGAAGAGCCCGTTACGATTCGGTTTTTCTTTTGACCGAAATGTCCTGGCATTTGGCGGCCGCCTGAATTTGGATCTTCGGCTTTAGCAAACCCTGACAGCATTAATTCCTTGGCTGTCATGCCGAACGTAAGGACTACTCCCATGTCGCGATAATATGGCAGGACATAATCCTTCTCGCGATCAAGTGCAAATGCAGCACCTACCTGAGCAGCTTCCTGTCCCTGGCAAGAAATAACGAAAGGGATTTTTCCCGCGCGGTTTAAAAGCCACATACGCTCATCAATACGGCGAGCTAATAGCATCGTCTCATACATTTCAAGAACTTTCTCATCACTTAAACCTAAATCTTTATGTCGGTTTTCAGCCATTTATACAACCTCCTAAGCTAATATGTATCACCGGGCTCCCAAAAGAAGCCTGGACTTTTCTGTTTATTCAATTGGAACTTTATCCGTGGATAGCTTTTCCATCAACTGCAAGGGCAGCTTCACCGATTGCTTCAGATAACGTCGGATGAGGATGGATTGTATGTGCTACTTCCCATGGAGTTGCATCAAGAACACGGGCCAGACCTGCTTCTGAGATCATGTCTGTAACGTGCGGGCCTATCATATGGACACCCAGGATATCATCGGTATCCTTATCTGCCACAATTTTCACAAAACCGTCGGATTCACCAAATACCAGTGCCTTTCCGATTGCCCGGAATGAGAACTTGCCCGTTTTGACATTATGGCCTTTTTCTTTTGCTTCATCCTCTGTTAATCCTACACTTGCCGCTTCAGGTGAACTGTAAATGCATTTAGAAACCAGGCTATAGTCAATTGGAGAAGGATTCTTGCCGGCAATGTGCTCAACGGCTACGATTCCTTCATGAGAAGCAACATGAGCCAGCTGAAGGCCGCCAATGACGTCACCAATCGCATAAATATGGGATTCCTTTGTCTGGAAGTATTCATTTGCTAAAATAAATCCCTTTTCTATCTGAATGTCAGTATTTTCAATGCCAATACCCTCTGTATTTGCCTGACGCCCCACTGAAACAAGCAATTTCTCGGCGGAGAATTCCTGCTGAGATCCTTTCACTTCAGCTGAAATCGTAACTCCGTCGCCTTTCTGAAGGGTTTCAGGAAGCACTTTTGCTCCTGTTACAATTTTGACTCCCTTTTTCTTCATAAGGCGCTGCATTTCTTTTGAAATTTCTTTATCTTCCGTAGGTATAATGCGGTCAGCATATTCGATTACTGTTACCTCAGCACCAAAGTCTGATAACATAGATGCCCATTCGATGCCGATGACTCCACCGCCAACAATTATAATGGAGCTTGGCACTTCTTCCAAAGCTAAAGCCTCATCCGAAGTCATTACAAGTTGTCCATCAATGTCCAATCCTGGCAGAGTACGAGGACGTGATCCAGTTGCTACAATAACATTTTTAGGGATCAGCATTTCATTTTCGTCCCCATTGTTCATTTCAACAGAAATTGTGCCTGGCATCGGAGAGAAAATAGATGGTCCAAGTATGCGGCCTGTTCCTTCGAATACATCAATCTTGCCTTGCTTCATCAAGTGCTGAACACCTTTATGAAGCTGATCAACGATTTTATTTTTTCTTTCCTGTACCTTATTGAAATTGATGGATACATCACTTGTCACTACGCCAAAATCTTCACTGTGCTTTGCGGTAGCAAACACTTCAGCACTTCTTAATAAAGCCTTGCTTGGTATACAGCCTTTATGAAGGCAAGTACCTCCAAGTTTTCCTTTTTCAACGATTGCCGTTTTTAAACCAAGCTGTGAAGCACGGATGGCAGCTACATAGCCGCCTGTGCCTCCGCCTAAAATCACCAAATCATATTCCTGTGCCAAATTGCTTCCCCTTCTATTTCAACGCTGCTTTGTCAGCTTTTTTCCAGGATATTCTTTTTCAGTCTCTTCACCGCGGAGTACACGAAGAGCACCTTCAGCGAGTGCCTGCAGTTCATTTTCACCAGGCTGTACGATGACATCTGCAATCCAGTTAATCCGTTCACTGATTTCGTTTACAAAGTCCTTGCCATAGGCAAGACCCCTGTAAGGATGATGGCATCAACCTTTCCGCCAAGCACTGCACTGGCAGATCCGATTTCCTTAGCCACCTGATAAGCCATTGCGGAGTAGACAAGCTTTGCTTTCTCATCTCCGCTTTCAATCATCTTTTCAACCTTTACTGCATCATTTGTTCCCAGGTAACCAACGAGACCGCCTTGTCCAACAAGCTTTTTCATCACTTCTTCACGATAAAAGCTTCCGGAGTAGCAAAGTCCCACCAAATCACCGGCAGGTACTGTACCTGCCCGTTCCGGACTGAATGGCCCGTCTCCATGAAGTCCGTTATTAACATCCACCACTCTGCCTTTTTTATGAGCACCTACAGTTATACCTCCGCCCATATGCGTAACGATTAGGTTAAGCTCCCCGTACTTTTTGCCAAGTTCTTTGGCTACTCTCCGGGCAACAGCTTTCTGATTCAAGGCATGGAAAATACTTTTTCTTTCTATCATTGAAAAGCCTGAAATTCGGGCAATTGGATCCAATTCATCAACCACCACCGGATCGACAATGAACGAAGGAATATTTAAACCAGAAGCAATCTCATATGCCAGTATTCCGCCAAGGTTTGAAGCATGCTGACCAGCAAAACCGGCACGAAGATCCTCTAGCATTGCATCATTAACTGAATATGTGCCTCCTTCAATCGGTCGCAGCAGCCCCCGCGGCCGCACACTGCACTTAATTTGGAGATATTGATTCCTTCGTGATCCAATGTTTCCAGAATGGTCTGCTTTCGGAATTCATATTGATCGATAATACTTTCATAAGAGTTAATGACATCTGCATCATGGCGCAATGTCTTCTCCAGGACAGAGATCTCATTATCGAAAACTCCAATCTTAGTTGAAGTGGATCCCGGATTGATGACGAGAATTCGATGTTCTTGTTCTAGCACGTTTAAACCTCCATAAAGAGCGGAAATCTCCCTTGTAAAAGTATACTCTTACTCAGGTACTATTAACTGCCGCCGAATTTTTTCTACTCTGTTTTTAAAGGCAAAGACGCTGAATATTCCATTCAGCGCTTTGCATTTCAGGAAAGTTACTCCTCCCTAAAGCTTATCTGCGGCTTAGAATATGATGGCCATTTTGGAGGAATTGTCCGCGTGAATTACGCATTCTTTCAATTCTTTCCTCAACCATGCGGTCAGCCGCTTTATATGTCGGAATTCCATCCCTTTTAGCAATCTCAATAACTTTTTCAATATTATTGTATACAGTTTCAACTTTTTTCATTGCTCGTTCACGGTTGTATCCGTACAGCTCATCCGCAACATTAATAACTCCGCCTGCATTAATTACATAGTCAGGAGCATAAACGATGCCCATCTCATGAATTAAATCACCGTGGCGTGTTTCTTTAAGCTGGTTGTTGGCAGCTCCAGCGATTACTTTTGCTTTCAGCTGCGGGATTGTATCATCATTAACTGTCGCACCTAAAGCACAAGGAGCATAAATATCACATTCAACTCCATAAATTTCATTTGGTTCAACTGCTTTAGCACCGAACTCTTCAACTGCACGCTGAACTGCTTCTTTATTAATATCCGTAACAATCAGCTGTGCACCTTCTTCATGCAGATGGCGGCAAAGATTGAACGCAACGTTTCCAACTCCTTGAACAGCAATTGTTTTGCCTTCAAGAGAATCAGTTCCGAATGCCGCTTTTGCTGCAGCCTTCATACCTCTGTATACGCCATAAGCTGTAACTGGTGAAGGGTTGCCGGAAGAGCCGAACGCAGGTGAAATTCCTGTTACATAGTCTGTTTCCTCATGAATCAGGTCCATATCAGCTACTGTAGTACCCACGTCCTCAGCAGTAATGTAACGTCCATTTAAACCTTGGATATAGCGTCCGAATGCACGGAACATTTCTTCGTTTTTATCTTTGCGCGGATCGCCGATAATAACTGTTTTACCGCCTCCAAGATTTAAACCAGCTGCTGCATTCTTATATGTCATGCCGCGTGCAAGACGCAATGCATCCTCAATAGCAGCTTCTTCAGATTCATAAGTCCACATGCGTGTACCGCCTAGTGCTGGGCCTAAAGTGGTATCATGAATAGCAATAATAGCTTTTAATCCTGATTGTTTGTCCTGGCAAAACACCACTTGTTCGTAATCATAAGTTTCTAGGTATTTGAAGATTTCCATGTTATAATTCCTCCCCGGATTCTTTAAAAGTAATATGTTCGTTTTGTTAAAAAAATTTAATTTACGATTTATAAAATACTGAATGAATTAATTTCTTTCTTTCAGAGCCCATTACTTTGCTGAGCATATCGCTAAAGCAAGGGAATAAACCTTGCTTTCTGCCGAATCTGCTCTTGAAGTAAGAACGATCGGCGCTTTGGCACCTGCGATAACAGCTCCTACTTTTGCTTTCGCAAAGTAGACAAGTGATTTATATAAAGTATTCCCAACTTCTATAGTCGGCACCAATAAAATATCTGCCTGTCCGGCAACTTCACTTTTGATCCCCTTATGTTCAGCCGCTTCAAAAGAAATTGCATTATCCAAAGCCAGGGGACCGTCGACAAGACAATCTTTTATCTGGCCCCTTTGGTTCATAAGAGTTAATGCTGAGGCATCCAGAGTTGCCTGCATAGCAGGATTAACAACCTCTACTGCAGCAATCGGGGCTGCAAGAGGCTTTTCTATTCCTATGCTCCTTGCAATTTCAACTGCATTTTTCAGGATTTGTGCTTTTTGATTGAGGTCCGGTGCAATATTCATTGCTGCATCAGTGACAATCGTAAATCGTTCAAAACCTGGAACCTCAAATACCGCCACATGTGATAAAACATTTCCTGTTCTTAAGCCGAATTCTTTATTTAAGACAGCTTTTAAAATACCTGCCGTCGGGATATTTCCCTTCATCAGCACATTGGCTTTCTGCTCTTTTACAGCCCTTACTGCCAATTCTGCAGCATATGCAGGCGATTCTGCATGAAGGATTTCAAGCTTAGGGCTTTCAGCTGCTGCGCTATGGTTCCGATTTATGATTTCGCGGATTTTTACTTGATCCCCAAATAATAAAAAGCTTGCTAAGTTCAGCTTAATTGCTTCAGCAACTGCTTCGAGAACTTCTTCGTCTTCCGCTGCGGCTACGGCTACTGTTTTCTCACCATATTGGGTTGCTTTCGTTAGAAGCGAATCCAATTTCATCTGTTCAACCCCCTTACTAGAAAAGCGCGCGCCTCGCCCTCCCACGGCACCTCGCGGGGCAGGCTGATTGTGCTAGACAATTACCGGCGCCTTTTTCTTGATGTCCATCCGTTTATTATACCTGCAAGAAGTGTGCCAACTTAAAATTACTGTGAAAACGCTTTATTCACTGAGTTAAAGTGCGCAATTAATTGCACACTGTGAAATTTATTGCATGCCATCTTTTGCAATATCGTATTTCTCCAATTTATAGTAAAGATTCCTGACAGAGAGTCCAAGCGATTTAGCAGTCTTGGTTTTATTTCCATCCAGCTTGTGAAGTGTTTGTCTGATCATTTTTGCCTCATATTGCTCTACCAGCTGAGTTAATGTTTTAGTTTGTGCTTCTTCACTTTTTTCAACACTTGGAGACGGCTTATTGGCACCTATCAAATCCGGAATATGCCTTTCCTCTATATCTGTTTCGTTGTAATTCATAAAAATAATGGCTCTGCCGAGGATATTATCAAGTTCTCTCACATTTCCCGGCCAATCATAGGCCATTAGTTTATTAACTGCTTGTTCTGTTACACCTTCTACATTCCGTCCATATTCCTGGTTGATCTTTTGAATAAGCCTGCTGCATAGAAGAGGAATATCCTCCTTTCTGCGTCTTAATGAAGGAATATGTATAGGCATTCGATTCAGCCTGTAGTATAAGTCTTCCCTGAAAGTGCCGTCTGCAATTCCTTTTTCTAAATTCACATTGGTCGCAGCAATAACTCGAACATCTATTGAAATGGGCTTGGTCCCTCCCACTCTTGTAATTTCATGTTCTTGAAGAACCCTGAGCAGTTTCGCCTGAGTGTTAGCTGTCAGCTCGCCAATTTCATCCAGAAAGATACTGCCTTTATCAGCTTCCTCAAACAAACCCCGTTTGCCGCCTCTTTTTGCTCCTGAGAACGCCCCCTCTTCATAACCGAATAATTCGCTTTCCAGAAGAGACTCTGATAATGCTGCGCAATTAACCCTGATAAACTTGTTATATTTTCGGTCGCTGGCATTATGTATAGCGTGGGCGAACAATTCTTTGCCTGTCCCTGACTCTCCTCTTAGCAAAACGGTAGCTGGAGTTTTAGCCCCGAGTCTTGCCTGTTCAATTGCAAGCTTCATCTCTTCAGATGATCCAATAATATCCTCGAATGAATATTTCGCTTCCAATGTACGGATAATCTGTCTTGCCCGGCTTAATTCACGATTCAGATTCTGAATTTCCGATACGTCGTGAATAACTCCCACACTTCCTTTTAACTTTCCATCAACAATGACAGGCGCAACATTTACAATAACATCCTTTCTTTTCGGTCCGACCCTCATGGCCACACCTCTCATTGCCCTTCTCGTTTGAAGAACCTTCATATGCACACTTTCACCTTCGGAAATATCAGCTGTGGCAGGCTTCCCGATCACTTTTTCTTCTTCAAGGCCTGTTAGCCTCGAATATGCCGGATTGATCAAAATCCCTTTCCCATTTTCATCAACCACAGAAATGGCTTCTTCACTTGATTGAATAATCGCCTGAAGCATTGTCTGTATCTCTTTCAAATTCGTAATTTCTTCCGCAAGCGAGACTACTTCTGTTATATCCTTAAAAACAGCAAACGCACCCATTAATTCGTTATTTTCTCCAAGCATCGGTATTCTTGTCGTAATAATTTTCAGGCCATTTGCCAAAGTCATTTCCTGATTCGCTTCAATTCTCCTTGTTGCCATAACTCTGGGAAGCATGCTGTCTGTAATGACTTCATTAATTTTTTCCCTAAAGCGTCTTTCCTCTTAATTCCTGTCATTCTCTCCGCACTTCGATTAAAGACTGTAATCTCACTAAAGTTGTTGATTACAATCATACCGTCATCAGTCGAATTAAAAATCAAATCATGCTTATACGTTTCATTTCTGAATTTTGAAATCAGTTCTTCCTTTTCTTCAAGTAATTTCGCGATTAAGAAAGCTACACTTCCAGGAATCAGGACCGTATTTTTGCTCCTGGCTTCCCTGATGTCGATAAACACCTGTTCATTTCCGGTAACTTCAATAATGATATCAATATCCTGATCCATAAAATAACGCCAATCAGTGCCAATCGGGATGCCGCTTTCTTTGGCAATCCGAAGTCCTTCAGCACCCGGATTAATGTCCACCATAGCTTTTACATCCAGAACAGCCGTTTCCTTTATAATTTTAAGGATGGCCGTACCGCCTTTACCTGCACCGACAATCATTACTGTTTGCATTTTTCTACCTGCTTTCATTGAAAATTCTTGCACGCTTGACATTATTCCGTGCAACATTCTTCATGAATTTATTTTAGCACAGCAGCGGTACTTGACAAATTTATTTAATGATTTATGATTTCGATAGGTAATTCGATTTGAAGGGAATTTTTTTATGATTAGACTAATTGCTTTATTAATTTTACTCCTGCCAGGCATATTGGCTGTCTATGGGATAAAATTAATGAGAGATATGGTCTTTGGCATCCTGCAAAGCCCATTTCCATATTTATGGCTTCAATTTGTTTCAGGTTTCCTTTTCTTAATCATAGGTCTTGGCTTTATCGCAGGATTTATTCTTTATCGCGATCGAAAGAGAAACAAAGTTCAGGAACGATTTAAAACCAAATAAGTTAGTGGGGGGATAAAAAGTGAAGCCGCTGCAGTTATCACCGGAAACAGCATTAAAGCTTGCTGAAAAACTAAATCTTCCTCTTGAGCAAATCATGCACATGCCTCAGCACATTTTGATTCAAAAGATGATGGAGCTTGAGAATGAAGAAAAGAAATAAATTAATAAGTTCAGTTTGAAAAATTTCAAACTGAACTTTTTTGTTTCCGCTGAATTTTGAGGACAATAAAAAAACGCCCCATAAGGAGCGCAGCATAAAAAATAAATGATTTTGTTATAAGTCCTTACCCTTTCAAGAAGCTTTGTGCTCCAGACGCAGCTTATCTGCAACCATTGCAATGAATTCCGAGTTGGTTGGCTTTGCTTTTGTCATGCTGACTGTATACCCAAAAAGAGAGGAAATGGAATCAATATTACCGCGGCTCCACGCAACTTCAATCGCATGGCGGATTGCACGCTCCACACGGCTTGCAGTAGTATTAAACTTCTTAGCAATATCAGGGTACAGCACTTTTGTAATGGAACCGAGAAGTTCTATATCGTTGTATACCATTGAAATGGCTTCACGGAGATATAAGTATCCTTTAATATGGGCAGGAACGCCAATTTCATGGATGATGCTGGTGATGCTGGCATCCAGGTTCTTAGGCTTTGCTTCTCCCTGAGGACGGTAAGATTGAGCGGGTTTGCGGAGAAATGAATTCGATTTTCCGCTGACTTGGCGTATATGACTTGCCAAATTGTCCATGTCAAATGGTTTAAGGATAAAGTATGAGGCTCCCAAATCCACTGCCTTCTTGGTAACATCCTCCTGTCCGAATGCAGTGAGCATGATTACATTAGGGAGTGTTTTCAAATTTAAATCTCTCATTTTTTCGAGTACAGCAAGTCCATCCAAGTGAGGCATGATGATATCCAATACAAGAACGTCGGGCTGTGTATGCTCTAATATTTCGAGGCAATCCTGTCCATTATGTGCCACACCGGCAACTTCCATGTCTTCCTGAGAAGATATATATTCCTCTAAAAGCCCGACCAGTTCCCTATTATCATCCACAACACAAACTTTTATTTTCTTCACTTACTTTCCTCCTCGGTCCAATTATGGTCTCTTTAATAAATGTTCATTTTCGAACATGCTCTTTTTGATATCTATTTTCTATTCTAAATGAGAAATTCGACAATGCAACAAAAATTCCTCTACTTTTTTGAAATTTTCTTAAAAAACCAACTAAACCTCATTTATTCTTTTGTTTTCTTCTGTTTTCGACCGATTTCGTCATACTCTTTACAATCCGTGTTTCTTTGTCGAAAATTCTTTATTTTCATTTTAACATAACTATTTTACTCATAGTTTTTGTTTAGCCTATAATGCGGCCTGTTTTTTCACTGCAAGAGCAGTAAAAAAAAGACGGGTTTAACCCGCCTTTTTTAAGATCCATTCAGTATTAGGATGCTTTTTCTTCAGCTTTTTCATATATATCAATACCTGCTTCATTTAACATCCATTCAATATGAACACCATATCCTGAAGTAGGGTCGTTTACAAATACATGGGTCACTGCTCCAATAATCCTGCCATCCTGGATAATCGGGCTTCCGCTCATCCCCTGGACTATGCCGCCTGTTTTATCAAGCAGCTTCTGATCCGTCACTTTTATGACCATTCCTTTTGTTGCCGGAAACTTCTGCGGAATCGTACTGACAATTTCAATATCGAACAATTGTACTTCGTCATTGTCGACCACAGTTAAAATTTGGGCAGCGCCCTCTTTGACTTGATGAGATAAGGCTATAGGCATCGGTTTGTCAAAAATTCCGTTCTTCATATCCCGGTTTAATTCCCCAAATATTCCGAATGGACTATTTCTGACAATATTCCCGATTATTTCTTTATCTGAAGAAAATCGTGCAAGTTTTTCACCAGGATTGCCATTGCTTCCTTTTTCAATTGAAGTAACAGTTGATCGGACAATTTGCCCGTCTTCAACCACAATTGGCTTCTTTGTATCCATATCGGAAATAACATGGCCGAGTGCTCCATATTTTTTCGATTCCGGGTGATAGAAGGTCATCGTCCCAATACCTGCTGCAGAGTCACGTATATATAATCCAAGCTTATAGGTTTCTTCCCCGTTTTCTTTCAAGGGTGTCAGCTCTGTTTTCACCTTTCCGCTTTCACGGCTTACGATAATTTGGAGCGGATTGCCGCTTTTGCCAGCTTCTTGAACAAAGGGAGCAACATCTGACATTTTTTCTATTTTCGTTCCATTGATTTCTGTAATGATATCTCCAATTTTTATGCCGGCCGTTTCGCCAGGCGAAGCTTTTCCTTCAGCCGTATTAACCTGATGGTGTCCAACTACTAACACGCCTACTGTATTCAGTTTAACCCCAATCGATTGGCCTCCTGGAATAACTTTAAAATCTTTTAAGATGTTAACATCAACTTTCTTTATCGGAAAACCTGCCAGTTCGAGAAGCATTTCATTTTTTCCATTTTCTTTTGCATGAAGCGAAATCGAATGGTTATCTTCTTTAAGTGAAACACTTGTATTATCTATGGACAGTCCGGCCGACACTGCTTCTGCCTTTGCAATGTCCAGCTGCTGCCCTTCAAAAGAGTAATATTTGCAGGTACTTGCAAATATTCCTGAACAGGCTTGGAAAAACCTAAAGCAATTAATGAAACAAGGAGAATTCCACCAATTATTTTGCGTAAAACATCATATGTCAAATTTTTCACTCTCCTCGCTTCTAGTCCATCCACGTCAAATGGCTACATCTTTAATTTTGCCTGCATTGAGGGCATTTATAACAGCCATTCACATAAAAAAAGCTATCCTGCTTTGGATAGCTTTTCAAGGTATTAGATCTGATAGCGCCGCTGGCGGGAACAGACCTTATAATGGATCAAAATTACTTTAGCTGATTAGCCAGGTGCAGCAGCTCTTTCGCATGCTCTTTTGTTAAATCAGTAATTTCCACCCCGGAAATCATACGGCCGATTTCTTTGATTTTCTCATCTTCAGTGAGCGGTTTTACTGTTGTTTTTGTCCGCCCATCCTTTGTGTTTTTAGCAATAAATAAATGAGTATCTGCCATGGCCGCAACCTGAGGAAGATGAGAGATGCACAGAACCTGTGAATCCACGGAAACGTGATGAATCTTTTCCGCGATGGCTTGTGCAACCCTGCCGCTCACGCCTGTATCCACCTCATCGAAAATAATACTTGTGACACCCTGATGCTTTGAAAATATGCTCTTTAAAGCAAGCATGATTCGGGACAATTCACCGCCTGATGCAATTTTAGACAGCGGCTTAAGCGGTTCTCCCGGATTGGTGGAAATGTAGAACTCAGCCCTGTCAATTCCGTTTTTCAGGAAGACTTCGGAATCAGAAAAGAATCTGACCTCAAAGACTGTCTTTTCCATATATAATTCCTTAAGCTCTTTGTGAATTAACTTGGTAAGTTTAAGGGCAGATTTTCTGCGCAGCTTGCTCAATTCTTCTCCTTCAACCAGAAGGTCTTTTTCAGGGCAGCAACTTCCTTTTGCAGCTTATCAATATGGGTTTCTTTATTTAGCAGGGTTTCAATTTCTTCTTCTATCTGTGCAGCGTATTCCAGCACTTCTTCAACCGTTTTTCCATATTTTCTTTTCAACCCATTAATTTCATTCAATCTGCTTTCTATCTCATTAAGTCTTTGGGGATCATATTCCATAAAGTCCATTTCATTGCGGAGTGATCTCGCTGCATCTTCAAGCAAATAAAAACTGTTTGCCACATTTTCCGCTATTTCTTTATAGGCGGGGTCCAGTTCCGCGGCATCATTCATATAGCCCATAACCATTCCGATCCAATCAAGCCCTTTTTGTTCTCCTTGAAGGGCATTATAGCCTGACTGAAGAGAATCAAAAATACGTTCAAAATTGGAAAGCTTTCTTTTTCTTCAATCAAATCTTCATCTTCGTTCAATTTAAGCTGAGCAGATTGAATTTCATCCAGCTGAAATTGAATTAAATCAAGCCGGTGCGCCATTTGCTGTTCATTCTCACTTAAATTTTTAAGCTTTTTCAGTGTGTTTTCATATAACCTGTAGATATCCTGGTATTCAGTTAAAGCAGCGGATAATTTGGATCCCCCAAACTGATCGAGGAGAGGAAGATGAAAGGTTTCATCCATTAATTCCTGATGTTCGTGCTGGCCATGTATATCAATAAGGGAACTTCCGATTTCTCTCAATACAGATATAGTGACAAGTTTTCCGTTCACTCTGCAGACGCTTTTCCCTGTCTTTGATATATCCCTGCGGAGAACAATCATTCCATCTTCAATCTCTATCCCAAATTCAGCAGACCGTTTATAGCAAGGATGTTTAAGATCATCCAGGATAAAAAGCCCCTCAATTTCAGCCTTATCCTCACCATGGCGGACAAATTCTGCAGATCCCCTGCCTCCAGCCAGCAAGTGAATGGCATCGATAATGATGGACTTTCCCGCCCCTGTTTCACCAGTTAAAACAGTTAAGCCCTTTTCAAATGAGACAGAAAGGGCTTCGATTATGGCAAAATTTCGTATGGATAATTCGTTTAACAATCATATCACCTCTTAAGAAAAGCGCAAGCGCCTTGCCCAACCCCGACAAGCACATGACGTGCCTCCCGGAAAGGCGTTATTTGCCTTTTTGGGGGCTTGCTTGAAATGTGAAGGCGACTGCCCTTTCAAGGAATGCAGACTAAAAGCGCCACGTCCTATGGCAACGTCTGCATGACCCGTACACTTCCAAAAGCTTCCGCTTTCGGTCGTGCGATGTTTATGCTGACGAAGCTTTCCTTGTCCTGCGGGCCTCAGGCATAAGACGGTTCTTGTAAGAAGGCGTTTCTTCTGTAAGGAAACGGCTTAGATCTGAGAGTCTCTAGGAGCCGCAACTAGACAAGCTTGTGACCTCGATGGGGCAGTCTCTGGAGCTAGGCAGTTATCTAACTTCAGTATTCATACATTCTTATCTTTTAAGAAACACGATGAACACCAGCCTATCGGCATAAGCGACGGCGCTCGGAGCTTGAAATATCTACAGCATTTCAAGAAAACGGTTTGAAATTGCTTCTGTATCTTCTGGGGTTTTGCATATGATCAGGCATGTGTCGTCCCCGCAGATTGTCCCCAGAATCTCTTCCCAGTCAAGGTTATCAATAAGTGCGCCAATAGCCATGGCATTGCCCGGGAGAGTCTTCATTACAAGGAGATGTCCTGCAGTATCCACTCTGACAAAGGCATCCATTAAATTTCGTTTAAGCTTTTGCAGCGGATTGAAGCGCTGGTCCGCTGGAAGACTGTATTTATATCTTCCGTCCATCAAAGGAACTTTTACCAGATGAAGCTCTTTAATATCTCTTGAGACAGTCGCCTGAGTTACATTAAACCCGGCGTTTTTCAATTCATCCACCAGGTCATCCTGTGTTTCAATATCGTTATTTGTAATAATCTCCCGGATTTTAATATGTCTTTGCCCTTTATTCATTTTTTCACCTCTATAATCAGCCGCTTAACAGCGGGCAGAAAAAAATTAATTTAAAGTATTTTGTACTCTAATGTTAGCTGATTTTCTCAATAAAGTACAATTTTCCCGTATATTATTTATTATTATTCGTTCAAACTCGACAAATTCCTTTAAGAAAAGCGCAAGGGCCATTCCCACCCGAAACCTTCGAAGGGCAGGCTGCTTGCGCTGGATAGTTCTCGAAGCAGACATTATATATCCTTTTTAAAAAGAGGAACAGGCATCAGCCTATTCCTCTTCTCTAACCTTCGTTTTCAGTTCGGCGTGGGCTTCTTTAACAACTTCATCTGTCTGGGCTTTAAGAAGGTTTTCTCCTTCCTCTCTGCTGCCTGACCAATACAGATGGAGGAGAAATTCTATGTTGCCGTCTCCGCCTGTAATGGGTGAATAGGAAACGTCCTTGACATCATAACCGAGGCTCAGTGCAAATCCGATAATTTTATCAAGCACTGCTTCATGTACTTTAGGATCTCTGACAATCCCCTTTTTCCCAACCTGTTCCCGTCCAGCTTCAAACTGGGGTTTCACTAGGGCAACTGTGTCACTGCCCGGAACAAGCAGCGTTTTTAATACAGGCAATATAAGCTTTAGAGAAATGAACGAAACATCAATGGAAGCAAAATCAGGCATACCGGCTGAAAGATCGGCAGGGGTTACATACCGGAAATTGGTCCTTTCCATTACAACTACTCGTTCATCCTGCCTTAATTTCCAGGCAAGCTGATTATATCCGACATCTAATGCATATGACAATTTGGCGCCATTCTGCAGGGCACAATCTGTGAAGCCCCCGGTTGAGGACCCAATGTCAAGGAGGATCTTGCCTTCGATTTCTAAATTAAAAACTTTTAGAGCTTTCTCAAGCTTCAAGCCTCCCCGGCTGACATAAGGCATGACCTTCCCCTTTAAAGTAAGCGGAATGTCCGCACTAACCTTCTCGCCCGGCTTATCCATCCTGCTTTCATTGCTGAACACCAGGCCGGCCATAACGGCTCTTTTCGCTTTTTCTCTTGTCTCAGCAAGACCTCTTTCAACTAATAAAACGTCTAATCGTTCTTTCTTTGTTTTCATTTTTTAAGCCCTTTTTTGTTTTTTTCTTGCCAGTTTTCCCATTCTCTCAACAACATCTTCTGAAGTCATGCCGATTTCTTCTAATAGTTCATTTACACTGCCATGCTCAATAAATTTATCAGGTATCCCCATACGGTCGATTTCCGCATGATGGAAGCCATGTTCGTGAGCATATTCAAGAATTGCACTGCCAAAGCCACCCTGCAGCACAGCTTCTTCTATAGTGAGAATTGGCATATTGGCTGTGAACAATTCATGCAGCATCTTTTCATCAAGCGGCTTAATAAACCTTGCATTAATGACTTTAATGGAGTGTCCCTGTTTCTCCAGGATTTGTGCTGCCTTCAAAGCCATTGGAATGGTTGTCCCAAAGGTTAAAATCGCTCCATCATTGCCATCGAGCAGAACTTCCCATGTTCCAATTGGAATTGGCTTAAGTTCTGTGTCCATAGGTACTCCTATGCCATTTCCGCGCGGGAAACGCATTGCGATAGGGCCATCATTATATTCTATAGCTGTTTTTACCATATGCTGGCCTTCATTTTCATCTTTTGGCATCATCAATACCATATTCGGCAAATGCCTTAAAAACGCAATATCGAATACACCCTGATGGGTTTCACCATCTGCACCCACAAGTCCTGCCCGGTCTATTCCGATAAATACATTCAAGTTCTGGCGAGCAATATCGTGTACCACCTGGTCATAAGCACGCTGCAGGAAAGTAGAATAAATTGCAAGAAACGGCTTCATGTTTTGGGTTGCCAGCCCGGCAGCTACCGTTGCTGCGTGCTGTTCAGCAATACCAACATCGTACATCCGATCCGGAAATTCACTTGCAAAGCCTTCAAGCTTCGAGCCAACAGGCATTGCAGGAGTAATTGCAACGATTCTTTCATCTTCTCTCGCAAGCTTCCTGACGGTTTCCGAGACAAGCTTGCTCCATGCTGGCGGTGTACTTGCAGGTTTCAAAAAGTCGCCTGTTTCCATTTTATAAGGTCCCGTACCATGCCATGTGCCAACCCGGTCGCTTTCTGCAGGGTGATAGCCTTTTCCTTTTTTCGTTATAACATGGAGGAGCACTGGGCCTTCTGTTTTCTTAGCATAAGCAAGGTTCTCGAATAAGGCTTCATAGTTATGCCCATCGACAGGTCCCAAATAGGTAAAACCTAATTCTTCGAAGAACATGCCTGACACAAACAGATACTTTAGGCTATCTTTCAGTCTTTCAGCAGTTGAGGCCAACTTTCCGCCGACTGCCGGAACCTTTTTTAATAAATATTCAAGTTCATCTTTCACCCAATTATACTTGCCTGCAGTCCTTAACCTTCCAAGTACATTGTGAAGAGCACCAACATTAGGTGCAATTGACATTTCATTATCATTTAATATGACAATCATGTCCTTTTTTTCATGACCGATATGGTTTAAGGCTTCTAAAGCCATTCCGCCTGTTAATGCACCGTCCCCAATTACTGGAATGACATAATTGTTCTCTTTTTCAAGTCTCTGGCAATAGCCACTCCCATTGCTGCAGATAAAGAAGTGGAGCTGTGCCCCGTTTCCCATACATCATGCTCGCTTTCAATCATTTTCGGAAAACCGCAAAGACCTTTATATTGTCTTAAAGTATCGAATTGACACGCACGGCCCGTAAGAATTTTATGGACGTAAGACTGATGTCCGACATCCCAAATAATTTTATCCTTCGGACTGTCAAAACATTTATGCAATGCGACAGTCAGCTCAACAACTCCAAGATTAGGCCCAATATGCCCCCCGGTGCCTGAAAGCTTTTCTATTAGAAAAGTGCGGATATCCTGACTCAAACTTTCCAATTCTTTATTCGAGAGCCCTTTTAAAAAGGAAGGGTCTTTAATTGATAACAGATCCATACTGCGGACCACTCACTTTCGTTTCTTATTCATCCGTTTTCTTTTTACGTAATGTTAGGCAGTGTTTGTATAAGCCTAAACAAAACAAGCCTATTTATTACAGCGTCTAGCCTGTCTAAAAGATAGTATCTTAAGATTACCTTATTACAGGAGATTTTCCAAATGCTTTTCATATTAAACAGCTTTAGTCTTGATGGTGTCTCTTCCGCTGGCCAATGCATCCACAGGAAAAAAGTGCAAGCTTCTCCAGCAGCAATTCCTATGATACCAAAATATACACATTGAAGACCATCATTTTATTAAACAGCAAATGCCGCTGATACAAAAGTACAGCGGCAAGACCATCGTTTTTCTAATTCATTTTTGGCACCCTGACTTCCGATTTAGTGATCCCTGTTTGCAATTAGATCTGTTATTTCTTCGAGCAGCTCTGTTTGAAGGCCTGTTTCCCTCAGCTTTTCTTTTGCAGATCTGATATGTTCTTCAAGCGCCTCTTTCGCCCCGCTCATTGAAAGAAGAGATGGATAAGTACTTTTATCTTTTGATTCATCACTGCCTACAGGCTTCCCGATTATCTCCTCTGTCCCTTCAAGGTCGAGGATATCATCCCTGATTTGAAAAGCCAGTCCCAGGTGATAGGCAAATTTAGATAGAGCCTGAATTGTTTCCTGACTGGCATTTGCCAAAATTGCTCCTGATACAACACTGCATTCCAGCAGTTTGCCCGTTTTGTGCACGTGGATGTACTCAAGATCCTCTAAGCCCAGCTGCTTGCCTTCCCCTTTAATGTCTGCTGCCTGGCCGCCTACCATCCCCTCAGCACCGGAAGCTTTCGACAGCTCTTTAATTAAAGAAAGCTTTGTTTCAGCAGAAGCAAATTCGTCAGGCGTTTCCGCAATTGTTTGGAAGCTGTATGTAAGCAAGGCATCGCCTGCCAGGATGGCGAATGCTTCTCCAAATACTTTATGGTTCGTCGGTTTGCCTCTTCTTAAGTCATCATTATCCATGCTTGGCAAGTCATCGTGAATGAGCGAATAAGTATGGACCATTTCAATCGCCGCCGCAGTCCACAGCCCTTTCGACGTATCCTCGCCAAAAGCAGCCAATGAAGCAAATAACAGCATTGGCCTTATCCGCTTTCCTCCGGCTTCAAGTGAATACAGCATTGATTCCTTGACCTCAGGAGGAGCATTTAATTTATGTACGTAATCCTTTAAATGAATTTCCAGTTTCTCTTTATGCAGTTCAGAGAAAGAACTTAAGGATTGATGCAAAATTATTCCTCCTCCGGAATGGCAAAGTTCGATTTACGGCCATCCTCCGCCAGTATTTCCGTAAGCTGTGATTCTACATTTTTAAGCTTATCATGGCATAATTTTGAAAGCTCCATGCCTTTTTTATAAATATTAATAGCCTCTTCAAGGGGAACATCTCCCTCTTCAAGCTTTTCCACAATAACTTCAAGTTCTTCCATTGCTTGTTCAAATGAAAGTTGTTTTTCATCCGCCATGCCATTCACTCCTCAATATCCGTTACCTTGCATTCAATGCTTCCATCAGACACCTTCAATTTTATCATATCATCCGCTTTAACTTGGGACACGGTCTTTATCAGGGTTTCATTTTCTGTATAAGCAAGGCTATAGCCCCTATCCATAATTTTTAGCGGACTGAGCGCCTCGAGGGTTGAAATAACTCTCGCAAAGTCCTTTTCTTTTGCAGCCAGGATGTTTGTCATTGTTCTGTTTAAAAGTTTATGAAGCCGATCATTGTTTTCTTTCGCCTGATTCTTCAGCTGCCCTGGATGACTCCGAACCAGCCTTTTTTGCAGGGTTTCTGCCTGCTCAAGCTTTAAATCGTGCAGCCTTCTTGAACCTCTCATTAGCTGTTCGGTCACTTTATCCAGCTGTTCCATTTTTTGCTCATACAATTTTTGCGGGTACCGGAAAGCGTATGATTTCTGCACCCTTAGAAGCCTTTCATTTTGCAGTGCAACTTGTTCTTTCATCGCTCTTATCAGCCGTGATTGCCTGTTGAAAAGTCTTTCCGTCAAGTCATCGATATGCGGAACAGCCAATTCTGCAGCTCCCGTTGGGGTTGGGGCCCTTAAATCTGCAACAAAATCTGCTATTGTAAAATCCGTTTCATGGCCTACAGCTGAAATTATAGGTATTTCAGACTTAAATATTGCCCTTGCTACGGCTTCTTCATTAAAGGCCCAAAGCTCTTCAATGGAGCCTCCGCCCCGTCCGATGATTAAGACATCTGCATCCCTGGAGGTATTAGCTTCCGTTATCGCTTTCACAATTGAGGGAGCTGCCTGGTTCCCCTGAACAAGCGCAGGGTATATAAGTATGTTCGCAATTGGATAGCGCCTTTTGAGCGTTGTCAAAATATCTCTGATTGCAGCTCCAGTAGGGGATGTGATTATCGCAACTGTTTTTGGATAACGCGGTATATCTTTTTTATGCGCAGGTGAAAAGAATCCTTCTTTCTCAAGTTTTTCTTTAAGCTGTTCATAAGCCAGATAAAGTTCTCCTATCCCGTCGGGCTGCATTTCCTGTACGTATATTTGATATTGCCCGCTGGATTCATAAACGGATATGGCTCCGCGAACTAAGACTTTCATGCCATTTTCCGGCCTGAATTTCATTGTCCTCGCATTTCCTGCAAACATTACGGCTAAAATTCGGGCTTTCTCATCCTTTAAAGTGAAGTACATATGACCGCTTGAATGCTGTTTAAAGTTTGAGATTTCCCCCTTAACCAAAATATTTTGCAGATGAGGGTCGGCATCAAATTTTCGTTTTATGTATTTGGTCAGTGCGTTTACTGTCAGATACTGCTGTTCCTTCATAACAATCTCCTTTATGCTGAAGCTGCATTGCATCTCCTGCAGAGCAATAACGCAAGAAAAGCACAAGCGCCTTGCCCACCACTGATAAGCACAAGACGCGACTCATAGAAAGGCGTTCTTTGCCTTTTTGTGAGGCACGGCTTATGATCTCGAGGGGTAGGCGCTCCTTCTAAAAGCTAGCGCTTTTATTCGTGCGATGATAAAGCTGTCGAAGCTTTCCTTGCGAAGCTGGACAGTTATCAAAGTTCAAGGTTATACTTTCCTATCTATCAAAAAAACTGTCCTTCCATTCTGCCTGCATGCTTTTTCCTGCATGACAGGTTTCCTAAATACAGGATAATGGAAATGGACAGATTTTGCATCAATGGCGGCCATTACTTTTAACTTTGCTTATGGAAAGCTTTGCTGCTTTTAGCGTATTATGCATTAACATGGTAATTGTCATCGGCCCCACTCCGCCTGGAACAGGAGTAATAAATCCTGCTTTGTGCTTCACTGCCTCGAAATCAACATCGCCGCAAAGCTTTCCTCCCTCATTTCGATTCATGCCGACATCTATCACGATTGCACCATTTTTAACGTGGTCTTTCGTGATTAATTTCGCTTTGCCTGCTGCTGCCACCAGTATATCCGCCCGCTTTGTATATTCCTTCAAATCAGCCGTTTTCGAATGGCAGTATGTGACAGTAGCGTCTTCATTGAGGAACAGCTGCCCGGCGGGCTTTCCTACAATGTTGCTTCTCCCAATAACCACTACATGCTTTCCGGAAATGTCTGTACCAATGCTATCCAGCATTTCAATTATCCCTGCGGGAGTACAGGGGATAAATGCATCCTGAGCTGTCATCATCCTGCCAATATTTATGGGATGAAACCCATCTACATCTTTGTCAGGAGATATGGCCTCGATGATGGCTTTTTCATTAATATGGCTTGGGAGCGGAAGCTGGACAAGGATTCCATGGATATCTTCACTTTCGTTTAACTCAGTGATTTTTCTGATAAGCTCTTGCTCACTGACGCTTTCGGGAAGTTCAATAAGCATAGAATTCATTCCCAGCTTATCGCATGTTTTCTGCTTGTTTTTCACATATGTCCTGGATGCCTGATTATTCCCTGCTAAAATAACGGCCAGGCCTGGCGTGATCCCTTCCGCCTTCAGCTTTTGAACTTCTGAACCGATATGATCCTGTTTCTTTCTTGCAATTTCTTTTCCATCTATTAATTCTGCAGCCATTTTCATCCCCCTATCAGGAACTCGGAAGCGCCTATGATAAGGACTGCCGGCTCGCTTGCATCTAAAAAGTGCCAGCACATCCAGTATGAGTCAGAACTCTATTATTTTTAAAGCTTTTCTTTTACCTTTGATAAAACACCATTAATAAACTTGCTTGATTGATCATCACCGTAAAGTTTGGCGATTTCAATAGCTTCATCGAGCACCACATTGGCCGGGACTTCCTCCGCTAAATACAGCAGCTCGTAAACGGATAAGCGCAGAAGATTGCGGTCTACAGTAGCAAGCCTCTCCAGTGTCCATTTTTCAAGAAATCCTTTGATTTTGCCATCAATTGTTTCTTTATGCTGCAGGACACCCGATACTAGTTTGTTTAGGTACTCATCGCTTTTTTCACCCTCTAAAACATGTTCGATGGCGGTCTCCGGTTCTGCCTGGCTTACATCAATTTGAAATAAAGCCTGCAATGCTTTTTCTCTGGCTGTTCTTCTCTTCATCTTTATAAAACCCCTTTATGGCTTAACATAGTAATTTTTCATTTTTGAGCATTTGCACGTCCAAAAATTGCATAAGAAGATAATAGCATAAGTAAGGAATCTTCGCACTACAACAAGAGCATTATGTTTGGACAGAAACATGATTTCAGGCTGGAAACTTATAAATTTAATTTTCCCTTTAAAAACTCCTTTATTACGTCTTAAGGAGTGAATGATGAAGGAGACTGAACCATGAGAAAAGCCAAAGACGAATTCTATGTCTTTGGCTTGATGGTGGGTTACATTTCCTGTTCGTATTCAACCTCATGCTTTTGGTTTTCAAACATGATTCCTACTACGTGGATGTTTACTTCCTGGGCGTCAAGGGCTGTCATATTCAGGAGGGCCTGACGGATGTTATCCTGAATTTTTTGGGCAACGCTTGGAATGGAGACGCCGAATTTCATCAGACAATATACATCAACTTTGATGCCTTCTTCTGTTAATTCGACTTTTACGCCTTTGCCATGGTTCTTCTTACCGAGCCTTTCAACCACTCCTGTAGCAAAGTTTCCGCGCATTTGCGCTACGCCTTCTACTTCCGAAGCAGCAATGCCGGCAATAACCTCAATAACTTCCGGTGCAATTTCCACCTTGCCAAGGCCAGAATTTTCAGGGCTCATTTCGAGAATATTATTTTCGCTCATTTTAGCACCTCCACAAGTCTTTAAGAATTCATTACATCATGCAATTCAAGAAATTTCGTATTAAACTGCCCTTCCACAAAGTTTTCGTGGCTTAGGAGCTTGAGGTGGAATGGGATTGTTGTATGTACCCCTTCCACTACAAATTCACTTAATGCCCGTTTCATTCGGGAAATGGCTTCTTCTCTAGTATTGCCGTAAGTGATCACTTTTGCAATCATTGAATCGTAATATGGAGGAATCATATAGCCAGGGTAGGCAGCAGAGTCCACTCTGACACCCAGCCCGCCAGGAGGCAGGTACATATTGATCTTTCCTGCTGATGGCATAAAGTTCTTCTCAGGGTTTTCCGCATTAATTCTGCATTCGATCGACCAGCCGCTAAAAGTAACATCACTCTGTGTGAAATTAAGCTTTTCACCTGAAGCAACCTTAATTTGCTCCTTGATTAAATCGACCCCTGTAACCATTTCTGTAACTGGATGCTCCACTTGAATACGCGTGTTCATTTCCATGAAATAGAATTTGCGATTTTGATAATCGTATATAAATTCTATCGTGCCAGCGCCTGTATAATCAACCGCTTTTGCTGCTTTAACAGCTGCATTTCCCATTTCTTCGCGTGTTTCCCCGTCAAGGGCAGGTGAAGGCGTTTCCTCCAGCAGCTTTTGCAGACGCCTTTGAATGGAGCAATCCCTTTCTCCCAGATGAACGGTGTTCCCGTAATTATCTGCAAGAACCTGGATCTCCACATGGCGGAAGTCCTCAATATATTTTTCAATATAAACGCCAGGATTTCCGAAAGCCGTTAGTGCTTCCTGCTGAGTGATCGTAATTCCTTTAATAAGCTCTTGCTCAGTACGGGCTACACGGATTCCTTTCCCGCCTCCGCCGGCAGTCGCTTTAATAATTACCGGATATTCAATCTTTTCAGCAAGCTGAATAGCATCTTCTGTATCCTTTATGATTCCGTTGGAGCCAGGAACAATCGGTACTCCTGCTTCCTTCATGGTTTCCCTTGCAATATCCTTTGTGCCCATTTTGCTGATGGCTTCTGGAGTCGGGCCGACAAAGATAATATTGCATTCTCTGCACAGTTCAGCAAAGTCCGCATTTTCAGCAAGGAATCCATAACCTGGATGGATCGCGTCACAGCCTGTAAGCTTAGCGACACTAATTATATTGGTGAAATTCAAATAGCTGTCCTTTGACGCTGTTGGGCCAATGCAGTAAGCCTCATCGGCCAGCTGAACATGGAGTGCTTCCCTGTCAGCTTCTGAAAATACAGCTACAGATTCTATCCCCATCTCGCGGGCTGCCCTAATGATGCGCACCGCTATTTCTCCTCTGTTGGCAATCAAGAGTTTTTTGATCATCTGTAACCGCTCCTTATTCAGGCTTTACTAAAAATAGTGGCTGGCCATATTCTACTAACTGGCCATCCTTTACAAGCACTTCTACAATTTCGCCATTAACTTCTGCTTCAATTTCATTAAATAACTTCATTGCTTCTACAATGCAGACAATGGAATCTTTTGTAACCTTGGAGCCGGCTTTTACATAAGCATCGGCATCAGGTGAAGATGATTGATAAAAGGTCCCTACCATTGGTGAAACAATCTTATGTAAATCTTCCGCGGCATCAGCCTGTGGTGCCGGCACTTGCGCTGGCGCTTCTGCTTTTGGCTCTTCCACTTTTACAGCAGCTGGCTGGACTGGCTGCGGAGCAGGAGCTATCGCTTGAACAGCTGCCGGCTGAACTTGCTGAACAACGGCTGCTTCATTGCCCTTTTTCTTCATCTTAATTTTTGAACCTTCATGCTCATATACAAATTCATCAATATTTGACTGATCAACTAATTTAATCAGTTCACGGATTTCTTGTACTTTTAACATTTTGGCACCCCTTGTTTTCTCACTGCATGACAATCCCTTTAATCCGTATTTATCCTTTTGATGCAAAGAATTAGAACATACGGCAGGAATGTTCTGCATGATTTAATTATGACTAGATACTAATATCATACGATAAGACCTTATAAAACTTCAACATCCTATTATGTACTGGATAATAATTTCTCTATCCATCCTGTGTTCCATTTTAATATTTTTCTAATTTTTTGTGAAATATTTAAGGATTTTACATGAAATTCAGCCAGATTTCTATAGTAAACAGGACTTTTATATTATGCACTTATATGAAAAAGTTACCAAACATAAAATAAAATTATAAAAGGGAGCCCGCAGGAATTATGCAGGCTCCCTCTATATTATTTACTTTTCAACCTGGAACTCAACGGCGACTGCCTCAAGCTGTCCAATTTCGTTCCTTACTTCCTGAATGATATTGTTTGCAGCAGAAGCTGAATGATCTTTTGCTTTAACCGTAATTTGAACCTTCTTGCCGTCAGCACGGACAAGTACATCTTCATAATCCATCGCTCTGATTAATGTTTCAAGCATCGCTTCTTTTTGGGCGATTTCATTTAATTCATCAATTTGATCTTTTGCCTTCATTCTTTCTTCAGCCGGAAGATCTGTTTGCCCAAGAACTGACGTAAGGTCTTCCTTCATGCGGCTGCGCTCATCGTCAAGCTGAAGGCGCAAAGTTTCAAACATTTCATCACTGGCAGTGTTTGTAATAATCGCCTTGCCATCTTCACTTTCAACTGATTCCATTTCACCCTTTGCCTTCTCTTCCATAGCAGCCAGGTCACTGCCTTTTTGCTCCGGAGATGTTACATAATATACGGATAATACAACCACCAAACTTAGCATTGTTAAAAGCCAGACTGTTTGTTTCTTTAAAAGCATCTATTATTCCCCCTTTGTTTTTTAGGCATTACGGATACTCTATGACTTGGGACATCGAGTGCCCTTGTTACTGCCTCAATAATCCATTTTTTCACTTGTATATTTTCTGCCCCTTTTGCCACGACCAGCACTCCCCTTATTTCAGGTTTCTTGGTTTCTATGACAATCGGAACCTCTTTTTCTCCATTTCGGACGATCACAAGCTGTTCTTCCTGTGACTGATCCTCAACCTTCCTTTTGCCGCCTTCCCGATCAGTTTCATCGGTTTTCTGTGTTTGGGTCGTTTTATTTTTTTCAAGGACTTTCTTCTCTGTGGCATCCACATTTACCACAACTGTTGCATCTTCAACCCCTACGATTGCATCAAGGGCCTCTTTTATTTGAGCTTCGTATGCCTTTTCATAATTGGAGATTGTATCATTTCCTCCGGATTTCTGCTGGCCGAATACCGGCACCTCTTCTTTCTGCTTCGCTTCTTCCCCATTTTTAAAAACGGACAAATCCTCGGTGGAGCTGTCTTCTTGAAACAGTGTATTGCTGATCAGCATGATCGCTGCTCCAAAAAGGAGAACTAGAAGCAAATAATGGAATTTCCCAGGCTTCTTGTCAGACTGCCCGTCTTTGGAAATTATCTTTTTTATCCACGTGAAAGGTCCTTTTTCATTATCCATCCTTATCCATATTCCCCCTTCTGCCAGAACTTCGATTGAGTTTGCGTCTACATTCCACTTTTGTGCGAGAAAAGAAGCGATTCCTTTTGTGTCTTCATGATCGGGTCCGCTGGATGGAAGAGGTTCCCCGGTATTGATATCCACTGTTTTAACCACTTCTACAGCTTCTGCTTCTGCATCTTCTGCTTTAAGTTGGATCATGACCTTTTGCAGGTTATCCGGGAAGGCTTGATCACTGCTTTCATCTACTAAAATATCAATGTTGGCAATTTCCAGACCGTACTGTTCCATCAACTCCTCTTCTGCGTCCTTTTCCATTTGGACAGCCATTTGTTCTAAAATATATGCATCACTTGAGGCTTGTATTTCTTTTTTCTTCATTTCTATTAAATTTTCCATGTTTTTTTCACCAGATGCCTCAAAAACTGGCACTGAAACAAGAGCCTCTTCAAAATCACTTGATATAATTCTTAAAATCGGTGTAAGAATAATCGCAATCAGCAGCAGCCCTGTCACCATTTTTGTGTATTTCTGAAGCTTTGAATTGGGGAGGAGCATATCTATGACAGTGGCAAGCAGAACAAATAATATGATGTTCGTTACCCATTCTTTTATGAAATCCACTTCATTCCCTCCCTACCTGACCATCATGGTCAAATTACCGGCTGCTATAATAACCGTAATACTAAGGAAAAACATCAGGGAGACGATGGCCAGAGCGGCAAAAACATAGATGATGCTTTTGCTGATTATATCCAGGCAGGATATGATCGGCCCTCCCCCAGCGGCTGTAAAATGGCAGCCGCGAATTTATATATAAACGCAATCATTAAAATCTTGATTGCAGGAAAAGCTGCGATAATAAGGAGAATGGCGACTCCTGCTATCCCAACAGTATTTTTCAATAGCACCGAAGCGCTAATGACTGTATCGGTCGCATCTGTAAACATCCTCCCAATGACTGGAATGAAATTTCCAGTAATAAATTTCGCTGTACGTATGGTAATTCCATCGGTAACCGCCGCTGAGGCTCCCTGAACTGAAATGACTCCTAAAAAGACTGTCAGGAACATGCCGAGAAGTCCTATGCTCCAATTCCGCAGCAGATTGGCAAGCTGGGTTACCTTGTAATGCTCTGACAATGTACTGACGATGCTTAACAGAGCGGATAAGAATAAGAGTGGAAGGATGATATACTGGATAAATAGTCCGCTGACATTCATCAGAAATAAAATCACCGGGTGGAAAAAAGCAGCGGATACCACACCTCCCGAAGAAGCAATCAGTGCAAGCAGCAGCGGTATTAGAGCCATTATGAATGACACCATGGTTGAAATGGTTTCCTGTGTATAAGTGATCGCAACATGAAAGCTATTCAGTGCAATAATTATTAAAACCATGAAAACGATTGAATAGGCCGCTTTACTGACAGTGCTTTTTTCAAATGAATTCTGCAGGGACTGGAGGAACATGCTAAATACCGTCAGCAATATTAAGGTTCCAAGCAGTTTTCCATTTACAATAAACTCATGGAACACAAACTTCATTGCGCCGGCAGCCCACTCTTTTAGTGAGAATTCTTTTTCTCCCTTTATAAATTCATAAAGGCTCCCCTTTTGGCTTTCAGGCAAAAAGCCTCCATACTCTGTTGTGATTTCTTCCCAAAACCCTTTCAATTCATTAAGATCTAACTTCTCCACCTGTGATTCCACTAAATCCTGGGGGATATCGTTTCCTCTGCTTCGCCGGTCTTAGGTGAGGCTTGTACAATTGGTGCCAGGAAAAAGAATAGAATTAAGCTTAACCATAACGTTTTCTGCATCCTTTGCTTCATTTTTTTCACCTCTTTTAAAAGACCCTGTCTAATGCCCGCAATATGTGCTTGTCCATTCCGGCGCCCAGCCTATTCAGCAGGCCGGCATAAGCTAGCTCGGAATCATGCGAATGATGGTTTCGATTAATACAGTAAGGATCGGGATAGCCATGGCGAGGATAAGTATTTTCCCGCCCATTTCAATTTTTGCTGCAATGGCCCCCTGACCTGCATCTTTCGTGATCTGGGCTGCAAATTCAGCAATATAGGCTATTCCGATTATCTTTAAAATGGTTTCAACATATACGATATTCACCTTTGCATTGACGGCAATCTTTTCAATCATATGGATAATGGCATAAATTTGGTCTACCAGAAAAAGAAAGATGGCACAGCCGACAAAAACAATCAGCAAAAAAGCAAAATTGGGTTTTTGCTCCTTAACAATCAGCGCCAGGAAAGTGGCTACAAGCGAAAATCCGACTATCTGCAGAATTTCAATGGCTGAGCCCCCTTTTAACCCTGAAACAAAAAAACAGATTTTATTTTTTGGAATAGGTTATCTACAATGGAAGCAACCATGAACAAGATATATATAAATCCGAACAGCGTCACCCATTGTGCGTATTCCTTTTTGCCCACCTGATCAAGAATAGTATGCAAAAAGGCTACAACAATTCCGACACCTGCAATCTTAAATATGATATCTACCTCTAGGCCCATCTTTTCTCCCCCTAAGCTCTGATCAGCGTCCGGCATTCAGGCTGCCGGCGTTTCCTACATTAGTAAAATGATTAAGAGCAATCCGGATAAAAAACCCAGACTTTTGACCATTCTCTCGTATTTCACTTGTCTGTCATGTGCATCTGCTTCTTCACGTTCCAGGTGGGAAAGGGTCAGCATAATCTGCTTTTGCTGGGAAAGACGGTCATGTCTTCCAAGTGTTTCGCCAAATTGCTTCATAATCTCGAATTCCCCTTGTTTAAAAGCCGTCATTTTCCATATTTCCTTCAAACTTTCTTCCCAGGCGTCCTTAACGGTCGTCTCGGAATCAGTCAATTTCTTTGCAAAGGATTCAAAGAACCAGGATAATGGCTTGGAAAGCTGGGCAGAAAGTCTTCTGGCTGCTTCATGAAGTGGCGTATGTCCATACATAATTTCAGCCTCCAGGGACTGCAGTGCCGATTTAAGCTGGCGAAGCTGGCGCGGCCGTTCGGTCAGATGCCTCGAAGCTTCAAATCCTGCCCACGTTGTAGCAACGATGATCAAAACAGCTCCAATAACCTTCATCATTTACATCACGCCCGCTTTATGAGGATATCCCGCACTGTCTGAGTTTCTAATGCACACAATGCTGCCTGGCCCTTCTTTCCTGCCCAGTTCAATAAATCGCTGAAAAATGCCCATTTCCAATATGGCTTTTAAAGTGGGGCGCTTCTTAATTTCTTCCAGTGAATTCCCATGTGTAGTCATTATCAGCTTTATTCCGGCATTTACAGCCTCCATTATGGCCTCTGCATCTTCATGCCTGCCAATTTCATCAACAACCAGAACCTCGGGGCTCATGGAACGAATCATCATCATCATGCCTTCAGCTTTTGGACAGGCATCAAGGACATCAATTCTATTCCCAAATGTCATTTGCGGAATCCCGTTCACACATCCTGCTATTTCGGAGCGTTCATCCACAATCCCAACCTTGCTGGCAGGAAAGTCATTATTTGGATCACCAGATGAAATGATTCTTGCAATGTCGCGCAGTAAGGTGGTTTTACCAGTCTGCGGCGGACCAATAATCATGGTATGCAGCCACCCATCCCTGTAAATTCTGGGAATCAGATTCTGGGCAATGCCAATTTTCTCCCTGGCAATTCTTATGTTAAAAGAGGAAATATCCCTGATTGCCTTAACCTTCCCTTGTTCAAGAATGACCTTCCCTGCTAGTCCTACCCTATGGCCGCCTTCAATCGTGATATAACCTCTCTTCAGTTCTTCCTCCAGTGTGTAAATGGAAAAATGGCTTATTTTATTCAGCAAATGCACAGCATCCTCTGACTCAACTATATATGGGAGATAATGCGGCATCCCCCTTGCTGTCAGCTCAATGGGTCTGGAAATACGGACCCTGATTTCCTCCAGATCCTCTAAGATTTGCGGAGGGATTCTCTGTATTTGTTCGGCAATTTTTTTCGGCAAAAAGGCTATAATCGTTTCCATGTCTGCTCCTCCATTCATCATCTGATTTCGGACTAGCTTCTCATTATTTAAAATGTATGCCTGAGGCAAAACAATATGACTTAGATTTGCAAGCTTCATAATTATTTAGGACAAGCTTTTTGCTGAGTAAAAAAATCTTTTTTTCAAAAAATAATCCAATAAGAACATTGAAAAAGGCTGGTGTCAATTTATGAAAGCTAAATGCACTTACATTCTGGTTATTTTTCTTCTTTTAGTCCTTGGCATCTTCCCTTCAGAAGGAATGGCTCTTCAGGGAAATACAAAAGGACCGCAAAATGTCATTCTTATGATTGGAGATGGAATGGGAATAGGCCAGATTGAGATTGCAAGAAAACTGGAATATGGAAAGGATGGGCGGCTGTTCCTGGAATCTCTCCCCCACACGGCATTGGTGCATACCGAATCTGCCAATAATTTCGTTACAGACTCAGCTGCCGGTGGTACTGCACTTGCAATTGGAAAAAAGACGAATAATGAAATGATTGGAGTTACTCCTGATGGCAAGGAAATAGACAGCATTCTGGATTTATTCAAGAAAAACGGAAAGAAGGCGGGGGTTATCTCTACCAATACAATTACAGATGCAACACCTGCCGCCTTTACAGCAAGTGTTTCAAACAGATGGTCCGGACAGGAGGAAATTGCACGCCAGCAGCTGAATAATGAGGTCGATGTGTTAATGGGAGGCGGGAGAGCCTATTTCGGCCCGGATAAGCAAAATGGGAAGGATTTAATTAACGAGGCCAGGCTGAAAGGGTATGACTATGCAGCCAATCGGGAGGAAATGCAGAATGCCAAAGGGGGAAAGCTTCTCGGATTGTTCAATAATGGATATATGAACTTTAAACTGGACCGTCCTCTAAAAAACAGCAAAGAACCAAGCTTAAAAGAGATGACTGAAAAAGCGATCAGTGTACTTTCAAAAGGAAAACAGGGATTTTTTCTTATGGCAGAAGGCGCAAGGATTGACCATGCTTCTCACGCAGGCGATATTACAAGCATCTGGAAAGAAACCATTGAATTTGATGAAGCTGTAAAATATGCAGTTGAATGGGCAAAAAAGGACAAAGAAACACTGGTATTGGTTGCCGCTGATCATGAAACAATGGGGATATCAGCATCAGAACCGCTGGATATACAGCAGTTAAAAGAAATCAAGGCGACGCCGCAGTATATGGTCAGCCAATTTGCAAAAGGTGAAAACAGAGGTACTTACCGGTCAGAAAGCGTGAAGGATGTTTTAAAAAAGTATGCAAATATTGATTTAACCGAGCAGGAAATTAAAGCATTTAATGGCAAGCTGATGACCACAGACAGCCAAGTTTATCCTCAATATATAGCAGCATGGGAAATAGGAAGCCTGATTGCAGAAAAGTATCATGGGGGCATTTTAACAAATAAAGTAAGATCTCTCAGCTCAACCGGAGGACATACAGGCAATATGATCCCTTTATTTGCTTATGGCAATGGAAGCGAAACTTTTACAGGAGTGATGGAGAATACAGATATCCCAAAGAGAATTGCGGAGCTGATGAATTACAGCTGGGATTAATTATGTAGCATTTTCTCTCTTTCCCCGGCGTAATTCTAGAATGATACCTCAATGAAAGCGGGGAATGAAATTCATGTATTATTATCAGCCCTTTGTCCGCAATTCTGTACAAACAGGTAGCCATTCCAGATCAAACAGAAATATTTTAAGGGTTTCAGGTGAGGGAAAGCTAGCTGTACAGCCTGACCAGGCTAACATAAAACTGGGAGTTTTAACAGAAGACAAGGAGCTTCTGAAGGCACAGGAACAGAATGCAGATGCCATTTCAAGTGTCAAAAAGGCTCTTAATGCTATTGGAATAACAGATCAGCAGATTAAAACGTCCGATTTCACCATTTTTCCGCAATACGATTTTGTGGATGGCAAGCAAATTTTCCGCGGATACAGGGTCGAGCATATACTAGGCATTACTGTCGATGAGATAGAAAATACGGGACTCGTTGTGGATACAGCAGTGAATAATGGTGCAAACACTATCAGAGGAATTCATTTTGAAGCTGAAAACCAGTCTGAATTGTACCGGCAGGCATTAAGTCTGGCCGTTATGGATGCTTACAAAAAGGCAGAAACAATTGCCTCTGCACTAAGAGTACAATTAATCAGCACCCCGCTATCCGTTGCGGAAGGAACTTTAGGCATGGAGCAGCCTATTTCGTTTCAATCCTCCACTTTTGTGAAAAGTGCCGTCAGTACACCTATCCAGCCGGGAACCATAGACATAGAAAGCCAAATCACAGCAGAGTTCACATATTATAGTTAAAAGATCTTCGTCTTATAATCTTGAGGATAAAGCTAATACTAATAATGTCTCACTTAGTAACTTCCCAGAGAAATGAGGTTTAAGGATGAATGAGAACTTAGGTGAATTTTTAAAATACCAGAAAAAAGGCGACAGGGCTTATCTTGGCGGAACACGCGATAACAGAAATGCTCCTGCATCTGACCCTGATTATAATAATCGCAATGATACTGACATATCCCCTGGAGCTGAAGGCAGGAAATATAAAGGATAAAAAAATCCCGAGAAATCGGGATTTTTTTCAAATTATGCACGAGACACGTAGGAACCATCAGTTGTATTGATGATCAGCTTATCCCCTTCATTGACAAAGAAAGGAACTTGTACAGTCAGGCCTGTTTCAAGTGTAGCAGGTTTCGTTCCGCCGGAAGCAGTATCCCCTTTAATGCCTGGTTCTGTTTCAGTCACTGTAAGTTCAACAGAGTTAGGAAGCTCGATTCCAAGAGACTCTCCCTGGTAAAGCATAATAGCAACTTCCATGTTTTCTTTTAGAAACTTTAATTCGTACTCAATTGCAGATGCAGGCAGCTCGATTTGCTCATAAGACTCATTGTCCATGAAAACATGCTGATCTCCATTTGCATAAAGGTATTGCATTTTGCGGTTATCAATTTGTGCCTTCCCTACTTTTTCACCTGCGCGGAAGGTTTTTTCCTGAATGGCACCTGTACGGAGGTTGCGCAATTTGGAACGTACAAATGCCGCTCCTTTTCCAGGTTTAACGTGCTGGAAATCCATTACACGCCAAATGCCGTTATCAACTTCAATCGTCAATCCCGTACGAAAATCGTTTACAGAAATCATGAGTTTGTCCTCCTATTGTGTACAATTAAAGAATGATCAATTCTTTAGTAGAATGAGTAAGCGTTTCGTTGTGATCCTTTGTAATGACTGTATCGTCCTCAATGCGGACACCGCCAAGGCCCGGTATGTAAATGCCCGGCTCCACCGTTACAACCATTCCAGGTTCAAGGATAACATCAGACTTAAATGACAATGCAGGCCCTTCATGCACTTCAAGCCCGATGCCATGTCCGGTAGAATGGCCAAAATACTCGCCATAGCCTTTACCAGAAATATAATCACGAGTTAAGGCATCTGCTTCTTTGCCGCTCATTCCCGGTTTGATGCCTTCCATCCCCCGCTCCTGAGCTTCCTGCACGATTGTATAGATTTCTTTCAGCTTATCTTCAGGTTCTCCAACAGCAACCGTGCGGGTAATATCTGAAACATAGCCCTTATAATAAGCGCCGAAGTCCAGTGTGACAAAATCGCCTTTTTCGATAACCTTATCACTGGCGACTCCATGCGGAAGTGCTGAACGGTATCCGGATGCTACGATAATATCAAACGATGATGAAACTGCACCCGCTTTTCTCATAAAAAATTCTAATTCATTCGAAACTTCCAGTTCAGTAATTCCCGGCCGAATGACATCAAGAATATGTTTAAACGCAGCATCTGCAATGTCAGCTGCCACCTTTATTATCTTAATCTCTGATTCGGTCTTTATCAAGCGTAACTTTTCAATTGTGTCAGAAACAGGGACAAGTTCAGCGTTAACAGCTTTTTCATAAGCCTTATAGGAAGAAAAAGTTAGATGATTCTCTTCAAAGCCAAGCTTTTTGATCCCAAGCTGTTCAGCCTGTTTGGCAACTTCTTCAGGAATTGCACCAGTATGCTTTACAATTTCATACCCTTCACACTGTTTAGCTGCCTGTTCCGTGTAGCGGAAATCGGTTATGAAGATTGCTTTATCCGCACTGATTAATACGACGCCGGCTGAACCGGTAAAGCCAGTCATATAGCGGCGATTGTAACTGCTGGTAATCAGCATTCCATCTATCCCAGACTCTGTAAAGCGTTCGCGTAATTTTTGTATTTTCTCCATCTTATCCTCTCCCCTTTTGAATATCCAATAATGCATGAAAAGCAAGTTCATATCCTTTAAAGCCCAGGCCAACTATTTGCCCTATTGCAGCAGGTGCAATGACAGAAGTATGCCTGAATTCTTCTCTGGCATGAACATTAGAAATATGTACTTCGATCAAAGGAACCTGGATTCCTGCAACAGCATCCCTGATCGCATAACTATAATGGGTAAATGCCCCGGGATTGAAAATAATACCCTGTGTGCCATCTTCATTGGCGGAGTGAAGCTTGTCAATGAGTTCCCCTTCATGATTTGACTGAAAACAGGACACTTCTGTCTCAAACGAAGCACCCAATGCTTTCATATTTTGCTCCAGCTGATCAAGCGTTTCTTTTCCATAAACACCTGGTTCCCTTTTGCCGAGCAGATTTAAATTCGGCCCATTTAACAGGAGTATTTTCCCCATGTTCAACCCCTTTAACATAGTTGCTGACGGGCTTCTCTTTCTATTCAAGTCATTTCCCTGACAGCATCGAAAAAGAATGCCCATTAAGAACATTCTATCATAAAGCAAAATTTCATACAGTTCTGATGTATAGCGCTTTTCGCATAATTTTTCATCACTTAACAGCAATCATGCACAAAGATAAAACATTCGTCATTATGCTTTGTTCATCAAGTTAAATCCGGATCTGTGCGGGTCTTTTTTCATCTTCAGTCTTGCCTCTGATTTCTTGGGCTTCATATGAAATGGAATACCCTACGAAAACGCCAAATAATATATAGAAACAGATCGATGTGATAATTGTATTCCGCTCAAGATCCCAAAACGGGCTGATTCCAGGAAAGATTGGGTTGAGTATAAAAAATACCAGTAAAAAAAGGGCAACTCCATAGCCAGCCCCCACGAAAATACTTTGAAATTTCCGCAGCGCTGCATAATAAATTAAGGCCGCCACAATTGATATTCCTCCAATAAAGAGAATTGAGATCAATGTTCCCAGCCAGCCCTCTTTCCAGGCACCAATCGTCCAGGGTTCGAGAATGACATTAGGGCGAATTTCGGTAAAATTAAACACGTATGCCAGATAGGCCAGGCCGCTCCAAAGAATGCCTCCAACCAGTCCGGTAATGACCACCATTGCCATAAAAGACATTGGTTTTTCCCTTTGATCCTGTTCCAAGCGCTCCTTTTCTTCTGCCACTTTGCGCCACCTCCTTTTCCTATTATGTCCACACGCATTTATTCCATTGCACCAGATTTAAAATAAATGCAGATTGGATTAACTATCCTGCAAAGATCGTCCATATTTTTTATATAATTTCCTGTTGTATAGAGGTTTTATGAGATTTTAGGTCGAATAAAATAATTAATGATACAGTCCTTTGATTTTGTGCTTATTTGAGGTAATGTGTGTTCCGGGACTTGTGTGCATAGCATAAATTTAAGTATAGGCAGCATCCAGCTATTCCCGATACTTATTAAAAGATATATTCCGCTGTTTAAATTGTAAAGAAATAGGAAAAGAAAAATATGAAGACAACTTTCATTAATTATTTCGATAAACTTTAGCTTATATAGTTTAAAAGCTTATAAAATTGCTCATCATGCTTTTAGGGAGGTGGCTTTCTTGAAAAAACCATTTACATTTTATATTGTCTCCGGGCTCATTTTGCTAGCTGTTATCGGAGTTGCCGTCAGCCTGATCTCAAATCCTGCCGGTTTTTTGCAGAGAATAGCTGTCATTGTCATCATTGGTGCTGTTGTATACTTTCTTTTTCAGCGCTTTAACAGATTTAATCCCTCAAAGCGGGAACAGCGAGCTTTTATAAAGGCAGCCAAAAAATCAAAAAGGCGCTTTAACAATAAAGAAACGGGCTCAGCCAATGGAAGAAAGGCTTCTGTAGGTTCCCTTACTTCAATTAAAAAGGCTAAGAAAAATCTTCTCCACACTTGACAGTCATAGAAGGCAAAAAAGGCAAAAGAAAAATCGAGCCTCCCTTTAACTCGGGCTCGATTTTTTACTTTTATATGATAAGTCCTGAATTCTGGGGAACCTTCAAGAATCGGGCTCTGGCTTTTCTCTTTAATAGCTCCATGATGAAAAAAATTGCTCCGCACATTGCCTGCCGTGCTCCAGAAGATCTTTTTTCTTTTGCTCGGTTATATTAAATTCAGCAGTCAGCACGCCATCCGTTGGAATGAAAATAATGTTTTGTGCATGTTTTCTGGAGATGTATCTGGCATCATGTGCATCCTTCATCGTTTCAAAAAGCGCAGCATACATTTGGATGGCGTTGTCAATTTTATTCGGCGGCCGTTCGCTTAAATTATGGCTTAACTTTATCCCGAGGACAGGCCTTGTCTTTTTCACGTTTTCCTTATCAAAAAGCCACATGGGAAAATTGCTTAGAACCCCGCCATCCACAATGACACTCGAGCTGCTGTATGCGTTCAGCTTAACCGGCTCAAAAAAATACGGGAGACTGCAGCTCATCCTTATCGCCTTTGCTACCGAAAACGAAGCGGGGTCAATCCCATAATTTATAAGATCATCGGGCAGTACTACCAGTCTTCCGTTTGTCAGGTCAGAAGCTATGACTCTCAGCGATTGCGGAGGAAGGTCTGAAAAGGTTCTAATCCCCCTGTCAGCCAGCTTTTGAGCAATCCAGGTTTCCAGCTCGGATCCTTTATATAATCCCAGCCGCCAATAAAGGTTAAGCCATTTTCCTACTGCGAAGGGAATAAAGGTTTTTCTTTCATCAAGAAGCTTTTTTACATCAAACTGATCGACGAGCTGATATATTTCATCACTTGTATAATTGGCAGCAATTAAAGCAGCAACGATGGAACCAGCACTTGTCCCTGCAACCCGCTTAAATCGAAAGCCTCTTTTGTGAACTTCCTCATAAGCACCGATTAACGCAAACCCCTTGATGCCTCCTCCTGAAAAAACCCCATCTATATACATGTAAGCCACTCCTGTCGATGTACTTGCCCATAGAGGAACTCTTACTTATACATCTTTAATCAGGAGCTTTTTAAAATAGTACGGCTGACAAGCAAAAACTCAGGTTTAGGTGAAATATTGCACTTCTGCTTCTGGAAAATAAGAGTGAATATACCCCCTAATCGTATTTTCAAGATCCTTTGCTTCATCAGTCGGATAAACATACTTGCCTATTCCATATCTTCCCCACTTGTATTTGCGTTTTTCTTCATCCATTTCCAGCTTTGTTTTCGGGTAGCGTTTTTCAATTACCTTTTTGGCTGGTTTTGTAAATCTGTGCTGGATTAACTCGAAAGTTAATCCTTCCAGATTGATGCCTTCGAGCGATTTGCTTAACCTTTGAAAAAGTTCATGATAGCCTTCACGCCAATCATCATGCATGTAAATAGGCGCTACGATAAAGCCAAGCGGGTAGCCGGCATTAGCTACTTTGCGGGCAGCTTCAAGCCGATCGTCGAAAGAGGAAGTGCCCGGTTCAAAGTTTTTTATTACAAACCGCGAATTAACACTAAATCGAAATCGGGTTTTCCCATTATGTTTAGCATCAAGCAGATGGTCGACATGATGATACTTAGTGACAAAGCGGAGCTGGCCATACTCCGTCTGGCCAATAAATTCAATTGTTTTTTTCAGAGAATGGGTCAAATGATCAATCCCTACGATATCGGATGTACATGCAGCTTCAAATCGTGTAAGCTCCGGCTTTCTCTCCTCCATATATTTAGAGGCCTGCTCAAAGATTTCTTCAAGGTTTACATACGTGCGAATATATGGCTTGCTTCCAAGTGTGGTTTGCAGATAGCAATAGTGGCAGTGGCCCATGCAGCCTGTAGCAAGCGGAATGGCATATTCTGCCGAAGGCTTGGATGTATCAAATTTCAGAGTTCGTCTGATGCCTACCACCAAAGTGGATTTCGCATTGCGGTACTTTTGCAATTCGTTATCACCGGGAATATTTCTCACCTGGTTATGTGATGTTGTTTCCCTAATTTCCAAGTTCATTTTTTCAAATTTTTCCTTTAGCTCTCTTCCTAGGGGATATTCGAGAGCTTGAGGTTCTATATAAACTAGCTGAGGGATAAATGGCTTCATTAGGCATACCTCACTTTATCAATTTGTCCTGCCAGCGGAAAAATGTCAGCAGAACCCTATGTCTGTAGTATGAACCAATTAATCCAACAGCAAAAAAAGAAGATGGAACAATTATTTCCATCTTCTTGGTTCGTTTAAATTATTCTTTTATAAACCGCATTTCAGCTGGGCATTACAGTTTGTGCAAGTATTGCAGCCGCCGATTTCTTTGACTTTTCCTTTACGGCATACTGGACATGTATTGCCGACTTCCGAACCGATTGTTACATCGGTTGAACGCAGGTCGCTGATTGTATCAACCAGAACTACATGCTGCTTTGATTTTTCTTTTTTGACTGTATCTGTATCTTCAAAGCTGTTCTCTTCAGCTTTCAGCGTCAATACTTGAGAATCGCGTGAGCCGTCTACATAGACAGTGCCGCCCTTTGCACCGCCGCGGTATAAGCGTTCATACACTTGCTCAACCTGTTCAACACTGTAGCCCTTCGGTGCATTTACTGTTTTACTGATCGAGCTGTCGATCCAGCGCTGTATAACACATTGAACATCTGCGTGGGCTTCAGGAGCCAGATCCATTGCTGCCACAAACCATTCAGGCAGATTATTAGGATCTGCATCCGGATTGCGGTCTAAATATTCCTGAACAATATCTGCCTTTACTTCAATGAACTTGCCTAAGCGGCCGCTCCTGAAGTATGAGAAGGAGAAATATGGTTCAAGACCTGTAGATACTCCAACCATGGTACCTGTGGATCCAGTAGGTGCAACAGTCAGAAGATGTGAATTACGGATTCCGCTTTGTAAAATGGATTCACGGATATCCTCAGGCATTTTCTGCATGAAGCCTGTTTCTGTAAAAGCTTTGCGCAGGCGATTTGTTTCTTCAGCATTTTCACCTGTTAAGAATGGGAAGCTCCCTTTTTCCTCCGCAAGCTCTACAGAAGCTCTGTAAGCTGTGGCTGCAATGGTTTCGAAGACTTTGTCAATCAGCACATTGCCTTCCTCAGAACCATATTCTGTTTCACAATAGATCAGCAGGTCATGAAGCCCCATAACGCCAAGACCAACACGGCGCTCGCCTAATGCCTGTTTTTTGTTTTCTTCAAGGAAGTATGGTGTAGCATCTATTACATTGTCCTGCATACGTACTCCCACTTCAACAGTACGCTTCAGCTTTTCAAAATTAACGGTCTTATTTTCCTTATCTGCCATTTCTGCAAGGTTCACTGCTGCAAGGTTGCAGACTGAATATGGTGCAAGAGGCTGTTCGCCACACGGATTTGTTGCTACAACCTTTTGTCCGTAAGCCTGTGCATTGGTCATGTCATTGGCATTATCAATAAAGAAAATACCTGGCTCTGCCGAGTATGTTGCACAGATATTAATCAGGTTCCAAAGTTCTTTCGCTTTGATTTTGCGGTGAACACGGACTTTATAGCCAAGTTTTCCCCATTCTCTGACGTCACCGACTTTATGCCATTCTTCGTTGTAGGTTTTCATGGTATCAGCATCATATGATTCAACATCCGGGAAGCGAAGCTCATATTCTGCATCATTTTCAACTGCATCCATAAATTCTTTTGTCAGGCAGACTGAAATGTTTGCCCCGGTCAGGAATTCAGAATTATGAACACTGTAAGTACCGCCAGTCGCCAGTTTTTCTTCAGCATCCTGTATGATTTTATCGCTGAAACCGCCATAGCCGGGAATGCTCTTGTAATTGATAATACCCTGGTACATGGCTATTTCCTGTTCAGTAAATGGAGTGAATTTTAATTTTTCTTTAGCATATTTTTTTATTGTATCATCATTTGTATTTTCAAGAAGGAATCGTAAAATTCTTGGGTTTTGCATTTTCGAGATGATGAATTCGATGATGTCCGGGTGCCAATCTGCCAGCATAATCATCTGAGCGCCTCTGCGGGAACCTCCCTGCTCCACAAGGTGTGTAAGCTTCGCAATATCATCAAGCCAGGATACTGAACCCGATGACTTGCCGTTTACTCCTTTAGCCAGTGTGTTGCGCGGCCTTAGGGTTGAACCGTTTGTCCCAACTCCTCCGCCTCGGCTCATGATTTCCATTACCTGCTTTCGGTGCTCGGAAATTCCTTCACGGGAGTCCTGTACGAATGGCATTACGTAGCAATTGAAATACGTAACATCTGTGTCGGCACCCGCTCCATACAATACGCGGCCAGCCGGAATGAAATTCAAGTTTTTCAATTCCTGATAGAACTTTTCAAACCATTCTTTTCTTTTTTCTTCGGTTTTCTCAACAGATGCCAGGCCTGTTGCGTTACGCTTGGCGATTTGCTCATAGAAGATTTCAAGGGGTTTCTCGATTACATCAAGAGGCTTTGTAATAATGCCTGTTCTCGATTCTTCCGGATCATCCAGTACTCCTCTGTAGTCTTCCTCGACTAAAACCTTGGCTGTCTTGTTTTCCCAGTCAATATCCTGGATGAATCCTAAGCCTCGTGCCGGAAATTTTGGATCTTCCTTGATTGTGAGGACGACGAAGTCACCGTTTGTGAGTGTCACTTTCTCGGTGTCTTTGAAGGTGTAACGATCTAGCATAACTAAGCGGGAAACACCTTTGTGGGTCATTTTCATATCTGGGGTTACAGGGTGAACCTGAGGAAAAAGACGGATATCCTTGTTTAAACGATCAATGTTCAATTTCATTTTTTGTCCTAGAGCAACAGACATTGTTACAACTCCTTCTAAATTCAATTATCAATTTGTGTAAGTATTCTGGCAGATAGGGTAAATCTATCTGTTTTAAAAGAGTACCCTAAAGTTATCATACCTCAAACCCCAAAATCAATATATAGTGTCCTAAATATTTTCGACACCACTACATATTGTGTCTAGTTCAACTAAAAGTGATTTTGTCAAACTTAAAATATACCAAAATTTAAAGAAAAACAGAGTTAATAGCCGATTTCCGACAATTAACGATAAATTTTAACATATTTTGAAGCTTGCACTTTTCCAGGGCAACAATTGGAAAATTATTCATTAAAAAAAGAGAAAAAGCGACTTTGCCGCTTTTATCTCTTATAGTTCCAGTCATCACTTTCATATCGCTCTTTTGCGATTTTTTGTACATATGCCATTTCTTCATCTGTAAGCTTGTAAGGTTCAAGTTCAATATTCAAGCCTTCTTCAAATCCCTTTTTGAAAGCTGCTTTTGCTTGATCCAGGGTAATTTTTTCAGTTGTCAGCTCATTTATAGCAACAGCTTTATTCTTAAAAGCTTTTTGCATTCTCTCTTTGACTCTGTCATTCGGATATTTGAACAAGCTGAACAGCTTGTCTTCATCCAAATCAAGCAAAATGGAACCATGCTGAAGGATTACCCCTTTTTGCCTTGTTTGTGCACTCCCAGCCACTTTACGGCCTTCTACAACAAGTTCATACCAGCTGGGGGCATCAAAACAAACAGCAGATCTTGGATTTTTCAGAGAGTCCCTTTCTTCAGCTGTCTTCGGCACTGCAAAATAAGCTTCCATCCCAAGTCCGTGAAAACCTTTTAAAATCCCTTCCGAAATAACTCTGTATGCTTCAGTTACTGTATTCGGCATTTCGGGGTGGGCTTCAGGTACGATCACACTGTATGTGAGTTCATGTTCATGAAGTACGCCTCTTCCGCCTGTAGGCCTTCGGACAAATCCCAATCCATGCTGCTTCACAGCTTCCATATCTATTTCTTTTTCAACCTTTTGGAAATAGCCGATTGAAAGAGTCGCCGGATTCCAGCCGTAAAAACGGATTACAGGAGGCATTTTGCCCTCACTGTTCCAGTCAAGCAACGCCTCATCCAAAGCCATATTAAAAGAAGGTGACCCCTCTTTTGAATCGATAAAACGCCAAACCTCTTTAGTCATATGTAGCCCTCATTTTCAGATTCTTTAACTAGTCATTTGCGGTTAATAGTCTACCAAAATTCCAGTGAAATTTAAAGCAAGTTGAATTTCCATAACAAATTTAACAGATTTCCTTTACTCCTATTAGGAAAGGCTTATATAATATTAGTTGGCTTACCTATGTGTGAAAGGAGAAAGACATATTGGAAACACTTTATTTCATTCTTATCATTTTGGGTGCAATCATTACCTATTCCGTGATAACCTGGTTTTATCAGCGCCGAATTGTTAAAACGCTTACGGAAGACCAGTTCAGAGAAGGCTACAGAAAAGCCCAATTAATCGATGTACGTGAACCAAATGAATTTGAAAACGGCCATATTTTAGGTGCCCGCAATATACCGCTTTCACAAATGAAAATGCGCATGAAGGAATTGCGTCCGGACAAGCCAGTCTACTTATATTGCCAAAGCGGCATGAGAAGTGCGAGAGCTGCCCAGTTTTTGCATCGTAAAGGCTACAAAGACCTTTCACACCTGCAGGGCGGATTTAAAAAATGGACAGGAAAAGTGAAAGCGAAAAAATAATAGCAATATTTAAAAAGACCCCGTTATTTTAACGGGGTCTATTGATTGGAAACCCCTCTTCTAAGTTCAATCATATAATCTATTCGCCAAAACCGCTGTTCTTTTCTCATTTAGCTTGTTTCATGCCCAGGTTTTCGATTCCATTCCCCGGAATCGCTGCAAATTCCCAAATTTCCCTATTCCTTCCCAGAGTTCACAAGTAGTCTATAAGACGCAAAAAAAGAGTGCCCTCTTAGGGACACCCTTTTTCGTTTTATTGCTTTTGATAGCGAAGAACCGGCTTTCTTGCAGCCATTGTTTCATCAAGACGGCCAATTACTGTTGTGTGAGGTGCTTCCTGAACAATCTCAGGGTTTTCCTCAGCTTCTTTAGCTATTTGAATCATGGCGTCGACAAAAGCGTCCAGCGTTTCTTTTGATTCTGTTTCTGTCGGCTCAATCATAATACACTCTTCCACGTTAAGCGGGAAGTAGATGGTTGGCGGATGGTAGCCAAAGTCAAGAAGACGCTTGGCAATATCCAATGTACGCACGCCAAGTTTCTTTTGGCGCTTGCCGCTTAAAACGAATTCATGCTTGCAATGTCTGTCAAATGGCAGGTCAAAGAATGGCGCAAGCCTTCTCATCATATAGTTTGCGTTTAATACCGCACTTTCCGTAACAGCCTTCAGTCCATCTGGCCCCATAGTACGGATATAAGTATAAGCCCGGACATTGATTCCAAAGTTTCCGTAATATGGCTTTACACGGCCGATTGATTGCGGGCGGTCATAATCAAATTCATATTGGTCACCGTTCTTTACCAAAACAGGCTTTGGAAGGAAAGGAATCAGATCCGCTTTTACCCCGACTGGCCCTGATCCCGGTCCGCCGCCGCCATGCGGTCCTGTAAAGGTTTTATGAAGATTAAGGTGAACCACGTCAAATCCCATATCTCCAGGGCGTGCTTTTGAAAGTACAGCATTCAGGTTAGCTCCATCATAATATAGCTTCCCGCCGGCGCCGTGAACAATCTCAGCCATTTCAAGAATGTTTTCTTCAAACAAACCTAAAGTATTCGGGTTAGTCAGCATAAGGGCAGCAGTATCCTCGCCAACCACTCTTCTTAGATCCTCTAAATCCACCAGCCCATTTTCATCAGATTTAACAGTTACTGTTTCAAAGCCTGCGACTGTCGCGGATGCAGGATTTGTTCCGTGGGCAGAGTCAGGAACGACTACTTTAGTGCGCTTTGTATCGCCATTTGCTTCATGATAAGAACGGATCATCATTAATCCAGTCCATTCTCCATGTGCTCCTGCAGCTGGCTGAAGTGTAACCTCATCCATTCCCGTAATTTCAATCAGATGCTCCTGCAGATCATACATCAGTTCCAGAGCACCTTGAACAGAGCTTTCATCCTGCAGCGGGTGCAAGTGGGCAAAACCATTGAAGCGCGCTACATTCTCATTGATTTTAGGGTTGTATTTCATTGTGCAGGAGCCCAGTGGATAAAACCCTGAATCAACGCCATGATTGCGTTTTGAAAGTGCAGTATAATGACGCATGATATCAAGTTCAGACACTTCCGGCAGCTCAGGCTCTTCCTCTCGCAGGTAGCCTTCGGGAAGAAGTTCGCCCAGGTCAATTTCTGGAATATCCATTTCAGGCAGGCTGTAGCCGATACGGCCTTCTGTGCTTAATTCAAAGATGAGTGGCTGATCTTCCTTATGCATGGTAATCCCCCATTTCTTTAACGAATGCATCAATTTCATTCTTCGTTCTCAATTCTGTTACAGCAACAAGCATATGATTTTTCAGGTCAGCATAATCTCTGCCCAAATCGTAGCCGCCAATAATGCCCTTATCAAGAAGCTTTTGATTTACTTCTTTAACAGGCTTATTCAATTTGATGACAAATTCATTAAATGAAGGGCCTTCGAATGGAACTTCAAAACCGGCAGCCTTAAATTGCTGTTTCGCATAATGGGCTTTTTGCATATTGGCAGCAGCCATTTCCTTTACGCCCTTCTTGCCAAGAGCAGTCATCGCTACAGATGCCGCAAGTGCGTTTAGAGCCTGATTGGAACAAATATTTGAGGTTGCCTTATCGCGTCGGATATGCTGTTCACGCGCCTGAAGAGTAAGCACGAAGCCGCGGCGCCCCTGATCGTCTACCGTTTGTCCGACAAGACGGCCCGGCACTTTTCTCATTAGCTTGGTTGTAACGGCAAAATATCCGCAATGCGGGCCTCCGAAAGCTGTAGGAATTCCGAAAACCTGGGCATCTCCTGCTACAATGTCTGCTCCGAATTTACCAGGAGGTGTCAGTGCGCCAAGAGCAAGCGGGTTGCTTGAAACAACAAACATGGATTTATGGGCATGGATAATCTCCTCAAGCTCTTGTAAAGGCTCGACTCTGCCAAAAAAGTTAGGATACTGTACAATGACAGCTGCGATATCATCGCCAATCATTCCATTTAGAGCTTCAAGATCTGTGATGCCGTCCTTATGAGGAATTTCAATCACTTCAATATATTGGCCCTTTGCATATGTCTTTACTACTTCTTTAGATTCAGGATGAACGGCGCTTGAGATAAGAATTTTCTTGCGGCGTGTGCTGCCTGCGCTTAGCATGGCTGCTTCAGCAAGTGCTGTTCCGCCATCATACATAGATGAGTTGGCAACATCCATTCCTGTTAACTCACAGATCATGGTCTGGAATTCAAAAATTGCCTGGAGCTCTCCCTGGGAGATTTCTGGCTGGTAAGGAGTATAGGCAGTATAAAACTCTGAACGGGATAACACATGATCAACAATGATTGGCATGTAATGATCATAAACACCCGCACCAAGGAAAGATGTATTTGTACGAAGATCAGCATTTTTCTGAGCCATTTTAGTAAGCTCTTTCAGTAAGGCTGTCTCAGATTTTGCCGGCTTGATTTTATATTCACCCTTAAATCTTACACTTTCGGGAATATCACTGAATAGTTCTTCCACAGAACTGACGCCGATTTTTTCAAGCATTGCTTTCTGGTCAGACTCTGTCATCGGTAAATAGCGATGTTTCATCATTTTCTCCCCCGGTTAGTTCTTTTCTCTTTTATAAAAAGGTGTTGCTGCAATCTTAGCCTTCAGTCGTTTGCCGCGGATTTCCACTTCCAAATCAGTTCCCGGCTCCGCATGCTCTTTCTTGATAAGAACAAGGCCAATATTCTTTTTTAATGTCGGAGATTGAGTTCCTGTTGTCACTTCCCCGATCAGTTCTTCCCCTTTATATACAGGATAGCCATGGCGCGGAATGCCGCGGTCAATCATTTCAATTCCAGCCAGCTTGCGGGGAACCCCATTTTCTTTTTGATTCTTAAGCACTTCTTTGCCGATAAAATCAGCTTCTTTATTGACTTTTACAGCAAAGCCGATTCCTGCCTCAAGAGGTGTGATTTCAGGCGAGAGCTCCTGCCCATAGAGTGCCAGGTTGGCTTCAAAACGAAGAGTATCCCTTGCGCCAAGCCCGCATGGCAGCACGCCTTCTTCTTTGCCTGCTTCAAGGATTTCAATCCATAATGCGACTGCATCCTGGGCATCACAATAAACTTCAAATCCGTCTTCTCCTGTATAACCTGTTCTGGAGACTAGCGCTTTCTTTCCATTCAGATCTACATCCTGCTGGAATTTGAAAAATCCGATATCCGACAGGTTCGTGCCAGCAAGCTTTTGGAGCACTTTTTCTGCAAGCGGTCCCTGAATCGCAAGCTGTGCCATATCTTCAGAAAGGTTTTTCAATTCCACATTCCCTTCAGCATGGTCCTGAAGCCAGTTGAAGTCCTTTTCAATATTGGAAGCATTTACAACCAGCAAATAATGATCATCCTCTATTTTATAGACAAGTAAATCATCAACAGTTCCGCCATTCTCATAACACATGGCTGTATATTGAGCACCTGAGTTCTTTAATTTGGAAATATCGTTCGTCATCATTTTTTGAAGGTATTTAAGGCTATCCGTCCCCTTCACTTCGATTTCACCCATATGGGATACATCAAAAAGCCCGGCTTTTGTACGGACTGCTTCATGTTCTTCTTTAATGCTTGAAAATTGAACAGGAAGGTCCCAGCCCCCGAAATCAATGGTTTTTGCTCCGTAATCTTTGTACACCTCAAATAAAGGCGTGCGTTTTAACTGTGACATTTACTCGTCCCCCTTAAATCTTTTGAAGTTGTTGCAGGAACATAAGAAAAGCGGAAGCGCCTTGCCCACCCCCGACAAGCACAAGACAAGCCTCACGGAAAGGCGTTCTTTGCCTTTTTGGGAGGATTGCTCGAAATGTGGAGGCGATTGTCCTTTCAAGGAACGCAGACTGAGAGCGCCACGTCCTGTGGCAACGTCTGCATGACCCTCATCCTGGGGGCCTCAGGCATAAGACGGTTCCTGTAAGAAGGCGTTTTTCCTTCTGAAAGGAAACGGCTTATGACCCCGAGTCCCTAGAAGCCGAAACAAGACAAGCTTGTGACCTCGAGGGAGTAGGCGATGGAGCTAGACAGTTCTCGAAGTTCAAAAATTTCTTGTTGAACATAAAAAAGGACAGAGTATCCCCTCAAATATGAGAAGATCTCTGTCCTTGCACCTGAAAGTTTACCGAAATCGGCTTTCCCCTTGGGTGGCTTATTAAAAAGCACTCTCCAGAGCTGCGTCAAACAAGAGTTCTTTTGCCTGAGAGATTCACAGATTTTGCTTGCTCCTTCGGCGCTACAAAGTAGTCTCTCCCCTTGTTGTCATTCGCATTTATAAAATTTTCCAAGTTGGTCATACTTATACCAAACAGAAAAAATAAAAAATCCATTATTTCGGTTAACTAAATGTAATGTGTTAACTTTCAAAACTTTCAAAGCTATTAACATCGTACCACCTTAACGAGGTTTGGGCAATATCTTTATATAGATAAAAGGAGCTGTTTTTATGACAGTGCAAATTGGCTTTGATTCTGCCTGGCAGGATGAATTCTTAAAAAGAATTGATGACGACGGCCCATGGGGAAATTGGGAGCTTTATAAATTGGCTGTTGAGGTTGAAAACCACACGACTATTCCTGATTTTGAAGGCCTGCAGGCTCCAAAGCATCTGCCGAATCTTACTCCCCTTCCCCATCAGCTGGAAGTAGCCAAGCAGGTTGTTGAAAGCATGAACGGCAAAGCGATCCTTGCTGATGAGGTCGGTCTCGGCAAAACGATTGAAGCTGGTTTGATATTAAAGGAATATATGATCAGGGGACTCGTAAAAAAGTCCTTATACTCGTTCCTGCTTCCCTCGTTTCACAATGGGCCATGGAGCTCAACAGCAAATTTTTTATTCCGGCTGTGGCACAGCGGAAAAGCTATGTATGGGAACAATGCGATGTAGTGGTATCATCCATTGATACAGCCAAACGAAATCCCCATCGGGATATTATCTACAGCCTTGATTATGATCTGATCATTATAGATGAAGCTCATAAGCTTAAAAATAATAAAACCAAAAACTATGAGTTTGTGCAAAACCTGAAAAAGAAGTTTTGCCTCCTTTTAACAGCGACACCTATTCAGAATCGCATAAGTGAGATATTCAACCTTGTGTCTTTGCTCAAACCAGGCCATCTGGGCAATGAATCAGCCTTTTATGAGAATTATAAAAGGACTCGCGTTCTTTAAACGATGATGCACATCTAAAAGAACTCGTAAACAAAGTAATGATCCGCAACCGCAGGGCAGATACAGGAATTGAATGGACCAAAAGACAGGTGGAAACAATACCGATTGAATTCTCGCAGGCTGAGCGCGAGCTTTATGAAGCTGTAACAGAGCTGCGGGGTGAAGGTGACTGGGTCAGTTCGAGCCAATTTTCTGTGATGACCCTGCAAAGAGAGGCGTGCAGCAGCAGGGAAGCTGTCTATTTCACCCTTCAGAATATGCTAAAAAGACAGGAACAGCCCTCAATAGCTTTTCAGGAACAAATTCAATACCTTATTAAAAAAGTGGAAGCTGTCCAGCAAAATTCCAAAGCTCAAAAAGCTCTGGAATTAATACAAAACATAAATGACAAGGTCATAATCTTTACTGAATACAGAGCAACACAAATGTATCTTCAGTGGTTTTTAAAACAATATGGGATTACATCTGTGCCGTTCAGGGGAGGATTTAAAAGAGGCAAGAAGGACTGGATGAGGGAGCTTTTCCAAAAGAATGCTCAAGTCCTGATTGCAACAGAAGCAGGAGGAGAAGGGATAAACCTGCAATTCTGCAATCATATCATTAATTTTGATCTCCCCTGGAATCCAATGCGTCTCGAACAAAGGATAGGACGTATCCATCGTCTCGGCCAGGAAAAGGATGTCATGATTTATAATTTTGCCACTAAAGATACAGTCGAAGAACATGTAATGAAGCTTTTATATGAGAAAATACATCTTTTTGAAAAAGTCATAGGTGATTTGGATGATATTTTAACAAAACTTGAATTTGGCAGTATTGACGATCACCTTGTTGACATTTTCGGAAGATCTGCTTCTGAAGGTGAAATGAGAATCAAAATGGAGAACCTTACGAGCATGATTCAATTTGCTGAGGATATGAAAGAAGGTGGACTGAATGCAGCAACAGGAAATTCATAAATTCCTTGAAAGGTATTTTCACGCAAATGGATGCGAAATAATTGATAAAGGCCCGGGGTATATGACCGTACAGCTGACGATTGATCTGGATAAGGAATTAATGAATCGCCCCTTTTACTGGCATTATCTCGAAAAAACAGGCGGAGTTCCTAACCCAATGCAGCTTACACTTATTACAAACCAGCAGCTCGCCCCTGCACATATTAAGGGGGAAGTCATTCATTTTGGCTCCCCAAGACTTCACCAGATCTTTCATTCTGCCCGGAACCTGGCAGGCTATATACGATTGTATGAAAACCACCGGGAGGCACCAGGCATGCAGGTTCCATTAAGGCCATGGCTGGGAATGAACGTCCGTGTATCTTATCAATGCGACCGAAAAAGAGATGTCTTTAAATCCATCGGCCTCCAATTAATAAATGGGCAAATGGTTGAAAGCTTTCATGACAGATTGCTTGGCATGAGCCTTACACCAAAGATTCCCGACTACTCTTTCACTCTGTCACCGCTCATTATGCCGGGAAGCGGTGTATTCAGGGTAGCTAATTTCATAAAGTCCGTAATTGAACAGGAAGAACATTTATGGGCTGATGAAGCCCGCAAGCGCTGGCAAAAGGATCTCAGCCTTCTTGAACATTTTTATGAAGATGCAGAAGAAAAGGGCGAAAGCTATGAAAACGAGAAAGCAGCCCTTCAAGAGCAATATGAGCCAAAGATTAATATCTCTATAATAAATGGAGGCCTCTTCTATCTGACAGACAGCGCAGTATGAAAGCACACAAAAAACCGGCAGAAATTGCCGGTTTTTTGCGTGAAATCTACTTATGTTTTTTTCTTCTCATGCCCAAATAGAAAACATATGAAAACATGCCAAACCACCTGAATAAAAATGGCTCTTTCATGTCCTTTTTCTCTATTCTATGCCGTTTTCGCTCATCTTTGGGCTGATCTATATATTTTACTACTGTCTGGGTAAGATACTTTACATAATCGTTGGATTTCATTTGTCATACCTGCCTTTTTCTGCACATATTGCAATTACAACCTGCTATTTATATTTACAAGTATGTCCAACGAGTTTTTACCCTAAACAATCTATTATTTCCTGAATTATTTCTGCTTTATCTTTATTGGTGGTATCAATGACTACATGGGCGGTTTCTTTATAAAGCGGCATCCTTTTTTCATAAAGTTCCTGAATCAGCTTTTTTATCGCCTTTCAGCAGGGGTCTGGAATGATCATTTTCAATCCGTTTAAATATTTCTTCCGGCGAAGCATAAAGGAAGAAAACGATTCCTTTTTCATTCAGCTTTTTTCTGTTTTCAGGCTTAACTACAATTCCCCCGCCAGTAGTAACAATTCCCGCTCTATTGTCAAACTCATTTAATATAAGCGTTTCAAGATTTCTGAAGTATTCCTCTCCATGCTCTTCAAAAATATCATTAATATTTTTCTTCTCCCGCATAACTATTTCTTCATCTGTATCGATTACTTCTTGGTTTAAGCAGGATGCAAGCTCTTTTCCAATTGTTGTTTTGCCGGCACCCATGAATCCGATTAAGTAAATTGGCTTCATCTTTATCCCCACTCAGTTTTTTTCAATCCATTTTATCATTTTTTGCAGATCCGTGTCATAGTAAGCATATCCGGAAATTTCCTTATCAGAGCCAATTTTCGTTTTGAAGGTAATTTGAATTAAGCTTGTTGCCACTGGGGAGATTTCATATGAAACAGATCCATTTTTAAACGAAAAAATTCCTGATTTATCAGGGTCTATATTTTCGCTCAGCATTTTTTCAGTTTTTTTAAAGGAACATAGTAAGTAATACTCCTGCATTATGACGGTTTCCGCCTGATTCACTATCCTTTTCTCAGAAATAAACTGATCTAATTGAATCGTAAGGAGAAAGAGTGCAGCCAGAATGATTGTTAAAGTAAGAGGGTAAGAAAATCCATCCTGATTACGGTACATCAATATCCTCCATATTCATCAGGTAATAAAGACAGGCCGAATGCTCCTGATCAAAACTATCTGATACATTTATTTCAACTCCGCCATTAATGGAACTGAATGTTATTCTATCAAGTTTTTGCAGGACAACTTCGTGGCCTTTCATATCCACTCTCCTCCTCAAATTGGAACCATATTTTTCATAAATCACACTTTTCCCGTCTATGGTTAATACAATGGAAACAGGTGATATTTCTGCAGCATCAGCAAGCCTAATCTCTTTTTTCAGCTGATTGATAAATACATGCCACTCAAGTCTTTGTGTCCTGGCTTCCATTTTCCAGTCCTGAAAGAGGAAATTAATGCTGACAGGCAAAAAGGAAGCAATCATTAAGAATATTGCAAACGCAAACAGCATTTCCAGCATGGTAAATCCTTTATTATTGGAATACTTCACACTTTTCTTTCGATCTATCCCGTACGTTTTCATATCTTATGCAAACCTCCATAAATCCTTGGTTTTCCATAGGGACTATTTCATAGACGGTTTGATTTTTTATAATAGTCTTCCCCACAGGATAACTCCCTTCCGAGGCGGCTTCCTGGAGACTCTCATAAAGCAGCTGTGTGCTTTCGTAATCCTGTTTTACCTCTTCAGAATGCTCAATAGCCTTAATGACAAGAGGAAACATTACACCCGCTGCAAGCAGCATCCCCGATAAAGACAGAAGGAGCTCAGCCAAAAAGAAGCCGTCATTCCTTCTCCACATAAAATCTCCCTCTTCCGATTAAAAAGGTAATTTTGTATTGCTCATTGTCTGTTTTGACATAGAAAGTACCAAATTTATTTGTAATTCCCCCTGGCCCGTATTGAAAATACAATGGCATGGTACCCTCCTTAATCTCAATGATTCCAGGATATTCTCTGCTGAAGATAGGATCAGCTGCAAACTTTACCTGGGCGTAATACCTTTTCTCCTCGGGAACAATTTGAATAGCTACATCTGTCTGATGGGTGATGGCATAATTCTGGGCATAAAGCAGGTCAGACTTTAATTGGGAAAAGAACATTCTCTTTTCAAGATAGAGGAATTGCGGTTTAAGAAGAATAGAGGTAATCGTGGCAATTATAAGGAAAATACTGAAAACGAAAAGAGTTTCTATTAATGTAAAGCCCTCTTTGTTCTTTATCATAACCCTGAAGATTCAACCTTCCCCTCTGCAGAAATCTTAATGGCATCTCCATTTGGACAAGTCGTGGTTTCAGCATTGAGGTAATCGGCATCCACTAAATCCTGTATACCTGAAGGAAGCTCTTTATTGTCAATTTCATATGCCTGAACCTGGGCCTGCACCATTTTAACAAACGCATCGCATCCCTTGCTGTTTATTTTTGAATTGTGTTTCGTTACATTCGGAATGGTGATGATTAAGAGTACGGAAATCACCAATAAAACAATCATCATTTCAATGAGCGTGAACCCTTTGTCATTATTTACTGTACGCCATTTCATTAAAATCCCTCCAATAGATGAAACATAGGCAGCAGAACTGCCAAATACATTGACACTATTAAAAAACCGATAAACATGTATAAAACAGGCTGAATCATTTTAAGAAGTTTTTCTGTCTTTTCCTCCAATTTATTTAGGCAATGCCTGCTGAAAAAGATAATTCCTGGTCCAGCCTGCCATTTTTTTGACCATGTCTGATAATATTGGCCAGCTCCCTTTCAAAAAAAGGATAACTAATTAGTATATCCTCAAGCTTATTCCCCTCACGGAGTTTGATTTTCACGGCTTCACCAAGGGCGCTGTAAAAAGGCTGCTTATCATTTTTTTCAAAAAGACTAAGCGCCTCATGTGTGGATAGGCCGCCGTTTAAGAGGTGACTGAGCTGTACAGCAAAGAAATGGGTGTAGTAAAGACGAAGAAAATGGCCTCCAGCAGGAATTTTTACTATGACCATCTTTTGCTGGATAGGGGAAAGGTTTCTGAATCTAAAAAAATAGTATATAAGTAAAGTGACTAAACCGAAGAGTACAATCAGAATGAATAATGGGAGAAGGTCCCCAAACAAATAAACGGCTTTTGTGAAGAAATTAGGCTTAAGGTGCATGGAAACGAATAAGGAAGAGAAACGGGGCAGCAGGACTTTATCAACGAAAACAAATAGGAATGCGGTAATGAACATCAGGAAAATAGGATAGGTCATCAGTTTTTGCAATTTTTGAATGTCCCTTCCTTTTCTCAGCACCATTTCGCTTCCTTCAAGAAATGCAGAAGCAAGGCCGCCATGCTGTTCGGCAAAAAACACATAGCCGATCAGATTATTATTAAAGTTCATGTTTGCAAGGATTTGATAAAAAGGAAATCCTTCTTTCAATTGAGAGAGGCACTGACTAATTTCATGTTTTCGTTTTGGCGGCAGCTGATGCATCATTGATTCCAGTGCCTCAGATAAGGGGTACCCTCTGGACAGCAGTTCACCAGTATTTTTCAGAAACAAGCCCTGTTCTTGAATGGTCCATTTATGTTTCCGCATTATCGTGCACCCACCTGCTGTACTCAGTTTCCTTTATATATCCAAGAGCAATCCCTTTAGTTATTACCTCTTTAAGTGTGCGATACTTAACAAGGCTTCTTTCGCCTCTCGCCTTCTTTATGGAGGCATTAAGCGCTCTTCCTGCAAGAAGCTCAAACACACTTGCCCTTTTCCACCTGCCGTATCCATAGCAGAATGGAGAACATTCCCCTTCACAATAAGGGCAATTCAATTCGACAAGGCGCTGAGCCGTGACAGCCACTAGTGTCTGCTCAATTTCCATCATATTCACCCCAAACTCAGCTAAACGATATACAGCCCCCTGAGCATCCCGAGTATGCATCGTGCTTAAGACAAGGTGACCTGTAAGTGCTGCTCTAACAGCAATCTTCGCAGTTTCCGCATCCCTGATTTCACCCACCATAATGATATCGGGGTCATGGCGAAGGATTGCTTTCAAGCCTGCGGAATAAGATACGCCCGCTTTCTCATTGACTTGAACTTGAAGGACCAAGTCATTCTCTTTTTCAATCGGATCTTCCAGGGTAATCACATTGCGATGGAACATATGAGAGGTTTCATTCAGCAGAGAATACAATGTTGTGGTTTTTCCGCTTCCAGTTGGTCCTGTGAAAATAATTAATCCATGAGCATGTTTCAGCAATGCCAGCATTTTTCTGGTCATGTCTGGAAAAAGGCTGATTTGAAAAAAGGAATTTGTTCCTGCTGGGGCAGAATTCTGATAACGAGGCTTTCGCTGTGGCTTGATGGGAGGGTTGAAAAACGCAGTCCAATCATTTGTCCATCTACTTCAAGAGAATAGGCACCGCTTTGCGGCCGTCTCTTTTCACCAATGTCCATCGAAGCGGTAAATTTAAAATGAGAAATCAGTCTGTCGCACTCTTCTTTAGGAAGATAAAGCCTGGGGGTCAATTGGCTGCCGAACCTGAGCTGAATTAGAGTGTCTTTTCTTCGGGGAATAATGTGGATGTCGGAAGCATGGCTCCTGACGGCGTCTTTGATAATTCGTTCTGCCATTCTTTCAATTACACTCAACTAATTATGCACCACCTTTATTAATTGTTATAGATAATAATTCGCCTAATCCCGAGTATAACCTCCATATTTCGGCAAATCTTTTTGACGAATTTGTGAATAAATTATTTTTTTCTTTTCATAATAAAAGTGTACCAAATGAATTGATGGGCTATAGCCAAGCGGTAAGGCACCGGACTTTGACTCCGTCATGCGCAGGTTCGAATCCTGCTAGCCCAGTAATTATGGAAGGACACCAGGTGTTCCTTCCTTTTTTACTACAAAAAAAGGAAATGCGCAATCTATACGCATTTCCCATAAAGTGAAATTTCAAATTTCAATCAGTGGTTTTTTTATAACCCACTGATTGTTAGTTGAACCAATCGGGCCTATACGGGCATTTTGCCCACCACTTATCCTCAATTGATTCCTCTGATTCTTGTAACGGGAATTTTACTGCCCGTTAGACTGCGATAAAATCTATTTGGCAATATTCTTAAATGCATCCGGATTATAGCCTATGACAATTTTATCTCCATTTGTCAGTATGGGCCTCCGCAGCAGTTTTGGCTCCTTAATTACTATTTGCACCACTTCTGATAAAGATAATTCCTCAAGGTTCTGTTCCAGTTTTTTATAGGTCTGGCTGCGGGTAGCGAGCAGTTCGTCAAGGCCGCTTGTTGTTAAGGAAAGTATTTTTAGTAATTCTCTTGATGATGGAGTCTCCCTGAAGAGATGCCTTTCTTCAAAATCAATTGAATGGGCTGTCAGCCATTTTTTCGTCTTTCTGCAGGAAGTACAGCTGGGATATGTGAAAAATGTCAATTGGCTCATAACTCTTCTCCTCACAAACTTCAATATTATTTTACTTAAATTGTACATCATTTGTACAATAAACGTATACACATTTGTATACGTAATTAAACTTCATTTGTGAACATTTTCTAAACTTATAGTGATTACAGTGTTAACCTAAATCGACTGTATTATAATGGAAGCATGCCAGGAAGGCGCCAGCTCATTCATATAAGTGACAGCTGATGACCTCGGGAATAAATTACCCTTTTGAGGTGACAATAAATGGAGCAAACATTAAAAATAACTAATGTGTTATCCGATCCAACCCGCTATTATATTTATCAATACATTACGAAAAGACATAAAGATGTGACCGTACAGGAGATTGCAGATAATTTCAGCATTCATCCCAATGTTGCAAGATTGCATTTATCCAAGCTCGAAGATGTCAATATGCTTGTATCTGAAACAAAAAACAGGCAAAGGCGGAAGGCCAAGCCGCTTATATCGGTTATCTGATGACGTGATTCAGCTGCATTTTCCTTACAGGGATTATCAGCTGCTTGCAAAAATAACCATGGAGACAATGCTGGAGTTAGGTGAAGAAGGCAGAAAGGCACTGTATTCGACAGGAAAGAAATTTGGCAGAGAACTGATCCAGCAAGAGCTTAAAAGATTTGCAGGAACAGAAAAACTTACCTTTGACCAGAAATTAAACATCCTAAAGCATGCTGCCGATATGTCAGGTTTTCATCCTGAATTTGATGTAAACGCCGAAAAGACTATTGTCTATTTCCAAATTTATAATTGCCCATTTAAAGAAGTTGCAGCCCGCCACAGAGAGCCTGTGTGCAATATGCATAATGAATATTTGAAGGGTATGTTCGAAAGTTTGTTTCATTCTATTCAGCTGGTGGAAAAGCAAAATATGCTGACTGGCTGTGATGCATGCTCCTATCAGGCATTTGTTGGAAACTAAAAAAACAGATCCAGGAAAAAACCAGCTTAACAAGCATATCGTTTTTCCTGCTCTTTTCTGGACTATTTTGAAACCATTATTTACTTTTATTAAGCATTTACTTTATAATATTGTAGTGATGGACTTGTAAGGGTAAAAGGAGGGATACATATGGATCGTATGTACAGAGTATTAGGCTTCTGGACGGGAATTTTCGCAGTTATGTTTTACCTTGGCGACATGTATACAACGTCCCTGATTTTCTTCGGCCAAACAGGATTTTTCCTGCTTTTAAGCTACTTAAAGCTTTCCGAACGTATGTATATTTATGTTTTTGGAGCATACTTGACTGTTTTCTTCGTAGGCTTCACTTATTGGTCAACATTTATGATGACACCAGGCGCGGGCGGCCACTAATTGCCGATATAAAAAAGCGATGAAACCATCGCTTTTTTATTTTTCTCATATTTTCTTAGCCTGAAGAACCAGGTGAAATGCTGAACTCATACCTGAAGGCATAATCAGACTTCTGATTGCCCTGTTTCTTTTGCTGATAGGAGAAAACGGGTTAGAATCATAATGATCTTCAAGTTCCTGTAGTATGCCTGCAGACAGCAAGAATTCGTCCTGTCTCATTTTAAAATGGAAGTTCAGCCCTTCCTTTTCTCCAATGCGGATCAGGGAATCGAAATGGATATGGCTGGTTATATCCATCTTTCCAGGGTGCTCGAGTACATTATTCATTAAAGAATGCTTGTAATAGCCTCTAAGACTTCCATCCCTTCTCATCGGCTCTTGCCATTCCTCATCTGTATACCCATAATCGGCAGTCAGTACAATGCCTTTATCCAGAGCAGCAGACAAGCTCTTGATCATCTGTTCCATTTGCAGAGGAATTTCAATTCTTTGGCCATTGCTAGGTGACAGACCGCTTTCTTCAAGAAATAAGTAAATATCTCCATTTGTTAATGGCACAGCTATCTCTGCAAGCTCCCCTTCTTTTACGGTAACCATAATTTCATGCAATTGATCCTTCCTTTTTTCAACCACATGTACGGGCAAGGCATCAAACAGCTCATTTGAAAAAATCATGCCGCAAAATGGGGTGATTTCATTCCAGCTATCTATTTGTCTTATACTTTCAGAAAATACAATCTGTTCCTCCTGCAGCTTTCTGTGATAGGGACTTGTTTCAAAAATGCAGTAATGAATCTCTTCATCAGCAATAAGCTTCCATTCATCAATAAAAGCTCGGGCGAAACGCCCATTTCCGCCCCTATTTCGCAGACCTGAAAAGGCAGCTTATACTCCTTTGCCATCTGAAAAAACCACTTTGAAATCGTCCTTCCATATATATCAGAAATATTGCTGCTTGTTATATAATCTCCTGCCGGCCCAATTTTTGGTGTGTTTTTCATATAATAACCATATTCGGAATGATACAGGGCCTGCTGGATATATTCAGCATAGCTGATCATTTGCTGAGGAGTATTTTCTATAAAATTCATTAAAAAATTCCGCATAAGAACTCCCTTTTTTAAAAAATTCTAGCTTATTGGAAACAGCCATGCAATCTTGTTTTGATCACTTTTTTTCACTATTGACATAGTGTTTTCTCTGTTATATTGTTAATGTAGTAGCTTAACTATATCCCCTCCCATTTTTTATATGAATAAAACATCCCCAGAAAAGCCCTTCTCATTGGAGAAGGGCTTTTCTATTTTACATTCAGAACCCATTCAGGAAGGGGTTTGAATCCATTTCCTGCCCAATTGTCGTTACCGGTCCATGTCCAGGGAGTACTTCTGTTTCTTCAGGCAATGTTAAAAGCTTATTATGTATACTTTCAAGAAGCTGCTGATGATTGCCGCCAGGAAGGTCTGTGCGTCCAATGCTCCCGCTGAATAAAGCATCCCCGGCAACCACGAGATCTGCATCTTCAAAATATAGTGAAATACTGCCCGGAGAATGGCCTGGTGTCTCTAGAATTTTCAAGTTAAATTCACCTATGCTCAACTCTTGTTCCCCTGTTATAATATGGTCGGCGGGCCTTGCTTTTATCAGCTTGCCTATTTTAAAAAGGTGAGATCCGTTTAAGGCTGGATCTGAAAGCCATGCTGCTTCTTTTTCATGTATGTATACAGGAATAGAAAATGCATCTCTTATTTCGTCTACAGCGCCAATATGATCAAAGTGAGCATGAGTAAGAATTACAGCTAGAGGTTTTAGTCCTTTCTGTTCAATAATACCGCTTAGTTTTCCGCTCTCTTCACCCGGATCGAAGATTAAACAATCTTTGGTTTCATTCGAAAGAACATAACAGTTTGTTTGCAATGGGCCAAGAGGGATCTGATTCCATTCCATTGCTTACACCTCCCAGTGTTGGTTTAATTGTTTATTATTTTACACTATATCAGAATGGAATGCCTTATATCTGCAAAAGGAGAATAAGATGAAAATCCTATTTGGTGTTGAAGCCAGCTATATTATTCAAGATGTGCCCGAATTCATGGATCTAATAAAAAAAGAGACTGAACTGTTCGATTTTCAGCAGAGCACGTTTCTGTTTGAGCAGATGGCTCATGCCGAATTCACAAGAAGTGTACTTGTCGAAGCCGGGCTATTCGAAGAATTTTTTAATCTCTGGTACATAAAATCTGGTGTAAAGGGAGAAACTTTTGATGACTTTGCCATAGAAACAGACAGCGGGTTCTGCTTGTTCACCGAGCTCCTTAGCGCCTTTACTATAACCGGGGGCAGTGCAGAAGATGTCCGGATGGCTGTCTATCAATTTCAGGAGCATTTAGTCTTTACCGCAAAAGAAGAAGAAGTGCCATTGGTTTATTTTTCAGAACTTCACTTAAAGGATTTAATAATCGGCATTGCTGAAGCATATGACATACAAGTGTCATTTTTAGACCTCGACAAATAGAAGAAAAAATATAAAATAAAGGACGAATGTAATACTTTGGTTTTACATAATGGGTATATAACCTGAAGAATGATTTTGATATGGCTTTTGCCTGCTGATCACGAAATAAAGGGGGCTGTTTTAATGGGACTACCAATCATTTTTGCATTAGTCGCAGTTCTTGCAGCTTTTGGTGCGTTTAGCGCACTGAAAAACAAGAACTTCCTTGGCTTGGTTTTTGCTGTAGGAACACTTGCTGTTTTCGGATGGTTCTCTGTAATGACCATAATTAACAGTGGATATCCTGCTGTTCACTAAGAAAAGCGCAACCAGCCTGCTAAGCATTAGCAGATGGCGTCTGATGCTTGACTTTTAAAAAATAAAAGGGCTTCCCTCAATGGGGAGCCCTTTTATTTTAGCCATTTAACTGACTTTCAACCCTTCGGACCTTCTCTTCCATTTTCCTTTTGACATCACGTCTGTCATCAATGCGGATATTAGTTGCCACCCTCATTAGGCCTTTTTCAAAAGGGACTTCATGCATTGCCTGGATGACCTCAAACAAATCAGTAAGTTCCCCTTCAATAATGGTATTCATGGGTGTCAGCTGAAATCGGATTTTACCGCTTTCTTCATACTTTTTTAATACACGCTGAATGTCTGCCACATAACTGCTGACACTTGGTGTTTCCGTTCCAATTGGAATAACAGTAACGTCTGCAATAGCCATATCTTTACCCCTCTATCTAACTTGATTTATCGTTATGTTCTACTAACCGAAAGATTTCTCTTTTGTCAGGCATTATTAATTCTTCGAGATAAAAACCCGCTAAACAGGCTGTCCCATTAGGTGAGCAGCTGAGCGGCGCATTTTCCATGTCTTCCAGAAGCACTTCCTTATCTCCTGTTTCACTGTCAACGGATATAAGCTGAAATCCCCCTGCATACATATCACTTTCAGCGCTATACAATGGCTGAAAAGTTATGATGCCCTGAGGAGTCCAGTCATAATACGGTACCAGCCAATCCGAAAACCTTGTCAAATGAGGTACTGAGATTGAAGATAACTTCCTGAAGTCATTATCCATAAAAGTATACATAGCCTGATCTGACTGATCTGCCGGCACAGTGATGGTCATTAGCCTGTCTTTGGCAGCATCGAATTGAAAAATGTCTGCCAAAACCTTGGTTTCATTATTTCCATCAATAGATTGTTTAACCAGCGGTGCAAAAAGTGACGGGTTTTCATTGCCCCAATCAAGGAAAAAAGAAGATTTGAATCCCCCATTTGGCAAAAGGCTCCCTTAGGTTTAATTCTTCTGATGTACCTTTTGCAATGTCGATATGGTAGGAAGTAAAGTCCCAGTCTTCAGTAAATGAAGAAATTAATAATGATTCTTCATGATAAGGGTTCCACTCAACAGCAAAGTCAAAGCCAGATATATTTTTCTCCCAAACAACTTTCCCATTTGCTTTTATCGCGGTTAAAGTTCCTTCATAGGTTCCTGGTGATGTTCGAATCAGAATGTATTTGCCAGCCGGGCTGACCGTTACGGACGCAATCGGATGTGAACTTTCATAGAGAAGATTTTGATCGCCAGAAAAGAGGTTATAAGAAAAAACCCTGGAAGCTGTTCCCTCACTTACAGTGTAAACAATTTTATCATCGTTGAGCCAGCCATTTGCTCCCTGAAATTCCCCTTCTTTAATCCGGATAGGCTTAACGTTCCTATTTTCAGCATTATCAGGTGGTGCGGACGGTTCAGAGGCTTCTGTTTCTTGATTCTTTTTTTGCTGCATCTCTGCTTTTTCCGGCTGTTCACAGCCGGTTATTAAAAATAGGGAAACCATCATAACAAAAAATAAAAAAAGAAGCTTCCCTTGATATGTAGATTGAGTGTCCAACAAATCCGCACCTCCTTATCTCCCTAAATATAAGTACGTAAACGGCATGAAAATGTTTCAAAAATAATAGAATTAATGTATTTAATAGGAAAAAGCCGTTTTTCCGTCTTCGATTTGGAAAAGCGGCCGGTTACCATAGAACTATTGGCTTGTGAAGTTAGTATGATAGTTATTTTAATGTCTGTTTCACTAAAATACAATAAAGAAACATTTTCAAGGTTAATTTTTCACATATAAAGCGATGCAAGAAAAATGCCCAGCACTTCTTCATAAATATCATCAAATTGTGACAGGGGCAGGGGATTGATGCCTCTTCCAAGTTCAATTGTGAATCCCGGTCTCCGGAACTCCTGTATGAACCAATCCTTATAACCCGCAAAACTATCAATGTATTGAACTGCTTTATACCCGCTGACACGCTCGAACTCTAGCGCGAGTACCTGTGATTCCGGCGGCTCCAATCCCTCGAATCCCCAATAAAATTCTGCTCCTTGTGTATGGAAGGCAAGCATTCGATCGAATTGATTATCTTTTGCCAGTTCCGCCATTGCTATGGCTTCTGGTTCTGTTAACGGGGCTTCCCCAAGATAATCTCTTGGTGCCGGAGCATTTTGTTCACTTCTCTCTTTTTCAAAATCCCATTTGGCAGGATACTGATTATTTAAATCTACACCCCTAATATTGGCCTTCCAGCCTGTGAAATCAGTGCTTCCCCTATTTATGGCAATCACTTCTTCCCTGAGTTCTGGAGGTGGCCCATTTAAGACAAGATCTACTCCATCAGGATTCACCATCGGCACTATGGAAAGGTCAACGGAATTATATAAAGGCATTGTTGACACGCCTCTTATCGGCCGGACATTTGTTATGGATAAGAGAAAGCTGTTCAGCAAAGCCATTAATATAGGGGTTGTAATCCATTCATTTGCATGAAAGGATGCATTAATTTGCACTTTCTTATTCCCTTTTCCCAGACGTATCTCCTGAATTGGCTTTCCAAGGACACTTTGGCCAATTGATTTTACCTTTATGAACGGATAAATATCCGACAGCATGGTAATATCGGCTGTTAAAGCTTTGTAAGCATAACTTCTCCTGCCTGATACAATTGGAGTTATTACCCGCCTTGGCAGCTTTATGGCTGTACCGGGGGCCAGACTGTTTGGATTAAGGGATTGATTAACCAGGAGAAGAGCATCTACAGAGAGGTTTCTGGAAGTACTCAGCTTCCAAAAGGTGTCTCCTGGTCTTACCGTATAATTTTGCAGTGTAAAGCCGGGAATATTAATTTCCTGGCCTATCTGCAGCAATGCAGGATTTACGCCGGGATTGGAATCAGCAATGAGATTGATTGGCACCATAAAGAGCTGACTGTAATACCAGATGGAGTCTCCGGACCGGACTTTGACTTTCATCTTTCTCCCCCTTTCCATCATTTCAATTTTATGAGAAAAAGAAAAAAGATGACTGTTTACCTGTGTTAATTTGAATCCGCAGTGTCGAAAGTGGGCAAAGAAAAAAGCACCTGCACGCTGAACTATACCCTAGATAGTGGACACTGATAAAAAAGTGCCCCTTTCTGGGGTTTTTTGTGTTTCAATAGTTTTAATGAATAAGGCGGAGGATTTTTTATGAGTAAGAATATCTATAATGAATTCCAAATGAAAGAGCTTGAAAAGAATCCTAATGTTTTGAGGGCTTCTGAGAGGTCAATCTCCTATAGTTCTGAATTTAAGATAAAAGCAGTGGCGGAGTACAAAAGTGGGAAAACACCATCGCAAATCTTTATTGAACAAGGCTTTGATCTCGAGATGATTGGCAAGGAACAGCCAAAACGTTGTCTTAAGCGTTGGAGAGAAACATTCGAAAGGTTCGGGGAGGAAGGTTTCCTTACGGAACGTCGAGGTAAAGGGAGCACTGGACGTCCTTCTTCTAAACAACTTTCCATTGAGGAGAAACTAAGGAAGGCTGAGGCAAGGATTAAATTCCTTGAGGCAGAGAATGACTTCTTAAAAAAGCTGGAAGAACTAGAAAGGCAGGCGTTGATGAAGAAACGATTCTAACGGCAGCTGAGAAGTTTTCTTTAATTGAGAAAACCATCAGAACATATCAGTTGAAAAAATCTGTTTCCTACCTGTGTGAACTGGCAGGCGTAAGTCGAAGTGGCTACTATGATTGGCTGAAGGCAGCACAATTACGGGCACAACGTGACGAGAAGGATCAATTGGATATAGAGTTAATTCGAGAAATATTCATAAGTAAAAAAGAAAAAGTAGGTGTCCTCCAGATCAAAATGATTATGGAGAATGATTATTCATCGGTAATGAACCACAAAAAGATTAGGCGTCTGATGGCAAAATATAATCTTGTAACAAAAGTAAGGAAAGCCAATCCTTATCGTAAAATGGCTAAGGCAACCCATGAGCATCGATCTTGTCCCAACCTCCTTAACCGAGAATTTAATCAAGAAGAACCAGGAAAAGTCCTGCTTACTGACATTACTTATCTCTATTTCGGAAAGGGACAAAAAGCATACTTATCCTGCGTAAAAGATGGAGCTACCAAAGAAATTGTCGCTTATCATCTATCCACTTCGTTAGAAATGGATATTGTATATAAGACGCTTAAAAAGTTAAAACAAGCTGTTGGCGATCATTTTCATCCAAAAGCCATACTGCACTCTGACCAAGGTTTCCACTATACCCATCCCCAATTCCAAAGCAAAGTAAAAGAACTTGGCTTAATACAATCGATGTCCCGAAAGGGAAACTGTTGGGATAACGCACCAATGGAAAGTTTCTTTGGGCACTTTAAGGATTTAGCAGAGTATAAATCATTAGATAATTTAGGAGATGTTAGAAAAGAAGTGGATCGAGTGATTGAGGAATATAACCAGCATCGTTATCAATGGGGCTTAAATAAAATGACCCCGGAGCAATACCGGGGCCATTTACTAGCCGCATAGGCGCTTTTTAAACTGTCCGTAAATCGGGGCACAGTTCACGCAATCAGGCGCTTTTTTCAATTTATTTATTTATTTTTAGCAAGCCAGGCTGCTCCAATTACGCCGGCATCATTGCCCAATGTGGCAATATCTATGACGGTGGATTCCTTCACTCCTGGAAACGCAAATTTAGCGAAGTTTTCAATAACAGGCTTCAGCAGGACATCACCTGCTTTGGATACTCCTCCGCCTAATACTATTTTTTCCGGATTCAAGGTATTTGCTATATTTGCCAATGCCAGTCCCAGGTGCATAGCTGTTTCATTGACTACCAGAAGAGATGCTTCATCCCCATTCCTTGCTGAATCGAAAACATCTTTTGCTGTGATAAACCCATTCTCCCTATATAAATTGGAAAGAACCCCTTCTCCACCCGATTTTAGGTTTTCAAGAGCCTGTCGGACAATGCCTGTAGCTGATGCTATTGTTTCAAGGCAGCCCGCTTTTCCGCAATTGCACTGAGCACCGCCAAAAGGAACGGAAGTAATGTGGCCAATTTCACCTGCAGCTCCGCTGACTCCCTGCACAATATCTCCGTTGGCAATTACTCCGCCGCCGACACCTGTGCCAAGTGTTACACATACAAGATCTTTAGCGCCATTTCCGGCTCCCTTCCACATTTCGCCCAGAGCAGCGCAGTTAGCATCATTATCAATGATGACTGGAAGCGATGTTTCCACTTCAAGCAAATCCTTCAGCGGGTAATTATCTTTCCAGCCTAAATTAACAGTGTTATATACAACACCTGTTGCAAGATTTACAGGACCTGGAGCCCCCATGCCAATGCCGATGATTTTATCCTTGCTTATATCCAGTTCCTCCAATTTATGATCGATGGCTTTAGCTATATTTATCGTAATATTTTTTCCTTCTTCACTATTGTCAGTGGGAATTTCCCATTTATGAATGATTTCCCCATAATAGTTGATAAAAGCAAGTTTTGTAGTTGTTCCGCCTAAATCTACCCCAACCAGCCATTTCTCTGCCAAACTCCATCACCTTTTCTGTCTATTTTTTCTCTTTAAGATTCTGAATTTCAGTCCGTAAAATCAAGATGCTGCTCTGGTAATCTTTCACATCAATAAGCTGAGAATCATATAGCTCTTTTAATTCCGCAGCCATAAGCTCCAAGTCAGCTTCACGATTCCCTATGTAGATAATTGTCCCATATTTCTTCAGGAATTGCTGTATATCATAAATGGTTTTCATTCTGTACCTCTGCTTTATCGATAAGTTTATACCACAATAAAGTATAATCTAAATGTCCATCCTTCTCAAGATGGACAAGCTCCCGGAAATAAATAAGATTCCTGGACTAACGTAAAAAATCCCTTCCTGGCACAGCAGCCAGTAAGGGATTTTTTTACATTTAGCGATCTGGATCTTTGGGATGCAGGAAACGCGGCCGCCTGTTCTTCAATGGTATTGGCGATCTGAGCAATACATCCCTGAATGCTCTCAGATTGAAAGGGATGAATGGCCACAGGTATGGCACTCCAAAAGATTTCATTCTCGCCAGCATGATTATCAGCAGCATGATGCCAGCTACATATCCATAAGTATGGAAAATACTTGTTGCAATCAGCAGGGCGATTCTTATCAGCCTGTTGGCCAGGCTCATTTCATAGCTTGGTGTTGAAAAAGTTCCAATTGCTGCTATTGCTAAATAAAGAATTACTTCATTAATGAACAATCCAACTTCAACAGCTACTTGGCCAATCATCAGGGCAGCCACCAGTCCGAGTGCAGTGGCCAGTGCGGATGGAGTATGGATTGCAGCCATCCTCAGCATATCCAAACCGAGCTCTATCATAAGGAACTGAATGACTAATGGCAGCTGTCCTGTTTCATTCGGCCCGATATATGATAATGCATCAGGCAGCAGCTGTGGCTCTATAGCAAATAAGTACCATAAAGGCAAAAGAAAAATGGACGCCCAGACAGCCAAAAAGCGGACAAATCGCAAATATGCACCTACAAGGGGCTTATTCCGGTATTCCTCAGCGTGCTGCAGGTGATGCCAGAAGGTTGTCGGTGTAATGATCACACTGGGCGAACCATCGACGATGATGCAGACATGCCCTTCATAAAGATGGGTTGCTGCTGTATCAGGCCTCTCGGTATATCTTACCATCGGATATGGATTCCAATGCCGGCCAGAAATGAATTCCTCTATTGATTTTTCAGCCATTGGCAACCCATCAGTGTCAATCTTAGAAATAGAATCCTTAACTTTTTGGACCATTTCAGGATCTGCAATGTCTTCAATATAACTGACAACAACATCTGTTTTAGACCGCCTGCCCACCTGCATATATTCCATGCGGAGTGTCCGGTCTCTAATTCTTCTCCTCGTTAAGGCTGTATTAAAGACGAGTGTTTCGACAAAACCATCCCTTGAACCGCGGACAACACGTTCGATATCAGGCTCCTGTGGGCCTCTTACAGGGTATGTACGGGCATCAATGAGAATCACTTCATCGACACCATCCACGACTAATGCAGTTGGACCAGCCAGCACCATATCCACAACTTTATTCAGATCATCAGTGGTTTCAACCTCAACATAGGGTATATACGTTTTTATTAACCTGGAAAGCGTATCCCCTTCCAGCTGACCAGCATCCAATCCTGCAAGCATTTTCATCAGATAGTGCAATATATCATCTTTTACAAAGCCATCTACAAGATATAGGGCCATTTCCCTTTCTGCATATTCAACATCCAGCTGAATCACATCAAAGCTTTTTTCAACTCCAAGTGCATCTCTAAGATATTCTATATTTTCTTTCAGCGAAACCTTTACAGGCTCTCTTCTGACTTTCTCCAAAATCCCACCTCAGCATTCTGTTCCATTCTTTTCCTTGCATACTATTCAACATCATAGACATGCAAAAAAAATCATACCAATGATTGGCATGATTCATGAAAATTCACCGGAAATGAAGATATTATTTCCCGGGTAGTAAGCTGAAAATTCAGTAAAATATCAGCTGTTTTTTTATTCTATTTGGTTTAATAGCTTTTGATACTCTTCGTGTTCCGATTTAAGACCAGCGGCTTTTTGAGCATGATGCCTTGCTTTTTCCGTGTTATCTTCTTCTAAATAGATCAGTGCCAGATTATAATGTGCTTCGTGGAAAGAGGCTTCTTCCTTAACGACATGGAGAAGATGCACTTTTGCTTCTTCCAGTTGTCCCGCTTTTATTTCCGCATATGATAACAGAAAATAAGCTTCTGGAGAGGCATTCCCTTCCTTAACAAAATCAGCAAGCATTGAACGAGCCTTTTCATACTCTTCAGCATTAATATGCTCCTGGGCCATCACCATTGCAGTCTGTTCATTTAAAAGCCTTCCTGGTTCATTGAAACCATATTTCAACAATCCAGCCGCCAGACAGAATGATGCTGCTAAAAACAGGAACTGGAGCAATGGCCGTTTCTTCTTGGGAAAATGCACAATGCCAGTAGCAAGAAATCCGCCAATCAGCCCGCCGATATGGCCTGCGTTATCAATTCCTGGAATGGTAAACCCAAATGCAAGGTTGATCCCCAATACGACAATTATATTAAATCCTATTGTACGGAAGAAAAGACTTGGATAAATGAGCCCAAAATATAAAAGTGCACCGAAGCAGCCAAAAATAGCTCCGCTTGCCCCAGCTGAAAGGGTAGGACTAAAAATGAAACTGGCTAATGTCCCGCCAAAACCTGCAGCCAAATAGATGAATAGGAACCTTAAATTTCCATACACGCGTTCTACTGCCGAACCTAGATAAAATAAGGCAAGTGTATTCATTAATAAATGCAGCAGCCCAATATGGAGAACAATCGGGGTCAAAAATCTCCACCATTCTCCATCAAGAATTAATGGGTTGAATTTAGCTCCATACTTGATTAAAGTCGATGTATCTGTGCTCCCGCCCATTGCTTCCAAAACTAAAAAAACAGCAACTTGAATAAAAATGAATATATACGTAAAGAAGGGCTTCCCAAAATTAAACATTTCCTTTTCTTTCTTCGCTGTTTTTACTGCTTTAGAAAGAGCGGCATGTTTCAGTGCATCAACATCCATTTCCGTATAATTTCCGGACAGAAACGTTAACGGTTTTTCAAAAATGGCCTCAACCGCACTAAGGCTATCCGGTTTGCCGGACTCAATGATTAGGGTTTGGACAGAGGTTTTCGCATTTTCAGGCATGAAGGGGACTGTGATGCGGAATTCATAGTCATCTACAGGCAGGTACTTAGTGACATAGATATTTAATACCGGCATCTCCCTTTTGCCAAGCTGCTTCCTGACAGATTCTGCTTTTTGGGCAGTAACTTCGATATCCCGCTGCAGCCAATTGCTCCAGTCAAGATTATATTTTAAGAGCCTGATTGCCTTAATCGTTTTATGCTCCATCTTTTCAAGCCATAATTCATCCTGATCACCAGATAGCTGAATCATCCTGTACCCCTGATCAGATATGAAATAATCCGCAAGTTTCCAAAATAAATAATCCTCTTGAACGGCCAATTCTTCCCCCACTCTCTATATGTTGCAATGATTACAATACTTTATTTAACTATAGGCAAAAAAGAAACCTTTTGTAAAAGAAAAAGCACCTAAATATTTATCCAAAATAAAAAGACCATTACGGTCTAATTACTAAAAAAATAAAATCCTGAATGTTGACAACTGTCTAGCTGCAGCGCCTCCCCCTTGAGGTGTCGGGGGAGGCGCTGCAGCTTTCTTTACATTATTGCTGCCCTTCCGATTGCCCAGAAGAGAAAACAGAGCTCATCATCCTGTCGCGGACAAGCGGAAAACTCATTACTGAAGTGACTAGCAGTTTCCGCAAAAAGACGTTCCCAAAAATAACATTAATCAATCGATAACGGTTATGATAGGCAAAATAAGTACCAAGCCCTATCATAAATATGGATAGTAATCGAGACATTAAAAATCCCTCCTCTTCCTTATTGTGAGAAGAGGAAATAATTTTTATCCATGCTTCAGAACAAAATAAAATCCGCCGCCCATGCAAGCTGGCTAATCCTTCCTTATTGGTTCCAGCGTTTTCTTGAGAACATTTACTGATTGGGTAAACTGATCAATCTCTTCGCTGTTTAAGTCAAGTTCAATAATGTCGCGAATGCCGTTTCTATTGACTATAGCAGGTACCCCAATGTAAACATCATCATGACCATACTTTCCATCTAAGTAAGCTGACACCGTAAGGACCGAATTCTCGTTCTGAAGGATGGCTTTCGTCAGTCTGACCAGGCCCATGGCTAATAAGTCGCCCCTTTTCGCTCAATAATCTGATAAGCTGCATCTCTGACATTAAGGAATATCGAATTAAGATCTTCCTTTCTAAAATTCTCTTCTTTCCCTATCCAATCATCAATGTTTTTCCCTGCAATATCAGCATGGCTCCATACAGGCAATTCAGTATCCCCGTGTTCACCTATAATATATGCATGAACATTGCGCGTATCGACTTTGAAATACTCCCCCAGCAGAAACCTGAATCTGGCTGTATCCAATATCGTTCCGGATCCGATTACTCTTTCCTTTGGCAGTCCGGAGAATTTCCAGACTGCATAGGTCAGAATATCTACTGGATTTGTCGCAACCAGGAAAATGCCATCAAAACCGCTATCCATAACATGATTCACAATGCCTTTAAAGATTTTTGAATTTTTTTCCACTAGATCCAGACGTGTCTCTCCAGGCTTTTGATTTGCTCCAGCAGTTATGACAACCAAATCAGCCTCTTTGCAATCTGAATAATCTCCAAACCAGATCGATGTTGGGGAAGGAGCAAATGGCATGCCATGATTCAAGTCCATCGCATCTCCTTCAGATTTATCCTTATTTAAATCAATCAGAACCAATTCCTCTGTAACACCTTGATTTAATAGTGCAAAGGCATAGCTTGAGCCTACAAAGCCAGTTCCAATCAGCACGACTCTGTTCACCCGATTTTTCATAACAACTCCCCTTTTCACTTAAGGTAAGGAACAGCAGCATCTCAGTCCCTCTATGTCAATAGAATATATAGAAGAATTCCCACCGAGGCAGAAGCTAAACCTGAACAAAAATTAACAAAGTCATTATCTGCAAAACGCCTGCCTTTTACCAATGAGGCCGGCTGCCCGCAATGTTCGGTTTTTTCAACACTTTCATTGCACACCAGGCACTTGTATTCAGCCTGAAAAAGGCCCCCAATATGGAATCAATCAGATTTCCCGCAAATCCAAAGATCCCAATCAGCATAACCTCATAAAGTGAAACGCTGAACAGCATGAATGAAAGAAGTGCTATTGTAAAAGAACCTGACAAAGCTGCAATTGTGCCCAGAATGCTGACAGCACCTGAAGTTCCCGTCTCTGCTGGCTTCCAGGTCCTCAACGAAATGGGAGGTTTTTGACTTAATGAGCCAATTTCTGATGCCCAGGTGTCCGAGTTCGCTGCGGCCAGGCCAATTAGAAATGCTATCAGCCAAACCGGTGATGGTATCAGGAGATGGATTATGCTGGCAATAGCTGCAATTCCTCCATTTGCTGCCACCTGCTGCCAATCCCTTCTTGACCCTTTTGCATGCTTTTTTCGAATGTCTCTTTTCTATGGCTTTTAAATTTTGACCAAAAGCTGGAACTCGCAAAAAAGAACCCCAGCACAAGGAGACCGTAAAAGCCAAATCCCCATCCTGTTGCCGCACCTACAATGAATGCAGCTATACTGCCTGAAAGGGTCAGTAATCGAAAAAAATATCCAGCAAGCGCCGTGATTAATATAATAATAAAAATAACAATAGATTCAAGCATTTCCGGATGCCCAGACCCGCTGATCGGTAATAATCATTTCCACCGGCTTGTCATGGTTTTCCACTGGAAAATCGTTTATGACCTGCAGTTCAAAAGCCAGTGAAACGGCTCTTCCTTTATATTGCTCGAGAAAACGATCATAATAGCCTCCCCCAAACCCCAGGCGGAAGCCGTTTTTCATGTATGCCAGCCCAGGTACGATTAAAGTTTCGATTTCCTCACTGAGAACTTCTTCTGTCTTTTCTGGACTTGGCTCCCATAATCCATAGTACACAGACTCCAATTCCATGAAGCTTTTCAGTTCACGAAACACCATTTGCTTTGCTTGGGGAATGCACTTCGGGACAGCAACCCTTTTTCCATCTTCCCATGCTTTTCTGATAATCTGCCACGTATCCGCCTCAGGCGGCTTTGAAACCGTTATACCTATCGTTTTAGCCTGAAGCCATAAAGGACTGCTGTAAAGGCTGCGGGCAATTTCATATGATAGCTGTTCATACTCAGGCTTACTCAATTCCTTCATTCTATCCAGCATTTGCTTTCTAAGCGCTTTTTTATCCATTTCCATACCAAACCCCTCCAACAGAAGATGACATCTGCAAATCCCCTCAATGATTTATCCAGAAAAGGGAAGTATACCCATAAAAAAGTCAACAAAAAAAGCAGTAGGAATGATCCTACCGCTTATTTTGTTTCACGATGTGTAGTCGAACGCTTATCTCTTGGGCAATATTTTTTAAGCTCAAGACGATCTGGATTATTTCGTTTATTTTTTTAGAAATATAGTTACGATCTCCACATTCTGTGCAAGCTAACGTAATGTTTACACGCATGTAATTTCCCTCCAAACTATGTTCAAACTAGTTCGTTCATACGACTTTTCTATAATATCACTTTTTAATTCGAAATGCTAGTACGTTTTTTTAAAAGTGCCCTCTTTAACCCTGCCTATCAGCAGGTTGTTATACCGAAGGATTTCTGATTTGCTGACCCCGTTAATAATCCATGATTCCCCTTCTATTGTCCCTCTGCCATTGAATACTGCATTAAGCGAGAAGACGCTTATTGCATTTCCCTGGACCATAGGATGATACTTTAAAGTCCCTTTCTTTCTGCAGTTCCAAATTTGGTCACTGTATACGTTCCAGTAAGGCTGAATCGTACACTCTTTCATTTTTTTGCCGTTTAGCTGGCCATTGACCAAAAACAGCTTGGAATCAGCCAAATGAAAGATGACATTTTCTGCGGGAGAAATGAAGGAGAGATGTTCACGGGAAGAATACTCATGTCTGTGCTGCAATAAGAGCTTAATCTTTCTGGGCTCGTCCACATGGTTAGTGATATAGCTTTTAAAATATGAAATTTTAGAATGTATTTTTTCTGTCTTAATTTGAACAGAAATATTTTCATCAGGAAATATCTCATTACTGCCATTCTCCATCCAGTAAGTTTTCCCGTCTATCCATAAACCCGGAATCATTTTCAATTTCCCGATCGGCGCTTTCTCCATTTCTTCATAAACATCAGATTGAATCCAATTTAATGTATTCATCTTCATGCACCTTTTTCTTTATATTTTTTAAGAATTTTAATAAAAGGTTTGTCATATTTTACCCGTTGATTTCCGCTACAGTCACATGCTTTCCGCGGGGAGGAACGAGAGCCTGCTCGGCTTCGCCTGCGGGGTCTCCCGCTCCCTCTCCTCTGAGCAGGAGTCAAGTGCCCTCCGCTACAATCAACTCAGTGCTTAAAAATTTTCAGCCTGCTAATACTGCAAAAGCTTTAAACAAGGTCTTCAAGCTTCTGGCTGATTAGGGTTTCTTGGAATACTCTTTTTGTTTCCTCCGAAATGCGTCCCCAGCTGAATAGGCTTTCTGCGACCTTTTGACCTTGTCTGCCAATTGTAAGGGCTGCTTTTGGATCTTCAAGGAGAGCGGACGCCTGCTCTGCGAAACTGCCAGGATCTCCAGGGGTCATAAACAAGCCGGAAAATCCATGTTTTACTATTCCCTTTAGCCCGCCAGTATTAGATACTATCGCCGGTTTTCCTGCAATCATTGCTTCAAGGGCAACAATGCCAAATGGCTCATAATGACTTGGAAAAACAGCGAACTCGCACTTTAGAAAGAGGGCTACTCTTTGCATATCATTAATAAATCCCGGAAAACGAATTACATCGTCAACATTCAGTTCTTTCGCTTTTTTCTGTGGGCTTCAAGCATAGGACCTTTGCCGGCTATAATCATATAAGTTTCCGGGTACTTTTCTTTAATAATAGGCGCTGCCTCGATCAAGGTATCAAACCCTTTTTCCCTGACCATCCTCCCAATGGAAAATATCAGCCTGCCTCCTTTTTTCACCTGCAGCCCCTCCAATAAAGAATCAGGGTCATCAAGCTGGGGTTCCTTGCTGATTCCATTTGCGATAACAGACATTTTCTCGCTTTCGACAGCAAATTGCTGAAGTACTTCTTCCTTCATATATTCACTGCAGACAATAACCTGATCTGACCCTAGTATCAGCTGCTCTTCTTTTCTATGGATAAACTTCTGCAATTCTGTGTAAATCCCATTATTCCTTCCATATTCGGTTGCATGTATGGTCGTGATTAAAGGACACTGTAACCTTTCCTTTAGTGACAGGCCGCATGCACCTACAAGCCAGTCATGTGCGTGGATGAGCTCGAAGTGGTGGAAAGATGTCAGTTCATTGGCTTTTTGCTCCATCGCCAAATTCAATCCTAATATCCAATGCAAAAAGTTAGGATCTTTTTCATTAAGGGGTTTGACTCGGTGTATATAGATACCATCTTTAAGTTCAGAGCTGGAAAGATCGCCCGGATTAGCTGTCAGAACATGGACCTCATAATCCTGTTTCAAGCCTCCTGCAAGTCCATGCACATGTCTTGATAAGCCGCCTACAACATGTGGAGGATATTCCCACGAAAGAAGAAGGATCTTAGGCATACCTTTATGGCAGGTATTTTTATTTCGCTCAGCAGTTACCGTTTCCATCATTCTTTACCTTCTCCCCTTCACTCATTGATTCATAATAAGTGTATGTACTCACATTCACAGTCCATTCAGCAGGCTGCCTCTCAGCTTCGCCTATTCCCGATGTTTGATAAGGCATTTCCTCAGAAGTATGAATTGCTTCTGAGCGAAGCAATGGGAAAAAATGAGTTTCCGTCAATTTTATGCCCAGCTCTACACAATACACCTTGCCAGGTTTGAGCCCTTTGAAGATCCATTCTGATTGATGGGACAGGATTACTTCATGATCAGCGACCGCATTGGCCCCATCAAAATAAATCCCGGTAACATCATATATTCTTAAAGATTTTCTCCTGGAAGAGACAGGCTCTTCCAAGTAAAGTGAAGCCATTTCCTCTTTATGATTAGATAATTTCCATAATACTTTTACCTTATCAAATGTTAAGCGTGTTAATATCAATTGATCTTTCGTTTGTTTAGGAACGTCATTTTCTTCAGCTGTCATATTATTCACGGCAGATTCCTCGCTGTCGCGTTTTGCTTTATTTTGGATAAGTTTGGTCCACTGATATTGCACTTTTCCTACAGTTGTATCAAGCTCACTGGCAATTTTGCGAAATGAAAGCCCTCTGCGGCGAAGCTTAATAATTTCATCGATCATACCCGGCACCTCTTGGATTTTTTTCATAAGCAAATAAAAAAGGAATATATATGACGAAAGGCAAAATTTTATGACTATTTATATAACCCAATGTTATCACTGATATGGATAGCCTACAATGAACGGAAATTGTCGCTTCCTGCGAATGCACATGCCTGCTTGAAAATGAATAAGAAAAAAATTTCTAAAGTATGCCGGGAAGCTATTTCGACAGAGTTCCAGCGACAAAAATCTTTAATTTTCACCTGTTTATGGATTGCATATCGAAATTTGTCATTTTTGATGGTAAAATATTTCTGTTCAATGAATATGAGGTGACTTTTTTGGAATCAATCATGCTGGCATTATTGATCTTGTCTATAGGGCTATTTATTCTTTCAGTGTTCTTGAAAGATCCTTATAAAGAGCTGCGCGAAGAAATGGACCAAATGTCCATGCAGCAGATTCAGGAAATGTATCAGATTAAAAAGAAATTAAAAGTATTGGAAGAAGAACTGCTGGTGGGTGAAGAACCATTTATTCAGCAAGTCCCTGCAGAGTCCTCTGCTCATTCCTTAGTGAAAAGGGAAGTTCATGAAATTATAAAAAATCAGGTGATGCTGCTTACCAGGCAAGGATTGTCAGTAGAGCAAATTGCAAGACAATCATCACTCTCTCCTGATGAAGTAAGAACCATTCAAACAGAAATGAAATTTAGAGGTCATGGCTATGAATAAAAGAAATACCCGGGCATTTGCATTTGGCATCCTTACAGCTGTCATAGCCTTCAGTACACCCTATTTTTTCATAAAGCCGAATCAGTCTGAAAATAGAAAAATTGATGTAAGCAGTGCGAAAGAATTTCTTCAGGCAAACGGCTATACTGTTTTAACAGAGGAAGAATATACTCTATTGCAGCAGACTAAATCCGAGGATCCAGCAAATAAGAATACGGAAGATAAAGAAGAACCTGCTGAGAAAGATACCGAGCCGCAAGAAGGTTCACAGGAAGTCTATCAGCTTACAATTGAGAGCGGCATGACGCCTGGGGAAATCGCAGCACAGCTTGAAGAGGCGAATGTAATCGATCAGGCAGCAAATTTCGGCATTTACCTTGAAGAATACGGGTTCAGCAAAAAAATACAGCTGGGCACATTTAAACTGACCGCTGATATGAGCTATAAAGAAATCGCAAAAATCATAACAAAAAGCTAAAAGGAGCTGAATCCTTTTAGCTTTTTTACTGTCCAGCATTAGCGTGCAAGGCGCTTAAGCTTTCCTAATTTAATTATTCAAATCATATTGACGTCCTTTAACCAGGTAAAAAATATGTTCTGAGATATTGGTTACATGATCAGCTGCTCTTTCTAAATATCGGCAAACAAAAGAAAGCTGAGTGATCTGAGGGAGATATTCCGGTTTCTGCAGGTTGATCTGCAGCAGCTCTTTAATTGTTTCACCATATAGGTCATCTACCTGATCATCCATATCGGCAACTTTTTTTGCCTTTGCAATATCTTCTTCAGTGAAAGCCTCCAGGGATAGACGCAGCATTTCTGTAGAGATTTCGTACATTTCTTTTATATGTTCAATCGGCTTAATAAGAGGTTCTGACCCAATGCGTATGGTAGACTTCGCTATATTCACTCCAAAGTCAGCAATCCGTTCAATGTCTGTTGCGATTTTTATAGCGACAATGATGCGGCGAAGGTCAATGGCCACAGGCTGCTGTTTGGCAATTAGCAGAATGGCTAAATCATTTATTTCCTCATATAAAATATCAGCCTGATTATCGTCATCAATGATTTCAAGAGCCAATTCTATATTTTGTGTTTCAAGCGCTTCAACCGATCTATGCAGGGCCTCTACTGCAAAATTGCCAATTTCAATCAGTTTCTTTTGAAGCTCCTGCAGATCATATTCAAACCTTTCACGTACTGCCATCATGGTAATCCCCCTTCATCCATTCAAGTATGGATTATATTCTTTCATTAAACCTGCACACAATAATTAGCCGAATCTTCCTGTGATATAATCTTCAGTCCGCTTATCTGAAGGAGTGGAGAAAATCTTATCAGTTTCGGCAAACTCGATTACTTCACCATTTAAAAAGAAGGCTGTTTTATCAGAAATACGGGCTGCCTGCTGCATATTATGCGTAACAATAATGATGCTGAATTCTTCCTTAAGCTCCTGCACTAGCTCCTCTACCTTTAAAGTGGAAATGGGGTCAAGTGCAGAAGTAGGCTCATCCATTAAAATGACATCCGGTTCAATTGCAAGACAGCGTGCAATGCAAAGACGCTGCTGCTGCCCGCCTGATAAGCCGTACGCATTCTGGTTCAGGCGATCTTTTACTTCATCCCAGATTGCAGCTCCCCTTAAGCTTTTTTCAACAATTTCATCCAGGATTTTTTTATCACGGATTCCGTGTATTTTCGGTCCATATGCCACATTTTCATAAATGGACTTTGGAAATGGATTAGGCTTTTGGAAAACCATTCCTACACTTGTTCTTAAATCCTCCACTTTAAATGATTTATCAAGAATATTGCGCTCGCGGTATAAAATTTCACCGGAAATCTTCACAGAAGGAACAAGCTCGACCATGCGGTTCAGGGTTTTGATATATGTGGACTTTCCACATCCGGATGGACCGATAATGGCCGTTACTTCATTTTCATTAATGGCCAGATTTATATTTTTTAACGCATGGCCTTCCCCGTACCAAAGGTTAAGATCTTTTGTATGATAAACAACTTTTTTATTCTCTTTTGCTTTTTGGCTTAGATTAGCTGTTTTAGTATTCAGATTGGCTTTTTCTGTAACTACAGGCATTTTATTAAACCTCCCGGACTAAAATCTTTTTTGGAATTTATTGCGGATCAAAATAGCGATTGAATTCATCGCAAACAATACAATCAATAATATAACGATAGTTGCAGCTGCCAGGTTGGCATATTCCGCTACAAGGGCAGAGTCAATTGTCCAATAGTAAATCTGAACCGGCAAAATCGTAAATTTATCAAAAATTCCATCAGGAACGGGAATTAACAATGCCGGAATACCGATAACAACCAATGGCGCAGTTTCCCCGATTGCCCGGGACAGTGCAAGAATGACACCCGTAAGAATTCCCGGCAGAGCTGCGGGAAGGACCACATTTTTAATAGTCTGCCACTTTGTCGCTCCCATACCATAAGAGGCTTCTCTTAAGAATTGAGGAACTGCACGAATAGCTTCCTGGCTGGCAACTACTACAACAGGAAGAACCAGCAGTGCCATCGTAAGACCTCCTGCGAGAACTACAGAACCTAAATCCAATGCTCTTGCAAAAACAGTTAAACCAAGGATTCCAAAAACAACTGACGGAACGCCCGCCAGGTTGGAGATATTCGTTTTAATAAATGAAGAAATGCGTCCCTTGGCTGCATATTCTTCAAGATAAATTGCTGTGCCTACTCCTAAAATCATCGTGACAGGTGCAACAACAAGCATCAGCCATAGTGTTCCTGTTATTGCTCCCCAGATACCGGCTCTTTCAGGATCCGTCGATAAACGATTCATCAGAAAATCCATGTTGATCCAGCCTAAACCATCAGCAAGAACCCGATAGATCAAAACAATTAATACGACAAGGCCAAATAAAGTGGCCATAAAGAAGAGTGTTTTAGCAAGGTTATTGGCTAGCAGGCGGCTGCCCATCTTTTTATGCACTTGTTCTGAATCCACATATTTCATATTAATATTCCTCCCTGAACTTGCGAGAGATATACTGAGCGAGCAGGTTCATAATCAGCGTAAACACAAACAATGTCATAGCAACAGCATAAAGACTATAATATAATGTTGTTCCAGCTGCCGCTTCCCCTCCTGTAACTTCCACGATATAAGCAGTCATGGTCTGCATGGACTGTGTTACGTCAAATGTAAAGTTCTTTGAACTTCCGCTTGCAATCGTTACGATCATTGTTTCCCCGATTGCTCTTGATATACCGAGCACAAAAGAAGCAATGATACCTGAAATAGCTGCCGGAACAACTACTTTCCAGGTTACTTCAAGCTTAGTAGCACCTAATGCAAGGGCACCTTCCCTCATTGCATTTGGCACAGAACTCATCGCATCTTCTGAAAGTGATGCTACCATCGGAATAATCATAATTCCCATTACAATCCCTGGACTCAAAATATTCGTAGGTTCAAGTCCTGGAATAAAGGATCTCAGTAAAGGTGTTACAAATGTAAAAGCAAAAAATCCATAGACAATAGTAGGGATACCTGCCAGGATTTCAAGAAGAGGCTTTAATGCCTTTCTTGTTTTTTCAGATGCGTATTCACTTAAAAATATCGCTGTCATCAGTCCCACTGGAATCGCAACAAGCATGGCGATTAGTGTGGAAATGATTGTTCCCGTCAGTAAGGGAAGAACACCAAAGACAGCATTTTCTCCTAAAGGCTTTAATTCAGTGCCTGTAAAGAAATCTATAAAAGGAACGTCTTTAAAAAAGGCGATTGTTTCCGTAATTAAGGTAAGTACAATTCCAATAGTCGTAAAAACCGAGATTGCGGCTATGCCAAATAAGATCTTTGGTATTAATTTTTCAGTGTAATTATTAACACTTCGTGATTTTTTCTTTTGCTGAATGATTTCACGTACATTCAGCTTTTTGTTATCGTGTTGAACAGCACTTTTTGCCAAGTGTAAAACCCCTTTCAGCCTTCTCATCCAAAGAAGTACTCTTTAGCTCATACTACAAAGGAAAAAACTAGTAACATCACAAGAAGATGAGAAGGCAAACTTCTCATCTTCCCATGACAATACTTTCAATCACTTACTTCAATCCGTTCAAAGCATCTAGAGAAGCCTGGATATCTTCATCTGATAATGGAGCAAATCCAGTTTCTGCTGCAACATCCTGTGCATTTTCCATTGTATAAATAGCATAATCAAGCACTTGCGGTTTTTCTTTAGCCATATTTGTATTCAAGTATGTGAATACCGGGCGTGTAAATGGAGCATAATCTCCGTCTTCTTTGATTGTATCTAATGATGGTTCAACAGGTCCGCTTCCAAAGTCTACTTTTACTGCAGTCAATTTATCTTTGTTGCTGTCATAGTAACCATAGCCAAAGAATCCGATGGCATTTTTATCTTTAGAGACAAGATCCACTAAAGTTGAGTAGTCCTGCTGCAAGTTGATATTTTCAGGAAGATCCTGTTCTTCGAGAATATTCTCAAACATAAATTCGTAAGTGCCGTGGTTTTCATTTGGGCCATATGTCTGAATTTCTTCATCCGGGAATTCAGGGCGAACATCTGACCATTTTTTCTTTCCTGCACTTGCAAGGAAGATATCAACAACTTCTTGCTGTGTAAGTTCTGTAGCCCAGTCATTTTCCTTATTGATGACAATCGTGATGCCATCCAAAGCAACCTTCATTTCCTGTACATCAATGCCAAGATCTTCAGCAGAAGCTTTCTCTTCATCTTTAATTTGGCGGGAAGCATCGTTAAAATCTGTTCCGTCTTCTGCAAGGAATTTCTTGAAGCCAGCTGAAGTTCCGGAGCGGCTAACTTCTACAGAGACATTTTCCTGTTCTCCCATATAGTTTTCAGCCATGCGTGCCATAAATGGATAAACAGTCCCAGAACCATCTATTACTACACTGCCTTCCAGCTCTTCACTTTTTTCGCCATTTCCGCTTGCACCTTCATTTGTATCTCCGCCTCCGCAAGCTGCAGTGAATGCCATTACAGCCGCCAGCATTAGTAAAAGGCTCATTTTTTTAAGACGTTTCATTCCTGAATTCCCCCTAAGAAAATTGGTTGTTTTGTCCTACGAGTATTAGAATAAGGGTTTACTGTTAACGCGGTTTTAACTGATTGTAAAGCTTTTGTAAATGTGGACGATTCTTGTGTAAATATGTCGAATAAGAGGTATAACATTAATTTATCTTTCCGTCATTGCCTGCTTGCAATTCATATTCAGGAAAAAGAAAAACTGCCTCCCTTTTTATAAGGAGACAGTTTATCAAAACTCATTCATCTTCTTTGCGGGCATCTTCCTGCCCTTCAAGTACTTCATCTATATTTTCCACTTTTTGAACAGATTCTTCACTATCATCGCCCTTTTTATGCCGTTCCTTTTTAAGATCAAAATAAGCATCAAGGACACGCTCTCCAATTTCTTTATTGGCTCCGTGATCCACGCTTCCCTGGTAAGCCCATGGAACTAATACCGCCATAGCTACCTCAGGATTTTCAGACGGAGCATAGCTTACAAGACTTAGGTTCATGACTTCAGGCGGCTCTTTGCCAAACTTGCTGCGTTCCGGTCCATCATAAAATGCCTCGGCAGTTCCGGTTTTTCCGGCCGGCTTATAGTCCTTACTGCCAAACAAACCGTAAGCTGTTCCGCCTTTTTCCTGCATGACTCTGCGGAAGCCTTCCTGGACACGGTCCATCCAGCCAGCTTCAAGCTCTACCCGATTAAGGACTTTCGGCTCCATTTCCTGGACAATAGGTCCAAGTTCATTATTTTCCATCAATGGCTCGCGGATTTCCTTTACTATATGAGGCTCCATCCTATTTCCGCCATTGGCAATGACCGAAACATATTGGGCAAGCTGCATATTGGAATAAGTATCATACTGGCCAATCGAAAGGTCAAGCATGAAACCAGGCAATGTACTCATCCCTTTAAAGCCTGTTTGCTCATTCGGCAGATCAATTCCTGTCCGGACCCCAAGTCCGAATTGAGCGAAGGAATCCCTTACAGTGCTAAAAGCTTTTTCATTTATCCGCAATGGCTGCTCATACTCATATTTCCCGCCGCCTATATTGATGACAGTTTCAAACATATAAACGTTGGAAGAAAATTTCAGCGCATTAATATCATTCAAAGCACCAAAATTTCTCCAGGATTTTTTTACAGGTGTTCCTTTAATTTTTAAAGGCCGGTCGTAAAAAACGGTTCCGGGGTTAATGGCGCCCGTCTTATATCCGGTAAGAATTGTAGCACCCTTCACAGCAGAACCTACATTATAAGTAGTAGTGATGTTGCCCAATGCATCGTCCTGCATGACAGATTTTCCTGTCTCTTTATCCTTCACAATCTTTTTGCCGGCCATTGAAAGAACCTCTCCGGTATGAGGATCCATCAGCACAACGTATGCTCTGTCCAATAATCCTGTCCCTGCTGATGCCTTAGCTTCACGCAGTTCCTCTTCAATGATTTTCTCTACTTCCTTCTGAAGATCCATATCAATGCTAAGCACAAGGTCCTTTCCTCTTTGTCCATCAGTGATGGGTACCGTTTCAAGGACATTGCCGGCTTTATCTGTAACATTTTTCACTTTTGCCTTTTGGCCGTGAAGCACTTCTTCGTATTGCATCTCAATATAACTCTTTCCTACACGGTCGTTACGGCTGTAATCACGGGCCATATAGTATTCAAGCTGTTCAGCCGGCAGCCCTTCATCAGAGCTTGTCACATTACCCAGCACTGATTTTAATGTATCTCCGAAGGCATAATACCTTTCCCAGTCGGTTGTTGTATCAACTCCCTGAAGTATTTGAAGATTTTCGCTGACAACCGCGAATTCCTCAGGAGTGACTTCTTTATTTTTGACAATTTGCGGTGTTAATGCATATCCGCTTGTAAACTCTCTGTAGATGGCAAGTACTTCAAGGTCATCTTTTGTCAATTCGCTTAATTCATCTTCTGTAATTCGATCCAATGTGAGCTGATAGATGGCTTTGTCCAATTCTTTCTGGTCGCCTTCATACTTTTTTCAAGCTTCTCTTTGTCTTTTTTAGAGATCTTTTTTCAGCCTCTTCAGGATTTTTCATAATCCAGTAATCCTTCTTATCTCGTTCCTGAACTTTTTCAGTATCTTTGTGTATTAGCTTGGCCAGCCTTTCTGCCACCTCAAGCATTTCGTCCTGCTTGTATCCATTATTAGTAAATGTGATGGCATTTTGCGGCGTATTATCAACAATCACCTGGCCATTTCTGTCAAACATCTTTCCTCTCGGCACCGGGCTGTTGACTGTAACATCTTCCGTTCTTTCAATCTCCCGCTTATAATCATCACCATAAACTATCTGAACCATTCCAAGCCTGAGGATCAGCATGGAAAACAATAAGAACACAGCAAAGAAGAGCATATTCAGACGGAAAGGAACATGGGTCTTCTTCTTTTTCTTCCTATTCAAAATTACGCACACTTCCTTTAAAAAATTCTCATAACCCCATTCTAAAAGAAAATAACAATAAATACTATAAAGAACCCTTTTTCGACAGAGATATTTTTACTGGTAAAAAAGAGAGAGAATTTTCCTCTCTCTCATGCAGACTGAAATTGTATTTTCCTGACGAATAAATATATGACCGAATGCCCGGCCCCAATGATTAAGAGAAGAATAGGGATGCTTTTTTCTTCATTGAAAAAAGATACGGCAGCTAAAAAACCTAAAATGGATACTATACGTCCTGCATTTAAGAAGATTTCCCTTACTACGATATACTCAATTCTCATCTCTGCAGCCTTCCAGCCTCTGCCAATGACATCATATGTTAATGAGATATATGGCACAAGCAGGAGAGGATACGCTATAGCAATAGTGGCTGCATACATCAGCAGCTTTTGATACGTAACCTCAAAAACGATAAAGAAGATGGCACCATACAGTAATAACCCGCCAATAAGAATGGCCCTTTTGCGATATTCCTTCTTTAAAAGTCTTGATACAAGAAAATACCCCAAAAAAGATATACTTGAGTTGACCAATCCGTATGTACCAAGAGCCAGTTCACTGCCAGTTGAAATAAAAACATATACTGATATGACAAAGATAAAGGTTCCCTCTCTGAGCCCCTGGAAAAAGTGGGCATTTGTAATCATACGCCAGTTCATGCTGTTTTTTCGTTCTGCAAGGATTCTTCCAAATAAATACCTTCCGTCAGCTGGCCGCCTTTTTAGAAAAAAGCTTAAAAATACCGCTATTGAAAAAAGTGTCAGGGAGATGCCGAAGATAACGGAATAGCCCGTGAACTTTTCCATCCTTGAAATAATGAAACCCGCTGCTATCGGTCCAATCATACCCCCAACGGATGTTAGTATTCCAAGGAATCCATTAAAGAAATCGCGATTCTCCGGCTCAGTAATTTCAAAAGTGAGTACATTGAATGCAAGCCAGTAGAACCCATACCCGACTCCCAGCAGAGCCCCGAGAAGCAATAGAAATTTAGAGGCATTCGTTCCAATGAAAAGCACTGTCAGATAAAATAGAGCCAAAAAAATCACGCCGATTCTCAGCACAATGACACGGTCAATTTTTTCGCCCATCTCCCTGCCAGGATAAACGTCAAAGGCTGAAGCACCACTATGGCCAGGTTATATAAAGCCAGATCGCTGAACTCACCAGACTGCTTCCAGAGATAAATATTAACAAATGTGTTTGAAAGGGCAGCACTTAAAGAATAAAGCCCCCCTATAAATAAAAGCAATGTTAAGTCTTTGGTTAAATCGACATCACCGATCAGTTTTTTAAATCTGCTCATAAAAAAACTCCCCTTTGGTTCTAAGGGTAGTCTCCTACAAAGACAGTGCGGTTATGCAATGATTTAGAAATTAGGGGAAAGCCTCCGGAATTTGGAGCAAAAAAACACGGCAGATGTAATCTGCCGTGCTGTTTCATTTATTACTTTGCAGCGCTGTAACGCTTAGAAACCTCATCCCAGTTAACAACATTCCAGAAAGAATTGATGTATTCAGGACGGCGGTTTTGATATTTTAAGTAATAAGCATGCTCCCAAACATCAAGCCCAAGGATTGGTGTCTTACCTTCCATTAAAGGAGAATCCTGGTTAGGGGTGCTTGTAACTTCCAATTCGCCATTGTTTACTGCCAGCCAAGCCCAGCCAGAACCGAAGCGAGTTGTTGCTGCTTTAGCAAATTCTTCTTTGAAGCTGTCATAGCTTCCGAATTTGCTGCTGATAGCGTCTGCTAATTCACCTGTAGGCTCACCGCCGCCATTTGGAGAAATGATCTGCCAGAATAGAGAATGGTTTGCATGGCCGCCGCCGTTGTTGCGTACTGCAGTGCGAACAGCTTCAGGTACGGCATCCAGGTTAGAAACTACTTCTTCAACAGTTTTAGAAAGAAGCTCTTCGTTTCCTTCTAAAGCATTGTTAAGGTTTGTTACATAAGTATTGTGATGCTTTGTATGATGAATATTCATCGTTTCTTTGTCGATGTTTGGCTCCAATGCATCATAAGCGTAAGGTAATTGCGGTAATTCGAATGCCATAATAAAATTCCTCCCTATGTATCTGTTTTATTAAGCCCCCTGAAACACTCCAATCATTTATAAAATTCTGATTTTAGAATATTTCTAAGGTCTTTAGTTTAAGATTACCAAAGTTGGTTTTTTGTTTCAAACAAAATGCTTTACTACATATATACAATATCCTAATTTGTTTTTATTATTCCATTAAATTCAAATCACCCGAGCGGGTCATCAAAGGACCACAATTAGAAAATAAGTAATCATTACCCCTTGTATCACCGCTTTGGCTGCTGCACTGCTGACAAAACCGATTACAGATCCGAAACCGATCTTCAATGCATCATTGAAGCTGGCCTTATTTACTGCGAGTTCAGCAATGACCGCTCCCAAAAAAGGCCCAATTAAAATTCCTAATACAGGGATGACAAATGGACCTGCCAGCAGGCCGATTGTACTTCCCCAGACACCCGCTTTTGATCCGCCATACTTTTTTACCCCAATCATATTTGCTACGTAGTCTGCACCAAATAGCAGCAGGACAAAAAGCACCTGAATCGTCCAGAATAGCCAGTTAAAAGGTTCGAAAGAAAAAGAATTCCATACAGGATAAAACCGCCAAGCAAAAACAGCACACTTGGAATAATCGGAAAAACCAAGCCCGCAAAAGCGATAATAAATAACAGAATGATCAGCGTCCAATAAATTATCTCCATGATCAGCACCCTTTCTAGAAAACATGAAAGCGCATTGCCCACACCTCGAGGGGGCAGGCTGCTTGCGCTAGACATTTTTCTAACTTCAAAATTTCTACATTATTTATTTTAAAATAAATAAGCAAGGGATTTCCCCTTGCTTATTTTACCATTTATTCTTCTCCTAAAACAGCTTCAGCAATATTCACCGCGTGATCGCCGATACGCTCAAGGTTGCTGACAATGTCTACATATACAATGCCCGCCTGGCCAGAGCAGACTCCTTCATTCAGGCGAAGAATATGCTGTTTGCGAAGCTTTCGTTCCATCTTGTCTATCTCTTCTTCTTTTTTTACAACATGCTCTGCAGCAATTTTATCATTGTGGTCCAGTGCCTGAAGAGCTTCTTTTACAGTAGAAATGGTCAATTTGAACATTTGTTCTAAATCAGCCATAGCTGAATCGGTAATGGACACTTTATTTGCCTGTTTATAATCAATCAATTCTATTACATTTTCGAAATGGTCACCGATACGCTCAATATCTCTTACTGTATCCATCAGCACGGTATGCTCGTTCGACTCATGTGCTGAAAGTGAGCTTGTAGATAACTTAATCAGATAATCCGTAATTTTGCGGTCAAGATTATTGATCGCGTCCTCTAACTGGTATGCACTTTCGGAATGTTTTTGATTGCCGGTTTTCAAATATTGAACCGTTTCTTCAAGTCCCCGTAAAGAGAATGCCCCCATGCGAAGCACTTCCTCTTTAGCTTGTCCAAGAGCAATCGAAGGGGATTGTTCTATAAAAACAGGATCCAAATGTTTTGCTTTATATTCAGCAACCGCATCTTCTCCCGGAATAAGCTTCGTTACAATCCATGCCAGCACGGCTACAAATGGCAGTTGAATAAGTGTATTAGTACTATTAAAAATTCCATGCGCAAAGGCAATGGTCATTTCAGGATTTAAATCCATTTTCCCCTGCAGTGTTTCAATCAATAATGTAAACGGCTTTAATAAAATCAAGAAGATAGTAGTACCAATTAAGTTAAACAATACATGCACGGCTGCAGCTCTTCTTGCAGCAACAGATGCTCCAATAGCGGCTAAAACAGCTGTGATGGTCGTTCCAATATTGTCTCCAAACAGAACAGGCAATGCTGCATCCAGGTTTATCAGCTCTTCAGAAAACAGCCCTTGGAGAATACCGATTGTGGCACTTGAGCTCTGAACAATAACAGTAAACACTGTTCCGACAACCACACCTAGAATTGGATTTGAACTCATGCTTACGGTCAAGTCATGAAAAGCTTCCAATGTACGAAGAGGCTTCATTCCCCCGCTCATTAATTCAAGTCCATAGAATAATGCACCAAAGCCAAATACAATCTGACCGGCATTGTGAACTTTTTTGCTTTTAAAGAAAAACAATAGAATAGAGCCTAAAGCAATGATCGGCAAAGCGTATTCCCCGATATCTATTCCGATGATGAAAGCAGTTACCGTTGTCCCGATATTTGCTCCCATAATAACACCTATTGCCTGGCGCAATGTCATGAATCCGGCAGATACTAATCCAACTGTAATAACAGTGGTTGCAGAGCTGCTCTGTATAAGAATGGTGACAAGAACACCCGCCAATACACCCATGATTGGATTTGTAGTAAAGCGATCTAATAAATCCCTCAGCCGGTCACCAGCTGATTTTTGGAGCCCATCACCCATGAACTTGATTCCATAAAGGAAAATACCAAGCCCGCCCAAAAACTCAAAAAGCATTTGCTGAACATTAAGTTCCACCATTATCCAACCCCTATAACTGTTTATTCGACATGATTCATCAAACCCCATACAATTATTAATGGAAACCTATAGAAATGTAAACCTGTTGCGGACTAAATTTACAATTCCTTAACATTACATGCTTATATTACATTTTTGTTACAAACTCCAAAAAGCCTTGCAAACGCGTTTACTTGTAACATCTGGATATTTGGCTAAAATATAATAGTGAATCTCAAAAAGGGTGTGTCCAAATGAATATTTTTCTTCAGTTTTATAAAAGCTTGTTTTCTCCTAAAGATATCGCTTTATTTCGTCGTCAGGGCATAGGAAAGACTATTTTGTATGTGTTTTTCCTTACCCTGCTATCAGCACTGCCAACCTTGTTTTATTCCGGTTCGGCAATCATTAATGGTTTAAATGCTATTGATGAAACAATTGACAGTAATTTACCGGATTTTGAAATTGCAGAAGGACAGCTTCACACAGAGGAGGAAGTACCTGTAACCCTCAATAAAAATAACTTTACAATCATTGTTGATTCGACAGGAGCAGTAGACCCTTCTGTTTTATCCGAAAGCGGCAATACGATTGCCTTATTAAAAAATGAAGTCTACATACTTGCTGAAGGACAGGAACAGACATATCCATATACATTACTGACAAGCGGCACACTAACAAAAAATGACTTATCAGACTTCCTTGCATCTGCAGAATCCCTTATGCCGATTATTATTCCCTTAATAGCGATTGTCATTTATATTTTTGCAGCGGGCATTCGATTTATCGAGATCTCCCTGTTAGCACTTGCAGGTCTGCTTATTAAAAAAGCTCTTGCCAAGAAATTGGAGTATCGTCATTTATGGCGCATGTCTGCTTACAGCATTACTTTGCCAGCCATTTTCTTTACTATCATGACAGCCCTGCAGACAGCAGTGCAAAACGGAGCGATTATTAACTGGTTTGTTTCTCTTATCATCCTCCTCTTGTCCATAAAGGAAGTCCCATCTCATAACTCTAAATAAAAACGTGCCAATGGCGCGTTTTTATTTTTGCAATTAAAAAGAGGAGTAATTTTATAAATAAAGCAGTTATTAATGCAGAATAATACAAATTGAGGACTTTTTTTGGTCTAATCATATTTGGACAAGCATACATATTGGGTAAACAAGGGGTTTGGCCAGTATGAAGAAGCTTGGGGAGTATTGCTTTCAATCCTAGTTATATATGTAATCTTTTATGACCTTAATCATGGCACACTGCCCGCTGGACAAAAGCAAGCATTGGAGGCAAGTTCCCTCCCCACAGAAACAGGTGAACCCTATTTTGAAAAAAGGTCAATCCTGGAGAAACAGTTCTATCAATTATAGAACTAAACCTTGATGGTCCCATTCCTGTAGCCATAGACCAGGTTGTGTCAGACTTCTCGGAATTAAACAATGGAATGCAGCCTGAAGACATTAAATCAGGGACGACCTATAAATTTCCAAAATATACTCAGGACAACTAATCATCATTCTTGTCAATTTCAGCGGTTCATTGATACAATAAAGTGGAACCTTCTCTAACAGCATACATCTCAGCTGTTATATGAAAAGATAAAAAGGAGCGAATCTCCATTGAGTGAAATTATACATCGCACTAAAACAAGGCCTGTTAAAGTTGGGCCATTAACAATTGGCGGAAGCAATGAGCTGTTCATCCAGAGTATGACCACTACGAAAACACATGACGTTGAAGCGACTGTAGCTGAAATTAAAAGGCTGGAAGAAGCAGGATGTCAAATCGTGCGTGTTGCCTGCCCGGATGAAAGAGCTGCAAATGCCATAGCAGATATTAAAAGACAAATTAACATACCGCTTGTTGTTGATATCCACTTTGACTACAAGCTAGCATTGAAGGCAATCGAAGGCGGAGCAGATAAAATCCGAATTAATCCTGGAAATATTGGTAAACGTGAAAAAGTGGAAGCAGTGGTCAAGGCTGCAAAAGAAAAAGGCATCCCTATCCGCATTGGTGTAAATGCAGGTTCTCTTGAAAAAGAATCCTTGAGAAATATGGATATCCTACTGCAGATGGTATGGTTGAAAGCGCCCTGCATCATATCAAAATTTTAGAAGACCTTGATTTCCATGACATCATCGTTTCTATGAAAGCATCCGATGTTAATTTGGCCATTGAGGCTTATGAGAAAGCAGCACAAGCATTTGACTACCCTCTCCATTTAGGTATAACAGAATCAGGCACACTTTTTGCAGGTACTGTAAAAAGTGCCGCTGGACTTGGTGCAATCTTAAGCAAAGGAATTGGAAATACGTTAAGAATTTCACTTAGCGCAGATCCCGTGGAAGAAGTAAAGGTTGCCCGTGAACTTCTTAAAGTGTTTGGATTATCCTCCAATGCAGCAACTTTAATTTCCTGTCCAACATGCGGAAGGATCGAGATTGACTTAATCAGCATTGCAAATGAAGTGGAAGACTATATTCAAAAAATTAAAGCGCCAATTAAAGTTGCTGTATTGGGCTGTGCCGTTAACGGGCCTGGTGAAGCCAGGGAAGCTGATATCGGCATTGCAGGTGCCCGCGGTGAAGGGCTTCTTTTCCGTAAAGGCCAGATTGTAAGGAAAGTTCCAGAAGAGACAATGGTTGAAGAACTTAAGATTGAAATCGACAAAATCGCTGCAGAGTATTTTGCCAAACAGGAAGAGGAAAAAGCACAGGCAGAAAGCCTGCTGCCGTAAGGCAATATTGTCCCTTTCCGAAATAGAAAAAGCCTGGCACCAAATAATTTTGGGAGCCAGGCTTTTTTCTTTTTCTAAAAAAACGGCAGAATAAACATACCGACAATAATGGATATAGCCCCTATTGCAATCGCCCAGCCCCCAAGGCTTTCTGAACCCCTGCGGCGTGCGATAAAACCAAGGACAATTCCTGTTGCTCCAAAAAGAACCGGCAGCACAAACAAAGATAAAATGGAAAGTGCCAGGGCAGCATATCCGACTCCTCTGCCGGCTGCAACTGTTTCATTTTCTTCATCCCTGTTCGCTGATCTATTATAGACACCAGGCGCTGCTATTTCGGCAGAGGTTTCCTCAGAATAATCTGCATGAATTGCAGCTGTTTCGTTTTCCTCATCCCGATCCAGCGATCTGCCGTAGACACCTGGAGCTGCTATTTCTGCAGCAGCTTCTTCAGAATAATCTTCATGGACTGCAGCTGTTTCGTTTTCCTCATCCCGATCCAGCGATCTGCCGTAGATACCTGGAGCTGCTATTTCTGCAGCAGCTTCTTCAGAATAATCTGGATCTGCTTCGCCAATCCGCTCACTGTATCGAAGGTCATACTCTTCATTACTGCGCTCTTGGTCTGCCATCATGATCCCTCGCTTCCTTTGCTGTGTTACTAAAAAGTATTGCTTAATGGAGCATTTATAGTGTTTGCGATATAAGCCCTTTTTAAGATGTAAATGTTTAACTTTCATACCTGTTCAGGCAACACTCTTTTTCAAGGCCGGGACTTTTGTTAAGATAAGGGATATATGCATTAAAGGAGATCATAATGATGAAGAAGCGTTTTGGCATTGATATAGACGGAACGGTTACGCGCCCTGAAGCCATGGTTCCGTATTTAAATGAAGCATTTAATCTGAATATTACTTTAAATGATATTAAGCAATATGATTTAACACCTTTGGTGACGATTTCAGAAGAACAATTTGCAGATTGGTTTTATGAAAATGAGCCCATTATATACAAAGAATCACCCATTGCAAAAGGCGCAAAGGAAGCTTTGACCAACTGGAAACGCAAGCATGAATTGTATTTTATAAGTGCCAGGGGTTCTCACCTTCAGCAAATAACAGAGGAATGGTTTCTAGAGAACACATTGGAGTTCGATCATATTGAACTGATCGGGAGCCATGATAAAATCGAAGCAGCAAAAAAATATGAAGTGGATATATTTTTTGAAGACAAACATGATAATGCAGTTATGATTCATGAGGCATGTGGAATTCCTGTCATCTTATTCGATACACCCTATAACCAGGAACCCCTTCCCAATGGCGTCATTAGAGTAAGAAGCTGGAAGGAAGCATATGCATGGGTGGAAGACTGGCTGCAGGAACAAAAGCGGTAGCGCCTTGATCAGATGAACTCAAACTAAAAACCGCCACCTCATGTGGCGAACGTTGAAGCCAGCACATCCTGTGCAAGTCCGGCAGGCATAAGACGAATCACGCAGGAAACCTCCCAAAGCTACTTTGGTCGGGCGATGTATCGCTGCCGAAGCATTTCTTGTTCCTGGTTTCTGGAGTAATTTGGCTTATGAACCAAGAGGCTAGGCGCTGTAGCTGGATGCAGATTATTATTTCTCCACAAAGTTCACATCTTTATATTTTTTTATTTCCTAGATTACAAAAAGAAGCATGGGACTATAATAAATAGCTCCATGCCTCTTTTTTATTTCCTTATTGAAAACATTCCGGGCACTTCCCATATATTTCGAACTTATGTCCAGAAACATCATATCCCTTGAGATTTTCCTGTACCTGCTTCATGGGACAGACTTCGATTTCCTTCGTTTTGCCGCAATCCAGACATATAAAGTGATGATGATGATGTTCATGTGAGCAAGTAAAGCGGAAGTGTTTTTCCCCTGATAGCTCTGTCATCTCAAAAATATCCAGGTCCACGAATAATGATAAGTTTCTGTAGATTGTATCAAAGCTGAGTCCAGGGTAATTATCCTTCATTTTTTCCAGAACATCTTTTGCCGTTAAATATTTATCGCTATCAGCAAATAGCTGAAGCATTTCTTCCCTCTTCCCTGTATGCTTATAGCCTTTATCCTTTAAAAGCTGCATGGCTTCATCAACATTCATACTTTCACCTCATTGTTTGCTCTGAAATAACTTCGGATAGAATTCCTTTATATTATGCCGGCCTCAGGCCTGCAATTTTTTTAAACAAGATTGTCACAATCAGTATTAACACGGCAATCATGACGATTGTTCCGCCTGGAGCTAAATCTATATAGTAGGAAATCGTCAGCCCGCCTAAAACTGAAATTTCACCGAAAAGCATGGACAGGAAAATCGTCTGTTTGAATCCTTTTGCGATTCTGATGCTGGCAGCAACCGGCAAAGTCATAAGTGATGAAACCAATAAAATACCCACTATTCTCATGGAAGCAGCTATGACCAAAGCTACCATGACAATAAATATGAAGTGGACACTTTTAGCAGCTATTCCAGATGCCTTGGCATGCTCTTCATCAAATGACAGCAGAAACAATTCTTTATAGAGCAGCACCACAAGTGCAATAACAAACACGCTGATGATTAAAATCGTCCATAAATCCAGCCGGCTGACCGCACTGACACTGCCAAAGAGATAACTGAATAAATCAGTATTGAACCCGTCAGCGAGTGAAATAAATATTACTCCAAGCCCAATGCCTCCAGATAAAATAATAGGAATAGCAAGCTCCTGATAATGTTTATAAACAGCCCTCAGTTTTTCAATAAACAATGACCCTGCTACGGAAAAAGCCATCCCCATATATAACGGATTCAACCCGCTCAATCCGATAAATTTCTTTTCAAGCAGCAAGCTTGCAGCGATCCCAGCAAGTGTCACATGACTTAAAGCATCGGCAATTAAAGACAGCCTCCTGACAACAATGAACACACCCAGTAGAGGAGCAATGATTCCGATGATGATTCCCGTTAAAAAAGCATTTTGTAAAAATTCATATTGAAGGATTCCTGCAATCATCTGCCTGCTCCTTTATCGTGGTGATGATGGTCATGATGATGGTCATGATTATGTGTCAGAACATGTACATCATGCCCGTAGATTTCTGACATTTCATTGATATTTAAGCTTTCAAATTCTGCTGTATTTCCATGGAAATGCAAATTCTTATTCAGGCAAGCCACATGAGTGACTTTATCAGAAATTGTGCCAATGTCATGTGTAACCAGCAATAGAGTTATACCAAGCTTCTTATTTAAATCATCAAGCATCTCGTAGAAAGACTGGACATTTTTTACATCTACACCTACTGTGGGTTCATCCAATATTAGCAATTTTGGATCGCTTACCAATGCCCGGGCAATGAAAACCCGCTGCTGCTGCCCGCCTGAAAGCTCGCCTATATTGCGTCCGGCAAACTCTTGCATGCCAACAGATTCAATAGCATGCAGAACTTTTGCCTGATCGGCCTTGCCCATAAATTTAAAAAGCCCCAGCTTCTTTGTAAGGCCGCTTGAAACGACTTCAAAGACCGTTGCCGGGAATCCTGTGTTAAATGAATTTGCCTTTTGAGAAACAAACCCAATGTTCTGCCAATCCTTAAAGCGGCTTATTTCATTGCCAAACAGTTTAACGCTCCCCTTCTGCACTTTAAGCAAATTCAGGATAAGCTTTAGCAGGGTTGATTTTCCCGAACCATTTGGCCCGACGATTCCAAGGAAATCTCCTGAATTAATGGTCAGATTAATATCCTCCAGGACATTTTCTTTCTCATATCTATAAGAAACATGATCTATTTCAATAATTGGCTGTGCCATTTTTATCACCTTACATATTAAGAATCATTACGATTTACTAACACAGTATACAGGAACCTGCATTCAAAGTAAAGGTACATGCTTATTTATTGGAATTTCAAAACTTATTGTCACTATTCATATTCTTAACTCATAAAGTACTGAGGAGGAGTGATGAACATGAAAATATTCGAAAACATCATTAATCACAAACTAAGCAATATTACAGCAGATGAATTATTAAAATATGGAGAGCAGTTCAACATCAGAATTACTAAAGCGCAGGCTCAGAAAATTGCAGACCATTTGAGAGGAAAGCAAGTAAACATCTTTGATGATCGGGAACGGACAAAAATAATAAAAGAAATTGCCAGGATTGCGGGTCCGGAAACTGCAAGGGAAGTAAACAGGCTGTTTTTGCAATTTACAAAATAGGACTTGGCTTATAATACTTAATTACTCATGCAAAAAGCTGTGCATTCTCGGGCACAGCTTTTTATTATAGTTATCCAGCCGTAATGGCTTCTAGTAGATTTTCATTGAATTCCTGGCTGCGCAGCATATTAATTTCTTGCTTATAAGGCGCTTTTTTATTGTTTTTATCTTCGCCAACATAAGGAGTCTCCAGAATTTTAAGGATATCCTGTAATTGAGGATGATGAACAATGTAGTTTAACGCACTGAAGCCAATGTGGCCAAATCCGATATTCGCATGACGGTCTTTACGCATTCCGCGCTCATTCTTACTGTCATTAATATGGAGCACTTTCAGGCGGTCAAGCCCAATAATCTTATCGAATTCTTCCAATACACCATCGAAATCATTTACAATATCATATCCTGCATCATGCGTATGACAAGTATCAAAGCATACAGATAAATGGTTGTTATAATTGACTCCCTCTATAATCATAGCCAGCTCTTCAAAGGATTTCCCGCACTCCGAACCTTTTCCGGCCATGGTTTCTAGTGCGATCTGCACATTTTCTTCGCCATTTAAGACTTCATTCAAGCCCTCCACGATTTGTTTGATGCCGGCCTCTGTTCCAGCTCCTACATGTGCACCTGGATGAAGAACAATCTGCTTAGCACCAATCGCTTCGGTGCGGTCGATTTCAGAGCGAAGGAAATTAACGCCTAATTCAAATGTTGAAGGGTTTGAAGTATTCCCGATATTGATAATATAAGGAGCATGTACAACGATATCAGCAATCCCGTGCTCTGCCATATGCTTCAGCCCGGCCTCAATGTTCAGATCTTCGATTTTTTCTTCTTGTGTTTTGCGGGGCTCCTGTATAGATCATAAATGTATTGGAGCCATATGAAACAGCTTCTTCACTTGCTGCTAAAAGCATTTTTTTCCGCTCATGGACACATGTGATCCAATTTTCAGCATGACGATACCTCTCCCTTTAATATTTCTTTTAAAAATTTGTTTTACTTATAAACCATGCCCGTTGATTTCCACTGCGTGCATTTTGATTTCCGGAGGAATGAGAGCCTTCTCGGATTCGACTGCAGGGTCTCTCACTCCCTCTCCTCCCGCAGGACTTTGACTAAGCTTCCTTGAATTAACTTTTCAAGAATCAAATCCCATCAGCTCCCAACCAACTCAGTGGTTAAGACGAGTTAGCAGGTCAAAAGTCTTGCAAAAATTTATTTGCGCTTTATTCTTCTTTCGCGTTTTTTAATTTTATCCATTTCCCATTTCATTTTCTTTTTATATCCTGGTTTTACTTTTTTGGTTTTTTCACTAGTGATGCAGCTTTTTTATCAATGTCATCTGTTTGTTTCTGTCTTGTTTTTCGCTTATTGCGATTATCCAGGTCTGTCCATTCACCTTTTTGCAGATCTTTGTGCTGGAATTCCAATCCCATTTTTTCAAGTCTGTTTAATGCATCTTCATCGGAAGTCTCATACACCGTCACAGCAATTCCCGAGAATCCTGCACGCGCTGTCCGGCCAACCCGGTGTATATAAAAATCAAGATCTGTCGGAAGTTCATAGTTGATTACATGGCTGATTCCCTGTATGTCAATGCCCCGGGCTGCCAGGTCTGTTGCCACAATATATTGAAACTCAAGGTCGAGAATCTGCTTCATCATTTTCTTTCGCTCACGAGGGTTAAGGTCTCCGTGAATCCGCCCGACTTTTAGACCTTTGCTGATTAATCCGTCTGCCACTTCATCTGCCTTTTTCTTGGTGTTGGTAAAAACAATGGCTAAGTAAGGATTAAGCGAAGTCAATGCTTGGTAGACAAGTTCCACTTTGTTTCGATGTCTGGACGGCAAAAGCCAGTGCTCAATATTAGCTGCTGCTGCCTGCTTAGGCTCAACGTGAACATATTTCGGATTTTCCATATATTTCTTCAGGAAAGGCTTTAGCTTCTCCGGAATGGTAGCTGAGAACACAAGCATCTGAAGCTTTTCCGGCATCCTTGCTGCAATCTGATCAACATCCTCTATAAATCCCATATCAAGCATTAAATCAGCTTCATCCACAATAAGAATTTCTGCAGTATGCACAAATAGCGCCTGTTCCTTTACAAGGTCATTAATTCTTCCAGGAGTCCCTACAACCACATGAGGCTGTCTTTTCAGTTTTTCAATCGTTCTCTGCTTATCTGTTCCGCCGATATAGCAGCGGGCAGTTATCTCTTCTCCTTCTGGACAATGCTCTGTTACTTTAAGAATTTCATGATAAATCTGGTTGGCCAGCTCACGTGTCGGTGCAGTAATAATGGCCTGAACCTCCTGGCGGGATGGATCAACTTTTTGAAGAATAGGCAGTACGTATGAATGAGTTTTTCCTGTACCTGTCTGCGACTGGCCAATGGCGCTTTCACCCTTCAGTACTGCAGGAATCATTCTTTCCTGAATTTCTGTCGGCTCGAAAAAGCCAAAATCCCTAACCGCTTCTATAATAAAAGGCTTCAAATTAAATCGGTCAAATTTCGTTTCGTTCATATAAAAACTCCTCAATTATTCAGATTCGCCTCAGTTCAGGCAGCATCCGAAACATATATTAGTGAAGTAAGATCTACTAGTATCAACTGCAACTTGCTGGTTCCGAGCTTTTCCTACATCCTGTTATTATAATAAAGTTTCCTGCAAATAACCACTCATACAGGCATTTATATTTTTATGATAAGCTTTTTGGGCGATTTTAATAAATAAATTGGTTTCTTCTGCTTTATGCCTAAACCAAAATGGGATAAACGCATACTTTATTATATGAAATTTTATTAAGAAGCAGAAATGTGCAAAGAAAGGAGGCCAATAGATATGATGCCAGGATCAAGACCCCCTATGCGCGGAGGAATGCCTCCCCATCCTTTTATGACACCGATGCAGGGAAGACCTCCTATGGGGCCAATGATGAGCGGTCCTCCGGGAATGAAACGCGGTGGAGGCAGGGGAGGATTGCTTTCAAAAATATTGGGAAAAGGCAATGCACAGCCTGCAGCCGGAATGGGGGAGCAAGAGCAGCAGGAGGCTCCCCCGCAGGTGGAGGCATATTGCAGGCAATAAGCAACCCTTCTTCCATAAACGGCTTTTTAACAAACACTCAAAAGGTTCTAAATACCGCACAGCAAATTGGACCAATGGTTCAGCAGTATGGTCCGCTGGTCAGGAATCTTCCTGCTATGTGGAAACTTTATAGAGGTTTGAAAGATGCCCCTGAAGCTGATGAGACCGCTTCTGAACCTAAAGAGGAATCCAATCAGACGAAAGCAGAAAAAAGAAACCAGATTCCCAGAGCAAAAAAACCAAAAAGGCACCTGTCTCTGAAAAGCCAGCCGTTAAATCATCTTCAGCAGAAGGTATTTCCAAACCTAAATTATATATTTAAAGAAAAGGATGCTGAGGCATTCTTTTTTTGCTTTTTATTAAGAAGAATTACTCCTTTTGTAATATCGGTTTATCTCTTATATAATAGAAATGCAATATGGGATTTTTCCGCATTAGAAATAGAACTCACTTCAATTCAGATATAAGCTTTCATTAGGGAGGATAAGCAGATGAATGTCATAAAAATCTCTCCTCGGGGGTATTGTTACGGTGTGGTGGATGCAATGGTTATTGCCAGAAACGCTGCACTTGATCCGTCATTGCCAAGACCCATCTATATTTTGGGTATGATCGTTCATAACAAACATGTAACAGATGCTTTCGAAGAGGAAGGCATTATTACACTTGATGGGAAAGACCGCAAAGAAATCTTAGATAAAGTCGATAAAGGCACTGTCATTTTTACAGCACATGGCATCTCACCTGAAGTGCGTGAAGCAGCCAAACAAAAAGGCCTTGTGACAATCGATGCTACGTGCCCTGACGTAACAAGAACACATGATTTAATCAGAGAGAAGGAAAAGGAAGGTTTTCAAATCATTTACATTGGCAAAAAAGGCCATCCAGAACCTGAAGGTGCAGTAGGTGTAGCTCCTCAAGCAGTCCATTTAGTACAGACCATTGAGGATGTAAATGAACTTAGCATACAGGCTGATAAAATACTGGTGACTAATCAGACTACAATGAGCCAATGGGATGTCGTACATGTTATGGATCAGATAAAGGAAAAATATCCTCACGCAGAGTTCCACAAAGAAATCTGCATGGCTACCCAGGTGCGCCAGGAAGCTGTTGCGGAACAAGCTGGCCAGGCTGACGTTTTAATCGTCGTGGGGGACCCAAAGAGCAATAACTCCAATCGTCTTGCACAGGTATCAGAAGAAATTGCCGGTACAAAAGCCTACCGCATTGCTGATATAACTGAACTGGATGTGAATTGGCTAAAAGATGCAACGACAGTTGCAGTCACAGCAGGAGCCTCTACACCGACACCGATCACAAAGGAAGTCATCACGTTCCTGGAACAATTTAATCCCATTGATGAATCCACATGGTCACGCGAGAAAAAAGTGCCATTAAATAAGATACTTCCTAAAGTGAAGAAGTCTGCAAAGCTATAAATCAAAAAGACCGGTCCCTATAGGAGACCGGTTCTTTTTTAGTCAAACAAACTTAAATGGATCCGTATGAATTTCAGAAGGAAAAATGGATACGCTATACCCTTTTCCAGAACACATCTGTACTAATTTTTGGGCAACTCCCTTTTTCATTATTTTTTCCACATTATGTCCCGGATCAACAATATTGAGGCCCATCATCATGGCATCATGTGCCACATGATAATACATGTCACCTGTAACATATACATCAGCCCCCTTCATCTTTGCTGACATGAAGTATTTATTTCCATCTCCGCCCAGGACAGCAACTTTCCTGATTTTGGATGAGAGGTCACCTACTACCCGGACTCCATCCACTTCAAGTGTATGTTTTACATGCTCTGCAAATTCCTTTAGAGTCATCTCGCTGATTTCTCCAATTTTTCCAAGCCCAAGAACTTCCCCCTTGTTTTCAAGCTTATAAATATCATAAGCAACTTCTTCATAAGGATGGTTTTTGAACATGGCCGACAGCACTTTCTTTTCTATATGTTCAGGATAAATGGTCTCAATGCAGACTTCTTCAACAGTCTCAAGCTTACCCTGCTGGCCGATATGCGGATTGGCCTCCCCATTAGGCTTAAACCGCCCTGTTCCACGGGAGGCGAACGAACAATGACTGTAATTGCCAATTGAACCTGCCCCTGAGTTACCAAGCGCTTGCCTTAGTGATTCAGCATTTTCTTCAGGTACAAACACAGCGAGCTTTTTCAATTCAGTTTCATATGTTGGATATAAAACTTCTGTATTGGTCAGCTTCAGTGCATCAGCAAGCATATCATTGACCCCGCCTTTGGCGATATCCAAATTGGTATGTGCTGCATATACGGCTATATCATGTTTGATAAGCTTTTCAATAATTCTTCCGGATGGAGTATCCGTTGAAATTTTTGCAGCGGCCTGTAGATTAACGGATGATGAGCAATAATCAGCTGTACCTTCTTTTCAATTGCCTCATCAACGACTTCTTCCAGCACATCAAGGGCAATCATGACATTTTCAACGGGGGTGTTAAGCCTGCCGATCTGGAGGCCGATTTTGTCTCCTTCCATCGCATATCCTTTTGGGGAGAACTGCTCAAATAATTGGATAATCTCATGTCCATTTATTTTTTTCACTGTTTTAGTACCTCCTCTGCCATTTTGATTTTCTCCTTCAGCTCCTGTTTTCTCTTTTCTGTTTCGCTGGAGTATGCAGCCTTATCGAGCTGCAAAAGGATTCTCTCCCAATTTTTCCTTTCACCAATCCACTTGTTTCGAAAAACTTCGGATTTTTGCTCCATTAGAAAAGGGCCCATCAGCAAACCTTGTTCTTTATTCTTGTATGGTTTCAAAGGCTCTCCTTTTTCAGCTGCAAGGATTTCATAAATCTTTCCGTCTTCTTCGAGAATTTCTTCAGCGATTAGCTCCCAGCCGTTAGCAATCAGCCAGGTTCTAATCGAGATGGCACTTAAATTCGGCTGGAGGATAAGCCTCTTTATAGCAGCAAGCTTGCTCTTCCCATCTTCAAGAATGCTCGCAATTAAAGCGCCTCCCATGCCCGCAATGGTTATACAGTCTACTTCGCCTGGCCCAATTACTTCAAGGCCGCTGCCTTTTCTTACAGAAATCTGATTTTCGAGCCCTTCCATTTTCACCTGTTTTTTGGCTGATTGAAACGGCCCTTCCACCACTTCACCAGCAATAGCAAAAGGGACAATGCCTTTCTTTACTGCGTAGCAGGGCAAATACGCATGGTCTGAGCCTATATCAGCCACTCGTGAACCAGGGGGATATAATTTGTTACAGCTTCAAGCCGATTTGATAATTTCTCTGTATTCATTCTGTCACCACTTATATATGTATTGTAACAAGCGCAGAGCGCCTGCCTATCTGCTCCTCCTGAGAGAAAAGCTAAAAAAAGCTATCGTAATTTGCGATAGCCTTTCTTATAGTATAAAAAAGTCCTTTACATATGCAAAGGACTTTCATTATAGGTATTACTTAAGGCCTGCTAACCATTCAGCCATTTCGGCAGCTTTGTCTTGAGGCACTAATCCTGGAGGCATTGAGCCTTTACCGTTTACTACGATATTTGCGATATCATCTTGTGATAAACGATCGCCTACACCTGTTAGAGCAGGACCAACTCCACCTTGATACTGGTCACCGTGACATCCGATACAGCTCTTCTGATAAATTTCTTCAGGGGTTGCAGCTGCAGTTTCTTCAGTTTCAGCACCGCCGCCTTCCTGTTCTTTAGCAAGCTCTTCCATATCGCCAAGACCTTTAAAAGAAACAAGGAACATTGCTACCACACCAAAAACCATAATTAACACAAATGGAATGATTGGATTGCGATTCATGATTTAACCTCCCTTATGTAAGCACATTCAGTTTAAGTAAGTATACAAACAATCTCTATTTTACTTTAAAAAAGTCAGAAGGAAAAGCCCTATTGTAAACTTTGTCAAATCTTGTTCATAAAATGGACAAAAACTCCATCCTGAGGGTGGAGTTTTTGTCCTTCCTATTATTGGATTCATAATAAATTTAGCACCCAATAAGGCGTGCAATGACCATTCTTTGTACTTCTGAGGTACCTTCACCTATTTCTGTGAGCTTTCCGTCTCTCATGTAGCGTTCTACATGGTAGTCTTTCATATAGCCGTATCCTCCGTGGATTTGGACGGCCTGATCAGCGATTTCCATACAGATTTCAGAAGCATAGAGCTTGCACATGGATGCTTCTTTTGCGAAAGGTCTGCCCTGGTCTTTCAGCCATGCAGCTTTGTAAACCATATTCCTTGCCAGTTCAATTTTCATTGCCATATCTGCAAGTTTAAATTGAATAGCCTGAAAATCTGATAATGAACGGCCAAACTGCTTGCGTTCCTTTGCATACTGGAGTGCCTTGTCATAGGCAGCCTGCGCTATTCCCAGAGCCATAGCTCCAATTCCAATACGCCCTCCATCCAAAGTAATTAAAAATTGTTTAAAGCCCTCTCCTTTTTTGCCGAGCAAGTGCTCAGTCGGAACGCGTACGTCTTCAAGGACAAGTTCAGTAGTATTTGATGAATTGAGTCCCATCTTTTCGTAATTATCGATCACAGTAAATCCTTCTGCATCCGTTGGAACAATAATTGCGCTTATTTCTTTTTTGCCATCCTTTTCACCGGTGACAGCAGTCAATGCTAAATGCTTAGCATAGCTTGCATTTGTAATGAAACACTTATTTCCGTTAATGATATATTCTCCATCTTTTTCTACGGCTGTTGTTCTCGTACCGCCTGCATCAGAGCCTGCATTTGGTTCTGTCAGACCGAAAGCTCCAAACGACTCACCTGTACAAATTGGCACCAGATATTTTCGCTTCTGCTCTTCAGTTCCAAATAAATAAAGCGGTGCTCCGCCAAGAGAAATATGCGCTGAGTAAGTGATTCCGGTAGAAGCGCACGCTCTGCTCAATTCTTCTGTTACAATAGCGAAACTTACAGTATCTGCCCCTGCCCCACCATATTCTTCAGGGAAAGGAAGTCCCATTAAACCAAGATCCGCCATTTTTTTAAAAACTTCTATCGGGAATTCTTTTGTACGGTCTCTTTCCAAAGCCCCCGGTGCCACTTCTTCCTGAGCAAATTCCCTTATGGTTTTATAGATCATATTCTGTTCGGCCGTCAAATCAAAATTCATTTACATCCCCCTTAAACACAAAAGTTGTTGTATACGCTTTCATTACTATTATATAAGGGATGCAAGAGTTTTCTCAACATTTAAAAACTTTTTAAAATATTTTATTATACGAATATAGAAATAACTATTAAAAAGCATCCTAGCGCCCCGGAAATCCATAAATATTGAAACTTCAATTTCAAACCCGCAAACAGCCAAAGAACACAATTAATTACTAGGGCAGCATAGAGAGCTTTCTGGTTTTCGCGATATACCTCCGATACTAGTGCAACAGATCCCATCAGTAAATTCAATGCTGCTGATATGATGGGAATATGCATTAATTTTGCTTTCCTGAAAAAATAAAAAACAAAGAATATACACGTGAAAATAAAAAGAAACAAAATGGCAGTTTGCAAAATAATAGACAATTCAGTAAAATAAATTAATAAAGCAGAAATTGGAATAAGCAGCAAGAAAATAAGATTGGCCAGATACAGACCCATTACACTTTTATGCTTTTTTATTTCCTTCGGCTGACTTCCTTCCGTATAAAGAGCCAGCAGGTAGTCACAATATCGATCAGGGAGCATTCGGCTTTTCTTCCAATACAGAAGTTCGTTAACAATGACCTTTTTTCTGTTTTCATCCAACCAAAGCACATCCAGTCAAAAAAATAGTTTACTTCCATTTTAAGAAGTAAACTATCCACTGGCAATTCTTTTTTATTCTAAGAAGTCTTTTAAACGCTTGCTTCTGCTGGGATGACGCAGTTTTCTTAAGGCTTTGGCTTCAATTTGACGTATACGCTCCCGGGTAACGCCAAATACCTTGCCAACTTCTTCTAAAGTCCTGGTTCGGCCGTCGTCCAGTCCGAATCGAAGACGAAGAACATTTTCTTCCCGGTCAGTAAGTGTGTCAAGAACATCTTCAAGCTGTTCCTTAAGGAGTTCATATGCCGCATGCTCTGATGGAGAAGTGGCATCCTGATCTTCAATAAAGTCACCTAAGTGAGAGTCATCCTCCTCACCAATAGGTGTTTCTAATGAAACAGGTTCCTGTGCAATCTTAAGAATTTCTCTTACTTTATCTGGAGTTAAATCCATATCTTCAGCAATTTCTTCTGGTGTTGGTTCGCGGCCAAGATCCTGAAGAAGCTGACGCTGGACACGGATCAACTTATTGATGGTTTCAACCATATGGACAGGAATACGAATTGTACGGGCCTGGTCAGCAATTGCTCTTGTGATGGCCTGGCGGATCCACCATGTTGCATACGTACTGAACTTAAATCCTTTGCGGTAGTCGAATTTTTCAACCGCTTTTATCAGTCCCATATTTCCTTCCTGAATAAGGTCAAGGAATAGCATTCCGCGTCCCACATACCTTTTAGCAATACTTACAACCAATCGGAGGTTAGCTTCTGCGAGACGTCTTTTTGCTTCTTCATCGCCTTCCTCAATTCGATTGGCAAGTGCGATTTCTTCCTCTGCAGAGAGTAAATCAACACGCCCAATCTCTTTTAGGTACATACGGACAGGATCATTAATTTTCACACCCGGAGGGACACTTAAATCATTAAGGTCAAATTCCTCTTCATTTTTTGCAAGCTCCTGAACATTTGGATCTTCATTTTCATTGTCTCCGACTAATTCAACACCCTGATCTCCGAGGAATTCATAGAATTCATCCATCTGGTGGGAATCGACTTCAAATTGAGACAATCTTTCTGCTATATCATCATAGGCAAGGACACCTGTCTTTTTTCCTATTTCAACTAATTGATCTTTCACTTGTTCAAGGGTCAACTCTGTATCAACCTCTTTTGAACGGGCCGACTTTTCAGCCATATGTCCCCCTCCTTCCAAAAATCAAACACATTCTTAATACATCTTGCAAATGGGACTATTCCTTAGGAGACGCCTAATCCCCAGAAACATTTATTTGAGGCACAAGGCCTTCTTATAGTGACTTTCGCAAATGAAGGATCTCCATTGCGATTAAAGCCGCTTTAGCATAATCCTTTTGTCGTTCTGCTTCTTTTTCTTCATTTAGTTTTTCCTTTATTTTTAACATCTTTTGATAATTCAACACCTGTTTAAGATAATCTGATAATTCCTGTTCGCTTATTTCATCGTTAATGGACATCATTTCTATATCCACCACAATTCGCTTAAGCTTTTCATCTTTTATAAAATTTATAAATGCACTCGGATCAGGCGTATGGCCTTTTTCGTAGAAACCTAAAAGATAGGTAATAATTGCCTGGTGTTCATCGATGTTAAATGTATTTCCCTGAAGCATATCTTGAACTTTAAATGCTATGTCACTATTCCTGAGCATGTGGGCGATTAGCCTTCTCTCCGCTGTATGGTAGGCGGGTTTAAGACTGTCAGCCCTTTTTGGTGTTTGAAGCCTTTTTTGAGGTTCGAAAGCACCTTTCCCTTTATGGGTGTTCCTTCGCTTCTCCGTATAATAGACCTGTTTTTGCTGCTCTTTCAAGGCTTCCAGAGAAAGTGAGAATTCATTCGCAAGCTGGCGCAGATAATGATCTCTTTCGACCGCTTTATCCAGCTGGCTGATCTCCTTTAATACCTCTTCGATATAAAGGAGACGATCTCCTTCATTTTGAAGCCTTTTCCCCCTGCGGAGATAAAGCATCTTAAATGCCATAAAGGTTATGCTGGACTCGATTACATCATGACGAAATTTTTCTTCTCCGAACTCATTAATATAATCATCCGGATCATATCCGTCAGGCATGAGCGCCACTCTGATCTGGCATCCTGCTTCCATTAGCAGATTTGCAGCCCGGTATGCGGCTTCAATACCTGCATTATCGGAATCATAACAGATCGTGATTGATTGAACATTTCTTCTTAAAGAAGCAACATGTTCTTCAGTTAAAGCGGTGCCCATCGTACCAACGCCATTGCCGACACCAGCACGATCAGCAGCGATTACATCTGCAAACCCTTCAAAAAGAACGGCCCTCTGCAATTTTTTAATCTGTGGTCTCGCCAAATGAAAATTATATAAAGTTTTGCTTTTATTGAAGATTACAGTTTCAGGGCTATTTAAATATTTGGGCTCATCGTCCCCAAGTGATCTTCCCGAAAAAGCAATCGTATTTCCGCTGCGGTCAAAAATCGGGAACATGATTCTATCTCTGAAGCGGTCAAAATAGTTCCCATCTTTCTCCCTTTTGATAATCAGTCCTGCCCTTTCCATAACATCTGCCGGGAATTTTCTTTTAGTAAGGAACTTGAAAACAAAATCCCAGGACTTCAATGAATAGCCGATTTGAAATTTCTCAATCGATTCCATTGTAAAGCCTCTATTAAGCAAATATTCAAGTGCATGCTGACCATCTTTTGTGTTTACGAGCAGATGGTGATAAAATTTACGTAGAAGCTCATGAGCTTCCATCATCTGCTGTAAATCTACAGGCATTGATTTTGCTGATGCTGCAGATGCCGCATCAATTTCAAGCTTGACATTTCCTTTTTCAGCGAGTTTCAAGGCTGCTTCCTGAAAGGAATATCCTTCTAATTCCATTAAGAAAGAAAAGGCATTGCCTCCCGCTCCGCATCCAAAGCAATGATAGATTTGCTTTTCGGGCGATACAGAAAAGGAAGGAGTATTTTCGCCATGAAAAGGACAAAGCCCAAAATAGTTGCGTCCTTGCTTGTTTAATTGAATATAGTCGCCAATGACATCAACAATATCTACAGCTTGCCGAATCTCATTTACTTTCTCCTCGGCGATCCGTTCTGCCATATGAACAACTCCATTACTTACTCAGGTATTCGATAAACGTTACTGAATTCCTTCAAGATTCGACAAAATTTTTGTCAATTGCTGCACAAACCTGGATCTGTCCTCTCGGCTGTATGGTTTTGGGCCTTTCCCATAAACTCCTCTTCTTCGCGCTTTCGCTGAAAGGTGCCTCATTTCAAGCGCGGTCCGAATTTCATTTTCCTCAAATAAAATTCCCCTGGGAGAAAGGACATAAACACCATTGAGCAAAAGAGTTGATGCCAATCCAATATCTTGAGTTACAACTACATCTCCTGATTTCACATAATTCATTATGAATAAATCAGCAGCTTCCTTACTGCTGTCAACGAATTTCCAGACAGCCCCATTTAGGTCATTTTTCATATGGGCATAAGAAGCAACAAATACTGCGTCCAACGTAAAGGAATTGGCTATTTCGACAATTTCTTCTTTAACGGGACAGGAATCAGCATCTACTATAATGTTCGGTTTGCCTGATGTTCTAATAATTCTACATCACTCCGCATAATCCTTCTTTGCATGAATAACTTTTGCATTGTGAGATATGTCGAATTTTTCTTGGTCGAAAACTTGACATGCCACAATAAATAGTTTATTCCTTCGCAATGAACTCTAAACCTATTCAGGGACATTTTTATCACAATTTTTTATTATAGTACATTAATCTCTATTTTGCCATTAATTTATCTGGGATGAATATAATTTAATTTACAGGTTTTCCCCTGAAAAAAGCCATCCTTAGAATGGAGCTTTATTTCGGGGTTCCAGAGGAGTCTCCCGCTCCCTATTCTACCCTAAGCTAAACAGCCTAAATGCCTAGTATAAAAAAGAAAAGGCACATAAAAATTTATGTGCTAGCTTTTCGGAAAGCTTTTACGGTATTGATTTAGAATCATATTGGCTGTTTCTTCTACTGCCTTATTCGTGACATCTATAACCGGGCATTTAATTTTAGATACAATCTTTTCAAAGTAACCTATTTCTTCTTTGATTCTCTCTATATTAGCATAGCTGGCATTATCGCTTAAACCTAGCGATATTAGACGTTCTCTCCGGATAAAGTTTAATTTCTCAGGACTGATTTTCAGGCCGAAGCACTTATCAGGCGGGACAAGAAACAGCTCTTCTGGAGGATCGACTTCAGGAACAAGGGGAACGTTAGCCACTTTAAGGCGCTTATGTGCCAGATATTGAGAAAGAGGTGTTTTTGATGTCCTTGAAACGCCTATTAACACTATATCCGCTTTTAATATCCCACGAGGGTCTCGGCCATCATCATATTTAACAGCGAACTCGATAGCCTCAATCTTTTTAAAATAATCCTCATCAAGCTTTCTGACCAGTCCAGGTTCAAAAAGAGGGGTAATGCCGCAGGCTCTTTGGATTTGATCCATTAAAGGGCCAACGATATCAAAAGCATATATTCCTTCTTCTGCAGACCTCTGGTTAATATACTTCCTCATATCCGGCTTAACCATTGTATAGGCTATCATGCCATTATCCAGTTTTGCCAGCGAAATGACTTCATCAATATGTATTTTTTCTTCAACATATGGGAAGCGCTTAATAGATATATCACTGCCATTAAACTGGCTTGTGGCAGCTTTTGTTACAAGTTCGGCCGTTTCTCCCACTGAGTCCGAAACGACGTAGATGATCGGCAATTTTTCCATTCTTCAACACCATCTCCTTCTTACTTTGCTACTTTTCGCCGGCCAGGGCCAAGAATGCTTTTGTCAGGTTTGTTTTGGTTATCCGGCCGTTTACTTCGAACCCTTTCTCTGTCTTTTTTACAACAGGAAGGGCATCGATTTGCTTTTCAATCAGCTTTTTAGCAACTTCTATGAGCAAATCATCTTTTTCACACATCGTAATATTAGGCATTCTTGTCATAATGATATTAACAGGGATAGAATTAAGCTCCTGCTTGCCAATACTAGCCCTAAGCAAATCCTTCCTTGACAAAACCCCTACAAGCAGTGAACTCTGGTCCACTACAAATAGCGTGCCGACATCTTCCAGAAACATAGTCACAATTGCATCATATACCGATACATTCTCATTAACGACTACAGGAATGGATTGATAATCTCTTACATAAAGCTTCTGAAGGTTTTCTGTCAACAGCTGTGCCCCGGTTTTTCCTGTATAAAAATATCCTACACGCGGACGGGCATCCAAATAGCCTGCCATCGTTAATATAGCCAGATCCGGCCTTAGTGTTGCCCTGGTTAAGTTAAGCTGTTCCGCTATACTCTCACCAGTGATCGGTCCGTTTTCCTTTACGATTTCTATGATCTTTTCCTGCCTTTTATTTAATTCGATCTTCCTCACCACCTATTCTGAACAGGGTATGCTAATGGCACTCATTTCCCATTATAATAATGTTATACTTTTATATAATTATTATATACTATTTGTCATAAATGAAAAGATGTGTTTCCTATATAGTTCTCTTTACTTCGCCCAATATGTCCAAAATATGAAAGAGCCCGTCAGCAATATAACAGGCTCTTTCCTGACAGCTAAAGCTGCTGTCTTCTTTCTTAAAATTTAATCCTATTCCAGCAAAAAACGCAAAATTTAAGCTCGTTATTTAACAATAATTTCGTTCATATTTGCAAACTTCTTAATCAAATCAGCCAAATTTGCCATCTGGTGCAGCCTATTGCTGCGAATTTCCTGCTTTTCATCCATAACCATAGTATGCTCGAAGTATTGATCAATTTCTGGTTTCAGGCTAATTAGCAGGTTAAAGGCAACTTCTTCTGCTACCTCTTTTCTTAATTCCTCGTTCACTGATAAATATTTGTTGAAAAGAGATTTTTCGTAAACATTTTCAAATAAGCTGCTGTCTATATCCCCTTTATCCTCTGCTTTAGAAGCAATGTTGATAACTCGGCTAAGAGCTTCAATGCTTTCCTTGAAACCTGCAGCATCCTTATGGGACTCCAATACTTCAGCTCTTTTTACAAGTGAAGGCACTGAACCGATTTCACTGCCCAAAACGGCTTCAATTAAGTCATAACGAACTGTCTTCTCCTGCAGCATATATTTGATTCTTAATTTAAAGAATGAAACCAGTTCCTGCATCAATTCACCCTTTGATTTCTTTCCAATCTTCGAATTAAGAACAGTCTCAGAAGATAATGCAATTAATTCTTCGAGTTTTAAATCCCAATTTTTTGCCAGTAAAGTCTGGATAACACCCGTTGCCTGTCTTCTTAAGGCATATGGATCCTGGGAGCCGCTTGGAATAATCCCTATTGCAAAGGAAGACACAATTGTGTCGAGCTTTTCAGCAATGGACAGCACTGCACCAGCATCACTTGCAGGCGTCTGGTCCTCTGAATTGCGCGGCATATAATGTTCATTAATTGCACGCGCCACAGCTTCCTTTTCACCTTTTTGCAGGGCATATTTTTCACCCATAAAGCCTTGCAGCTCTGGAAATTCATAAACCATGTGCGAAACAAGGTCGAACTTGCTGATTTCAGCAGCCCGGTCTGTCACTGCCTTTGCCTCATCGCTGAAATGAAGATTTTCACTCAAATTAGCTGCCAGCTGGCGAACACGTTCCACCTTTTCAGCAAGAGTTCCAATTTCTTCATGATAAACAATGTTCTTAAGTTTTTCCAGTGATGCCGCGATATCCGTTTTTTGGTCCTCCCTGTAGAAGAAAGCTGCATCAGAAAGTCTTGCCCGCAATACTTTCTCATTTCCTTTAGCCACTTTCTCCAAATGTTCATGGGATCCATTTCGGACAGTAACAAAGTAAGGAAGCAGCCTGCCCTCTTTGGACTTTACCGGAAAATAACGCTGATGCTCCTTCATCGATGTAATTAAAACCTCTTCCGGAAGCTCCAGGTATTCTTCTTCAAACTGGCCATATAATGCTGTTGGATACTCAACCAGGTTATTTACTTCTTCCAATAAATCTTCATCTACAGGGATCACCCAGTCATTTTCTTCTTCTATTTTTTGCAATTGTGATAGAATTGCACTTTTTCTTTCCTGCGGATTAGTTATCACATATTGCGCCAGCAGGACTTTTCATAATCAGAAGGATTGTTAATTTCAATCTCTTCGCCCAGAAAGCGGTGGCCCCTTGTAAGGTTAGAAGTATGAACGTTTGTAATTGCAAAAGGAATGACTTCATTTCCGAATAATGCCATAAGCCATTTGATCGGCCTGATAAAGCGCAGCTCCTGGTTTGCCCAGCGCATATTTTTCGGGAATGATAACGAGGTGACAATCTGCTGGAGTTCCGGCAGCAGTGCTGCTGTTTCCTTTCCTTTTATAAATTTGCTGACATGGGCATATTCAACCCCATTAATTTCTTTAAAGAATATATCTTCAACAGAAGCTCCCTGGCCCCGGCTGAATCCAACCGCAGCTTTTGACCATTCTCCATCCTCGGTTAAGGCAATTTTTTTGCAGGTCCTTTCGCTTCCTCATTTATGTCCTCCTGTGCGGTATCTACTCCCGTTACAAGAACAGCCAAACGGCGTGGAGAAGAGAAAGCGCTGATCTCGTCAAAAGATATTTTCTTTTCCAAAAGCCATGAGTTCACTTTATCTGAAAGCTGATTCATTGAATTAGTGACAAATCTGGCAGGCATTTCTTCAAGTCCAATTTCCAGCAGAAGATCTTTCTTATTCATGAGATTCTTCCTCCTTATCCTTTAATATTGGGAAACCGAGTTTTCTCTCTCTTCATAAAAAGTTTTGGCTACTTTTCTGGCCAGATTTCGGCATCGGGCGATATAGCCGGTTCTTTCTGTAACAGAGATCGCTCCCCTTGCATCAAGCAAATTAAAGGTATGAGAACATTTTAATACATAGTCATATGCCGGGTGTACTAGGCCTTCATCCATTTGTCTATGTGCTTCTTTTTCATAAATATTGAACAAATTGAAGAGCATTTCCTGATCTGATGTTTCAAATGTGTATTTCGAATGCTCGAACTCAGGCTGCAGGAAGATATCTCTAACCGTAAACCCGTCAGTCCATTCAAGGTCAAAGACATTTTCCTTGTCCTGAATGTAGGATGCAAGCCTTTCTATTCCGTAGGTAATCTCAACTGACACAGGCTTACATTCCAATCCGCCTACCTGCTGGAAATATGTGAACTGCGTTATTTCCATACCATCAAGCCAAACTTCCCATCCTAAGCCTGCACAGCCCAGAGAAGGATTTTCCCAGTTATCTTCTACAAACCGGATATCATGTTCAAGCGGATCAATGCCCAATGCTTTTAATGAATCAAGATACAGCTCCTGAATATTATCCGGCGACGGCTTCATGATCACCTGAAATTGATGATGCTGATAAAGCCGGTTTGGATTCTCACCAAAACGCCCATCGGCAGGACGGCGTGAAGGCTCCACATAAGCAACATTCCACGGCTCTGGTCCAATCGCTCTTAAAAAAGTATACGGGCTCATTGTTCCGGCCCCTTTTTCAGTATCATATGCCTGCATCAAGATACAACCCTGTTCAGACCAATGTTTTTGAAGTGTTAATATCATGCTTTGAATATTCATAGGACACCTCTTTCTTATTGTATAAATTATAGCTTTATGAACTTAACAGCTGTCTACCCACCGCTTTTCTGTGAACATAAAAAACTCCCGTCTCTATGCCCAATGGCATAGGGACGAGAGTTTACCCGCGGTTCCACCCTATTTGCTGCGATTTTGACCACAGCCTCTTTAGTTGTCGATAGACAATATTGCTCTGGAGCGCCCTTCCTTAACCATCCATGCCCGGCTCCCACTATCCCGGGTTCGCTTTAATTAGAAAAGGTTAAGTACTCTTCTCCTTCACAGCAATTATATTTTATTACTTTGAATCATAGCGGAATGGATTTAAATTGTCAATAATAACAAAAGCCAATGCGCTTCGCCTATAAAGAAACGCATTACATTAAATCATTAAACTTAGCCATTTGATTCAGAAACTTCTTTGTCTTCAAGTTTAAGCCTGAATACTCTTCATAATAGGCAGAAATAATCTTTTTCAATTCAGCTTTGGTTTCTGGTTTGACAGAGATATTGCCGAGCCGGGACAAGTCAAAAAAGTAAAACAGGCGAAGAAGCTTAATTGTCGCCTGGGACACTTTATAATGATAAGGATCCTTATCAAGGCAGCGGTGACAAATAAGCCCGTTTTCGCGGATAGAAAATGCAAAATGCCCGTCAGTGCTTCCGCAGACAGAACATTGATCAAGTACTGGATATAAACCCAGAGCATTCAGCATTTTCATTTCATAAATGTTTGTAAGAATTTCCGGGTCATATCCTTCGTTTATTAAATTTAGGGTTTGATACAGCAATTCGAACAAAAATGGGTTGGGCTTCTTATCCTCAATGCTTTTATCAGTCAAATCGACAATATAGCTTGCATATGCAGTCAGAAAAATATCTTCTTTAATGGACCGCATAGATGAAATCATGTCCCCCTGCTGCAGGGTACCCAAACCGCTTCCACGCTGAACTAAGAAATTCCCGTATGTAAAAAGCTGGGTGACAGCAGCAAGTCTGCTGTTCGGCTTTTTCGCTCCTCGTGCCATCACACCAACTTTTCCCCATTCACGGGTATATAAAGTAACAATCTTATTTGTTTCACTATAATTAGTTGTCCTGATGACGATGCCTTCACATTTATCAAGCAACCGTGACACCATCCCTGTCTTTCGACAAACCTATGAGATGGGAAAATCAGCTTCTGCTAGCTCTTCATCATTGCTGCCGGGTATATCCTGAGTTTCCTTTTCTAGCTCCTTGAAGAGAAGATATGTGTCAATATTTCCTGTCTGGGAAAACACTCTCCAGGTAAAATCCATCATCGAAAACCCCACCTTTCAGTTATTCAACTAGCAATTTCTTTATCCCAATACATTTATCTATATCATAGCCTGTCTTTGTAAAATCATGAGACGAAAATATTGTCAATCACCTGCATGCATATAAATCAGAAATGAATAATACTTTAATTAGGGCTGGGTTTAGTACTCATCTTCACGGAAGCCAAAGTCGCGGAGCTGTGACATTTTATTGCGCCAGTCTTTTTGGACTTTGACCCATAGCTCCAGGAAAACCTTTGATCCAAGAAGATTCTCAATATCAACTCTTGCTCTTTTTCCGATTTCCTTGAGCATTTTCCCTTGCTTTCCAATCACAATGCCTTTTTGGGAGTCACGCTCCACAATGATTGTAGCCATGACATGAATGACATCCTTATCTTCGCGGCGTTCCATTTTATCAATGGTTACAGCAAGCGAGTGCGGTATTTCTTCTCTTGTTAAATGCAGTGCTTTTTCCCTGATCAGTTCGGAAACGATAAATCTCTCTGGGTGGTCCGTTACTTGATCAGCTGGATAAAACTGCGGCCCTTCCGGAATATATTCTTTAATCTGTCCTAACAGCGTCTCTACATTATTGCCTTCTAAAGCAGAAATGGGGATAATTTCGCTGAACTCGTACTTTTCCTTGTAAGACTCAATAATTTTAAGAAGTTCATCAGGATGTACCTGGTCAATCTTATTGATTACAAGGAAAATCGGTGTACGGACTGACTGAAATTTCTCAAGTATGAATTCTTCACCGCGTCCAAAGCCTTCCTGGGCATTTACCATAAACAGGATGACATCCACTTCTTTAAGTGTATTTTGGGCAACTTTCATCATAAAGTCTCCCAGTTTATGCTTTGGCTTATGGATTCCTGGCGTATCAATAAATATAAATTGTGCGTCATTGGTAGTCAGGACACCTTGAACTTTGTTGCGCGTTGTTTGCGGTTTATCACTCATAATCGCAATCTTCTGCCCGATTACGCGATTTAAGAACGTTGACTTCCCTACGTTCGGTCTGCCGATTATGGAAATAAACCCTGATTTGTGTCCTTTTGGTGTAGTAGTGTTATTCATGTAAATCCTCCGGTGAAAATGCTCCTGGCAGTAATTCTTCAACTGTTAATTCCTTAATATCCCCTTTTAAGTTGGTTAAAACCACTTTCATTTCAGGCGGACATAATTCGGCTATTACCTGTCTGCATGCACCGCATGGGGGAACTGGACGGTCTGTGTCAGCAACTACAGCTATGGCTGAAAAACTTTTTACGCCATCAGAATACGCTTTAAAAAGCGCAGTCCTCTCAGCACAATTACACATGCTGTATGCAGCATTTTCGATGTTGCAGCCATGAAAGACCTGCCCGTCACTGCTTAATAGTGCCGCTCCTACTTTAAATTTTGAATATGGCACATATGCTCTATCTCTTGCAATCATTGCTTCTTTTATTAGTTGATCGCTGTTCACAAATAATTCTTCCTTTCCTGTAAAGCGAGTTGCTCCCCAAGCCAATAAACCAAGGTTTGGACCTGCAATGGGCCTTGTGAAATTAAGCAATGCGCTCAATAGCTTCTTCGGTAAGAAGCAGCCGCTTCTCTTTTATTTTACAACATTTTACTGTGATTTTCATCGTTTGTAGCAAAAACGTAACAAAAAAATTGAATTTTCTAAAAATACATAGGCTGATTTAATTTTGAACCAGGTCCCTGTTCTGAATGAGATTCCACAAACATCTCCCCAGCATGCAATATTTACTGCTGTTCTGTCATTTTAGCGGATTCAGTGAGCGTTTTCAAACCCATGCTCTAAATTTTTTCACCATACTTCAGACTTTGCTGTTTATATAGAAATACCAAAAAGCAAAGCTGCCCATCCGGACAGCTTCACATTACTGCAAAAATATGAGAATTTTAGGAAGGAATATAACTCCGCCTATAATTACACTTACAATTGCATACACCAATACTGCTCCAGCAGCAATATCCTTTGCTTGCTTTGCAAGGGGATGATACTCTTCTGTCGCCAGATCCACAACCCTTTCAATGGCAGTGTTCAGCAGTTCGAGTGAGAGCATGCCCCCTATGGCCAGGAGAATGATTATCCATTCAAGGCTGGAAATGCCAAAGAATACCCCAAACATAATAACAGCTATCGACACTGCCAAATGTATTTGCAGATTCCTTTCATTCAATAATGCTGCCCTAATGCCGGAAAAAGCAAACGAAAAGGATTTTAGGACACTGTGTTTTCGGACCTTTCTATCTTGTGAGCCCGAATTCATCTAATATATCCTTTTGGCGGGAAAACATTTTTTTCTCATCTTCTGGATTTTCATGATCATATCCAAGAAGATGAAGGAAGCCATGGACCGCCAAAAAACCAAGCTCCCTTATAAAAGAGTGACCGTACTCCTCAGCCTGCTCCTTGGCCTTTGCAACTGAGATAATGATATCCCCCAGGACTCTGGGCATATCGGCACCAATCAGTTCGATTTCACCTTCACCCAGCTCTTCCATTGCAAAAGAAATAACATCTGTCGGCCGATCTTTATCCCGATACTCCCTGTTAATTTCCCGGATGCGTTCATTGGTCACAAATGTGATGGATACTTCGCTTTCCGGCTCCACAGATTCTTTAGAGGCAGCAAAATTAATTAGCTCTTCAATTTTGGCTATATCATTTTCCTGAAGCTCATTTGTTTCGTCCAAAAAATCAATATTTAAATTCATGCCTGTTTCACCTTCTGTTTTGTCATTTCAGGATACTCGATACGTGAATGGAAAATCCCGTTTAACGTTTCGCAGAACGAGTGTGAAACGGTTTCCAGTTCTTTTAAGGTTAAATCACATTCATTCAGCTGTCCATCCTGAAGTCTGTCTGCGATTATCTTTTTGACCAGTTCCTCTATTTGTTCTGTTGTAGGATGCGCCATGGAACGGACTGCAGCTTCCACACTATCAGCAATGCCAATTACTGCCGACTCTTTTGATTGCGGTTTTGGTCCCGGATAGCGATAGTCCTCTTCCTTTACTTCCAGCCCATTCTGTTTTGCTTTGTAGTAAAAATATTTAAGCAATGTTGTTCCATGATGCTGTTCGGCAATATCTACTATCTCCTTCGGCATCTTATGCTTCCTCAGCATTTCAGCCCCATCGGCAGCATGGGCGATTATTATATTCTTGCTGGTATGCGGAGGGAGGCGATCATGCGGATTCTCAATATTAACCTGATTCTCGATAAAAAACTGAGGCCGCTTTGTTTTACCGATATCGTGATAATAGCATCCCACCCTTGCCAGAAGGCCATTCGCCCCAATAGCTTCACACGCTGACTCGGAAAGATTGGCAACCATTACACTATGATGATAAGTTCCGGGAGACTCGGTCAGTATCTTTCTCAGCAGAGGATGATTAGGATTAGATAGTTCTATCAGCCTCATAGTAGACAAAATTCCAAAACCTGCCTCGAAATACGGCAGCAGGCCAATTGCCAGCACTGCAGACGAAATACCTGAAATCAGAGCAATAACAAAGTAAAAGCCATATTCAATCGTATCATAGTGGCCGTTTCTTAAGAAAAGCATTGAAAAGATAACAAGTATGTTTACTGCGGATACAAATAAACCAGCCTGCAAGATTTTGGAGCGGCGATTCTGCTTGCTCAAAAACAATATAGCAGCCAAGCCGCTGCAGAGGATATAAATGGCTGATGTCAGCTGAAATGTGCCAGTAACGCCTTCATTAAAAATTACGCTTCCTGCAATAGCCATAATGATCGTATAGTACATGGCAAGCTTTTCATCAATCAGTATTTTGATTAGCATAGCTCCCATGGCTGCAGGGTAAATGTATCCTATCTCTGAATAATCAGCATATTGGAATAGACTGATGACCTTCATCAGCAATATGGATAAGATAAAAATTAGGCTAAACAGCAAAAGATAACTTTGCTTTGTTTCCCGCTGCACGTTCATTTCATGGAAATAATAATATAGGGCTGATAAGACAATGACGATTATCAGCGATAGCCCTATAAAAGGCTGAATCGAATTAACACTGTCAAGAAGTCCTGCAAGTTCCAGCTGCCTGTATATGTCCCGGCTGATAAGCTGATTTTCCTCTACGATTATCTGTCCCTGCAGGATCTTAACCGGCTCGACACTCTCAACAGTCTGCTGTCGTAATTCTTCCGTGGCAGCAGGATCATAAAATTGATTTTGATATATAGCATAACGTCCCAGTTCTATTGCAGCTTTTTTTAAATCTGAATTCAAGCTGGTGAACTTCAATTCTTCTTCAACCCGCTTTTTCGCGTTCTCCACCTGTTCAGCCGGAATCTCATTATTCATAATTTTATTGATGGCCGTTACCGTAAGGTCTTTTGCAATGCTCAGCTCCCCTCCTTTGCCTGCAGCAAAGAAAGGAAAACGCCATCTGATACCTCACGTGTTACGTCATCAGTGAGCTTTTCCTTAACCATAGCCAATTTATCTTCAGGACGGGTGGCTTCTGGGTCCGGTGCCTCAACATTATTATCGGCCTCAGTTTGAGCAGCTTTCTTTTTCTCTTCCATCTCTTCTTTTACTTCATCGTTCACTTCCGATACAGATCCGAAAATGGAGGTAACCAGGTCAACTCTGTTTTGTGCAATCTCTTTTTTTACAACGTAAATATCCTTAACATTATTTTCTGCTTCTTTTCTCTTTCTTTCTGTGCTAGCTTTATCCTCTATTGTTATTGGAGACCTTATAGTCTGTTCAGCAACAGAGAACAGACTTAAATCCAGTTTTTCAGGCTTAACATTGCTATACATGGAAAAATACATAACAATCCCCAAGAGAATAAATAAGAGAACACGAAAAAAGGTCATATTAAGCAAATTTCTGATTGTTGACATACTCTGCTGAAGGTTTGGCACATTTACCCCTCCTGTCCTGGGTAAAAAAATTCCAATAACTTTAAAAAGCATTTCAGTATTAATTATGTAAAATCATAACAGCTTTTCTGATGGTTTTCACCAAGAAAAAATGGCCTATCTATTAACAGGTTACCTAAACATTTCATTAATAGCAAATAATTCCATGATAAATCCTGCTATCATTCATACCGGTGGGATTTTTACTTAACGAAAAAACCGCCAAAGTCGGCGGTTTAACGGTTCACTAGTTATCTTCCTTTTCGTATGCCTGGATAATCCTGGCCACAAGCGGATGCCGAACAACGTCACTTTGTTCCAAATGAACGAATGATAGCCCACTTACACCCTTTAGTATATCTTCAGCCACTATGAGGCCCGATTTTACTCCTTTTGGAAGGTCAACTTGTGTTCTGTCTCCAGTAATAATCATTTTTGAGCCGAAGCCAAGCCGGGTTAGAAACATCTTCATTTGGGCTTGAGTTGTATTTTGCGCTTCATCCAGAATGACAAAGGCATCATCTAAAGTTCTTCCGCGCATGTACGCAAGCGGTGCAATTTCAATCGTGCCTCTTTCAATCATTCTTTGTGTATGCTCTGCACCTAATATATCATGCAAAGCATCATACAATGGCCTTAAGTAAGGATCGACTTTTTCCTTCAGATCCCCCGGCAGAAAACCAAGGCTCTCGCCTGCTTCGACTGCAGGACGGGTAAGGATAATCCTTTTCACATTCCCATTTTTCAAAGCATTTACAGCCATGACAACAGCCAAATATGTTTTTCCCGTTCCTGCTGGACCTATGCCAAAAACCAGGTCATTCCCGCGGATTGCATGAATATATTGACGCTGGCCCAGTGTCTTAACGCGAATGGACTTGCCTTTTGCATTTTTTGTGATTTCTTCTTCATATAAATCACTGAAATACTCAAGTGTACCCTTATGAGCCATTTGAAGAGCATACATAACGTCTCTCTGGCTTATATTTATTCCTTTCCGGATTACATAAAGCAGTTTATCCAGAACCTTTCCAACGAGTTCTACCTTGTCCATTTCTCCAGACACATAAACAGATTCTCCCCTGGTTACAATGGAAACATTCAGTTCTTGCTCAATAACTTTTAGGTTTGCATCCGAATTCCCCAATAGGGCAATTGCTTCGTTTGGGTCTTCTAGCTGCAGGTTCATTGTTTTCAAGTCTTCTGTCATTCCGAATCTCCTTGAATAATTGGTTGTCCTTCTGCAATATTCTCAATAATTTGGAAATGTATTGCTATAGTTACTTTACCATTGTCAATTGATTGGTGCAAAACTTTTTCTCCCATAACTTTAGCATTTTCATCTAAGCTGCTTTTTATTTTTTTCTTGCCAAATCTTTCGCAGCTTCAAATGCCTCTTTATTCGAATAAATTCTTGTGACTTGCTCCCTTTCACGGAACGTTTTATTCACATATGAAATAGGAAGCTCCCATTTCAGGAATTTTACGCTTTTTTCATTTTCCTCTAATTCATATTCTTCAAACTCCGGGCTCCCAAACCTCCATATTGGGATCTCAAGATTTCCGATCGTAAGTGCATGCTTGACTTTTTCATTGCCGCTGAATACTTTGAAAGTGCTCTTAAGCGGAAGAATGACCTCAGATTTATACCATGTTTCCCCGAAAATCTCCCCTTCGAAGGAACAGTCTCTGTTTGACCTTCTTTCCCGATTATCCCTGAGACCAAAAGCTGTCCTGGCTGAACATGATCGTGTATATCAACGACTGGACGCCCTTCTTCGACAAACATATCTACAATGACGGCTTTTTCTTCGCTACCAAATGGCGCGGACTTAAATACTCAGGCTTCTTAGGCTCATTTTTCTCTACGACCTGTAGATGGTAGGTTGTCCCTTTTAACTCCACACCTACCCAAGTAATGGCTTCAATGTTGTTTGAAAGTTGACGCTGAATAGACTCCACGTTATCAACAAAGAACTGCAGCTTTCCTTTTTTAACCCCCATCTTGTCCAATTCTTTGATAATCTGATATTCAGTAGCAGGATTTGCACCCTTAATCTCTATTCCCCAAACCATATTGGATAAAAGGAGAATGACTGCAAAAAATGCGAGGGCACCAGCAGCAAATCCGCTGTTTTTCAGCAGCCTTTTCACAAGGAATGGAGCTCCTGCCCGCTGCAGGAACTCGATTCTGCAATCGCTGTTCCTGGCGTGGCTCCTTATTTTTTTGGCATCTTCCAATTTCATTTTGAAGGTGACTGATTGCGTTCCATGGTTTTTTACATTCCAGATATTGATTCCGCTGCGGGTAAGCGCATTAATAAACCTTTCTATTCCCTTCCCGCTTGCTTTAACTGTTACAAGCCCCCTGTAAAATTCGATCCACTGGTTCTTCATTTCCTTCCCCCTGAATTCTTAATCAGTGTCTGAAATATAAGTTACTGAGTCAATTTTCCCCTCCAGCAGTATTTCTTCTGGCAGTATCGTTTTTATGACGAAAGCTTTCCCTCTAATTAAAAGCTGCCCCTGCTTCAAAAGCAGTCTTAATTCCTTATCTGAAAAAGCCAATAATCCCCTGTGGTTCTCTATATAGATATGGATTTGTCCAATCATTGTGATGCGGGGCAGATCCATCATGACATCTTGAGGAAGCTCCATATTTTTAGTCATCCAGCCGCGGACGAATTGTCCCCACTTTTTTGCCATAAAAAAAGAACCCCCTTTCATCTCATATTTATGAAATGAACGGAGGTTCTAGCACTTATTTTTGATAAGAATAGAATGTATCAATGCCAACCCTCCCAAAAAGGCAAATAACGCCTTTTGGTGAGACTCGTCTTGTGCTTGGGCCCGCAGGATAAGGAAGGCTTCGTCAGCATAAACATCGCACGAAGCGACAGCTTTTGGGAGGATGCGGGTCATGCAGACGCTGCCACAGGACGCAGCGATCTTAGTCTGCGTTCCTTCGCGGGCAAGGAGCTTCCACTTTTCTTATTGCTTCCTGTTCAGGGATCGGTGAGGATTTTTTGATCTTGGTGGCCCAAGGATTTCAGACCAGATTATTCCGTCAGCAAGCGATTGTTTCCTAAACTCAAAACTTCCTGCTCCAGATGGTTCTTTTCGATGCTCTGCGTTTGTATTGGAAGCTGTTTTCGCTATTTTACTTGCTTTTCTTTCTGCAGCTCTCCGCTGATTCTGAAGAGCCTTCATGCTTTCTTCAGCCTGCTGTTTACGCTGCCTGTATTCTTCTTCTATTCTTTTGGCTTTCTCTTCCTGCTGCCTGTATTCTTCTTTTAGCGTTTCGGCCAATGCAGAATCTGCCGAAGTTCTTTCTGCCTGTGCCCTCTGCTCTTGCTGTACTGAACGGGGAGTCTGTTTAACAGGCTTTTCCTCCTTCTTTTTTTGAAGAAGGAGGAAATGAAAGCTATTAAGGCAATAAGAATAAAAGGATTCTCCAATAAGAATTCCAAGAGAGTTTCCTCCCTTCTCCCAATATGGGATCATTTAGTCATTTTTGCGGCCATTTTTGCCATCATCACTCATATTGCCGATTGAGTCCCTCATTTCGGTATCAGCCGAGATGTTTTGGATATTCATATAGTCCATTACACCAATATTTCCAGAACGGAGCGCTTCTGACATGGCAAGCGGCACCTGAGCCTCTGCTTCCACAACCTTCGCTCGCATTTCCTCAACGCGGGCTTTCATTTCCTGTTCTTGCGCTACTGCCATTGCACGTCTTTCTTCCGCTTTAGCTTGGGCAATCTTCTTATCTGCTTCAGCCTGTTCAGTCTGAAGTTCCGCACCAATGTTTTTGCCGATATCGACATCTGCAATATCAATCGAAAGGATTTCAAAAGCGGTGCCTGCGTCCAGACCTTTTGAGAGAACGGTCTGAGAAATCATATCTGGATTCTCCAAGACCTTTTTATGATTATCAGATGAACCGATTGTAGATACGATCCCTTCCCCGACACGTGCTACGATTGTTTCCTCTCCAGCTCCCCCGACAAGGCGGTCAATATTGGCTCTTACAGTAATTCTGGCCTTTGCTTTAACCTCAATACCATCCATCGCCACCCCTGCAATAAAAGGTGTTTCAATTACTTTAGGGTTAACGCTCATCTGTACTGCTTCCAAAACATCTCGGCCTGCCAAATCAATAGCGGCACTTCTCTCAAAACTTAAATCGATATTTGCACGATGGGCTGCAATCAATGCATTCACAACCCTGTCAACATTACCTCCGGCCAAATAATGGCTTTCCAGTTGGTTTGTTGATACATTCAGCCCTGCTTTGTGTGCCTTAATAAGCGGGTTAATAACACGGCTTGGGATAACCCGGCGAAGCCTCATCCCAATTAATGTAAAGATACTGACTCTGACACCTGCTGCCAATGCTGAAATCCATAGCATTACCGGTACAAAGGTGAATAATATCCCAAGTAAAATGACACCAAGTACAACGGCAACCAGAACAAATACTGTCCCTGCTTCTAACATATTCCTACCTCCTGATGATTTTATTTATCTAAATCAAGATTAGATACTTCCCTTACAACAATACGTGAGCCTTCTGCTTTAACAACTTTTATTTTTGCCCCTTTAAGGATAAAGCCTCCCTCACTGACAACGTCAATCCGCTCATCCCCGATGACGACTGTACCAGATGGCCTTAGAGCTGTAAGTGCATAACCCTCAAGGCCAAGCAATTCAAGTCTGCTTTTATTTGAGATATAGCCTTTTTCTGTATTTGTGCTATCGGTTAATATAATTTTTTTAAAGAATTTCATCTTTTTACCAAACACCTTTATCATTAATATAGATGCCAATATTGAAACTCCCATAGCAATTAAAATAGACATCCCCATATGGGCTGCATTGTCAGCAGCCAGGAACAGGCTGCCCAATACTGCTGCTATTCCAGCTATTCCTGCAATTCCTCCAGGAAGGAAAAACTCAGCTATTATTAAACCTATGCCAATTACAAACAGAATTAAAGTTTCATATCCTGCCAGACCGGCCACCATATGGCCATAAAAGAAAAGGAGCAGAGCCGATAACCCCATGAGGCCAGGGATGCCGAAGCCCGGTGAATACAGCTCAAGAACAAGTCCGAGGCTTCCGATGGACAATAGAATTGGTATAACGACAGGATGGGTAATAAAACGGGCCACCTTTTCTGCAAAGCTTTCATCAATTGTCTGTATATCAGCTCCCTCAAAGCCGAGCACTTTCAGTAATTCCGCCCTTGAATCTACTGTGCCTTCCGAATACCCTACCTCTTTAGCCTGTTCCGCTGTAAGGGTAAGAAGCTTCCCTTTCGGCGCCCCCAAATCTGGCAGATCAACCGACTCATCTGCCATAGCAAGGGCATAAACAGGATCTCTGTCCGTTTGTGCGGCAGCACTCTGCATAGCCGCAAACCAGTATGATTCAGCTTTTTTGCCAGCCGTATTTCCCTGCTGATCAATAATTGCTGCAGAACCCATTGTTGAACCCGGGACCATGTATATTTCATCCGTATTCAAAGCTATATAGGCACCTGCAGATAAGGCCTGCTTATTGACAAAAGATATTGTTTTTATATTTGTCGAGGTTAACAGCCTTCCGATTTGCCCGGCTGCATCCACTGCGCCTCCGGGTGTATTTATTTCAAATATAATGGCTGAGGCATTTTCTTCTTCAGCTGTTTGGACCGCTCTGTTTAAAAATGCATAAAGCCCTTTTTCCACAGTTTCTTCAATAGGAACAATCAGTATTTTTTCATTATCGGCTTTTCCTTGAAAAGGGCTTCCTAAAAGCAGCAGAGCAAAAAACAATGAAAAGGCGGTTATTGCTCTTCTGGCAATCAAATCTTTCCCCCTTTAACCGCAAAATTGATTCTATTTGTATTTACGATTCAATTATTAAAAAGTTTCATTTTTTATTTTTCCCTTTGATTAGTATTTACAAAGCGGCTGTATTATTAGTATAACCTAGAAATGAATGTAAATCATGCCAGCAGTATTTAGTCACATAGCCCTAAGGATATGCATAAAATAAGTCAGCGCAAAATAAAAAAGACCGTCAGCCAATGGCTTTCGGTCTTTTATTGCATAGTTTTATGAAAGGTGTTGTTGTACAAGTTTATTTACAAGTGAACCATCTGCTTTGCCTTTTACCTTAGGCATAATAGCAGCCATCACTTTTCCCATATCAGCTTTTGATGAAGCACCAGTTTCAGCAACCGTTTCTGCAACAATTTTTGAAACTTCATCTTCAGAGAGCTGTTTTGGCATATATAATTCGACATACTGAAGTTCAGTACGAATTTTTTCAACAAGATCTTCACGACCTGCTTTTTCAAATTCATGGAGGGAATCCTTGCGTTGTTTAACTTCGCGAGAAAGGACAGTCAGCTCCTGTTCTTCGTTAAGATCTTTACCAAGCTTGATTGCTTCGTTTTGAAGCGAAGCTTTAATCATACGAATGACAGTAAGCTTTTCTTTTTCTTTATTCCTCATCGCTTGTTTCATATCTTCATTTAAACGCTCGAGAAGACTCATTACATACACCCTCTCTTACCACTTACGCTTTCTAGCAGCCTCAGACTTTTTCTTACGTTTAATACTAGGTTTTTCGTAGAATTCGCGCTTTCTTGCTTCCTGCAAAGTACCAGTTTTTGATACTGAACGTTTGAAGCGACGAAGAGCATCTTCAAGCGATTCGTTTTTACGAACGACGGTTTTAGACATTCTCTTTCCCTCCCTCCGAGCACAACACACTTACATCAACAACATGGTTTATTCCATGTACCTTGCAATTATAATATAACAGCTTATCAAGGTCAACAGTAATTAGCCTGCTATGAGATGAGTTTTTATTTGATTGTGATTGTTTAATACCCCGTTCATCACAAACGAAACAAATTTTCGCACTTAAGCATGTCCCAGCATACTGTCCCATAGTATTAATTGTAGGGGGTGAATGCTTGGTCCAGCTGTTATTATTTTTTCTGCTAATCGGGTTATTTATTTATGGTATGACACTTTTAAGGTCAGGTCTATTTAATTTATCTGCCGATTCATTAAAAAAATGGCTGGCAGTGATGACAAATTCACCCTGGAAAGGCCTTGTTATTGGCACAATCGTCACAGCTGTCCTGCAGAGCAGCTCAGCGGTAATGATCATTACAATTGGAATGGTAGCTGCACGGATGCTTACTTTTCCCCAGACAATCGGCATCATTTTAGGAACCAACATCGGGACAACATTTACGACAGAATTAATCACTTTTAATATAGAATCTTATATTATTCCGCTTGCTGCTGCCGGAAGCATCCTGGCTGTATTGAAGAAAAACAGCATGCGAAGCACCGGTCTGGCATTGCTGGGTTTATCAGCGGTTTTTGCAGCCATGCGCGGGTTTGAATATCTTGCCGGTTCAGTTAAAGATAATGATATGGTCAATCATTGGCTGCTTACCTTGGATGGGAATTATATGTTCGCAGTAGCGGCTGGGATTGTCCTTACTGCGATTATCCAATCAAGCACCGCAACAACTGGCATTATAATGGGGTTTTTAACTGCAGGAGCAATGGATTTGGATACCGGCATTGCCATAATGCTTGGATCTAATATCGGAACATGCGTAGACGCTTATTTGGCATCCATTGGTTCTGGAAAAGAAGCAAAGCTGACTGCCTTTGCCCATATCTGGCTCAACTGCCTAGGTGTCGCAGCCTTTTATCCTTTTATTCATGCCCTTGCTGTTTTTGGACAAAGTGCAGCAGGTTCTCCGGATGTGCAGCTTGCACACATCAGTGTTTTATTTAATGTAATATCTTCACTGCTTGTTCTTCCAGTTGCAAATCAGTTTGGAAGGTTTGTCATCAGGCTTCATGACCGATAGAACAATAAAAAAATGCCGGTAAATCCCGGCATTTTTTTCAACAAATATAAAATTTTAAATTTCGACAACTGTCTACAGGTGCCATCGGCTCACAGGTCTAAGCCGATAAACGGGCACCTTCCGCTTTTCTTAGTAATCCGAATCGCTTGTTAAACCGTTGACAATAGCAGCCCCAGAGCTTGCCCCAATTCTCGTTGCACCTGCATCAATCATTTTCTGTGCATCTTCAGCGCTTCTGACACCGCCTGAAGCTTTAACACCGATTTCCGGGCCGACAGTTTTTCTCATCAGGGCGATATCTTCTGCAGTTGCTCCGCCTGTTGAAAATCCTGTAGATGTTTTAACAAAGTCAGCCCCTGCTTTTACAGAAAGTTCACATGCACGAACTTTTTCTTCTTCAGTAAGAAGACAGGTTTCGATAATAACCTTTGTTAGTGCCTTTCCTTTGGCAGCATCAACAACCGCACGGATATCTCTCTCCACTAGCTCATTGTCTCCGCCTTTTAAAGCGCCAATGTTAATGACCATATCTACTTCTGTTGCACCGTTTTCGATGGCATTCTTTGTTTCATATGCTTTTGTTTCAGGTGTGGAAGCTCCCAGCGGGAAGCCGATTACCGTGCAGACTTTCACTTCAGTCCCGTTAAGCAAGTCGCTTGAAAGTTTGACCCATGCCGGGTTTACACAAACTGATGCGAAATTGTATTCTTTAGCCTCGGCACAGATTTTCTCAATTTGGTCTTTTGTTGCATCGGCTTTAAGTAATGTATGATCGATCATTTTTGCTACGTTATTTGTCATTGTAACTACTCCTTTTAAAAAACAGTTAGTTGTACGTACCTCTTACATAATATCACTTAGATAATAAAATATCGAGCACTATTTATGTTTTTTGTAATCGTTTTCGAAAGTAGTTTTTCCCAAAAGATATTAATAAATTAATCAAAATCACTTTTCTCGTAGATTGATGTTTTTGCTTAGGAATTCATCCCCTTTGATTTCAGCACGGGGCACCTGCCTTACGCGGGGAGCAACGGGAGCCTCCTCACCCAGGACATTGATTAAGCTTCCCGGAATGAGCACCGCACGAAGGAAATGCTTCAGCATTTTCGAGGATCAAGTGCCCTCCACTCCAATCAACTCCGTAACTTAGTTATTTTAAGAGCAATAAACTAAACAATAACAGCTTAATAAAAAAAGGAATTACCCTTGGGTAATTCCACTAAACTGCAGCCTCTTCTGTTTCATTCAATTCATCAAGGACTCTAACAAATTGACCTTCATTGTAAGGGTAGCCAGCTTTTGTAATCTTAACTTTTACAATCTGGCCGACCATTTCTTCTGCCGCCGGGAAGACGACTTTCAAGTAATTGTCAGTGTAGCCGACAAATAAACTGCTGTCACTGCTTTCCTTAAAGCTTTCCTCCGGAATCACTTCAAGAACTTCGCCTTCATACTGAGATGCGTATTCTTTTGCAAGCTGATCTGATAATGCAATCAGGCGATGGACACGCTCATTTTTAATTTCTTCATCAATCTGGTCGTCCATTCTCGCTGCAGGTGTTCCTGTACGCTTTGAATAAGGAAATACATGAAGCTCGGAAAATTTATGTTCTTTAATAAAGTTGTAGGTTTCCATAAATTCTTCTTCTGTTTCTCCCGGGAAGCCAACGATAACATCTGATGTAACAGCCAAACCTGGGAGAGCTTCTTTCAAGCGCTCAAGACGCTCAGCAAAGAACTCCATGGTATACTTGCGGCGCATTCTCTTAAGGACAGTATTTGAGCCAGACTGAAGAGGAATGTGCAAGTGTCTTACAACAACCTTGGACTGATCCATAACTTCAATAACTTCATCGGTAATCTGGCTGGCTTCAATTGAAGAAATTCTTAAACGTTTAAGACCTTTTACCTGAGCCTCCAGATCCCTAAGAAGCATAGCCAGATTATAATCTTTCATGTCTTCGCCATACCCGCCTGTATGGATTCCAGTCAGAACAATTTCTTTATAGCCGGCATCAACCAGCTGCTGCGCCTGGCGGATTACTTCTTTCGGATCCCTGGATCTCATTAAACCGCGCGCCCAGGGGATAATGCAGAAAGTACAGAAGTTATTGCAGCCTTCCTGAATTTTAAGGGAAGCACGTGTCCGATCGGTAAATGCCGGAACATCAAGCTCTTCGTAGACACGATTCTTCATGATGTTTCCAACACCATTAATCGGCTGCCGTTCTTGTTTATACTGCTCGATATATTCAAGCATCTTTACTCGATCCTGGGTGCCAACAACGATATCCACACCAGGAATCGCCATAATTTCAGCCGGTGAGGTTTGTGCATAACAGCCCGTTACACAGATAACCGCATCAGGGTTTTTCCTGATTGCCCTTCTGATTACCTGTCGGCTTTTCTTATCACCAGTATTTGTAACCGTACATGTATTAATTACATATACATCTGAAACGGATTCAAAGTCTGTCCGTTCATAGCCAGCTTCTTTGAACAGCTGCCAAATGGCTTCTGTTTCGTAATGATTGACTTTGCAGCCAAGTGTATGAAATGCAACTGCAGGCATCTAATTTCACCCCATTAATTCAAAATGATAGGAAACAGCTGACAGCAAATAGAGAGGTGCTGTCTCTGTTCTTAAAATACGCGGCCCCAATCCGCAGGCAACAAAGCCTGCTTCCTGCAGCAATGAAACTTCATTGTCAGAAAGACCGCCTTCAGGCCCGAATACAACCATAAGCGATTGTCCTTTATTCATAGAAGTAAGTGTTTTATAGAGCACAGAGTCCTCTCCCTGCTTCGCTTCTTCCTCAAAGGCAATCAATTTATATGAATAATCTCCAGATAATTTCAGCAATGACTTCAAATCAAGAGGTGCAAACACTTCAGGCACCATGGTCCTGTGTGACTGTTCAGCAGCTTCTTTAGCAATCTTCTGCCATCTCTCTGCTTTTTTCACAGATTTCTTCGCATCCCATTTTACTACTGAACGGGCTGAAGTAAAAGGGATAAAACGGTGTGCTCCCAGCTCAGTGCCTTTTTGAATGATCCACTCAAGCTTATCCCCTTTAGGCAGTCCGCTCACAATCGTAATATTGGCAGGCAGCTCAGAAGACCCTTCAATCCATTGTACAACTTCTGCAGCCACATGTTCATCGGTAATTTCTGCAATTGCGCAAAGTGCACTATTTTGGGATTGATCAACACAGATAATCTGATCGCCTTCTTTCATGCGCATTACTTTTACAATATGATGGCGGTCTTCCCCTTTAATTAGAAAGACATTTTCCTTTACAGCACTCTCTGTGAAATACCGCTGCACAACCTGCACCCTCTTTCTTGCCTGTCCAGAATTCTTTCAACTGTAAAAGGGGTAAGTTCATTACCCCCTTTTTTACATTATTGCTTTCTCCTTGCCACAATAGCAACCCAATCTTCCATTTGAATGGTTTCTTCAACTTCAAATCCCGCTGCGGAAATAGCATCTCTTACTTCCTGTTTCTTCTGCTGGATAATGCCTGAAGCGATAAAGTGCCCGCCTTCCTTTACGACAGATGCAACATCATCAGTAAATCTGAGAATCACTTCTGCCAGGATGTTGGCAACGACCACATCAGCTCCCTGACTGACACCGTCGAGCAGGTTTCCTTGTGAAACCTCAACTATATCCTGCACTTTATTCAGCTTAATATTTAATTTAGCTGAATTTACTGCCACTTCATCAAGATCAAGTGCTTTCACCTTCTCAGCACCGAGCATAGCTGCTGCAATGCTTAAAACTCCCGATCCTGTTCCTACATCTACAACTTTATCACCCTGTTTTACTGTTCTTTCAAGTGCTTGTATACACATCACCGTTGTAGGGTGTGTTCCCGTTCCAAAGGCCATTCCAGGGTCAAGCTCTATGATAAGTTCATCACTGCTGACAGGTGTGTAATCCTCCCAGGTTGGGACAATTGTAAAACGTTCTGAAATTTTTACAGGATTATAGTATTTTTTCCAGGCAGTAGCCCATTCTTCTTCATTTACTTCACTGATGCTGACTTTATTTGCCCCGATGTCAATGTTAAATAATATCAGGTTATTGATGGCTTCTTTTATTTCATCGACAGTTTCACCGAGAAAACTATTTACTGGCAGATACGCTTTTACAATTACGCCTTCTTCAGGATAATCCTGCGGATTGAGCTGGTAGATTTCACCGAATTGGTCCTTTCTTTCTTTTACAAGTTCTAAAGGATCCTCAATTACAACTCCGCTTGCTCCGGCTTCATGCAAAATATTCGAAATCGGTTCAACAGCTTCATTTGCAGTATGAATACTGATTTCTGACCATTTCACTACTACCAACTCCATTCCTTTATTCACCTTTAAAGGCTCGTTTTACTTTCGAAAAAAGCTTTCTTCCTGTTCTCCCTGAGGAACTGTTCCGCTGATTTCAGCAAATTCGCTTAAAAGCTGCTTCTGTTTTTCTGTCAGCTTTGTCGGAGTAATAATACGGACAATAATATGCTGATCCCCTGTTCCATATCCTCTGACATTAGGGACACCTTTTCCTTTTAGACGGAATTTTGTTCCTGTTTGTGTGCCTGATGGGACTTTCAGCTTTACTTTTCCATGCAGTGTAGGCACTTCGATCTCATCGCCAAGGGCTGCCTGCACAAACGTAATAGGCATCTCACAATATACATCATCGCCATCACGCTCAAAGAATTCATGTGAACGAACATGGAATACGACATAAAGATCGCCAGGAGGGCCTCCATTTACACCGGGTTCCCCTTGACCAGCCACTCGAAGCTGCTGGCCATCATCAATGCCTGCAGGAATTTTCACATGTATCTTCCTGCGTTTTTGTACTTTACCAGTTCCTCGGCAAGTAGTGCACTTCTCCTTAATTTCTTTGCCGGTGCCGTTACAATAGTGGCAAACCCTTCTATTTACTATCTTGCCAAATGGCGTATTTTGTTCTACATTCAGCTGACCTGATCCATGACAGTGACGGCATGTTTCCGGCTTCGTTCCTGGCTTCGCGCCTGATCCGCTGCATGTCTCACACGTTTCTTCACGCGGAATTTCAATATCCGTCTCTTTGCCAAATACTGCTTCCTCAAAGGATAAGGACATGGTGTACTGCAAGTCTGCACCCTGTCTTGGGGCATTTGGATCACGCCGGCGGGAGCCTCCTCCGAAGAAGGTGCTGAAGATGTCTTCAAATCCGCCAAACCCTTCAAATCCGCCTCCGCCAAAGCCCTGATTAGGGTCCGTATGCCCAAATTGATCATAGTGGGCCTTTTTCTGGTCGTCGCTGAGGACTTCATATGCTTCTTTAACTTCCTTGAACTTCTCGTCTGCATCAGGCTCTTTATTAATATCAGGATGATATTTTTTTGAAAGCTTTCGATAAGCCTTCTTAATTTCATCCTTGGATGCACCTTTGCTGATTCCAAGAACTTCATAGTAATCCCTTTTACTCATGATTACCACTCCCCGATTCATTTCACATAAAGGTTATTGTATCATTCTCTAATTATATTCCGCAACCGCAATACACACTTCTAATGCAGAGAATTATGCATTGGCATTTGCCGCTTCCCCAAAGAAAGGACCCCGGTCCACTCATAGGGCAAGGGGCAAAAAACACTTTTATGCATATTTAATGGATTGCTTCAAACAGAAATAAAAGCCAAAGCCAAGAAAAACCTGACTTTGACTTTTGATGTGAACCTGTAGCTGGTGTGTAGATCACACCATCATTTAATTGATGATTTATTTATCGTCTTTAACTTCTTCGAACTCAGCATCGACGACATTATCGTCGTCACTTTTGCTTTCAGTGCCTTCTGCATCCTGTGCACCCTGAGCAGCTTGAGCCTGCTCATAAAGTTTCATTGTTACCGCCTGGACAACCTCCTGCAGGGCATCTTTCTTCTCACGGATTTCATCCAAATCGTTCTTTTCAATTGCAGCCTTTAGGGCATCTTTTGCTTCATTTGCTTTGTTCACTTCAGCTTCATCCACTTTGCCTTCAAGATCTTTTAGAGTCTTTTCGGTAGTGAATACCAGCTGATCCGCTTCATTGCGAAGTTCAACTTCTTCTTTGCGCTTCTTATCTGCTTCAGCATTTTCTTCAGCTTCTCTTACCATTTTTTCGATTTCTTCATCAGATAATCCTGTTGAAGATTTAATCGTAATGGCCTGCTCTTTATTTGTGCCCAAGTCTTTAGCGCGTACGTTCACGATACCATTTTTGTCGATATCGAAAGATACTTCGATTTGAGGCACTCCACGAGGAGCAGGAGGAATATCGCCAAGCTGGAAGCGGCCCAGTGTTTTATTATCTGCAGCCATCGGACGTTCCCCTTGAAGCACATGGATATCAACAGCTGACTGGTTATCAGCAGCAGTTGAGAACACTTGGGATTTTGATGTTGGGATGGTTGTATTGCGTTCAATCAGCTTAGTGAACACTCCACCCATTGTTTCAATTCCAAGTGACAAAGGAGTTACGTCCAATAGGACAACATCCTTGACGTCACCTGTTATTACACCGCCCTGAATGGCTGCACCCATTGCAACAACTTCATCAGGGTTAACTCCTCTATGCGGTTCTTTTCCTGTTTCTTTCTTGATTGCTTCCTGTACGGCAGGAATACGAGTTGAACCGCCGACAAGGATAACTTTATCAAGTTCTGAAGGAGTCAATCCAGCATCCTTTAACGCCTGGCGTGTAGGTCCCATTGTGCGTTCTACAAGGTCTGCAGACAGTTCTTCAAATTTAGCTCTTGAAAGTGTAACTTCAAGGTGTAAAGGTCCTGCTTCCCCAGCCGTGATAAACGGAAGCGAGATTTGCGTTGAAGTCACACCTGAAAGATCTTTTTTCGCTTTTTCAGCGGCATCTTTTAAACGCTGAAGAGCCATCTTATCTTTGGCAAGGTCAATGCCATTCTCTTTTTTGAATTGATCAACCAGGTAGTCAATAATTACTTGGTCAAAATCGTCTCCGCCAAGACGGTTATCTCCGGCAGTGGATTTTACCTCAAATACTCCATCGCCAAGTTCAAGGATAGACACGTCAAAAGTACCGCCGCCAAGGTCATAAACAAGAATTGTCTGGTCTTCATCCATTTTATCAAGACCATAAGCCAACGCTGCAGCAGTAGGTTCGTTGATGATTCGTTCAACTTCCAGGCCGGCAATTCTGCCTGCATCTTTTGTAGCCTGACGCTCAGCATCGTTGAAATATGCAGGAACTGTGATTACTGCTTTAGTAACATTCTCGCCAAGATAGTCTTCTGCATAAGATTTCAAATATTGAAGAATAATAGCAGAAACCTCTTGAGGCGAGTATTCTTTTCCTTCGATTTCAGTTTTATGATCAGTTCCCATGTGGCGTTTAATGGAAATGATTGTGTTCGGGTTTGTAATAGACTGGCGCTTTGCGACCTCTCCGACCTGGCGCTCGCCGTTCTTAAACGCAACAACTGAAGGTGTTGTACGGTTGCCTTCCGGATTTGGAATTACTTTTGGTTCGCCGCCTTCAAGGACAGCGACACATGAGTTTGTTGTACCTAAATCGATTCCGATAATTTTGCTCATGTTCTTTACCTCCCCAAATATGTAGTTATTGATTTACTTTAACCATTGATGGACGAATGACTCTATCCTTTAACTTGTAGCCTTTTTGAAATTCTTCGACCACGATATTGGAATCAAAATTCTCATCTTCCACCTGCATCACAGCCTGGTGTAAATGAGGATCGAATTCTTTCCCAACTGCTTCAATCTGTTCTGCGCCTTCTTTTTTAATAGCCTCCAGCAAGCTGCGGTAAACCATTTCCATCCCTTGAAGGATAGATTTAGCCTGTTCATTTTCAGCTTCCATCTGAAGAGCCCTCTCAAAATTGTCAATTGCAGGCAGCAAATCGGAGATTAAGCTCTGTGCTCTATATTTTTCAGACGCTTCAAGGTCAAGCCTTGCACGGCGCCGGGAATTTTCAAAATCAGCCTGAAGGCGGTAGATGCGATTCTCTTCCTCTTCCAGCTTGCCTTCCAGTTCAGCTATTTTCGCTTTCGCTGCTGTAAGCTCTGCATCAGTGCTTCCCTCATCAGCACCAGCTTCTGCTTCTGCCTCCGCAAATACCTCTTCAATAAGAGCCTCATTTTCGGTTCCTTCAGGTTCGTTGGTTTGTTCATTTAATTCTTGGTTTAGTGTGTCTTTCTCTTCTGCCAACATGTTCACCTCCCTTAAAGAATGGGTGTTTCTTCGAAATAAAAACCATAAGGAAAGGAGTGGAAAGGTTTTTCCACCCTTAATCAATATCTCCACCATCACCTGTTTTGATACAGTTTAGATAAAACAGCTGATAGGTCTGCACTGATATAGTTCAATAAGCTTATGACTCTTGAATATTCCATTCTGGTCGGCCCCAGAATGGCAATGGTACCGAGCTGTTCGGTGCCGATCGAATAGCTTGCTGTTATCAGACTGCAGTTTTCCATTGCTGAATTATTATTTTCCCGGCCGATTTTTATATTGATCCCTGACTTATTTTTACGGATTAAATCATATATGCCTTCTTCCTGCTCGATCATATTCATGAGGTTTTTAACCTTTTCAATATCATGAAACTCGGGCTGGCTGAGCATATTTGTTTTACCGCCGAAGAAAAGCTTATCATAGGCCGGTATCTTGATTGTATCGGCAATTGAATTCAGCATTAGATCGTAATTATTGATATGATGCCTTAAAAGAACGGCAACTTCTTTATATAACTTATTGTTCAGACTTTCCAATGGTGCACCGGCAAGCCGGTCATTAAGGATATTGACAACCTTCTCCAAATCACCGGCATCAATGTTTTCCGGCAAGTGGAACATCCTGTTCTCCACATGGCCAGTATCTGTGACAATAATTGCTATCGCTGTTTCTTTATTCAAGGGAACGATCTGAATTCTCTTCAGCTTGTTATCCCTTACTGCAGGCCCGAGGACAATGGATGTATAATTTGTCAGCTCAGATAGAATTTTTGCCGATCTTTGAACGATTTTCTCGAGCTCATAGATTCTTTCCGCAAAGATAGATTGCACTTTGTGGATATCATGCTGATTTAATTTTTGCGGGGATAAAAGGTGATCCACGTAGTAGCGGTACCCTTTTTCAGATGGAATCCTCCCCGATGAGGTGTGTGTTTTTTCAATAAACCAAGTTCCTCTAAATCAGCCATCTCATTTCTGATCGTCGCGGAACTAAAAGAAATTTCTTCTTTTTTCGACAAGGTTCTCGACCCGACAGGCTGTGCAGTTTGAATAAAATCATCAACAATTACTTGAAAAATTAATAATTGACGATCTGTTAACACAGTTATCACCTCTGTTAGCACTCTTTGTTCCTGAGTGCTAATTCTACTAATAAATTATCAAATCAAACGTGCAGTGTCAATAATTTGGCTTTCTTTTTCCCGACGCAATCCCCATGCCTGATTACCCTATAAAGGACTGAAATACTTCATTTCCAAGGAAGCGTCCTCGCCTTGTCAATTTAATATGCTCTTCCTCTGCAATAATTAATTCTTTTTCAGCATGCTGTTTAATTTGTACTTTAAACAGCTCCAGCGGATCTTTGCCAAATTTCTCTTTAAAGCGACTTATTGAGACACCTTCCGTTTTTCTCAGTCCAAGAAACATTTCCTCTTCCATCTGTTCTTCCAGGGGTACCTTATGCTCTTCCAGGATCGGAAGCCGGCCGTTTTCAATAGGCTCCATATATTTTTTCAGGGGTCCGTGGTTTGAACGGCGAAGCCCTTTTACATAGCCATGTGCGCCAGCCCCAAAGCCAAAGTACCATTCATTATCCCAATAAGTGATGTTATGCCGGCTTTCATAGCCTGGTTTTGCAAAATTGCTGATTTCATATTGCGCAAAGCCGTGTTTGCCCATTTGTTCCATTAATAATTCATACATCTCAGCTTCCACATCTTCTCCAGGAGTTGGCAGTTTTCCCTTCCTCATCAGATTATAGAATACCGTCTTGGGTTCAATGATCAGCGAATAGCCGGAATAGTGGGCAATATCCAGTGTAAATGATGTTTCGAGTGTATCCTTAAAATCCTGAAGTGTCTGGCCAGGAAGACTATATATAAGATCGATACTGATGTTATCAAACCCGACTTTTTTGCAGCTTCAATTGACTGAAAAACGTCTCTTGCTCTGTGTGACCTTCCAATTTTTTTAAGAGTTCATCATTAAAGGTCTGAACGCCAAAGCTGAGCCGGTTGACTCCTGCATCATGCAATATTTGAAGTTTTTCCTCAGTGAGATCTCCCGGGTTAGCTTCGAATGTATATTCCGTGAAAGAGTCATAGGGAAGCTGCCCTTTGATAGTGCCGCAAAGCTTTTCAAGCTGTTTCCCGTTCAGCGCAGTTGGCGTACCGCCTCCTACAAAGATGGAATCAAGGCGGGATGCAGGTACTTCTTTCAAAGCAAGATTCATCTCTTTGTCAAGAGAGTCCAGATATTCTCCAACTGGCTGGTTCTTCAAGAACACTTTATTAAAATCACAGTAATGACAGATATGTTCACAAAATGGGATGTGTATATAAGCTGCTTTAATCATTTATTTCACTACTTTCATCATTCAATCGCTTTCCACTTAATTTATATAGCTTTTTGAATTTCACCCGTTGATTTCCGCTGCAGGCACTCAAGCTTTCCCACGGGGCTCCCGAAGCTCCTCGACGCTCTGCGTCTTTGGGGTCTCCCCTGGCACGCTGCTCCCGCAGGACGATGAATAAGCTTCCTTGAATCAGCACCGCACGAAGAAAATGCGGCAGCATTTTCGAGAATCTCGGGCCTTTCGCTCCAATCAACTTAATGTTTTAATGATTTAGCCACTGGAAAGCAACAAGTTTTAAAACACATTCAATAAAAAAGAGGTTAGTGCTGTTATTATTATGACAGCATATCTAACCTCTTAAAACAAAGCAAATATTTTACTTTTTAGGGCTGTTATCATCCATCTTCAAGACCGCCATGAAGGCTTCCTGCGGAACTTCAACAGAACCGACCTGTTTCATCCGCTTTTTACCTTCTTTCTGCTTCTCCAATAATTTACGCTTACGGGAGATGTCTCCGCCATAACATTTCGCCAATACATTTTTGCGGATGGCTTTAATGGTTGAGCGGGCTACAATTTTCTGGCCGATCGCCGCTTGAATAGGAACCTCAAACTGCTGACGGGGAATTAGCTCTTTTAACTTCTCAACGATTACTTTTCCTCTTTCATAAGCAAAATCCTTATGAACGATGAAGCTTAATGCGTCTACTTTTTCTGCATTTAACAAGATATCCATTTTAACAAGTTTTGATGGCTTGTACCCAATTAATTCATAATCAAAAGAAGCATATCCTTTTGTATTGGATTTCAGCTGATCAAAGAAATCATAAACAATTTCCGATAAAGGAATTTCATATATAATGTTAACTCTTGTTTCATCCATGTATTGCATATCAATAAAGATGCCGCGTTTTTGCTGGCAAAGTTCCATTATGGCTCCCACATAATCATTCGGCGCCATCATTGTAGCTTTTACATAAGGCTCTTCGACACGGTCAATCTTTTGCGGATCAGGCATATTGGATGGGTTATCCACTTTAACCTCTGTGCCATCAGTCAGGATGACATCATAAATAACACTTGGTGCTGTTGTAATCAAATCAATTTTGAATTCGCGCTCAATGCGCTCCTGAATAATTTCCATGTGAAGCAATCCAAGGAAACCGCAGCGGAATCCAAAGCCAAGCGCTTGTGACGTTTCAGGCTCAAACTGCAGGGCAGAATCGTTCAGTTCCAGTTTTTCAAGTGCTTCACGCAAATCATTGAACTTGGCGCTGTCTATTGGATAAAGTCCGCAATAAACCATCGGATTCATCTTTCTGTACCCAGGAAGAGCTTCGGCTGCACCATTTTTCGCACTTGTGATGGTATCACCTACACGTGTATCGCCAACATTTTTGATTGCAGCAGTCAAAAAGCCGACGTCTCCAACTGACAATTCAGGCAATGGAGTGGATTTAGGAGTGAACACACCAACCTCAGTAACTTCAAACTCTTTGCCAGTTGCCATCATTTTAATTTTATCCCCTACTTTAACCGTACCTTCCACCACACGGATGTAGGCTACTACTCCACGGTAGGCATCATAAAGGGAGTCAAATATAAGCGCCTTTAAAGGGGCATCCGGATCACCTACTGGAGCGGGCACTTTTTCAACGACCTGTTCAAGGATTTCTTCAATGCCGATTCCTGCTTTTGCTGAAGCAAGTACCGCTTCAGAAGCATCGAGGCCGATGACTTCTTCGATCTCATTGCGCACCCGTTCCGGATCCGCACTTGGAAGGTCAATTTTATTGATGATCGGAAGAATCTCAAGATCGTTATCCAAGGCCAGATATACATTTGCAAGGGTCTGCGCTTCAATACCCTGAGCTGCATCCACAACCAGGATTGCACCTTCACAGGCTGCCAGACTTCGGGATACTTCATATGTAAAATCGACGTGTCCCGGGGTATCAATTAAGTGAAAAGTGTATATCTCTCCATCTTTAGCTTTATATTTTAGCTGGACGGAATTAAGCTTGATCGTGATGCCGCGCTCTCTTTCGAGGTCCATGGAATCAAGGAGCTGATCCTTCATTTCGCGCGATGTCAGCGCATTGGTTTTTTCAAGGATCCTATCCGCCAAAGTCGACTTGCCATGGTCAATATGGGCAATGATCGAAAAATTCCTTATTTTCTCTTGCCTTTTTAGTCTCTCTTCTCTGTTCATTATAAATAATTCAACTCCTACTATAAGAAAAGCGCAAGCGCCTTAAGACAGGCGCCTGGAGCCAAGTGTGTTCAATTTTAAATAGTCCTTTTAGTTTATACACTATTTTTGATTATATCAGTACGTTTGTGAAGATTCAATGCTAAGCTTTACGTCTTTAACCGTCCAAAAAAAATAAGGCTGCCCTCTTGAGCAGCCTATTTTCCGGTTATTAAGTCTGTAATGAATGCGACCGATTTTTCTGTCAGCTCTGATAAACCTTCGGATATACTTTTTCCCAGAGATGAAAAAAGTTATATGCTTTCATCTCTTCAAGCTTTTCTTTTTTCTGCTGAAGATCATGGCTGGACAGATCATTCCCCAGGACAGATGCCTGCACTTCACCTTCATTGGTTTCATTTAAGGTTAGGGCACTTTTGAAATCTTCGTCATGGAAACCCTTCATTCTGTGGATTCCTTCATTTGCCTGCTGCATTCCAAATAATACTGAGACAAACATAAGGGCTGCCAGAAAAAGAGCTTTTAGCATAAATATTTTCATTCCGCATCATCCTAATACTATTTCTTTTCAGATTCACGGCCAGCTGATGAATTTACTTCCTCGGCCTGCCAATAATATTCACTGAACACTTCTGCGATTGCTTCTGCCGAACGGTTTAATTCTTCAAACGTATTATCAACTCCGCCAAATTCAATGAGAATGGCATTTCCCGATAAATCCTGATTGAAGTTGCCATTTGTCCCTGCACCTTCTTTTTCATGATTCCCCTGCTTAACCCTTTGTACTTAACGTTCAATCTATCATGCAGCTCTTTCGCAAATTTTAAGTTCTTTTCATAGTTCGGGTTATTTCCGCCAATAATGAAAGCTAATTTGGCATAAGACTCTCCGTTTATTTCTTTCGTTGTATCTTTTTTCTTTTTGAATCACGGTGAATATCGATTAAGTAAGACAAATCCCGGTTGGACGTAATTGCAGCCTGAACAACTTCTCTGGATTCCTGATAGGAGCGTCCATACGTTAATCCTTTCTTGCTTAAATTCCCCTGGATATCCGTTTTGTCGACAAAGGTCCCTATTCCTTTGCTCTCCATCTCTTCTTTAAGCTTATCACCAATCTTAGTAACGTTAATTTTGGAATGATAGGCTGCATCAGGATTGGTTACACCCTTTAAATAAGGAAGATAGGATTCAGTATTGTGCGAAAAGTAAATATAGACCGGTTTTTTATCACCTGTTGACATCGGCGGTGTTTTCGATTGTTTCGAATCACCGTCAGGCTCAAGTCCTTCGGTGTTTTGCAGGGCTGCTTCCTGTTCTGCCATCAGCACTTCGATAGGAGGAGAAGATTCCACAGGCATGTTTGTATAATCCGTTCCTTCACCAGCAACAAGAATCTTACTGTCATAAATAGAGAAGAATGGAAGCTCCCTTCCCAAAAGGCTTCTGGGATCATCCAAATTGACATTTGTGGATAGCTTAAAAACCAAATTGGCAATGCCCGGGGAGAACTGGTTTCAGAAACCCCCTGGAGAAATGAGTGGTTTTCCCATCCAAGAAAATGATAAAGCATTTCTCCTGTCAGGCTGTTCGCGGCAGAATTAACTGAGGAGGAGCTGATTCTGTATTCCGGCTTTAATGAAGTTAATGCTCCGCTTATTGAAAATATCATAAAAAGAAAAAGCAAAAATCCGCCTATGGCTTTCAGCAAGCTTGTCCCTTGAATGGTTACTACAAGTCCGTTCGATTTAAAAGGTTTCATTGTTCCACCTCTCCTTGCTAGTCTAGTAAATGTTATGACTTTGCTAGAAAAGATAGAACATGTTATTTCCTATCTGGTATAAAAACCGGCATTATCCTGATTCACTTTTTGATGGAGTGCTGCGTTCAAACCGTTAGCAATTAAATTTGACATATCTTCAATAAATACATCCACTTCCTTTGGAGTCACCATAAGGTTGTGGCCCAAAGGAGACAGGACTTCATAAATAAGCTTCCGCTTCTCCTCTTCAGGCAAGGTTCCAATCATGCCAAGGAAGGTTTTTCTATGATGTTCTTCCGGCAGGTCTTCATCTGTCAGCTTCTTCTTCTCTCCAAAAGTCATTCCTGCAGGAGCCAGGGCACGTGATGGACGTCCGCCTTCTTTCATTTCCTTACCGAAATGCTTGAGGATGTAATCAATTGTATCGCTTGTAATGGACACAGCATCAACAACGGTTGGGATGCCAATCGCTATGACAGGTATCCCTAAAGTTTCTTTGCTGATTTCTTTTCGTTTATTCCCGACACCAGAACCAGGGTGAATCCCTGTATCCGAAATTTGAATGGTAGAATTGACTCTTTCAATTGATCGGGAAGCAAGAGCATCGATTGCAATGACAAAATCGGGCTTTGTTTTTTCAACAATGCCATAAATAATGTCACTTGTTTCTATCCCGGTCAGGCCCATCACTCCCGGGGAAATAGCACTTACTGGCCGATAGCCTTCTTCTACACTTTCAGGCTGCAGCTGATAGAGATGCCTTGTAATAAGCAAGTTTTCACATACTTGCGGACCCAGTGCATCGGGAGTGACATTCCAATTGCCCAGACCGACAATTAAACAGGATGCATCTTCATTGATTCCCAGCTGCTTAATAAATTGGGAGAACTCACTCGCAAATACAGACTCCACTTTGTGCTGCAGCTCCGTATCCTGCTGGCGTATGCCCGTCACTTCAAGGGTCAGATATTTCCCCTCTTTTTTCCCCAATGCCTCTGCACCTTCTTTTGTTACTTCAACAAAAGAAATTTTTATATCACTTTCTTCTTTTTCTTTAATTATTACGCCTTCTATTTGGGAGAGATTCTCCTGCTGATGAATATTGTCTTTCTGCCTGTCGGAAATAACCATTTCCCTGGCTTCAATGGCAAGGTCCGTTCGGACTGAGTATTGGCTTAAATCTATTGATTCCTTCATATTTATCCCTCACATTCTCAGCTATTGGAAAATAACACACATTATACTAAAATTCGGATATATACTATCATTGCCTTTAAAGTCCAAAAACATGCAGAATCGCCTCCAGCAATTTTGATTACAGAGTATTGCATTATGCCCCCGTGTTTGATAAAATATCACTTGTTCTTAATTATTGTTAATGAATGTGAATGTCGAGTTATAGAATCTCGATGCTTTTTCAGGAGGTGAATGGAATGCCAAACATTAAATCTGCTATTAAGCGTGTTAAAACTAGCGAAGCTCGCAACGCTCATAACGCTACAGTTAAATCAGCAATGCGTACAGCTGTAAAGAAGGTTGATGCTGCAGTCGTAAACAACGATGCTGCTGCTGCAACTGAATCTTTCGCTGATGCTGCTCGTAAACTAGACAAAGCTGCTGCAAAAGGTCTTATCCACAAAAATGCTGCTGCCCGTAAAAAGTCTCGTTTAATGAAAAAAATGAACTCTTTAAACGCTTAATGTTTGAAGATATCGGCTATCTTAAGGGATAGCCTTTTATTTTACGTAAAAAAGCGGTCCAGTTGGACCGCTTTTTTACGTAATCAGAATTACTAATTTTGTCTCAACACTCAAGGTGCCGGAGGCAGAAACGTTATTTCTTTATGGATTTTTTCTGAGAGCCTGACTTTGCAGACGAAACAGGAACATTTCAATCAGCATGGTTTTATTCATGCCTCCAGTTTTCATTTGGTAATCTGCATCAGCAAGCAAGCTTATAATCGCTGCAAGTTCTTCGTCTGCAAACATCTGCGCCTGTCCAGCTGCAAGTTTCACCCGGAAAGGATGAATCTTTAAGTAGCCGGCAATCTGCTGCTGGCCGTAGCCTCTTCTCGCAAGCTCCTTCACCTGATAAATCAATCTGAACTGCCCTGTAATAACAGATAAAATCTTAATGGGTTCTTCATTTTGCTTTAATAAATCATAATAAATTCTCAGGGCTTCTTCTATTTTGCGGTGAACAACTTTGTCTACAAGGGAAAAAATGTTTTGCTCCAATGACCTTGATACCATTTTCTCTGCCATTTGTTCATCGATTCGCTTCGTGTCATTCGCATATAAAGCTAATTTATCGATCTCGTTTGTCAAGATAAATAGGTTGGTGCCTGCCAATGTCAATATTAGCTCAACTGCCGATTCATCAATCTGCACGCCATTAAGTGCTGCGCGTTCCCTGATCCAGGCTTTCAATTCTCCTTCATTTAGTTTCTTTGCTTCAAGGATTGCAGCCGTTTTTTTCAATTGTTTAGTTATTTTTTTCCGGTCATCCAGCTTTTCTGCAGTTGAGGAAAATACCACCACTGAATACGGGGCAGGCTCTTTCATATAGGCTTCCAGCTTTGACAGATTATGCTCCTGTTTAGCCTTCGATTTTTCTGATGTTAAAAAAACTGGGTTATGTAAAAAGATCAGTCTTCTTTCCCCCATAAACGGAAATGTCTCCGCATCTTCAAGGGCTGTATCGATTGGGGTTTCCTCAAGGTCATAAGAGGATAAATTAAAATCAGCTTCATCTTCGCTTAGCACATTGTTGATCAGAAGCTGCTTCGTTTCGTTTATAAGATAAGGTTCTGTTCCATATAATAAGTAAATAGGAGCAAAACTTTTCGCTTTTATCTGCTTCCAAATATTAAAAACCAATTTCTTTCTCTCCGTTCGCCTTACATTATATTCACTTTATTGCAGTCTAACGGGCAGGGATAAAGCCCCTATCCCGCTGATTGCATGTTCACTATATATCCTAAAGAACCAATGCCAATTTGACAAGACATAAGAAATTGGCGCCCGGAAGAACGCCAATTTCCAATCTATATAGAACGCTGCCGCCTGAGGCCGGGATACTCAGGAAGCTGCGGTGCACCTTTGTTCTATTATTTTCCCCTTGATGTGCCGGCATATTTGTGACAACTCCTGCTATTGCAGGAAAAGGGCAGGGAACTCTAGATTTTTTTATTTGAATGACTTATACTATATAAGGAAATAGGAGGGGTAGACTGTGAACGAATTTGAAAAGAACGTCCAAAGCAAACGTAATGATGCCATCGACTCTGGAGTAGGATTCATCGTATCATTCGGTTTCTTCGCAACGTTATTTGTTATTGCAACAGTCATTAAATTTTTAGGAGCTTAATGGCTACATAAAGTAAGTAATTGTGTCATACCTCTGACACATCGAGGCTGCCTCAGCAGTCTCTTTTTTTGTGGCTGTAAGTGATAATAGGCATTGAGAGTATGGAAAGGGAGCTGAAGCATTTCTAACATATACTATGGATGCTGAACGGAAAAGGTTCCTGAATTTCCTTTAAAAACATAGTTAACCGCCCCTTGCTTATCGGTTCTCAGAACATGCACATTAATGTCTTTAAGCCTGCCCGTTACATCATTATGAGGATGCCCATACCTGTTGTTTCTGCCTGCAGAAATAACGGCAATTCTCGGCTTAACAGCAGCCAGAAATGATTCTGTTGTGGAGGTTTTGCTTCCATGATGTGCAATCTTTAAAACATCAATTTTCAAATTGGGATAAGCTTTTATAAGCTGACTTTCCCCCGTTTCCTCCAAATCTCCGGTAAACAGCCAGTTAAGGCCACCCACTTTGGCAAAAAGGACAATAGAGCTATCATTTTTCCCTGTATACACGTCCCCCATCCGATCTCCAAATGGAGACAAAACTTGAAATACGGAATCTCCTTTTGACCAGTTATCTCCAGCTTTAGTGAATACAATATTGCTTTTTTTAATTTAGCCTGAACAATCAAATCCTTTTCAGCCTCTGAAATTTCCGCTTCCTGCGAAAACACAACAGACTTTACCCTCATTTCCCTAATCACAGCTGATGCTCCTCCAATATGATCCATATCCCCGTGAGTCAAAAAAACTTATCTATTTTACTGATCCCTTTGCTTTTCAGAAAAGGCACTACTGTATCCTTTCCTGTTTCATAAGGATCACTTCTCACCCTCCAATCCTCAGTGTCAAACATAAGCGTGCCTCCTGCATCTATCAGATAATTCCCTCTTCCATATGGAAGCTTTATCAGAATGCTGTCACCCTGTCCAACATCTATAAATGTAATTTCACCGGCAGGAGTAAACACATTCGACAAGTACTGAATTAGTATGGCAAGGATTGGAAGCAAACCGCTCCTGATAAGAGCCTTTTTATTTTTTGACCTTTCCCAGCCTGCAAAGAATGCGGGAATCAGGAGCAGATAGACGATCAGCATAATCAGGGATGGCCTGCCAAGAACAAGGGTCGAGTTAGGAATAGCCGAAAGCAATTCAGCAATCCAATTTAGAAAACTGATAAGTCTTTCAAATACATTGAGCAATAAAACTGCTTTCCCCCTGTTAATAAATCAAAAATGAAGAGAATCAACACCACCGGAAGGATTATGAAAGAATATAAAGGCACAAAAATCAGATTGGCAATTATGGAAATAATCGATACCTCATAAAAATGCCACAGAAGGATCGGAATGGCAGCCATCTGGCAAACAAAAGAAACTGCCAGGATAGCAGCGTATGATTCAGAAAATCTTTTGAGGATGATGGGAGCTGAGAGAATAAGCGATAGGGCGACAGCAAACGACAGCTGAAACCCGGCATTATAGATGATATAAGGAGAGATAAAAAGGTAGCCAATAAACACAATAGAGATAACATCAGCTAATTGAATAGGTGCCTTCAGCTTCTTTGCGAGCAAAACCACAAGCATCATAAACACAGCCCGCAGAACAGATGGTGCTGCCCCTGTCAGGATGGCATATAAAGGCAAAACCAATAATAAGATGCTGGTCATTTTTTCTCTGGTGATTCCGGCACGTACACCAGCAAGAAAGAACATCCCAGCTAGCATACCTACATGAAGGCCGGATATCGCAAGCAAATGGATAATTCCGATTTTCTGATAAGAAGCAATAGTAGCCTGATCAATAAAATTACGTTCGCCGAATATAAGGGCAATAGCCAGTGGAGCTGATTGTTCAGGAAAATGGTCCAGGAGATAATTAATTCCCGTTTCTCTTATTTTTAAAATGGTTAATACAAGGCTGCTTTTACGGTAACTGCAATCAGAGAGGTTTAACTGTTCCATTTCGAGGATCCAAAAGATGCTGTTGTGGTTTAGATATTCCTGATAGCTGAAGGAATTAGGATTGGTGGATGTTGGAGGGGTCTGTAAGGTGCCATTTACCCGGCATGTCATACCTGTTCCCAGGTTGTCTGTAAGGGTCTTTTTTCTGCTTCGGATTTAATTTTATACCTGGCTGCCAGCTTTTCTTTTTTATCTGCTAATTCAATGAAGACTGTAAGAAGATCTCCATCTATTTTTGCAGATTCTTTCATTGTTACTTCGAACTCGCTCTCATTTCCGGAAAGGCTTGTCCTGTTGTGTTCGGATGCAAATTCACTGCGCATGATAAAGGCAAGGAAAATCACTATCATAATGGCAGCGTTATAGGATGATAAAATATTTCTTTTTAAGAGGAAAAAAGTCAGAAGAAAAATAACGATAGCAATAGCCGGATGAAAAAAAGATGTCAAAATTCCCAGCAATGAGGCAGCAGCCGCATAGATCCATCTGCCTTTCATATCATTTGCTCCTTTATTTTTTTAGAAGGAGTAAGACCTTCATTTCAGGTGTTACTCCTTGAATGTTTTATTTCTCGAAAAGCTTGTCCTTTGTTTCTTTATAGCTTTTCACCAAGTCCCTATCTTTTCCGCTTTTTTCAAGCTCATTTATTAATTCTTCTATAAAATCATGTTTTTCTTGTTTGCTGTCATCAAAGGACACTTTTTCTGCTATTACCTGTACTGTTTTCACTCCAGCCTTTTCAAAGAGCTCAATTCCAAATGGGTGATTTTTATAATCCTGTGCGTAATAAACAGTTTTAATTCCCGCCTGTATGATCGCTTTGCAGCATTGGAGGCATGGAAAATGAGTTACATATATTTCCGCATCAGTTGTAGGTACCCCGAATTTTGCACACTGCAAAATCGCATTCATTTCCGCATGAATGGTTCTGACACAATGGTTATCAATAACATAGCAGCCTTCATCAATACAATGTTCACCGCCCGCAATCGATCCATTATAGCCTCCGGCAATGATCCTCTTATCCCTTACAATGGTTGCGCCTACCGCAAGCCTTGTACAAGTGCTCCTCAAAGCAAGCAAATGGCTTTGCGCCATAAAATATTGGTTCCAGGAAATCCGATCCATCTTGCAGTCTCTCCCCTTCCGTCTTTTGCACAGGCGTATATGCCCTTAATTCAAAAACAAGCTTTTTCTCTAAATAAGTGTAAGCCTCATGCTCGCTAAGGTCAATGGAATGAAATTATTTTACACTAATATGTTCTTTGAGTTTTTCAAAGGTTTTCTCTCCTATCCCTGATATTAATTTCAAGTCTGCAACATCCTTAAAGGGTCCATTTGTCTCGCGATGTTCAATTATGGCTGCGGCCTTAGATGGGCCGATTCCCGGCAGCATCTGCAGTTCTGATTCATTGGCTTGGTTTAAATTTATCTTTCCATTATCCTGCTGGCCTCTCGCCTTTCCATCTTCGACCGTGGCCTCCTCGAGAATTTCACCCTTTTCTGGAACATATATGACCATTTCATCCGTAATATTGAGGGCAAAATTGATTTTGGTTCCATCTGCTTTATCTGTCAGTCCGCCTGCTTTTTCCAGAAGGTCTATCACCCTGTCACCTTCTGCCGCTTCGTATACTCCCGGCTTTTGTACAGCTCCTTTAATATCTGCCTTCATTGGCTGTGGCATCTGTTCCGCCTGTTCATCACCTTCTGTTTCCATTTCTTTATCATCATCTTCCTTTTCATTTAATTGAACTGTCTGTTCAATCTCAGGCAATAATTCAGCCTCTTGAACAGGCATGAAAAAATAATAGAGGAAGGCAGCCAGTGCAATGGCGGCTCCTAAAGCGTAAATTTTATGTGTTTTTATCCATTGAGCCATTAAGGATCAATCCTTTCTTTTTGGAATAAATGTGTTTTTGATACATATCGTTATATGAGAGAGCTTGCTTTTGAAGGAGGGATAAAGCAATGAAAATCGGTATAATTGGCACAGGTAACATGGGGAGAATACTGACCGAGGCTTTCCTCGATGGCGGAACCGTTTCCCCATCCTCCATGACAATTACCAATCGGACAGCGGCAAAAGCGATGGATATAAAGGAAACTCATCCGGATATTACAGTTGTAAATAACGCAAGAGAGGCCGCACATCGTTCTTCACTTATCTTCATTTGTGTAAAGCCTCATGATGTGTATAATGTCGTTCAGGATATTTTGCCGTCCCTGTCAAAAGATAAATGTGTAGTTTCAATAACCAGCCCTATTAGTGTAAAACAGCTTGAATCTATTCTGCCCTGTTCAGCAGCCAGGACGATTCCAAGCATAACAAATCGGGCCTTATCGGGGGTTTCGCTTTTATCATTCGGTGAACAGTGCAGCGAGCATTGGAAAGGGATACTTCATAAGCTTTTTGAAAGCATCTCCACGCCTGTCTTTATCGAGGAAAATATTACACGGGTTTCTTCAGATATTGTCAGCTGCGGACCTGCCTTTTTCAGCTATTTGACACAGCGCTTCATCAACGCGGCAGTTGCAGAAACGGAGATTGATAAAGAAACAGCCACAAAGCTTGCAGGAGAGATGCTGATCGGACTTGGGGATTTACTGAAAAAGGGATTTTATACATTGCCGACATTACAGGAGAAGGTATGCGTCAAAGGAGGAATTACAGGAGAGGGAATTAAGATTCTTGAAAGCGAGCTTGGCACAGTATTTGAGCACTTATTCCAGGCAACACATTCCAAGTATGACGAAGATCTTATTGAGGTAAAGAAACAGTATTCTCTCCATTAGCTATTCGATGTTAATGGAAAGAATCCTTCTTTTTCTAAAAAACAGCCGGATTGCTTCACAGTCCGGCTGTAATATATATTAGTTCCTTTTCTTTGCAATAAAAATGATTCTTTCAGCCTGACTGCCTGGAGGGCCCTCTTCAAAATCTGCTGAAATGTCTAGCAGTTCAAATCCGCATTCTCTAAGCCAATTTTCATATTGATCAATAGGATACGTACGCTGGAAGTGAAGTTCGTCATAGCGGTCATACTTTCCGGTTTCTTCTTCCAGGACAAAAAATGAAAGATCATGCTCCACAGAATTAGGATATTCACCCTGATAGCTGTGCCAGATATATGAAATTTCCTCATCATTTTCAGCAAATGTCTGGTTCATAAATATCTGCATGATTTTATAAATGGAGTGAACATCAAATATAAAAAGACCATCCCTTTTCAAATGGGCGCGGGCCCTCATGAAGGTGTCCTTCACCTCTGATTCCGTCTTCAGATAATTTAAAGAATCACAAAAAATGCCAATAATGTCAAATTCACTGAATCCTTCAAGTTCAGCCATGTTTTGCAGGTAAAAGGGGATTTGCAGACCGTTCTGTTCTGCCTTTGCCTGTGCAACAGCCAGCATATCCTCTGATAAGTCCACACCAGTAACATCATACCCCTGTTTACTTAGCCTTATAGAAAGCTGGCCTGTGCCGCAGGCAAGGTCCAGCAGTTTTTTTCCGGGCACATTAAATTCCGCATGCTTTTCATTGACCAATTTAATCCAGCTGTCATAAGGAACATCTTCCATTAGCCTGTCATAGAGATAAGCGAACTTTCCGTAGCTCATTGGTTAAGCATGCCCTGAACGTTCTCGACCGGTGCATCGCCCCAAAGTCTTTCCAGATTATAGTAGCTTCTTTCATCCTTATGGAAAATATGAGCAACTATATCACCCATATCGACTAGAATCCACCTTGCTTCATCAAAACCTTCCATCCTTTTAACAGCAAACCCGTGTTCTTCAGATTTTTCTTTCATTTCCCGAGCAATGGCCTGAACTTGTTTATCTGAGTTGCCGTGGCAAATTACAAAGTAGTCCGAAATCAGAGAAATGCCTTTCATATTAAGTACTGTTATATCTTCTGCCCGTTTATCGTCTGCTGCTTTAACTGCTGTCATCAGCAATGTATTTTCATTCATCTAATCAGTCCTCCTTATTCATTACAAGGTCATTATAAGTTTGAAAGGACGCTGGAAAAACCGGCTGCCCTTTTTTCATTAAAAACATGATGGTATTTTGGACGGCCTTGATTAAGGCTTTGTTCAGATTTGTCTCCGCTAAATCACGCACTTCACCAACACCTGGAAAGTGCCTTCCAGGTTCAATATAATCCGCAAGATATATGATCTTTTCAAGAAGCACCATTCCCGGCCTGCCGGAAGTATGGTACCTTATAGCATCCAAAACCTCTTTATCATTAATTCCTGCTTCCTTCTCCGTCAGAAAAGCACCGACGGGAGCATGCCAAAGTTCACTATTGTACTCCAAAAGCTCACTTGGCATTCCTTCCTTAATGATAATTTCCCTCATCTCTTCCTTAGGGCGAAACTTAGCATAATCATGAAAAATAGCCGCCAGTTCCGCTTTCTTTGTATCAGCACCATATTTCGCTGCAAGGTTAATGGCTGTTTCCATCACTCCTACTGTATGAAGGTAGCGATGTTCAGTCAGCTGTTCCTTTACAATTGCAAGAGCCTGTTCACGATTCATATAAATGATTCTCCTTTATATAACTCCGTATAGCATCCGGTACCAGATAGCGAATAGTTCCGCCTTCCTTTACACGGCTTCTGATCATACTCGAGGATATCCCCATTTCAGGAACGTCAGCATAAAGAATCGGATACGGAGTCTGCAGATTGTAAGATGGCCGCCTCACTCCTATAAAGGTAATCAATTCAAGAAGTTTGTCAATGTTATGCCACTTGGGCAGATACTCAACCATGTCAGCTCCAATAATAAAATAAAATTGCTTTTGAGGATAGTTTTCCTTCAAAATCCTGATTGTATCGTAGGTAAATGAAGGACCATCGCGCTCCAGCTCAATCAATTGCAATTTAAAGCCGGGATGGCTCTGCAATGCCAGTTTCAGCATTTCTGTACGATCACCGCTGCTCACATTATCAGACCGCTTTTTATGGGGAGGTTCATGGTTCGGCATAAACCAGATTTCATCCAAACCATGAGAAGACATTACCTCATTCGCGATAATGAGATGGCCTAAATGAGGCGGATTAAAGGTCCCTCCAAGTATGCCTACCTTTTCCATTTACACTCCTCCATGCTTTCCAGTTTTATGCTGAAGAAATTTACGGCAAGTCGATTTGTTTGTTTTCTTTCGATTCTTTATATAAAACAATTATATTCCCGATGATTTGTACAACATCAGCCTTTGTACCTTTTGACAGCTGCTGCGCCGTATCCCTGTCTTCTTCACAGTTTTGAAGGACTGAAACCTTTAATAATTCACGGGCTTCCAGTGCTTCTCCAACTTGTTTAATCATATTTTCATTTACCCCGCCCTTTCCTACTTGGAAAATCGGGTTTAAATGGTGGGCTTTTGATCGTAAAAAACGTTTTTGCTTTCCTGTTAGCATGATAATCCTCCCAGCTGATTTAAAACTTTATGTCTCATTCTTTCAATGTCAGGTCCAATACCAGTCCACATCTCGAAAGCAAGTGCACCCTGATATACAAACATATCGATTCCATTCTGAATTCCCGCACCCTTTTCAGCAGCCTCAGTCAGAAGCTTTGTTTCAAGCGGGTTGTATATGATATCACTGACAAAGGCTCCAGGCTTAAGCTTATGTACTGAAAGCGGGCTTTGGCCAATTTCCGGATGCATCCCTATCGATGTAGTCTGAACTATTAGATCGTATGTCTCGAGGCTTCCTTCTGCGTCCGGTCTGCTCAGCACTCGCGCCGGGACACGGAAAGGGCAATCATTTATAATTTGTTCCGCCCTCTTTGGAGTCCGATTGCAAATATCCAGAAGCTCAGGACCTTCTTTGGCAATTGTAAAATAAATGGCTCTTGCAGCTCCGCCCGCCCCCACTATGAGCACTTTCTTGTCTTTAATTGATTGTTTTTGATTCAGCAGGCCTTTTACATACCCGCTCCCATCCGTATTATAGCCTATTAGCTTTCCGGTTTGATTGACTACTGTATTAACTGCTCCAATAGCCTCTGCCAGGGGATCCAGTTCATCTAAAAGAGGGATGATAGCCTCCTTATGCGGTACTGTAACATTAAATCCCGCAATGCCCATTGCCCTGAACCCTATAATAGCATCCGTCAGATTTTCCCTTGATATATGGAATGCCTGATAATGTGCATCAAGACTGTAAGCGGCAAATAGATCATTGTGCATAGCGGGGGACATTGAATGGGAAATCGGATCCCCAATCACCCCAAACAGCTTTTTCAAAATTCCTCACCCCTTTTGAAAAGCGTAAGCAGCTGCAGGTTCACAGCCTAAATTAAAGACTTCCTTATCATGGCATGGACACCTTTAGGAACATATGCAGCTACCTTGGCCCCGGCTTCATTTACTGTAATCCAGCCAAGCCCTGAAAATACTATATCTGTTTTTGGTTCTTTTATTGTGAATTCATGTTTCACAAGCTCCGGGAAGGTTTCCATTTGTTCCTCCCTTGGCGGTGTGAGCATCTCTCCCGCATGATTCCGATACAGCTCATCGGCCTTTTCAGTTTTGGTGCGGTGAATAGTTAGTTCATTGGAGAAATGGCAAACAAATGAACGTCGGCCCCCGGCAATGTAATCAAACCTTGCCAGTCCGCCAAAGAACAGAGTCTGCGCTTCATTCAGCTGGTAAACCTTAGGCTTTATTTCCTTTTTAGGTGTTATAACCTTTAAGTCCCTTTTATCTACATAATGGGCCATTTGATGATGGTTTATTATACCTGGCGTATCTACTAAAGCTTTTCCGTCAGATAAAGGTATTTCGATAATATCAAGGGTTGTGCCAGGAAAGTGGGAAGTTGTGATGACATCGCCCTCACCTGTTACTTCCTTTAATATACGATTGATGAATGTGGATTTACCTACATTTGTACACCCTACTACATACACGTCTTTTCCTTCCCGGTAATGGTCGATAGCTGCTGCAATCTCGTTAATGGAGTACCCTTTCGCAGCACTTGCCAGATAGACTTCTTCCGGTTTCAGTCCCAACTGTTTTGATTCCTGCTTCATCCAGTTAATCAGCTTGTTTGTTTTCACCGACTTTGGAAGAAGGTCAACTTTGTTTCCTACAAGCAGGATTTTATTGTTGCCTACAAAACGGTGGAGCCCAGGAAGCCAGCTCCCGTTAAAATCAAAGATGTCCACAATCTTCACGATAAGTGCATCACTTTGTCCAATTTCATTCAGGATCTTAAGAAAATCATCATCCGTCAAGCTTACATCCTGAACTTCATTATAATGTTTCAGCCTAAAACAGCGCTGGCAAATAATCGTTTCCTTCTGCAGAGCTGAATGAGGAGCATAGCCCAGCTCATCAGGATTTTCTGTTTGAACTTTTACTCCACAGCCTATGCAAACAAATTGTTCTTCACTCACTTCTTAATCCTCCCACTGAATCATTCCCTTTTTTCTGAACCAATTTAATATTCGTCTTTCCACAAGCCGGTTAAATTTTGTAAAAAATCCGTCAGTCTGAGCGACAGGCACGACCAAAATAGTATGGAAGCCGCTTCTGTTTCCCCCAGGACGTCAGTCAGCAATTGATCACCAATCACAACTGTTTCTTCTTTTCTCAGCCCCATCTCTGATAGGGCTCTTCGGCCCTGCCCATTGGCTTTCTTGCCTGGTAGATAAATGGAAT